>NZ_QEYQ01000002.1:0-912764 GCF_024031555.1 Pseudomonas sp. G11-1 | reverse complement strand
AAAGCCGCGCCTGCTGATGGAAAGCAAAGCGCAAAGCGAAGCCCTGCCCACTCTGGAAGACTACGATTACCCCGGCCGTTTCCAAGACCGCACCCGCGGCCAACACCTGGCCACCAGAACCCTAGAAACCCACCGCAGCGACTACCGTGTGGCGCAAGGCGACAGCGACCAGCCAATCCTGATCAGCGGCCACTTTCTGGCCCTGACCGAGCACCCTCGCCAGGAATGGAATGATCTCTGGCTGCTGACATCGGTAACCCACGAAGGCAAACAGCCCCAAGTGTTGGAAGAATCGGTGACCAGCACCAACCCCGGGGATGACTTCACCCAAGGCTATCGCAACACCTTCACTGCCACCCCCTGGGACGTCATCCACCGCCCGCAGAACAACCACCCCAAACAACCCATCAAGGGTACCCAAACCGCCGTCGTCACCGGCCCCGAAACCGAAGAGATCCACTGCGACGAACACGGCCGCGTCAAAGTCCAGTTCCACTGGGACCGTCAAGGCCAGGCCAACGACAAAACCAGTTGCTGGCTCCGCGTCGCCAGCAACTGGGCCGGCGACCGCTACGGCGGCATCGCCATCCCAAGGATAGGCATGGAAGTGCTGGTCACCTTCCTCGAAGGTGACCCCGATCAACCGCTGATCACCGGTTGCCTGTACCACAAGACCCACCAGGTCCCGTACAGCCTGCCGGAGCACAAGACCCGCAGCGCCTTCAAAACCCTCAGCAGCCCCGGTGGCGACGGCTTCAACGAACTGCGTATTGAAGACAAGGCTGGTGAAGAACAGATCTTCATCCACGCCCAGCGCGACTGGGACCAGAATATCCAGCACGATCAGCACATCCGCGTCGGCAACGAACGCCACGACCGCGTCGAAGCTAACAGCTACACCGAGCTGCTGGCCGAGGAGCACCACACCACCCATGCCGATCGCAAAACCGAGATCAAGGCCGACGACCACCTGACCGTCGCCAACAACCAGCACATCAAACTCGGCACTGGCCAGTTCATCGAAGCCGGTCAGGAAATCCACCTGTCCAGCGGCATGAAAGTCGTCCTCGAGTCCGGCAGCGAGATCACCTTCAAGGCCGGCGGCAGCTTCGTCAAGATCGACCCCAGTGGGATATCGATGGTCGGACCGCAGGTGCGGATGAACTCGGGTGGGAGTGCGGGTAAGGGGAGTGGGGCGGCGCCGGCGCTGCCCGGGGAGACCGCAGCAGCACCTGACGCTTTCTCCGGCAATCTATTGGTACCAGCGCAGCGGCAGGCACAGTCGTTGGCGCCCCCGTTGTGCGCTATCTGTACCCCAAATAATGGGGGCGACGCGTGAGCACACGGTATCTGTTACTGGATGGTGTGCGTTATGAGCAAGCGCTGGAGCGCCTATACCGGCGTGATGAAGAACTGCAAATAGAACCGCTCTACGCCGGCACGCCTTGGCAGGATCTGGCTGACCTGGGGCCCATCCTGCTCGGCCTGCATCAGGACTCAACACTATGGCAGGAGGTCGATGATGAGCCGGAATGGCACGCGGCTGCGGCTATATTGACCAGCCCTGCACCCATGACACAGATAGCCGACCATCTACGTCAGTTCAATGAGGTGGCCGATACCCAGGGTAACGCCTACCTGCTGCGCTATGCCGATCCACTGGTTGCCTGGTTCTGGCTGAACAGTTTCGGTAGTGACACCGCATTACACGTGCTTGGCCCAATCAGCCAATGGCATATCGTGCAACCGCAGGTAACCTGGCAGCCAGCCGACGCAGGTTGGCAGGTATTTGACGGCCCGGACCCCGGAGCCAGTGCATCGCCATGCAATCCATTTGGCGAGGCACAACAACAAGGGCTGGATCAGGCTTATCGTTGGCAATTGAAATCCCGCCTCTATGCATGTCTGCAAGCCAATCACCCCGTTGCATTACAGCGTCTGACACCAAGCGCTCTGGATAGCTGGCTGGATAACCGGCTACTCACCGCTGAGGCTTGGGGGCTGGCCAGTGAACGCAGCCAGGTTATCTGGTGCGCATTGAGCCTGACCCATGGCGATGACTTCGCCACCGTCACTGATGGGTGCTACCAGCATTGGCTAAGCCATCATCAAACTGCCGCATTCACCCCCGACCAACGCCTCCAACAGTATTACCGGACTATGGCTGAGCCAGAAGGACTACCGACATGACCAGCATGCGCACGCCCAGCGAGATCAGAGACAACCTTTTCGCCACGTTTGCTGACAAGCCCATGACCAGTATCGGGCAGTGCCCTTTGCAGCAGGTGGAAATAGCTATCTTCCCGGTGCGCTATGCACTCGATGAAGCCGCGCAAACCAGCGGTGAACCGGGCCCGCATCCGATACCCGCTACTTGGCAAGGCGCAGACTCCTTGCCTGTTCTGCACACGCGGACCTATACCCAGCGTCAGTTGCGTGATGGGTGGCTGTACGTCATCGACCAGACAGCCAACACGCTGGATGAATACCGTGTGCAAGGCGCGACCTTCAGCAAGCAGGCTGCAGCAGTTGGGGGTAGCGCGGAGCCCGCGCTGGGCCACCTGTTATATCCACGAGGGCACCAGTTGCTACTGGCTTACTCCAGTGTGAAGTGGAGTGAGTACACTCACGAACGTATGGCTGACCCAGCAGAGCAAGCGCGCTGGATGCGCCCCCTCGATCTGGCCGGATATGCCCACACCATGCAGGCACCCCACTGTGCTGCACTGACTGAAATAGCAGAGCATGTCGCTGATATTGACCCCGGCACGGCGAAGGCGGATTTGCGTTTCGACAGCACCTTGGTGGCCACCCAGGCCCAGGATGCGGAGCAGGCCTGCAAACCGGCTCTGGGTAGTGACCGGGTGTTGGCCTGCGTGCCGGATCAGGACTCAGCCCTGTTCATTGCACTGGATGACCCGCTGGGCATACTTGAAGACCTGAGCATGCAAGCGGCTGGCCCAGCGTTGGCCCTGGCCCAGTTTGAAGAACAGCATATGCACCGGCTGACAGTGGCTCAGTATGTGGAAATGCTGGCGGGAGCGGACTTCTCTGATCTGGAAACCACACTCAATGTGGATGACCAAGCCTTTCACACCTTCAAACGGAAAGCCCAGCGTTATCTGGATGCGAGGGTCATGCAGCAGTTCGATGCCGCCAATGGAGGAACCGTCGGGCTCCAGCAGGCCATCAAAGAGCGGGATTTGCTGAACGCCGAATATGGCGGAGACATCGTCGATCGCGTGGATATGCTGTTGGCCCAGTGGCGAGCCAGAGACTCCCTGCGCGGGCAGGTGCGCTTTGGCGAAGCTCAGCAATATGTACTGGAAAAGCGTGTAGAGCTCGACGGCCATCAGGCCTCACTGAATATCTGTCTTGAAGACCTGATCGTCTGGCTGAAGCGTTTGGGGACAGACCCCCTCTGTGTATTTCATGATCAGACCGAGGAGAGTCAATGCCTGAGCCTGATAGAACACGCGGATGCCTGGCTGGGTCTACTCACTCAACATGAAGCCGGTCGTGACTGGGTTATCAAGGACTACGCCGAACCAAACACCCTGATGGGCTTGGCACATTACAACTTCGACAAGGAGCTGGCGTCGAATATTGACCGATTGGCACAGGAGTTTACCGAGCAGGAAGGTATCAACCTGGCGGTAGCCGGTTCAGTTGCGAAGCGCTCACAGGAAATCACCGACGTACTCAGCAACGAAACCATCCGCAACAGCGCCCTGTTTCAGCGTATGAGCCAACCGGCCCAACGCGCCTATGACACACTATTGAAGGTCGCCAGCCAACATTTCGAAGACCTCTGGGAAGCCTTCGAGTACAAACTGCTGCCCGCCGTCAGCAGCCGGCTTGGCCCGCAATGGAAACCCGTTGCCTATCTGACCATCAGCGTGGCAGTGCAAAGCACAGTCGATGAAATCAGACCCTATCTCATCCTCGACCCAGAGTACCGACAGAAACACGCACGCTGGACGCGACAGGTCGTCATGGTCACCCGTAAACTCAATGCCCAGAGCCACGTAGCGCGCACCGGAGCACGCCATGATCGTCAAGCTGCCACCCGGGATGTGAGACAGCTCAAACAACAACTGGATAACCTGATGCTGGAAATGCCCGCCAAAATTCTTGCGCGTGGCGAGATAAGCGTGCAACGACAGCAGACAGTCATTCAGCAGCGGGCTTTCACCATCGAAACCCTCGGTCGAGCTGAGCTGGCCCAACAGCTGGAAGCCAAAGCCAAGGATTATGGAAGCTATATCAAACGAGCCAACGACTGGGTCCGGAACAATATCAACAAGGGGCTGGCAGGGTTGGTCACGGTGCTGAACTTCTGGAACTTCCACACCGCCATGGCCGACGCCGGAGCCAGCGGCGAGTGGACTACCAAGGACCAGCTATCAGTCAGCACAGCCGCCGCCACCATGCTCAGTGGTTTGACTGCGCTGGCGATAATGCCGGTTTGGGCGAGGATGGCTGGTCTTACTGGTGAGGCAACCGTTAAAGGTAAGGCTGTTCAGGTGCGTCTTGTAGATGCCGCAGCCAAATACTGGCATCCGGATCACGGACAGCATAAGGCCCTGTTCAAGACCTTTGCCAAGCGAGCCTTCGCCATGTCGGGGTTGGCGGTAATCGCGTCGGGAGCCGAGTTTGTCCAGATCCGAGAGGACATCAGTAACGCCAAATCTAGCAGTGAACAAGTGGCTCAGACGGCAAAGCTCTTTACGGTAATTGGAATGTTTGGAGTAGCCTCCTTTCAAGCGACCAGTTCATTAGGGGCAATGGCAGGTGTGTTTTCCGTGGGGGCAGCATTTGCTCCTTGGACGGTGATCGCATATGCAGTAATAGGTGTCGCGTATTTGATCACCACCTTGATTGTAGAGAGCCTGAAAATGGAAGGGTTCAGGTTATGGCTGCACCGTAGTAGCTGGAGTAAATCAGCCGCAAACTACTGGTCAGATACGGAAGAGGGCAACAAGGATGAGCTGAGAGCCTTGCATGAATTACTGATGCGCCCAACCGTTTTGACGCAAACACTGAAATGGAAATTAAGTGACCATGATAATCCTAACCGCAACGGTGTCTGGCTTAAGCTGATGTTGCCGCCTGATGTGGCAGGGCAAGATATCCGTATCTATCCGATTATGGTGACAGAAGGGAGCTGGTTCAGTAAGGCTAGGCAGACCGAATTCCGAAAAAATATGTATGCCAACTACTTTGCTGATGGAAACTGGGTTGCTCTGGAGGAAATTGGGCAATGGGATGCCCTGGATGTCCGTCAATATAGACACCAGCCGCCAGCTCAATACATGGCAGTAGATTGGCGGGTCTGGCTTGTCCACCTGCCTCATAGCAGAGGAATGGATCGACTCGAGCTCGAGATCCACTATCCTTCAGCAATCATGAATCGCCCGGATAATCTCGGCTACCGCTTCAGTATCGATCTCCATGGTGTGAAAACAGGTGGCCTACACGAGAATCCCTACATAAGAGGGCAGTTAGCCGAGCCTGATGAGGATGTTAAGTTGTTAGTAATTGATAGTATTCCTGTTGGCTCACGTAATGCCGTTTCTTTGGGAGTTATTTGATGCGACGTACCGGGTGGATAAAAACACTGGATTTATCTGATCAGATAGAGTGGCAGTATGCTGCTGAGCCGCAGGTCTTGACTTGGACTGTAAAAGCTATTGATCGAAATATTCTGATCTGGATTTGCTTGGCTGGAGTGATTGTTGTTCCGATGATGATAGCCTCTCTTGTGTTTTACACTAAAGGCGACGGTTTGATGGCCAGCGGATTTCTTTTTTCAATAACAATAATCATTTTTCTTACTTATAAGAATGGTATGGAAAAAACCGTCTTCGTCTATCGCGCCACCGAAAAGCGCTTGGAGATTTGCCAGTGGCAGGATATCCCCGATTTGGTGTTTACCTTCCTTAAGGTATTCCCCTTTATCATCGTCGGCATCATCCTGATGGCTCTGATCAGCAATCCCGCGCTATCCATTGCCGCACTGGCAGGCCCGGCGTTGGTGGGCATTCTTCTGGCATCCGTGGGTGGTGACTCAAACTACAAGGCAATCTACAAACGATTTCGTCGTGATGAGGTCATCTGGTCAGAGATTCGCAAGGCTCTATTGGATGAACGAAAAGGGTTGATTGCATTTAGTGTTGATTGGGAAAACAAGGTAATTGACCCAGCAGAGGTTGACCTTACAAATAAAGAGCACCATCTACACCTGTATCCCATTTATTTCCGTAAGGATCAAGAGCAAGCTGTTCTTTCCTTAATCAAGGATAAGGTGGCCGACGGCGCACCCGTGGTGGAAGGAAGTTATAAATACCCCTTTTCAGGCTAAAAGGGGTTCAAGCGGAAGGAGTTCCCGAGTGGTTGTCGCGGCAGTTGAAGTGGGTGACCGGGGTGGGCATGCTGATGCTGGCTATGGTGCATCCGGTGGCGTTCGACCATTGGGTTGCGTTTCGGGTGATACAACTCTCCTTGCGGTTGGGGGCTTGTCATTGGGGCACTCTGATATGGGTTGGCCTGATTTTTTATCCGCGCGCGAAGTCGGGCTTGCCCAAGAACGAGTTTTCAAAAAAGCAGCTGAAGTGACAGCCGCTTTGCGGCCTCATTCCAGACCGGCGAAATAACTGGCCCGTGAACTAAACCCATTGACGATACTGACTTGAGCATCAGCACCATCATCTGCACCTGATCCATACACCGAAGCAAGAGCTGCACCCCAAGTGGGCGGCGAAGGCGGCGGTAAGCAGCACATCCAGGACAAGATACCAGGCGGGTCTCGGCAATCAGGGGTGCCTGGTAAAACTCCCCTAATCTTCTGTTCTATAAAACATTAATGGTTCGGATAAGCAGTCAGCGCGGCTGGCTTGCGGTCCGTTACTGCGCGTCATTTACAGCCATGGCATGGCAATTGCTGTTCCCAGTGTGTCCTGATAAGGAGCGCAATCTGTGCACACTGATAAAGCAACCCGCCTGCAACTTCTTGATCTGAGCCTGATTCAGACCCGGGTGTTCCACCTGACCTGGATGGCCTTCTTCGTCTGTTTTTTCGCGTGGTTCGCCTGTGCCCCGCTGATGCCGGTGATCCGGGGCGAGTTTGATCTGACCACCAAGCAGATTGCCAACATCAATATTGCTGCGGTGGCGATTACCATTCTGGTTCGTCTGATCATCGGCCCGCTTTGTGATCGGTTCGGCCCGCGAAAAACCTACACCGGTCTGCTGTTGCTGGGTGCCATTCCGGTGTTCGGCGTAGCCTCAGCGCAGAGTTACGAGAGCTTTCTGTTCTTCCGCCTGTTGATCGGTGCCGTGGGCGCCAGCTTCGTGATCACCCAATACCACACGTCGGTGATGTATGCAGCCAATGTGGTGGGTACGGCCAATGCAACGGCGGCAGGTTGGGGGAATGCCGGCGGCGGCGCCGCCCAGGCGATCATGCCCCTGGTATTGGGTGCGGTAATCATGCTCGGCGCCGGAGAGGCGCTGGGCTGGCGCGTGGCCTTGCTGGTACCCGGTGTGTTGATGCTGGTGATGGCGTTTCTTTATTGGCGTTACACCCAGGACTGCATGGCGGGCAACTTCAGCGAGTTGCATGCCGCCGGGGAATTACCCGGCATGGATAAGAAAGGCGGCTGGAAGAGCTTCAAGTTGGCTGCCGGCAACTACCGCGTGTGGCTGTTATTCATCACCTATGGCGCCTGTTTTGGTGTGGAAATATTCATGCATAACGTGGTGGCCATCTATTTTCTCGACAACTTCGATATGTCACTGAAGACCGCTGGGCTGGTGGCTGGCAGCTTCGGCCTGCTGGCGCTGTTTGCCCGTGCGCTCGGTGGCTGGGTTTCCGACCAGGTGGCGCGCCGTGGCGGTCTGGATGCGCGCACCAAGGTGCTGTTTGTGCTGATGGTGGGTGAGGGGCTTGGATTGCTGGTGTTCTCGGTGATGGACAGCTTCCATCTGGCGGTGCTGTCGATGCTCGCTTTCGGACTGTTCACCCATATGGCTTGCGGCGCCACCTATGCACTGGTGCCGTTCATTGATCGCGAAGCACTCGGCGGTGTGGCCGGTATTGTCGGTGCTGGAGGCAATGTGGGTGCGGTCGCGGCCGGCTTTCTGCTGCTGTGGGTCGGAGAAGTGCAGCAAACCCTGTTCATTCTTGGCTCTGTGGTATTGATCAGTGCCTTGTGCGCCATCGCCGTGCGCTTTTCCGCAGCTCATAAAGTACAAGAAGAGGCATTGCTTCAGGATGCCCTGGCGCAACGATCTGCCTTGGCGGCGGACAACAGCGCTGAGTATCAGGCCTGAGGGAGACAGTGATGAAGCAGCAACGGCTGGTGGTGGTTGGCAATGGCATGGTCGGCCAGAAATACCTCGAACACCTGGTGGCCGGCGGGTTGCACCAACACTATCAGGTGACGGTGCTATGTGCAGAACCCCGCCCGGCCTACGATCGCGTACATCTATCGGCGTTTTTCACCGGGCGCAGCAGCGAGGATCTGTGTCTGGTGCCAGCGGGCTTCTTTGATTGCCATGGTATCGAGCTGCGTGTGGGAGAAGGTGCCGAGCACATCGACCTGAACAGCAAGACGGTCCTGACCAGCAAGGGCGCGACGCTCGGGTACGACAAGCTGGTGCTCGCCACCGGCTCCTATCCCTTTGTACCGCCGCTACCGGGACGGGAACGCCCCGGCTGCTTGACTTACCGCACCATCGAGGATTTGCAGGCAATCATGGCCGCCGGTCGCGATGCTGAAGTGGGCGTGGTGATCGGCGGTGGCCTGCTCGGTCTGGAAGCGGCCAAGTCGCTACACGACATCGGCTTGCAGACCCATGTGCTCGAATTTGCGCCGCGCTTGATGGCCGTGCAGGTGGATGACGGCGGCGGCAGGTTGTTGCGACGCAAGATCGAGCAGCTTGGCGTGTCGGTGCATACCGGCATGAGCACCACGGAAATCGTCGACGGTGAGTTCTACCGTCATCGGCTCAACTTTGCCGACGGTCAACATCTGGAAGCGGATCTGGTGGTGTTCTCCGCGGGTATTCGTCCCCAGGACAGTCTGGCCCGCGACGCGGGTCTGGCAGTAGGCGAGCGGGGCGGCATCGTTATCGATGACCATTGTCGTACTTCCGATCCCGCTGTGTATGCCATTGGTGAATGCGCGCTCTGGGGGGGACGCATTTATGGCCTGGTGGCGCCGGGTTACGAGATGGCGCGCGTGGCGGTTGATCATCTGCGACACGCGCGCGATGGCACGCCGACGCGGCAGTTCACCGGCGCTGATATGTCCACCAAGCTGAAACTGATGGGCGTGGATGTCGCCTCCTTCGGTGATGCCCATGCCAGCACGCCGGGTGCCTGTTGCTACCGCTATGAGGATGAGCGCAAGCAGATTTACAAGAAACTGGTGGTAAGCGAGGACGGGCGCCAGCTACTGGGCGGTGTGCTGGTAGGGGAGGCCCGGGAATACAATACGTTGTTGCAACTGATGCTCAATGCCATGCCGCTGCCTGAGACGCCGGAACAGCTGATCCTGCCTGCCCTGGGCGCGCCCCTGAATCTCGACGTCACGCAGTTGCCGGATAGCGCCATCCTCTGCCAGTGCCAGAACGTGAGCAAAGGGGCGCTATGTCAGGCCCTCGCCGACGGGTGCTGCGACCTGGCCGCCATCAAGACCTGTACCGGCGCTGCTACTGGCTGTGGCAGTTGCGAACCGCTGGTGCGGACGCTGCTGGAGGCGTCCGAGACTCTGGCCGGTGCGCTGGCGGAGATGGACGCATGACCTGTACTACCTGTCCCTATTGCGGCGTGGGTTGTGGGGTGATCGCCACGGTGGGTAAAGCAGGCGAGCCGAACCGGTTGCACATCCAGGGCGATCCGGAGCATCCCGCCAACTACGGTCGTCTCTGCGTCAAAGGTTCCGCGCTGGCAGATACCCTGGGACTGGAAGGGCGCTGCCTGCAACCGTTGCTGCGTGATGGCGAGGGGCGGACGCAGGCCGCCTCCTGGGACCAGGCGTTGGATCGGGTGGCCACCGGCATGCGGCGTATCATCGACCAGCACGGCCCGGAGGCGGTGGCCTTCTATGTTTCCGGCCAGTTGCTGACCGAAGACTATTACGTGGTCAACAAGCTGGTGAAAGGGTGGCTGGGTACCGCCAACATCGATACCAATTCCCGCTTGTGCATGTCCTCTGCCGTCGCCGGCCATAAAAGAGCCTTCGGCGAGGATCTGGTGGGTGGTAATTATCGGGATCTGGAGGAGGCGGATCTGGTAGTGCTGGTGGGCTCCAATACCGCCTGGTGCCATCCCATCGTCTATCAGCGAATGATGCAAAGCCGGCGCGAGCGCCCGGAGAAACGTATCGTGGTGGTCGATCCGCGCCGGACCGCCACCTGCGAGCAGGCGGATCTGCATCTGTCGGTGAAGGCGGGCTCGGATGTGTGGCTGTTCAACGGCTTGCTTACCTATCTGGAAGAGCACGGCGTAGTGGACACCGAGTTTGTCGCCAATCACACCGGCGGTGCCGCCGAAGCTTTGGTTGCTGCCCGCGCCAGCGCCGGCCGCTTGGAAGTAGTGGCCAAGGCCTGCGGCGTCCCCGTGGCGATGCTGCAGACGTTCTACGCGATGTTCGCCAATACCCGGAAAGTGGTAACGGTGTTTTCCCAGGGTGTGAACCAGTCCTCCAGTGGCACCGACAAGGTCAATAGCATCATCAATTGCCACTTGCTCACCGGGCGACTTGGCGAGCCCGGCATGGGACCGTTCTCCATCACCGGTCAGCCTAACGCCATGGGCGGACGGGAGGTCGGCGGCCTGGCCAATACTCTGGCCGCCCACCTGGAACTGAACGATGCGCGGCATCGGCAACTGGTGCAGGATTTCTGGCAGAGCCCGGTCATTGCCCACGAGCCGGGGTTGAAAGCGGTGGACCTATTCGAGGCGGTGCATGATGGCCGCATCAAGGCGTTATGGGTGATGGCTACCAATCCGGTGGTCAGTCTGCCGGATGCTGATCGGGTACGGGAAGCGCTGGACCGCTGCGAACTGCTGGTGGTCTCCGATCTGTTCGCAGATACCGATACCGCCGCTGCAGCGCAGGTGGTGTTACCGGCGCTGGGTTGGGGCGAAAAAGACGGTACGGTAACCAATTCGGAACGCTGCCTGTCCCGGCAAAAGACCTTTCTGCCGCCGCCGGGAGCGGCAAAGCCCGACTGGTGGGCGGTATGTGAAGTGGCTCGCCGACTCGGGTTCGAGGGATTCGACTACCAAGGCCCACACCAGATATTCGATGAGCACGCACGCCTGTCCGCCTGGCGCAACGATCAGCACGGTGTACAACGGGCTTTTCATATTGGTGGTCTGGCGGGTCTCGATACCGACGCTTACGACCGCCTGCGCCCATGCCAATGGCCAGTCTTGCGAAGAGGGGACAGCACCCCGCGGTTGTTCCATGATCGACGGTTCTTTCATGCGGATGCCCGGGCCCGGCTGGTGCCGACTCCACCCCGCGCCCCGGCCAACGCGCCGGATGACGAATTTCCGCTGGTACTTAACACCGGTCGTATCCGTGATCAATGGCACACCATGACTCGGACCGGTAGAGCATCGCGTCTGGCCAATCATTTGCCGGAGCCCTTCGTGGAAATGCACCCTTATGAAGCCATGCTCTGCGGGGTGCAGGACGGTACTCTGGTGCGCGTGGCCAGTCGCTGGGGCGCGATGGTTGCGCGGTTGCGCTGCACTGCCGATCAACCTCGCCGCACGCTGTTCGTGCCCATCCACTGGAATGACCTTAATGCGTCGGATGCGCGCGTGGGTGCGCTGGTCAATCCGGTGGTCGATCCGCTGTCCGGTGAGCCGGAGTTCAAGCACACGCCGGCGTTGGTGTCGCCTTTCCCGGTGGATTGGCATGCGGTGGTCTTCAGCCGTTCGCCCCTGCAATTCACGAAGGCAGATGCGCCGGCTTACTGGGTACGGATTCAGGGCGATGGCTTTCTCCGTTATGAATTGGCCGGACGGGGTCTGATCGAGGACCCGCAACAGTGGAGCCGAGCGCTGTTGGGCGTCGGGCAGCCCTCGATCTGGCTGGATGTTCACCAGGATGGCACCCAGGACTACTGCGCCGCGGCGCTCGATGCTGATCGTTTGCTGGCCTGCGTTTATCTGTCACCCCGCGCCGACTTGCCTTCACGCAGCTGGTTGGGGCGCCTGTTCGAGAAGCAGGCGTTGTCCGAGGCGGATGTGGTCGGGCTCAAGCTGGGCCGCTCCGTGGACCCGGCGGACGATGCCGGTGCGACGGTATGCTCATGCTTCTCGGTAGGCCGCAATACCATTCTCGACGCTATTCGCGATAACGGCCTGACCTCAGTGGAAGAGGTCGGGCGTTGTGTGAGAGCGGGCACCAATTGTGGATCCTGCCAGCCTGAAATTCGCGCGCTGATCGCGAATGCGCGATTGGCGGAAAACGCGTGAAGGGCGTGACGGTAGCGATTCTCGCCGGCGGGCAGGGGCGGCGGCTTCACGGCCTGGACAAGGGGTTGATACCGATTCTCGGCAGCAGCCTGGTCGAGCGGATACTGCAAACCCTGCCCGAGGGAATACCCAGGCTCATCATCGCCAACCGCAATCTATGCGCCTACCGCGCTCTGGGCGTCCCGGTGGTGAATGACCCCTGGCCGGACTTTCGCGGCCCGCTGGCGGGTGTTCTGGCTGCGCTGCGTACGGCCACCACACCATGGGTACATATCATTCCCTGCGACGCGGTGATATTGCCCGATGATCTGCTGTCTCGCTTAACCACCCGCGCCGGTCATGAGTTGAGGGCGGTATATGCCGCGTCAGGTGGGCAGGGACATTACCTGTGCTGCCTGTTGCATCGCAGCCTGGAAGCGGATCTCGCCGCCGCCCTGGACAACGGCGAGCGTGCGCCGCGCCGTTGGTTGGCCAGTATCGGCGCTCAGCCGGTGGACTTCTCCGACGTGCAGCCGGAGCCGCTATGGAGTGTGAATATCCCCGCAGACATGGCCCACGCCTGCGCCCGTTTGAGTCGAGGAAGCTGACCATGGACATGGCCACCAGCCCGCTGCTGCAGGATCGTTTCGGGCGCTCCAAACGCAAGCTGCGTTTATCTCTCACCGACCGCTGCAATTTCCGCTGCCGGTACTGCATGCCGGAGCACCCGCAATGGCTGCCCGGCCGCGAGCTGATGGACCGGCAGGAGCTGGTACGGCTGGCGACCCTGTTTGTCGATGCCGGTATCGAGGAGATTCGCCTGACCGGCGGTGAACCCCTGTTGCGCAAGGACGTGGTGGCCTGCGTGGCGGCATTGTCGCGCCTGCGCGAACGCGGCTTGAAGCGACTGTCGATGACCACCAATGGCACCCGTTTGCCTATGCTGCTCGACGATCTGATCGAGGCTGGCCTGGATGATCTGAACATCAGTCTGGATGCGGTGGATGAGGTGCGCTTTCAGGCGCTCACCCGTAGCCCGCTGGCGCCGGTGCTGGCGGGCATCGAGCGGGCCCGCGACCGTGGCATTGCGGTCAAGCTGAACGCGGTACTGATACAGGACTACAACCACGATCAGATCCTGCCACTGGTGGCGTGGGCGCGATCACGGCAGCTGCCGCTGCGGTTTATCGAGTACATGCCGCTGGATGAGCCGGGGCGCTGGCAGGCAGGCCAGGTGGTGTCCGAAGCACAGATCCTTGGCGTCCTTGAGCAGCTCCATCATGTGCAGGCGCTGCCGCGCAGCTCGAACCCAGCTACCCAATATCGGCTCGATGGTGATTACACGGTAGGCGTGATCTCGACCGTGACGCGTCCGTTCTGCGCCTCCTGCGATCGACTCCGACTGACCGCCAACGGCCATCTGTACACCTGCCTGTTTTCTCGCCAGGGGCACGACCTGCTGACGCCGCTACGCAGCGGCGAGGATGACCGCGCGCTGCGCCAGCGCATTACGCAACGGGTCTGGCACAAGGACGCTGGCTATGCGGCGACGCCCGGCCCGGTGGCACGATTGATAACCATGCATGGAATGGGGGGCTGATGAACCTGTCTTTTGAATTTTATGGTGAGCTGATTCCGTTGTTGGCAGGCAATGAGCGGCTCACGCTCAATGCGTCCCCGCCGCCAGCGACGGTGGCCGATGCTTTGGTGCTGCTGGCGGATCACTGGCCAGCTTTGCAGCCACGGCTGGACCAGTGTGCGGTGGTCTGTGGCAGCGAGGTGCTACTGCGCTCCGACCCGGTGCCGGCGAGTGGCCAACTGGCTCTGCTGCCACCCGTGGCCGGAGGCTGAGCATGCTGCACCTGACCCATGAACCTATCGATATTCAGGCCTTGCTGGCGCTGGATCGCTATCCGGAGTGCGGAGGGCTGGCGCTGTTTGTCGGTACCGTACGCAACCATCATCAGGGCATGTCAGTGGAAAGCCTGAGCTATACCGCCTATGCGCCGCTGGCGACAAAGCGCATCGCCGATATTGAAAACGATGCCTGCCGCCGTTTCGGCCTAAGCTATTGCCGGGTGGTGCATCGGCTTGGCTCGCTGCGCATCGGTGATGTGGCGATCGCCTGCGTGGTCCGGTCGGGCCATCGTGCGGAAGCTTTCGAGGCTTGCCGTCATGTGGTCGATGAAGTGAAACACCAGGCACCGATCTGGAAGGAAGAGCATTACACCGATGGCAGCAGCGCTTATGTGCAGGGCTGCTGCATTCGCCCCGACGCCCGCGACACCTGTGATGGAGATCGCCCTTGAAAGATGTCAGCAACAAGCCAGACTCGTTCCGCAGCGCCCGGGCCCAATGCCGGCTGCGGGCGCCGCAGGACTGTATCGAGCGACTGCGGCGCGGCGACACAGACAAGGGCGATGCGCTGCAGGCTGCCCGCATTGCCGGAATACTGGCCGCCAAGCGCACCGACGAACTGCTGCCGATGTGCCATTCCCTGCCGATCCACCGGGCTGAGGTGATCTTCGAACTGGGCGAAGAACAGGTGACCATCTTCGCCGAGGTGCAGACCATCGGCCCCACCGGCGTCGAGATGGAAGCGCTGACCGCAGCGCAGGTGGCGGCGCTGACCCTGTATGACATGCTCAAGCCGCATACCAGCCCGGATCGCCTGGAGATCACCGATGGTCGGCTGTTGGAGAAAACCGGGGGCAAATCGCAGTTTCGCCGATATCTGCGGGCACCCCTGAGCGCAGCGGTGATCGTGCTGTCGGACAGCGTGGCGGCTGGCCGGAAGCCGGACACCGCCGGGCGTTCGGTGCAGGTCGGCTTGTCCGCGGCCGGCTTTGAGCCGGTGCATTACCAGGTGTTGCCCGATGAACCCACGCAGCTGCGCGACGCAGTGCAGACTCAATTGGCGCAGGGTATAGCGCTGGTGATTACCGTAGGCGGCACGGGTGTCGGGCCGAGGGATTGCACCGTGGAGACCGTACAGCCGCTATTGACCACCGAGCTGCCGGGGATGATGGAAGCGGCCCGGGACTTCGGTCAGCGCCGAACGCCCTACGCGATGATGTCGCGGGGCGTGGCCGGCCTGGCCGGCGATACCCTGCTGATCACCTTCCCCGGTAGCCGTCGCGGGGCTGAAGAAACGCTGGCGGCGCTGTTGCCTGGTCTGGTGCACCTGCTGGAGGTATGTCGGGCCGGCCAGCCGCATCCGGGTGGTTACAACTGATGGCATGCGGAACAACGCAGGGCTTGCTGTCCGTGGCGGACGCTCTGGCGACTTACCGACGGGTGCTGGCGCCGCTGTCGGCGCAGGAGCTGCCCATCGAAGCGGCACTGGGGCAGGTGCTGGCGGAAACGGTGCGGGCGGCAGTGGATCTGCCGTTGTTCGATCAAAGTGCAGTCGATGGGTATGCCGTGCGCAGTGAGGACCTGCAACGTGCCTCGCCGCAGCGGCCGGTAAGGTTGACGCTGAGCGGGGAGATTCCCGCCGGCCAGAGCACGGCCCGGGCAGTGGCACTGGGCTGCGCCATGCGCATTCTGACCGGAGCACCGGTGCCGGCGGGGGCCGATACCATAGTGCGCCAGGAATGGGTGGTGGGTGAGGGTGGTGTGGTCAGGGTCGAGCGTGCACTGGCGCCAGCGACCGATCTGCGTCTGCGTGGTGAGGAATTACGACGGGGGGCTGTCCTGGCTGACCCTGGCCTGCGGTTGGATGCGGGCCGCCTGGCGGCGCTTGCCATGGCCGGTGTATCGCGGGTCAAAGTGCATCCCCGGGCGCGGATAACGGTATTGGTGACCGGTGATGAAGTGAAACCGGTGGGAGAGCTGCTGGCACCTGGGCAAATCTTTGATGCCAACGGGCCGCTGGTACGCGGCTGGCTGGCGCAGCGTGGCCAGCCCCTGGTGCGCTGCTGTGTGGTGGCGGATCGTTTCGATAATGTGTGCGAGGCGCTGGCACAGGCGCTGGAGGAGTCGGATGCGGTCATCACCACCGGTGGTGTGTCGGTCGGCGACCGGGACCACGTGCCGGACGCAGCAGAGCGTCTTGGGCTGACACGGCATTTCTGGAAATTGGCGCAAAAGCCCGGCAAGCCGCTGTGGTTCGGCACCCGTACTCAAGCCGGGCGTAGCATTCCACTGATTGGCTTGCCGGGCAATCCGGCAGCGGTACTCGTGGGGCTGGTTGTGCATGTGGCAGCGGTGATTCGCGCCCTGGAAGGTGAGGACGCTGAGCCGGAGTGGGGCTATGCCGCCTTACAGGAGGATGCCATGCCGGCCGACCAGCGTGATCAGTGGCTACGCATGCAGTTAAGGACAGATCCACTCAGTGGCACTGCAACCCTCGCACCGTTACCGCGCCAGGCGTCGCATATGCTGTCGAACATGATGGCTGCGGATGTGCTGGCCTGGGTGCCGGCCAGTGAAGAGGCCTGGCGTGCTGGTTCGGTGGTGCGCTGGTTGGCGTTGCGATAAACCGGGCATAAAGAAAAGCCCGGCGAGCCGGGCTTTTCCTTCACTCAATCACTCAATTGTGCGCATGCAAGATGCTATTCAACTGAATAGCGCTCTTGTTGGTCTTGCACTCGATCGAGCCGGTCTGTGAGTTGCGGCGGAACAGCAGGTCGGGCTGGTTGGCCAGGTCGCGGGCCTTGATGATTTCCACCAGGTTGTCGGCGTCGTCCAGCAGCGCGACCTTGAGGCCCGCGGTGATGTACAGGCCGGCTTCGACGGTGCAGCGATCACCCAGCGGGATGCCGATACCGGCGTTGGCGCCGATCAGACAGCCTTCACCCACCGAGATGACGATATTGCCGCCGCCGGAGAGTGTACCCATGGTCGAGCTGCCGCCACCCAGATCCGAGCCCTTGCCGACGAATACGCCAGCGGAGATGCGGCCCTCCACCATGCTGGTACCGGCGGTACCCGCATTGAAGTTGATGAAGCCTTCATGCATGACGGTGGTGCCTTCGCCGATGTAGGCGCCCAGGCGGACTCGGGCGGTGTCGGCGATGCGTACACCGCTGGGCACGACATAGTTGGTCATCAGCGGGAATTTGTCGACGCTGTGCACCTGCAGATCGCGGCCCTCAAGGCGGGCTGCCAGCTGGCGCTGGGGCAGCTCGCTCAGGTCGATGGCGCCTTCGTTGGTCCAGGCAACATTGGGCAGCAGCGGGAACAGGCCAGCCAGCACCACTTCATGGGGCTTGACCAGACGATGCGACAGCAGGTGCAGCTTGAGATAGGCACCGGGGGTGGTGATGGGCGCGTCATCGGTTTCCAGAATGGTGGCGACCAGCGGGCGGGTGCTGTGCTCCAACTGGTTGGCCAATGCGCCGAGCTCGGCAAAGCCTGCATCGATAAGGGCTTTGCCCAGTGCGGCGCACTGACTGGCGTTAAAGTTGATGGCCTGGTTGCCACCGTCGTAGCCGAGCTGCTCGGCGAAAACGGCAACGATACGGCGATCGGGTTTCAGGAGTGGTTGGGGATAGTACACTTCCAACCAGTCACCGGCATTGTTCTGGGTGCCGATACCCAGGGCCAGGCTGAAATGGTCACTCATCAGGGGTGGTTCCTTTGTGCATGTAGTCAGAAGGCAGCGGCGTAGAGATCGGGCTTGAAGCCGACCAGACGCTGTGAGCCGGTATCCAGTACCGGTCTTTTTATCATTGAGGGGTTGGCCTGCATGAGAGCGACGGCCTTGTTCTGGTCGATGTCCTGCTTGTCTGCGTCATCGAGCTTGCGGAAGGTCGTGCCCTGGCGGTTGAGAATTTTCTCCCAGCCATGTTCGGTGCACCAGGCGTGCAGCCGGTTAGCATCAATGCCTTCCTTCTTGTAGTCGTGAAACTGGTATTCGACGCCATGTTCGTCCAGCCAGGTGCGGGCTTTTTTCATGGTGTCGCAGGCCTTGATGCCGTAGAGGGTGATCATGGTCAGAGGCTCCTGATAAAGGTACGAATGCGTTGCGCTGCTTCGATGCAGTCGCCGAGCGGTGCAACCAGCGCCAGGCGCACACGACCGGCGCCAGGGTTATGGCCCTCGACATCGCGTGACAGGTAGCGTCCCGGTACCACGGCCACGTTCTGCTCGGCCAGCAGGCGACGGGTGAAGGTTTCGTCATCGATGGGCGTGACGGGCCACAGATAGAAGCCGGCATCGGGGCGCTGGACGTCCATGACATCACCGAGGATGTCCAGTACGGCATCGAACTTGGCCTGGTACAGGCTGCGGTTGGTCTGTACATGCGCTTCGTCTTGCCAGGCGGCGAGACTGGCCAATTGAGTCTGGACCGGCATGGCGCAGCCGTGATACGTGCGATAGGTCAGATAGGGTTCGAGCAGACGGGCGTCGCCGGCAATGAAGCCGGAGCGCAGACCGGGCAGGTTGGAGCGCTTGGACAGACTGTGAAACACCACGCAGCGGGAAAAGTCCGTGCGTCCCAGACTGGCACAGGCCTGCAGCAGACCGACCGGAGCCGGTTGGGCCGGTGAGTAGATTTCGCTGTAGCACTCATCCGAGGCGATGACGAAGTCGTACTCGTCCGCCAGCGCGATGAGTTTCTGCAGGGTGTGCAGTGAGGTGACTGCGCCAGTGGGGTTGCCGGGGGAGCAGATGAACAGCAACTGGCAGCGCCGCCAGATATCTGCCGGCACCTTGTCGAAATCGGGGATGAACCCATTGCTGGCATCGCAAGCCAGATAATGTGGCTGTACGCCGGCCAGCAGCGCTGCGCCCTCGTAGATCTGATAGAAGGGGTTGGGGCTGACCACCAGACCTTGCGGGTCCCGCTGCACCACGGCCTGGGTAAAGGAGAACAGCGCCTCGCGGGTACCGGTGACCGGCAATACGTTCCGGTCGGCGTCGAGCATGCCGGTGGGCAGCTGGAAACGCTGGCTCAGCCAGTCAGCGATACCCTGGCGTAGCGCCGGCAGGCCTGCGGTCGAGGGGTAGATGGCCGCCTTGTCCAGGTGTGCCGCCATGGCGTCCAGCACGAAGGCCGGCGAAGCATGCTTGGGTTCGCCGATCGACAGGGATATCGGTGACAGCGCCGGGTTGGGGGTGATATCGGCGACCAGTGCCCGCAACTTTTCAAAGGGGTAGGGTTGCAGTTGCTGCAGGTCCTGGTTCATCCGGGGTCGATCCTCAAAACACGATTGAATGGGGTATGCCGTTATCCGACTGCTGGGTGTGGGGGCCGAGTGTACGGATGATGGTGCTCTGCAATCGCTCGCACAATTGCGGATCGGACAGTGGTTGATTGTCCGCATCGGTGATCACGAATACGTCGTCCACACGCTCACCCAGCGTGACGATGCGCGCATTTTGCACGCTGATGTCGAAATCGAGAAATATTTTTCCCATTCTGGCCAATAGGCCTGGCCTATCGGGCGCGCTCAATTCCAGCGTGGTGTGCTGTCCACTATGGTCAGTGAAGATGGTGACCTCGGGCTCGAAGGCGAAGTGCTTGAGCTGTCGCGGCACCCGGCGCTGGATGATGGCGGGGTAGGCGTCGGGGTCGGAAAGTGCCTCAAGCAGCCCGGCCTTGATCTCGCGGATGCGTTCGGGATGATCGCCGATCGGGCCGCCATCGGCGTCCAGCACAATATAGGTATCCAGGCTGAAGCGGTTGGTGGTGGTGATCACCCGGGCGTCCTGAATGCTCAGGTTGAGCTGATCCATGGCTGCGGCAGTCACGGCGAATAGATCGTGCTGCTCGGGCGTGTAGAGGAATATCTGGGTGGCGCCCTCGAATTCACGCTGGGCTGTTTCCTTGATCAGCACCAGCGGGCCGCGGTGCTCGGGATGTTGCACGATGGCTTCGGTATGCCAGGCGATATCGCTGGCGGTGTGGCGCAGGAAGTAATCGTCACCCAGTTGTGCCCAGAGCGCTTCGGCGTCCTCCTCGTCGATGCCCGTGCGTACCAGGATATCCATGGCGGCATGTTGAGTGTCGGCGATCAATTGCGCGCGATTGGGCGGATTGTCCAGCCCGCGGCGCAGGGCGCGCTTGGTCTCGGTATACAACTGGCGCAGCAGCGAGGCCCGCCAGGAGTTCCACATATTGGGGTTGGTGGCGTTGATATCGGCGATGGTCAGCACATACAGGTAGTCCAGGCGCACCTGGTTGCCCAGCTGGACGGCGAAGTCGTGGATCACCTGGGGGTCGGAGATATCCTTGCGCTGGGCGGTAGTGGACATCAGCAGATGATGCTCCACCAGCCAACTGACCAGGTGGGTATCCCAGGCGGGCAATTGATGACGCTGGCAGAACAGCGTAGCGTCGATCGCACCCAGCTCGGAATGATCGCCGCCACGGCCCTTGGCGATGTCGTGGTACAGTCCGGCCATGTACAGCAGGTCCGGCTTGGGCAGGCGGCAGAAGATCTTCCAGGCCAGCGGATACTTTTCCTGATAATCGGGGCGGCCCAGCTTGCGCAGGTGCTTGATCAGGTTGAGCGTGTGGGCGTCCACGGTATAGATGTGGAACAGGTCGTGCTGCATCTGCCCGACGATACGGCCGAATTCCGGCAGATAACGCCCGAGAATGCCGTAGCGATTCATGCGACGCAGGTTGCGGTGCACGCCTTCGCGGCAGCGCAGCAGTTCGACGAACAGGCTGGTGTTGCGGATGTCGCTGCGAAAGTTGTCATCGATCAGATGGCGATGGTCACGCAGCAGGCGGATGCTGTCGGCGCGCACGCCACGGATCTCCGGATGTTGGGCCATCAGCACGAAGATTTCCAGCAGCGCGAAGGGCGTGCGCTTGAATACCTGCGGGTGCGTCACTTCGATGTAGTGATTGCGCACCTGGAAGCGGGAGTTGAGCGGCTGGATCTCTGCCGACTCGGCATCGCGCAGCAGGATCTCCTCGAAATGCTGCATCAGCAGGTCGTTAAGTTCCGACAGCGACATGACGATGCGGTAGTACTTCTGCATGAAGCGCTCGACCGCAAGCTTGGCGTCGTTGTCTTCAAAGCCGAACAGACGGGCGATGGCGCGCTGGTGATCAAACAGCAACCGGTCCTCGGCGCGCCCGGCCAGGGCATGCAGAGCAAAGCGTACCTGCCAGAGAAAGGTGCGACCGCCGGCGAGGATGTTGTACTCCGGCTCGTTCAGGAAGCCCTGTTCGACCAGTTCGCGCAGGTCGCTGGTGCCGAAGTGGCGCAGGGCGACCCAGCCGATGGTCTGGATATCACGCAGCCCGCCGGGTGAACTCTTGACGTTGGGTTCGAGGTTGTACTCGGTGTCATTGAACTTGGCGTGACGGGCATGTTGCTCGGCGCGCTTGGCACGGAAGAATTCGGCGCTGGTCCACATGTGCTGCGGCCCGACAGCGTCGAGCATGGCCTGGCGCAAGGCTTCGTCACCAACCAGTGTCCGTGATTCCATCAGATTGGTGATCACGGTGACATCGGCGCGCGCCTCGTCTTGGCATTCGCTGATGGTCCGCACGCTCTGGCCAACTTCCAGGCCGATGTCCCAGAGTAGCGTGAGAAAGTGGCTGATAGCCTCGTTGTAGCGATCGCCGGTGCCATCGCGTAGCAGGATCAGTAGGTCGATGTCCGAATGGGGGTGTAATTCCCCGCGCCCGTAGCCGCCGCCAGCCAGCAAGGCGATATCGGCTTCGTCGGGGCAGCCGAGGGTAGTCCACGCCTGGCGCAGGATCTGATCGACCAGCCAGGCCCGATCGTGAATCAGCTTGTGAATGTCCCGGCCGCCCTCAAAACGTGCCTGCAATACCTCGCGGGCATGGCGCAGGGCTTTCTTGAAAGCCGGAATCGGGCTGCGCTTGAGGGCCAGGTCCGCCTGGAATTGGCCAGGGTCAAACAGTTCGTGATCCACAATGATTCCTCGGCAGAGTTGGCCTTTAGCGGAAGTCTTCTTCCTTGCGCAGAGTCAGCACCTCATAGCCATCGGCAGTGACCAGGATAGTGTGCTCCCACTGGGCAGAGAGTTTGCGATCCTTGGTGATGGCGGTCCAGCCATCGCCCAGCAGCCGAGTTTCGGCACGCCCCTGATTGAGCATGGGCTCGATGGTGAAGATCATGCCTTCCTTCAGCTCCAGTCCGGTGCCGGCCTTGCCGTAGTGCAGCACCTGGGGCTCTTCATGGAAGACCTTGCCGATGCCGTGGCCGCAATAGTCGCGCACCACGCTGTAACGGTTGGCGTGGGCATGGTCCTGGATGATCTGGCCGATATCACCGAGGTGGGCGCCGGGGCGAACCACGGAGATACCCTTGTACAGGCACTCCTGGGTAACGCGGGACAGTCGGGTGACCCAGTCGGGCACCTCGCCAACATGGAACATCTTGCTGGTGTCACCGTGGTAGCCATCCTTGATTACAGTGATATCGATATTCATCGCGTCGCCATTCTTCAGCGGCTTGTCGTTGGGAATACCATGGCAGACCACGTGATTGAGCGAGGTGCAGATGGACTTGGGGAAGGGGATGCGACCGTGCCCGCCGCCGTAGTTCAGCGGCGCGGGAATGGCTTTCTGTTCATTGATGATGAAGTCGTGACAACGCTGGTTCAGCTCATCGGTGGTCACGCCCGGCTTGACGTATTCCCCGATCATTTCCAGCACTTCGGCGGCCAGTCGGCCGGCGACGCGCATGCCGGCGATGTCTTCGGGGGTCTTGATGGATACGCTCATGATTGGGGGAATTCTCTCGTCTTGCCACGCCGACTGGCGTGCGGAATGGATTGATTGGGCGTGAGTTTATCAGATAGAAAGGCTGCCCGGGGCAGGCGCCGTTCGGCACGCCAGCCTTTATTCGGCCCCCCACTCTATGGTATAAAGCGCCGCGCCTGAGAGAACCGCAGATTTTTACCTCAGGTATTTACTGAAACCGCACACGTATCGACACGTTGTCCTGGGTGCCCTTCGGGGTTGGATAGCGGGATGCGTGGAGGCCCAACCCGATCTATATATGGAGTTATCATGACCCAAGTTTCCATGCGTGACATGCTGAAGGCCGGTGCGCACTTTGGCCACCAGACCCGTTACTGGAACCCGAAAATGGGCAAGTTCATTTTCGGCGCTCGCAACAAGATTCACATCATCAACCTGGAAAAGACCATGCCGATGTTCCATGAAGCCCTGAGCTTCGTGGAGAAACTGGCCAGTGGCAAGAACAAGCTGCTGTTCGTCGGTACCAAGCGCGCTGCCAGCAAGATCATTGCTGAAGAAGCCACCCGCGCTGGCATGCCCTACGTTGATCATCGCTGGCTCGGCGGCATGCTGACCAACTACAAGACCATCCGTCAGTCCATCAAGCGTCTGCGTGACCTGGAAGTTCAGTCCCAGGACGGGACTTTCACCAAGCTGACCAAGAAAGAAGCCCTGATGCGCACCCGCGACCTGGAAAAGCTGGATCGCGGCCTGGGTGGTATCAAGGACATGGGCGGCCTGCCTGACGCCATCTTCGTCATCGACGTCGAGCACGAGCGCATTGCTATCACCGAAGCCAACAAGCTGGGCATCCCGGTCATCGGCATCGTCGATACCAACAGCAGCCCCGAAGGCATCGACTACGTGATCCCCGGTAACGATGACGCCATCCGCGCCATCAAGCTGTACGCCGGCGCCATGGCTGATGCTGTACTGCGCGGCAAAAACAGCGGCGGTGTCGACGAGTTCGTCGAAGAAGCTGCTGCGGCTCCCGAGGCCTCCGAAGGCTGAGCAGGAACCGGCGTGGTCTCAATGCCGTAACCAAGAAGGGGGCCTTGCCCCCTTTTTGCACTATGTTGAAATATCTTGAAAGCAACATGATGAGGCTACCCTGTGGTCCGGGTGGCTCCCAATCAAGCAAGCCAGAGGAATAATTCATGTCACAGATTACTGCAGCCATGGTCAAGGAACTGCGTGAGCGTACCGGCCAGGGCATGATGGATTGCAAAAAGGCGCTTGCCGCAGCGGATGGCGACATCGAGAAAGCCATCGACGACATGCGTGCTGCCGGTGCGATCAAGGCCGCCAAGAAAGCTGGCAACATTGCCGCTGAAGGCTCCATTGCTGTCAAGGTGGCGGACGACAACAAGTCAGCCATTATCATCGAAGTCAACTCCCAGACCGACTTCCTGGCGCTGCAAGACGACTTCAAGGGCTTCGTCAACGATAGCCTGGAGAAGGGTTTCGCTGCCGGTTACACCGACGCTGCTCCGCTGATCGCCGATCAGGAAACCGCCCGTGAGGCGCTGGTTGCCAAGTGTGGTGAGAACGTCAACATCCGTCGTCTGACCCGTGTTGAAGGCGACGTGGTGGGTGCCTACCTGCACGGTCATCGTATCGGTGTGCTGGTTGTCCTGAAAGGCGGCGACGCCGAGCTGGCCCGTGACATCGCCATGCACGTGGCTGCCAGCAACCCGCAGCTGCTTGATCCTTCCCAGGTATCTCCTGAAGTGATCGAGAAGGAAAAGGAAATCTTCCTGAGCCTGAATGCTGACAAGATCGCCGGCAAGCCGGAGAACATTGTTGAGAATATGGTCAAAGGCCGGATCAACAAGTTCCTCGCCGAAGCCAGTCTGGTCGAGCAGGCCTTCGTCAAGGATCCGGAAATCAAGGTCGGCGAGCTGGCCAAGAAAGCCGGTGCTGAAATCGTTTCCTTCACCCGCTTTGAAGTGGGCGAGGGCATCGAGCGTGCCGAGGTTGACTTCGCTGCCGAAGTAGCTGCCCAGATTGCTGCCTCCAAGCAGTAATTGCGCGGCGTGACCAGCGCTCTGCAGACTCCCTGCGCGGAGTCTGCAACCAGAGTAGTATCGGAAGGCTTCCCGCGCAGGCGTGAAGCCTTCTTTTTAAGAAATACTGAACAAGTCGCCATCCTGATGGTCTGGGTGTGACTTGTTGAGTGTTTCACCAGCCACAGCAGGAGAGTGATGAATGGCCCAGCTACCTAGCAGCCGTCAGCCCAAGTACAAGCGAATCCTTCTCAAACTCAGCGGAGAGGCCCTGATGGGTACCGAAGACTTCGGTATCGATCCCAAGGTGCTGGACCGCATGGCGCTGGAAATCGGCCAACTGATCGGCATTGGTGTACAGGTGGGACTGGTGATCGGTGGCGGCAATCTGTTCCGCGGCGCCGCTCTCAGTGCCGCTGGCATGGACCGGGTTACCGGTGACCACATGGGCATGCTGGCCACCGTAATGAACGGTTTGGCCATGCGCGACTCCCTGGAGCGCTCCAATATCCAGACCCGGGTGATGTCAGCTATCACCATGGAAGGCGTCACCGAGCATTATGATCGACGCAAGGCCATGCGCTATCTGGCTGGTGGCGACGTGGTAATATTTTCCGCTGGTACCGGTAACCCCTTCTTCACCACCGACACTGCCGCCTGCCTGCGCGGTATCGAGGTGGATGCGGATGTGGTATTGAAGGCAACCAAGGTGGACGGCGTCTATAACCGCGATCCGATGAAGGATCCGAATGCCGAACGTTTTGACAAGCTCAGCTATGACCAGGTGCTGGACCTCAAGCTGGGTGTAATGGATCTGACAGCCATCTGTCTGATCCGCGATCACCAGATGCCCTTGCGGGTATTCAACATGAACAAGCCTGGCGCGCTGCTCAATGCAGTGGTAGGAAGCGCCGAGGGAACATTGATCGAGGGCTGAGTAATGATCAACGAAATCAAGCAAGAAGCGCAGGAACGTATGAAGAAGTCGGCCGAGTCGCTGGACGTCGCCTTCGCCAAGATCCGCACTGGTCGGGCACACCCGAGCATTCTCGACAGCGTTATGGTGTCCTACTACGGGTCCGACACGCCGCTGCGTCAGGTGGCCAACGTCACCGTCGAAGACTCGCGTACGCTGGCCCTGAGCGTATTCGACAAGAGCATGATTCAGGCTGTGGAAAAGGCCATCATGACTTCCGACCTGGGTCTGAACCCGGCGACTGCCGGCACCACCATCCGTGTGCCGATGCCCGCACTGACCGAGGAAACCCGCAAGGGTTATACCAAGCAGGCGCGCAGCGAAGCGGAGAACGCGCGGGTGGCAGTACGCAATATCCGTCGTGATGCGCTGGGTCAGTTGAAGGACCTGCAGAAGGAAAAGGAAATCAGCGAAGACGACGAGCGTCGTGCCGCAGATGAGGTGCAGAAACTCACCGACAAGTACATTGCCGAGATCGACAAGGCGCTGGAAGCCAAAGAAACGGACCTGATGGCCATCTGAGGCAGATCCCGCCCTGGCGGGTGCTGCCCAAGGGCGCGCCTGATCGGGGCAGGGGCACCAGGAGATGAATTTGTTCAGCACACCAGCAGACCCTGATCATGACTGATAATAAAGCTGCAACCGGGTCCGTCCCTCGCCATGTCGCCATCATCATGGATGGCAACAACCGCTGGGCACGCAAACGTTTCCTGCCCGGTGTGGCAGGGCACAAAGCGGGCGTGGATGCCGTCCGTGCGGTCATCGAGGTGTGCGCCCGGGAAGGGGTGGAAGTACTTACGCTGTTCGCCTTCTCCAGTGAGAACTGGGCCCGGCCGCAGGCTGAGGTCGGCGCCTTGATGGAGCTGTTCCTGCTGGCGCTGCACCGGGAAGTGCGCAAGCTGCGGGATAACGACATCCGTCTGAGCATCATTGGTGAGCGCAGCCGCTTTGCGCCAAAGTTGCAGCAGGCGATGGCGGATGCCGAGGCCTACACTGCTGAATGTCGTGGTCTGCGGCTGCTGGTGGCAGCCAATTACGGCGGGCAATGGGATATCACCCAGGCGGCCCGTTCGCTGGCGCGCGATGCTGCAGCGGGCATTCTGGACGCTGATACCATCGAAGCGGATGATCTCGCAGCCCGGCTCAGTACTGCCGGTCTGCCGCTGCCCGATCTGTGTATTCGCACCGGCGGCGAGCGGCGTATCAGCAACTTCGTGCTGTGGCAGATGGCCTATGCCGAACTCTATTTTTCCGATCTCTTCTGGCCTGATTTCAAACACGATGCCATGCGCGAGGCACTGGCGGATTTTGCTCGCCGGCAGCGGCGCTTTGGCAAGACCAGCGAACAAGTGGCAGCGGAGTCCTGATGCTCAAGCAACGCATTCTCACCGGCGTGATTCTAGCGCCCCTGGTCATCGCCGGCTTTGTGCTGCTCGACCATCTCTGGTTTGCCGTGATGATCGGCTTCATTGTTACCCTGGGAGCCTGGGAGTGGGCCCGGCTTGCCGGTGAGGCCTCGCAGAAAGGGCGGGTAATCTATGCTCTGGCGGTGGCGCTGATGCTGGTCGGCCTGTATCGCGATGCCTGGGCGCCGCATTTTCTGCTGGCGCCGGCACTGGGCTGGTGGCTGCTGGCGACCAGTATGATCATACGCTACCCCAACGGTCGCGGACTCTGGACCGGCTCACTGATTGCGCAGCTGTTCGGTTTGCTGATATTGCTGCCGGCGTGGTACGGACTGGTCTGGCTGCGTGCGCTGGACGGCGGGCTGTGGCTGATACTGGCTGTGGTGGTGATGGTCTGGGCGGCGGATATCGGCGCTTATTTTGCCGGCAAGACCTTCGGCCGCAACAAGCTGCTGCCGCGGGTCAGCCCCGGCAAGACCATCGAGGGTCTGCTTGGTGGTGTGCTGTTGACCCAGTTGCTCGCCGTGGCGGCGATGCTCTATCTCGGCTGGTCCATGCAATCTATCCTGATCGGTATGGTTGGTACCCTGGTAGTCGTCCTGTTTTCGGTCGTGGGTGATCTGACCGAAAGCCTGTTCAAGCGCGAGCAGGGGCTGAAAGACAGCAGCAACCTGTTGCCCGGGCATGGAGGTGTGATGGACCGCATCGACAGCCTGACGGCGGCGGTACCGGTTTTCTCCCTGGGCTGGTATCTGTTCGGGAGTCTGCTGGGTTGAGTCACGAATGGATTACAGTGTTGGGTGCGACCGGCTCGATCGGCGTCAGCACTCTGGATGTGCTGGCCCGGCACGTTGACCGCTACAGTGTTTTCGCTCTGACCGGGCACAGCCGCATGGCTGTGCTGGAGGCGCAGTGTCAACAGCACCGGCCGGTGTTCGCTGTGGTGGCGGACGCGGCCCAGGCAGCTGAACTGCAGCCGCGTCTGGCGGCGGCCGGTGTGCCGACCCGGGTACTGCATGGGTCCGAGGCGCTGGCCGACGTGGCAGCCGATCAGCGTGTCCAGGTAGTCATGGCGGCCATTGTGGGCGCGGCCGGACTGGCCCCGACGCTGGCGGCAGTACGTGCCGGCAAGCGCGTATTGCTGGCCAACAAGGAAGCGCTGGTCATGTCTGGCGCCCTGTTCATGCAGACGGTGAGCCAGTCTGGCGCGCAGCTGCTGCCGATCGACAGCGAGCACAACGCCATCTTTCAGTGCATGCCGCAGAACTACGGCGCCGGCCTCGGCAAGGTAGGCGTGCGGCGTATTCTGCTCACCGCTTCTGGCGGACCCTTCCGCGATTATGCGCTGGAAGACCTGGTCGGGGTAACACCAGCACAGGCCTGCGCGCACCCCAACTGGTCGATGGGACAGAAAATCTCTGTGGACTCGGCCAGCATGATGAACAAGGGCCTGGAGCTGATCGAGGCCTGCTGGCTGTTCGATGCGCGACCCGAGCAGGTCGAGGTGGTGGTGCACCCACAGAGCGTGATGCATTCGCTGGTCGATTACGTCGATGGGTCGGTGCTGGCGCAGCTGGGCAATCCCGATATGCGTACCCCCATCGCCCACGCTCTGGCGTGGCCGGAGCGGATCGATTCCGGGGTCAGTGCGCTCGACCTGCTGCGGACCGCGCGGTTGGACTTCCAGGCCCCTGATCCGCTGCGTTTCCCCTGTCTGTCCTTGGCTCGGCAGGCTTTTGACGCTGGCGGCACCGCCTGCGCCATCCTCAACGCCGCCAACGAGGTGGCCGTGCAGGCCTTTCTCGGTGGACGCATTGGTTTCACCGACATCCCTGTTATTATCGAGCACACATTGAACTGCCTTCCGCCCGAGCGGGTCGAAGAGCTGCCACAGGTCATGCTGGCTGATCAGCAGGCCCGTGAACAGGCGGAAACATGGCTGGTCAAGCGGGTCTGAGTATGAGACTCAGACCGGTCCCCGAATGAGGCGCTGAATGGATCTTTTGTTTACTCTGCTGGCCACCATCGTGGCATTGGGGCTGCTGGTCACCATTCACGAATACGGCCATTTCTGGGTCGCGCGTCGGTGCGGCGTCAAAGTGCTGCGCTTTTCCATCGGCTTCGGGCCGGCTTTGTACAGCTGGCATGATCGCCAGGGCACCGAGTATGTGATTGCCGGCATCCCGTTGGGCGGCTACGTCAAGATGCTCGATGAGCGCGAGAGTCCGGTGCCGGAGCAGGAGCTGGATCAAGCGTTCAACCGCAAGAGCGTCAAGCAGCGCATTGCCATCGTCGCTGCCGGCCCGTTGGCCAACTTCCTGCTGGCTATCCTGGCATTCTGGATCATTGCGGTGCTGGGTATCACCACGGTCGCGCCGGTAACCGGCCCGGTCGAGCCCGGCAGTATCGCCGAGCGCGCCGGTATGCGCGAAGGGTTGGAGATCCTCGAGATCGACGGTACCGCGACGCCCACCTGGCATGAAGTCAATCTGCAGCTGATCCGCCGCCTTGGCGAAACGGGGCAGCTGCAGCTGCTGGCGCGGGAAGGTGAGGGCGGCGCGCCGCAGAGTTATACCCTGCAGTTGCAGAGCTGGCTGCGCGGGGCCGAACAGCCGGACCCGGTAGCGGCGCTGGGTCTGACCAGCTGGAAGCCGGCGGTGCCTCCGCTGATCGGGCAGATCAGTCCGGATGGCGCGGCCGCGGCGGCTGGACTGCAAGCGGGCGATCTGATCGTGGCGATCGATGGCGAGCCGGTCAGCGATTGGTTGGTGGACGTGGTGCCGGCTATTCAGGCCAGCGCCGGTCAGACACTGGAATTGACCGTGGAGCGTGAGGGAGGCATCCGCACGTTGGCCCTGACTCCCGCGGCCCGTGAGCAGGATGGCCGGCTGATCGGTTTCATCGGTGCCGGTATCGAAGCCTTCGAATGGCCCGAGCACATGATGCGCAGCATCAGCCACAATCCGCTGACGGCGATCCCGGTGGCAGTGATGAAAACCTGGGACATGACCGCGCTGACCCTCGATTCGCTGAAAAAGATGGTCACCGGGCTGGTCTCGGCAAAAAACTTGAGCGGCCCGATAACCATTGCTAAAGTGGCGGGCGCCTCGGCCAAGTCTGGAGTCGAAAGCTTTCTCGGTTTCATTGCCTATCTGAGCATCAGTCTGGGGGTGTTGAATCTGCTGCCCATTCCGGTGCTCGACGGTGGTCATCTGGTGTATTACGTGGCCGAGTGGATTAGAGGCAAGCCCCTTTCCGAGCGTATCCAGGGGTGGGGATTGCAGATAGGATTGACCATGATTGTCGGCGTGATGTTATTCGCCATCTACAACGATATAAGCCGGTTGGGCAGCTGAGCGGCATAGAGATACGGAAGCGGGAATGTCCTGGTGACACCCGCTCCAATACCCGAGCTGTCGCATGCGGCAGATAAGAATTAACCAGTCAGCCAGAACGGATTTCATGAAACGTTACCTATTGCCTGCGCTATTGCTGATACTCCTGGCGCCGGGAGTTTATGCCGATGCCTTCCAGATCTCCGACATACGCGTCAATGGATTGCAACGTGTTTCCGCTGGCAGTGTGTTCAGTGCCTTGCCTCTCAACATCGGCGACGATGTGGATGATCAGTCGCTGGTCGATGCTACCCGTTCCCTGTTTCGTACCGGCTTCTTCCAGGATATCCAGCTGGGTCGAGAAGGTGATGTGCTGGTCATCAATGTAGTTGAGCGGCCATCCATTGCTTCCATCGAACTGGAAGGTAACAAGGCGATCAAGTCCGAGGACCTGCTCGACGGCCTGCGCATGGCCGGGCTGGCTGAGGGGGAGATCTTCCAGCAGGCGACGCTGGAAGGCGTACGCAACGAATTGCTGCGCCAGTATGTAGCTCAGGGCCGTTATTCCGCCGATATCGATGCCCAGGTGATTGCCGAGCCGCGCAACCGAGTGGCGCTGAAAATCGTCGTGGATGAAGGCTCGGTCGCCTCCATCAAGCACGTCAATGTGGTCGGCAACTCGGTGTTTTCCGACGAAGAGCTGATTCCGCTGTTCGAACTCAAGACCACCGGCTGGCTGTCCTTCATCCGTAACGATGACAAGTATTCCCGTGAAAAACTGTCCGGCGACCTGGAGCGGCTGCGCTCCTGGTACCTGGACCGCGGCTATATCAATATGGATATCACCTCCACCCAGGTATCCATCACCCCGGACAAGAAGCACGTTTATGTCACCGTCAACGTCAATGAAGGCGAGCTGTATACCGTCAATGACGTGAAGCTGTCGGGCGACCTGGTGGTGTCCGAGGCGGACGTTCGCCGCTTGCTGCTGGTCGAGCCGGGCCAGGTGTTCTCGCGCCAGGTAATGACAGCGACCTCGGACCTGATCGGTCGCCGCCTGGGTAACGAGGGTTACACCTTCGCCAACGTCAACGGTATTCCCCAGGTCAACGAGGAAGATCGCACCGTCGATGTAACCTTCGTTGTCGATCCTGGCCAGCGTGCCTATGTCAACCGCATCAACTTCCGTGGCAACACCAAGACCGATGACGAAGTGCTGCGTCGCGAGATGCGCCAGATGGAAGGTGGTTGGGCATCAACCTACCTGATCGACCAATCCAAGGTGCGTCTCGAGCGCCTGGGCTTCTTCAAGGAAGTGAACGTTGAAACCGTGCCGGTTCCCGGCGCTGACGACCTGATTGACGTCAACTACACCGTGGAAGAGCAGCCCTCCGGCTCGGTGACCGCCAGCCTCGGTTTTGCCCAGGGCACCGGCCTGATTCTCGGTGGCTCGATCAGCCAGAACAACTTCTTCGGTACCGGTAACCGCGTCAGCTTCAGCGCCAACCGCTCGGCCTACCAGACCGCGCTGTCGTTCGGTTTCCTCAACCCCTATTTCACCGCCGATGGTGTCAGCCTGGGCTACAACGCCTTCTACCGCACCACCGATTACGATGAGCTGGATGTGGATATCTCCAGCTACTCGGTCGACTCCTATGGTGCCGGCTTCAATATCGGTTATCCGATCAGCGATACTTCGCGTCTGTCCTTCGGTCTGTCATTGCAAGAAGACAAGATCAAGGAAGGGGTCTACACCGTGCAGGAGATCGGTGAGTTCCTCGATGCCGAAGGCGACAACTTCTTCAGCGTCAAGGCCAATATCGGCTGGTCGCAATCCACGCTCAACCGGGGTGTGTTCCCGGATCGCGGTTACTCGCAGAGTCTGGGGCTGGAAACCACCATGCCGGGCAGCGACCTGTATTTCTACAAGATCGGCTACCGCGGCCAGCGGTTCTTCCCGATCACCCAGGATTGGACCCTGCGTCTGCATACTGACAGCGGTTTCGCCCGGCGTTTCGGTTCGACCAAGCAGGTACCGTTCTACGAGCACTACTTTGCCGGCGGTATCGGCTCGGTGCGCGGGTTCGAAGACAGTACCCTGGGTCCCAAGAGCACCCCCCACCCGGATGACCCGGATCGCGACGAGTTACCCTTCGGTGGTAACGTCAAGATCACCGGTGGTGCCGAGCTGATTTTCCCCGCGCCCTTCGTCCAGGACCAACGCTCGCTGCGCACAGTGCTGTTCCTTGATGCCGGTAACGTCTTCAACACCTATTGCAGCAGTTGCCCTGATGTGGCCGCTAGCGAAATCCGTTACAGTGTCGGCGTTGGCTTGTCGTGGTTGACTGCCCTGGGTCCGCTGGGCTTCAGCCTTGGTGTGCCGCTGAACGACGAGTCTGACGATGATCGGCAGGTCTTCCAGTTCACCCTGGGTCAGACGTTCTGAAACCGGGTACCCCATTTTTCATCAGGAGTGTCACAGAGTGCGCAAGTTTATTTCCGTAGCAATATTGTCCGTGTTTGCGCTGGCCAGTTTCCCGGCTGCCGCGCAGATGAAAATCGCTGTGCTGGACTATCAGATGGCCTTGCTTGAGTCGGACGCAGCCAAGCGCTATTCCGTGGACGCAGAAAAGAAGTTCGGTAGCCAGTTGCAGCGTCTGAAGAACCTCGAATCTGAAGCCAAGCGTCTGCAGGATCGCATGCAGCGTGACGGTGAGAAGCTGGGGCAGACCGAGGTGGAGAAAATCGAACTGGAGTTTCGCCAGAAGGCCCGTGAGTTCCAGGTCCAGTCCAAGGAGCTGAACGATGCCAAGGCCCAGTCCGACCGCGAGATGCTGGAGCAGCTCAAGCCGAAGCTGGACAAGGCAGTGGAAAGTGTCCTGCAGGCCGGTGCCTATGATCTGGTCATTGATCGCAGCGCAGTAGTGGACGTGAAACCGGAATTCGATATTACCCGTCAGGTCATCGAGCGCCTGAATAGCGCGCGCTGATCGGGATGGCGGATTCAATCAGTTTCACCCTGGCGCAGCTGGCTGACGGCCTGGGTGCGCGACTGGTCGGTGATGGCAGCAAGGTAGTCATAGGTCTGTCTACCTTGCAGGACGCCAGCGCGGACCAGCTGAGCTTCCTTGCCAATCGTCAATACCGCAAGTTGCTGGCCACCACCCAGGCTGGTGCCCTGTTGTTGACCGAGGCGGATGCCGCTGACTTTGCCGGTAACGCCTTGATTGTCGACGATCCCTACCTGGCCTATGCTCGGTTATCGCATCGCTTCGACCCCAAGCCGCGTCCGCAGCCGGGGGTTCACCCGACGGCGGTGATCGCGGAGTCGGCCCAGATCGATGGCACGGCCTCCATCGGCGCCGGTGCGGTGATCGAGGCGGATGCGGTCATCGGTGCCAACGTCACTCTGGGCGCACAATGCTTCGTCGGCGCGCGCAGCCGGGTCGGTGCCGACAGCTGGCTGGCACCGCGCGTCACCCTGTACCACGACGTGCGTATGGGTGAGCGGGTGGTCATTCAGTCCGGTGCAGTGATCGGTGGCGAAGGCTTCGGCTTTGCCAATGACCGCGGCAGTTGGCAGAAGATCGCCCAGATCGGCGGTGTGCTGATCGGTGATGACGTGGAGATCGGTGCCAATACCACCATCGATCGCGGCGCTATCAGCGATACCGTCATCGGCAACGGCGTCAAGCTGGATAACCAGATCCAGATCGCCCATAACGTCCAGATCGGTGAACACACGGCCATGGCGGCCTGCGTCGGTATTTCCGGCAGCACCCGCATCGGTCGCCATTGCACCATCGCCGGCGGTGTGGGCATGGTTGGCCATATCGAGATTTGCGACAACGTATTTGTCAGCGGCATGACCATGGTCACGCGCTCCATTACCGAACCGGGAGCCTATTCCTCCGGTACCGCAATGCAGCCTGCCGCTGAATGGAAGAAAAGTGCCGCACGCTTCCGCCAGCTCGATGGGCTGGCCAAGCGTGTGCAACAACTGGAGAAGCAGTTGCCCGCGGTGACTCAGGCGACGCAGGGCTCATCTGAGTCCTGAGCTGTGCGTATTGCGCATCCAACCCTTCACTGCAAGGCCTCAAGACATAATGGATATCAACGAAATTAAAGAATACCTGCCCCACCGCTATCCTTTCCTGCTGGTGGATCGGGTAGTCGAGCTGGACCTCGAGGGCAAGCGTATTCGCGCCTACAAGAATGTGTCGGTCAACGAACCTTTCTTCAATGGTCACTTTCCGGGTCACCCGATCATGCCGGGCGTGCTGATCATCGAGGCCATGGCCCAGGCAGCCGGTCTGCTGGGGTTCAAGATGATGAACACCAAGGCCGAAGATGGCACCCTGTATTATTTCGTCGGCTCCGACAAGCTGCGTTTCCGTCAGCCCGTAGTACCCGGCGATCAGCTGCAGCTGGAAGCAGCCTACCTGAGTAACAAGCGCGGAATCTGGAAGTTCGCCTGCCGTGCTCTGGTGGATGGCAAGGAAGCCTGTTCCGGTGAAATCATCTGTGCGGAACACAAGGTATGAGTCGAATTCACCCTCAGGCGATCGTTGATCCAGCCGCACGGCTGGCTGATGACGTCGAGGTCGGCCCCTGGACCCTTATCGGGCCGGATGTCGAGATTGGTGCGGGAACGGTCATTGGGCCTCACGTGGTGGTCCGCGGGCCGACGACCATCGGCCAGGGCAACCGGATTTTCCAGTTCGCCTCCGTCGGCGAGGATTGCCAGGACAAGAAGTACCATGGTGAGCCGACCCGGCTGGTCATCGGCGACAACAATGTCATTCGCGAAGGCTGCACCCTGCATCGGGGCACCGTGCAGGACCGTGGCGTGACCACCATCGGCAGCAACAACCTGCTGATGGCCTATGTGCATATCGCCCATGATTGCATCGTCGGTGACAACATCATCATGGCCAACAACGCGACCATCGCCGGCCATGTGCATGTGGGGGATGGCGTCATTCTCGGCGGCTACACCACTGTTCATCAGTTCTGCCACATCGGCGCCTGGTCCATGAGTGCGGCCAACAGCGCGGTGTTCAAGGACATCCCGGCTTTCGTCATGGTTGGCGGCAACCCGGCCAGTGCTCATGGCATGAATTTCGAGGGCATGCGCCGTCGGGGTTACAGTCAGGAGCTGATCGCCGCGCTGCGCCGGGCCTACAAGGTGGTCTACCGCCAGGGCAAGACGCTGCAGGAGGCGTTGCAGTTGCTTGATGACGAGGCCAGCCAATATCCCGAAGTGGCCCTGTATCGTGATTCGATTCTGGCTTCGACCCGCGGCATCACGCGCTGAGCCATGAATACCTCTGCGGTGCCATCCTCACGCCCCCTGTGTATCGCCCTGGTTGCCGGTGAAGCATCCGGCGATACCCTGGGCGCAGGGTTGATCCGGGCGCTGAAGGAAATACATCCAGACGCCGAATTCATCGGTATCGGCGGGCCGCGCATGCAGGCCGAAGGGCTGATTACCCAGGTGCCGATGGAGCGGCTGGCGGTGATGGGGCTGGTCGAAGTGCTGGGACGTTTGCGCGAGCTGCTGCGCATACGCCGTGAGCTGGTGAGCTTTCTCCAGCAACGCCGCCCCGATGTCTTCATTGGTATCGATGCGCCGGATTTTACCCTCGGTGTCGAGCGGCGGCTGCGTGAAGTGGGCATCCCGACCGTGCATTATGTCAGCCCCTCGGTCTGGGCCTGGCGGAAGAAGCGCGTGCTGGGCATCCGTCAGTCCACCGACCTGATGCTGACGTTGTTTCCATTTGAAGAACAAGTCTATCGCGAGCATGACGTGGCGGTACGCTGCGTCGGGCATACGCTGGCTGACCGCATTCCGCTCCAGCCGGACCGCAGCGGTGCCCGACAGACGCTGGGCCTGAGCGAGAGCGCAACCGTTGTGGCGCTGCTGCCCGGTAGCCGCAACGGTGAGCTGCGCAAGCTTGGCCTGCTGTTCCTGCAGACTGCGCACTGGTGTCTGCAGCGCAACCCCGATCTGCAGTTCGTCCTGCCTTGCGCCAATCCCGAGCGGCGCCAGCAGATGGAAGCGATACTGGCCGAGAGCGACCTGCAACTGCCGCTGACGCTGCTCGACGGTCAGGCCCATGAAGCCCTGGCCGCTTGCGATGCCGTGCTGATTGCCTCGGGTACGGCGACCTTGGAGGCGATGCTGTTCAAACGGCCCATGGTGGTCGCCTACCGCATGGCGCCGCTGACCTTCAGGATCCTCAAGCGTCTGGTCAAGGTTGGCCATGTGGCGCTGCCGAACCTGCTGGCCGGACGCGAAGTCGCTCCCGAGTTTCTACAGGACGATGCTACGCCCGAGGCTATGGGCCAGGCATTGCTGGCGCGTCTGGGACCCACGCCCGAGCGGGAGCAGACCGAGGCAGTCTTCCTGGAGCTGCACCAGATGTTGCGCCGCGACGCCGATCACACTGCAGCGGCGGCGATCCTCGAACTGCTGCAACGCAAGGGCCGGCTAGCATGACCCAGATGCTCATGGACTGGACTCTGCCCGAGGGTGATGAGCTGATCGCCGGCGTTGATGAAGTAGGCCGTGGTCCGCTCTGTGGCGCAGTGGTGACCGCCGCGGTGATCCTTGATCCGCTGCGGCCCATTGAGGGATTGAACGATTCGAAGAAACTGAACGAGGCGCGCCGCGAAGAGCTGTTTCCATTGATCCAGGAGCGCGCGCTGGCATGGTTTATCGCCCGTGCCGAGGTCGAGGAAATCGATCAGTTGAACATCCTGCACGCTACCATGCTGGCGATGCGGCGCGCGGTGCTGGGTTTGTCCATTCGCCCGGACCGGGTGCTGGTGGACGGCAATCGGTGCCCGGTATTGCCGATGCCGAGCGAGCCGGTGATCCAGGGCGACGGCCGGGTGCCAGCCATCGCTGCTGCGTCGATTCTGGCCAAGGTCGCCCGTGATCGAGAGATGCAAGAGCTGGAGCTGCTCTATCCCGGCTACGGTATAGGCAAGCACAAGGGTTATCCAACGCCCGAACACCTGTCTTCTATCAAAGTGCTCGGCGCGACGCCGATTCATCGCCGCTCCTTCGCGCCGGTGCGTGAGGCGTTGGCGGCAGGGCCGGTTACGACGGTGATGGAAGAAGTAACGACTGGCGGCTCGGGAGTGGTGGTGATTCCCTGATTTTTTGTAGGAGCGGTCTTGGCCGCGAAGCTTTTCTGCCAGACTGGCCCCCAGCTCCCCCCACCGTTACAATCACCCGGCTAATTCCCCAGCCTCCGAATCAGGACAGACATGAGCGTTTCCTTCATCCATTTGCGTGTCCACAGCGAGTATTCATTGGTCGATGGCCTGGTCAGGATCAAGCCGTTGATCAAGGCGGTGGGCGGGGCAGGGATGCCGGCGGTCGCAGTGACCGATCAGAACAACATGTGCAGCCTGGTCAAGTTCTACAAGACCGCCATGGGTGCTGGTATCAAGCCGATTTCCGGGGTGGACATCTGGCTGACCGGCGAGGAAGACGAGAACCACCTCAGCCGCATGACCCTGCTGGCCATGGATCGTCAGGGCTACCGCAATCTCACCGAGCTGATATCTCGCGGCTACACGCATGGCCAGCGTAATGGTCTGGTCACTATCCGCCGCGAATGGGTAGCCGAGGCCAGCGAAGGCGTGATTGCCCTGTCCGGCGCGAAGGAGGGGGAAATCGGCCAGACCCTGCTATCCAGTGATCCGGCCCATGCCGACAGCCTGCTGCGGTACTGGATGGAAGTCTTCCCCGGCCGTTTCTATATTGAACTGCAGCGCACCAAACGGCCCAATGATGAAGAGCATCTGCACGCCGCGGTCGCCCTGGCGGCGCGGCATGATTGTCCGGTGGTGGCCACCAACGATGTGCGTTTCATCTACCGGGAGGATTACGAAGCCCACGAAACCCGCGTCTGCATTGGCGAAGGCCGGGCGCTGGATGATCCGCGCCGGGTTCGCCAGTACAGCGAAGAGCAGTATCTGAAGTCACCCGAGGAAATGGCCGAGCTGTTCTCGGACATTCCCGAAGCGCTGGCCAACAGCGTGGAAATCGCCAGGCGCTGCAATATCGACGTGCAACTGGGTACCTACTATCTGCCGGACTTCCCGGTGCCCGACGGCCTGACCATGGACGACTATTTTCGCCAGGTCTCGCTGGAAGGGCTGGAAGAGCGCTTCAAGAAAGTATTGCCGCCCGAGTCGGAAAACTACGAAGCACGCCGCCAGGTCTACCTCGATCGCTTGAAGTTCGAGCTGGATATCATCATCGAGATGGGCTTTCCCGGTTACTTCCTGGTGGTCATGGACTTCATCAAGTGGGCCAAGAACAACGGCGTGCCGGTTGGCCCCGGCCGGGGTTCCGGAGCAGGTTCGCTGGTCGCCTATGCGTTGTTGATCACTGATCTGGATCCGCTGGAATACGACCTGCTGTTCGAGCGCTTTCTAAACCCGGAACGGGTTTCCATGCCTGACTTCGATATCGACTTCTGCATGGAGGGCCGCGACCGGGTGATCGAGTATGTGGCCGACACCTACGGCCGCGATGCGGTATCGCAGATCATCACCTTCGGGACCATGGCGGCCAAGGCGGTGGTACGTGATGTGGCGCGGGTGCAAGGCAAGTCCTACGGTCTGGCCGACAAGCTATCGAAGATGATCCCCTTCGAGGTCGGCATGACGTTGGCCAAGGCCCATGAGCAGGAAGAAATCCTGCGCGATTTCCTGCAGGTTGATGAGGAAGCCCAGGAAATCTGGGACATGGCGCTGAAGCTGGAGGGCATCACCCGTAACGTCGGCAAGCACGCCGGGGGCGTGGTAATTGCACCGACCAAGCTGACTGACTTTGCGCCGCTGTATTGCGACGAGGCCGGTGAGGGCCTGGTAACCCAGTTCGACAAGGACGATGTCGAGGCTGCCGGTCTGGTGAAGTTCGACTTCCTGGGCCTGCGTACCCTGACCATCATCGATTGGGCAATGGAGACCATCAACCGTGAACAGGCGCGCAAAGGCCTGGAGCCGGTAGACATCGACCGCATCCCGCTGGATGATCCGCCCACCTACGCGATGCTGCAGAAGGCCGAGACCACCGCGGTATTCCAGCTGGAATCGCGCGGGATGAAGGAGCTGATCAAGAAGCTCAAGCCTGACTGCCTGGAAGACATGATCGCCCTGGTGGCCCTGTTCCGCCCCGGCCCGCTGCAATCGGGCATGGTCGATGATTTCATCAACCGTAAACACGGCCGCGAACAGATTTCCTACCCGCACCCGAATTATCAGTATCCCGGTCTGGAACCGGTGCTCAAGCCGACTTATGGCATCATCCTGTATCAGGAACAGGTGATGCAGATTGCCCAGGTGATGGCTGGTTACACCCTTGGCGGTGCGGACATGCTGCGCCGGGCCATGGGTAAGAAGAAGCCCGAGGAAATGGCCAAACAGCGGGCGATCTTCCTCGAAGGCTGCCAGAACAACGGTATTCACGCCGACCTGGCGGGCAATATCTTCGACCTGGTGGAAAAGTTCGCCGGTTACGGTTTCAACAAGTCGCACTCGGCGGCGTACGGTCTTGTCTCTTACCAGACCGCCTGGCTCAAGGCCCACTATCCGGCTCCGTTCATGGCCGCGGTGCTCTCGGCGGATATGCACAACACCGACAAGGTGGTGACGCTGATCGAGGAGTGCCGCAGCATGAAGCTGCGGATGAAGGCGCCGGATGTGAACCTCTCTGAATACAAGTTCACTGTGGATGACAGCGGCAGCGTGGTCTACGGTCTCGGCGCCATCAAGGGCGTGGGGGAGGGGCCGGTGGAAACGATCGTCAACACCCGCCTGGAAGGTGGTCCCTTCGCCGACCTGTTCGACTTCTGCGCCAGGGTCGACCTCAAGCGAATCAACAAGCGGGTCATGGAAGCGCTGATCCGCTCCGGCGCGCTGGATTCGCTGGGCCCCTTCTTCGATACCGAACAGCAGGCCTATCTGCAACAGGTCGACCGCAATCGCGCCGCCCTGGCAGCTGCCATGGAAGAGGCGATCGCCGCCGCCGAACAGACCCACCGCAGCGCCGACAGTGGTCACGACGACCTGTTTGGCGACCTGCTCGGGCCGTCCACCGAGCGGGATGTGTATGAAGCCTATCGTCAGGCGCGGGAGTGGACCTTCAAGGAGCGCCTGCGCGGTGAGAAGGATACCCTGGGGTTGTACCTGACCGGCCACCCCATCGATGAATACGAAAAGGAGGTTCGCCGTTTCGCCCGGCAGCGGATCATCGACCTCAAGCCCTCGCGCGAGTCGCAGACCATCGCCGGTCTGGTGTTCGATCTGCGGGTAATGAAAAGCAAACGTGGTGACAAGGTCGGCTTCGTGACGCTGGATGACCGCTCGGCCCGGGTCGAGGTCTCGCTGTTTGCCGAGGCTTATCAGGCGGCGCAATCGCTGTTGCAGAAAGATGCGCTGCTGGTGGTGGAAGGCGAGGTGGCGGTGGATGATTTCTCCGGTGGCATGCGTGTGCGCGCCAAGCGGGTCATGAGCCTGGAAGAGGCGCGCACCTCGCTGCTGGACAGTGTGCGCATCAATCTCGATACGCGCCGGCACGGTCCGGACTGTCTCAACCGGCTGGCCGGCGTGTTGCAGAAGTATAAGGGCGAATGTGCAGTCACCATCGAAGTGCAGCGCCCTGATGCGCTGGCCATGCTGCGCCTGGGCGAAGCATGGCGGGTGGAGCCGGCTGATGACCTGGTGCAGACGCTACGTGACCAGTTGGGTAAAGGCAGCGTCTCCCTGCACTATAGATAAACCGAATTCAGACATTCTCACGGGACCGGGCTGCTCGACGCAGCCGAGGCAATCCCGTAAGGTAACGCAAAAAACAGGATGCCCCGACGCGGGGCCACGCGGATAATCGACGCTTATGATCAAGAGCCAGAAATACCTCGAATTTGAACAGCCGATTGCCGACTTGCAGGCCAAGATCGAAGAGCTGCGTCTGGTGGGCAGCGACAATTCGCTGAATATCACCGAAGAAATCACCCGTCTGCAGGACAAGAGCCGTTCGCTCACCGAGAGCATTTTCTCCAACCTGTCGAGCTGGCAGGTGGCTCAGATGTCCCGGCATCCGCAGCGCCCTTATACGTTGGACTACATCCGCCACATCTTTACCGATTTCGAAGAGCTGCATGGCGATCGTCACTTTGCCGATGATGCCGCCATCGTGGGTGGTATTGCCCGCCTGGACGGCCGGCCGGTGATGATTATCGGCCATCAGAAGGGCCGTGACGTGAAGGAAAAGGTCCGTCGCAACTTCGGCATGCCCAAGCCCGAAGGCTATCGCAAGGCCTGCCGCCTGATGCAGATGGCCGAGCGCTTCAATATGCCGATCCTAACATTCATCGACACCCCCGGCGCTTATCCCGGCATTGATGCCGAAGAGCGTGGCCAGAGTGAGGCCATCGCCTGGAACCTGCAGGTCATGTCGCGTCTGAAGACACCGATCATCTCTACCGTTATCGGTGAGGGCGGCTCCGGTGGCGCGCTGGCTATCGGTGTCTGCGACCGGCTGATGATGCTGCAGTATTCCATCTACTCGGTGATCTCGCCCGAAGGCTGCGCCTCGATTCTGTGGAAGAAGGCCGAGAAGGCGTCCGACGCTGCTGAGGCCATGGGGGTTACCGCCAGCCGCCTGCAGGAACTGGGTCTGGTCGATAATCTGATCCCCGAACCGCTGGGTGGCGCTCATCGCGAGCCGGAAACCATGGCGGCGCGGATCAAGCAGCAACTGCTTGCCGAGCTGGCGAAGCTGGACGAGCAGTCTGCCGAAGAACTGCTGGACAGTCGCTACGAGCGCCTGATGGCTTTCGGTATCAAGTAACATGTTCACTCTGCAGGGGCTGCTGCAACAGCTGGCGCCCTGTAGGGACGCCCCGGCCTGCTGGTTGGGGTTGTCCGGTGGGCTGGATTCCATGGTGCTGCTGGACGCCCTGGTGCAACTGCGCCGCGACCATCCGCTGCCCCCTCTCAAAGCCATTCATGTACATCACGGCCTGCACACCGATGCGGACCGCTGGACTGAGCATTGCGCACGCGAATGTGCTGCCCGGGATATTCCCCTGCATATCGAGCGGGTGCAGCTGCCAGGCGGCGGTAGCATCGAGGAACTGGCGCGGGATGCCCGCTATGGCGTGTTCGAGCGGTTGCTGGAGACCGGAGACTGGCTGCTGTTGGCCCATCACGCCGATGACCAGCTGGAAACCCTGTTGTTTCGCCTGCTGCGCGGCACCGGTCTGCGCGGGCTGGCAGGTATGCCGAGCAGCCGCGTATTGGGCGCAGGTCAGCTGTTGCGGCCGCTGCTGCCTTGGTCGCGCCAACAGCTCGCTGGCTGGGCCCGCTGTCAACAATTGAAATGGATCGATGATCCGGCCAACGCCGATCCGCGTTACGCCCGCACCGCCCTGCGCCACGAACTGCTGCCACAGTTACGCCAGCGCTGGCCGAGCATGCCGCAGAACCTGCTGCGGCTGGCCGAGCATGCGGCCGAAGCTAACGAACTGCTGGATGAGCGGGCCGCTGAAGACCTATCGCTGGCGGCGGGTGGAGTGATCGATGACTGGCTGTGTTGCTGGCCCAGTCTGGACATGACGATCCTCGCCACCTTGACTGCGGCACGGCAAAAGAACCTGCTGCGTTATTGGTTGCACAGCCATGCCATCAGGCTGCCGGACCAGCGCCATCTGCACAGCTTGATGAGTCAGCTCGGCGCTGCGCCGGACGGTCAGCCGGTCGTGCAAGTGGACGGCGCGCAGCTACACCGTTCGTCGGGACGCCTGTGGTTGTTGCCGGCTGGAGGGGTACCCGCCGGGGTCGAGCAGCCGCTGGCGCAATTGATCGACACCCGGCTGACGGCAGGCAATGGCCGCCTGTATCTGCGGCCCGGTGCTGGCATCGCGATCCGGGAGGGTGTCTGGCGCATCGGCTATCGATGTGGTGGTGAGCAAATCAAGCTGCCCGGTCGGCCGCGTCAGAGTCTCAAGGATCTGTTCCAGCAGGCTGGCATTCCAGTCTGGCTGCGGCCGGCAATCCCCTTGCTATACTGCGACAACCAACTGATTTCGGTGGCTGGCCGCTGGACGGCCGAAGGGGCAGCAGCAGGCTCCAGTGAGGCCGGATTCAGTGTGTGCTGGGAGCCGGTTTTAGATTGAGCAAGGTGGGGCTGTCTGGTATCCTGACTTCCCATCTTGACGAGACTTTGGTCTCCCTTCGATTCCTTGCGACTGCGGTCGCCTAACTTCAATCTACGGGTTTTTCATGACGCGCTACATCTTCGTCACGGGTGGTGTTGTATCTTCTTTGGGCAAGGGCATCGCCTCGGCATCCCTGGCGGCGATTCTCGAAGCACGTGGCCTCAAGGTCACCATGCTCAAGCTGGATCCCTACATCAACGTGGATCCGGGTACCATGAGCCCGTTCCAGCACGGCGAAGTCTTCGTCACCCATGATGGGGCCGAGACCGATCTGGACCTGGGGCACTACGAGCGCTTCATTCGTACCCGCATGACCCAGAACAATAATTTCACCACTGGTCGCGTCTATGAAGACGTGCTGCGCAAGGAGCGCCGTGGTGATTATCTGGGTGCCACCATCCAGGTGATTCCGCATATCACCGATGAAATCAAGACCCGCATCATCCGTGGCGCCGGCGATGCCGATGTGGCCATGGTCGAAGTGGGCGGCACCGTGGGTGACATCGAGTCGCAACCGTTCCTCGAAGCCATCCGCCAGCTGCGTCTGGAAGTGGGCGCCAAACGCGCCATGCTGATGCACCTGACACTCGTGCCCTATATCGCCACCGCCGGCGAAACCAAGACCAAGCCGACCCAGCATTCGGTCAAGGAACTGCGCTCCATTGGTCTGCAGCCCGACGTGCTGGTGTGCCGCTCCGATCATCCGATCGACCTGGCCTCCCGGCGCAAGATCGCCCTGTTCACCAACGTCGAGGAGCGTGCGGTCATCAGCCTGCCGGACGCCGACACCATCTACCGCATCCCCGGCATCCTGCATGCCCAGGGCCTGGATGATTATGTCGCCGAGCGTTTCGGGTTGGAATGCGGCAGTGCCGATCTGTCCGAGTGGGAGCGGGTGGTGGATGCCAAGCTGCATCCGGAGAAGGAAGTCACCATCGCCATGGTCGGTAAGTACATGGAGTTGCTGGATGCCTACAAATCGCTGATCGAAGCCCTGAGCCACGCTGGCATCCAGAGCCGCACCAAGGTCAATGTGCGTTATATCGACTCGGAAATCATCGAGGAGAATGGCACTGGCCAGCTGGAAGATGTGGATGCCATTCTGGTGCCGGGTGGCTTCGGCCTGCGCGGCGTCGAAGGCAAGATTGCCGCCGTGCGCTATGCCCGGGAAAACAAGATTCCCTATCTGGGTATCTGCCTGGGTATGCAGGTGGCAGTCATCGAGTTCGCCCGCAATATCCTGGGTTGGGATGATGCCAACTCCACCGAATTCGACAAGACTTCCAAGCATCCGGTAGTTGGTCTGATCACCGAATGGCAGACCGCCACCGGCGAAATGCAGACCCGTGACGAGTCTTCCGACCTGGGCGGTACCATGCGCCTGGGCGCGCAGGAATGCGCCCTGGAAGCCGGCAGCAAGGCCCGCGACTGCTACGGCCAGGATGTGATCGTCGAGCGTCACCGTCACCGCTACGAGGTCAACAACAACCTGTTGCCTGAATTGCAGAAGAGTGGCCTGAAAGTGTCCGGGCGGTCGATGGATGGTGCGCTGGTGGAAATGGTCGAGGTCGAGGATCACCCCTGGTTCGTCGCCTGTCAGTTCCACCCCGAGTTCACCTCCACGCCGCGTGATGGTCATCCGCTGTTCAGCGGCTTCGTCAATGCCGCGCTGAAGCAGCGTGCAGCCAAGAAAGCCTGAGGATCTACGCTATGGCGCAGAAGATAGTCCGCGTTGGCGACATCGATATAGCCAACGATAAGCCGTTCGTGCTGTTTGGCGGCATGAACGTGCTGGAGTCCCGTGATCTGGCCATGCGTATCTGCGAAGAATACGTCGAGGTTACCCGCAAGCTGGGTATCCCGTACGTGTTCAAGGCCAGCTTCGACAAGGCCAATCGCTCGTCGATCAACTCCTATCGTGGTCCGGGCATGGAAGCAGGTTTGAAGATCTTCGAAGAGATCAAACAGACCTTCAAGGTACCGATCATTACCGACGTGCACGAGCCGCATCAGGCGGCGCCGGTGGCCGAAGTATGTGACATCATCCAGCTGCCAGCCTTCCTGTCCCGGCAGACCGATCTGGTGGTGGCCATGGCCAAGACCGACGCGGTTATCAACATCAAGAAGGCGCAGTTTCTGGCGCCCCAGGAAATGCAGCACATCCTGACAAAATGCGAAGAGGCCGGTAACGATCAGCTGATTCTCTGCGAACGGGGCTCCAGCTTTGGTTACAACAACCTGGTAGTGGACATGCTCGGCTTCGGCATCATGAAGCAGTTCGAGTATCCGGTATTCTTCGATGTGACCCACGCGCTGCAGATGCCCGGCGGGCGCAGCGACTCGGCGGGCGGACGGCGCGCCCAGGTCACTGATCTGGCCAAGGCCGGCATGAGCCAGGGCCTGGCCGGTCTGTTTCTCGAAGCGCACCCGGACCCGGACAATGCCAAGTGCGACGGCCCTTGCGCCCTGCGGCTGGACAAGCTGGAACCCTTTCTCACCCAGCTCAAGGCGCTGGATGATCTGGTAAAGGGCTTCCCGCAACTTGAAACTGCCTGAGCGGCAGGCAAACCCCTTTAACTTCTTAAAGCATGTTTCAGATGGAGAAAGCAGCAATCATGGCGAAGATCATTGAAATCAAGGGTCGTGAAGTACTGGACTCGCGCGGTAACCCGACCGTTGAAGCGGATGTGATTCTGGAAGGCGGCATCCTCGGCAGTGCCTGCGCCCCCTCCGGTGCCTCCACCGGTTCCCGTGAAGCGCTGGAACTGCGCGATGGCGACAAGAGCCGCTACCTGGGCAAGGGCGTATTGAAAGCCGTTGCCAATATCAATGGTCCCATCCGTGAACTGCTGGTCGGCCGTGATGCGCTGGATCAGACCGGTCTGGATCGCGCCATGATTGAGCTGGATGGTACCGAGAACAAAGCCAAGCTGGGCGCCAACGCCGTTCTCGCGGTCTCCCTGGCCGCTGCCAAGGCCGCTGCCCAGGCCAAGGGCGTGCCGCTGTATGCACACATTGCCGATCTGAACGGCACACCCGGCCAGTACAGCATGCCGGTGCCGATGATGAATATCATCAACGGTGGTGAGCACGCCGACAATAACGTCGATATCCAGGAGTTCATGGTCCAGCCGGTAGGCGCCAAGACATTCGCTGATGCGCTGCGCATGGGCACCGAGATCTTCCATCATCTCAAGGCGGTACTGCAGGCGCGCGGTCTGAGCACCTCGGTAGGTGACGAGGGCGGTTTCGCACCGAACCTGGCGTCCAACGAAGATGCTCTGGGTGCCATTGCCGAAGCGGTTGCCAATGCCGGTTACAAGCTGGGTGAAGACGTAACCCTGGCCTTGGATTGCGCTGCCAGCGAGTTCTACAAGGATGGAAAGTATGACCTGGCCGGTGAAGGCAAGGCATTCGATGCTGCCGGTTTTGCTGACTACCTCGCGGGCCTGAGCCAACGTTATCCGATTATCTCCATCGAAGACGGCATGGACGAATCCGACTGGGCTGGCTGGAAAGTGCTGACCGACAAGATCGGGGCCAAGGTGCAACTGGTCGGTGACGATCTGTTCGTGACCAATACCAAGATCCTCAAGCGCGGTATTGACGAGAAAATCGGCAATTCCATCCTGATCAAGTTCAACCAGATCGGCTCGCTGACAGAAACCCTGGAAGCCATCCAGATGGCCAAGGCGGCTGGCTTCACTGCGGTGATTTCGCATCGCAGCGGTGAAACCGAAGATCACACCATCGCCGACCTGGCGGTGGGTACCGCTGCTGGTCAAATCAAGACCGGCTCGCTGTGCCGCTCCGACCGGGTGTCCAAGTACAACCAGCTGCTGCGTATCGAAGAGCAACTGGCTGGTCAGGCGCCTTACAAGGGCCGTGCCGAGTTTCGTGGCTGATAATCGGCTTCCGGGGAGACTGCCCGTTTGAAATGGCTCTGGGTGATATCACTGGCCTTGCTCGCCGCCCTACAGTATCGACTGTGGGTGGGCGAGGGTAGTCTGGCGCATGTCACCCAGCTCAAGCAGGACATCGCCAGTCAGCAGAGCGAGAATGAGAAGCTGCTGGAGCGCAATCGCGTGCTCACCGCAGAGGTCATCGAGCTTAAGCAGGGGCTGGAAACCATCGAAGAACGTGCCCGGCATGAGCTGGGCATGGTCAAGGAAGGCGAAACCCTGTTCCAGCTGAGCGGTAATGACTGACCACCCGCTGTCTTTCTGGGTGGTCATTCCTGCTGCCGGCGTCGGCTCGCGCATGCGCGCCGATCGTCCCAAGCAATATCTGCCCTTGAATGGGCGCTGTCTGATCGAACATACCCTCGACTGTTTTCTCGACCAGCCCGGATTATCCGGCCTGGTGGTTTGCCTGTCGCCAACTGATGAATGGTGGCCGGAACTGGCCTGCGCGCGTGATCCACGCATTACCCGGGCCGATGGTGGCCGTGAACGAGCCGACTCGGTGCTCAACGGACTGCAGGCGCTCACGGCGCTGGGCGCCGGGGAGCAGGACTGGGTGCTGGTGCATGACGCCGCCCGGCCCAATCTGGCTCAGTCCGATCTGCAGACGCTGCTGGCTGCGCTGCAGCATGATCCCGTCGGCGGGCTGCTGGCGGTGCCGGTGCGCGACACCTTGAAACAGGCCGGACCGGACGGTCGGGTCAGTTCTACTCCGGATCGTTCATTGTTCTGGCAGGCCTATACCCCGCAGATGTTCCGCCTCGGTGCGCTGCGCACAGCGTTAAGCGACGCGCTGGCGGCCGGCGTGGCGATCACCGATGAGGCCTCGGCCATGGAATGGGCCGGCCAGGCGCCGCGTCTGGTGGAAGGGCGGGCAGACAATATCAAGGTCACCCGGCCGGAAGATCTGGAGTTTCTCCGGCGGCGTTGAGTTGATGACCACCCCAGGCATCCATTCATCCACTGCAGATTGACCGCGGTTGGGGTACTCAATATGCTGTATGCCTATACAGTGTAACGGTATCCTCATGGTTGGTTATTCCTCTCCTATTCGGTTTGTGCAGGTTGACTCTGCTGCCTTGCTTTTGGAGCCGGGCCGATGAGCGCAGTGGTGTCGCTCGATGCCCTGTTGCGCCAGCAGCGGGTATGGAAAGGGCGGGGCGAGGCCACGCCAGCTGCGGCTCAGCCCACCGGTCACCCGCAGTTGGATGCGCTGCTGCCCGGCGGTGGTTGGCCGGAGGCGGCGCTCAGTGAGATTCTGCTGGCGGCGCCTGGCGCGGGAGAACTGCAGTTGTTGTGGCCGACCCTGGCGCGACTGACCCGGGCGGGGGAACGGATCGTGCTGGTGGCACCGCCTCATGTTCCCTATCCCCACGCCTGGCTCCAGGCTGGAGTCGACCTGCGCTGGATGACCTTGATCGATGCGCCCGAGCGGGAGTCACTGTGGGCGGCGGAGCAATGTCTGCGCTCGGGCAGCTGCGCGGCGGTGTTGTGCTGGCCGCAGCGCATCGATGATCGTGGGTTGCGCCGCTTGCAACTGGCGGCCGCGACCGGTCAGACCCTGGGGTTTGCCTGCCGTTCTCTGCGCGAGGCGGTCAATCCGTCGCCAGCCGCCCTGCGTCTGGCAGTGGATTGCCAGCCACGACAAGTGCGGGTGCTCAAATGCCGGGGCGCGCTGGTGCCGGGTCAGTCGGTTGCGCTCTGACCATGCGCTGGGCCTGTATTCTGCTCACTCAACTGGCGCTGGATGGCGTATCGCGCAGCCGTGACGATCAGGCCCAGCCGCTGGTGCTGGTGGCCGGTCCGGCGCAGCGTCGAATCATCCGGGCAGTCAATCCCGCAGCCCGTCAGCTGGGGCTCAAGCCCGGTCAGACGCTGATTGCCGCGCAGGCACTGACCAGTGGTTTTGCCGTGGCCGAGTATGATCAACAGCAGATCGATCACTGGCAACATTTCCTGGCCGCCTGGGCTTATCGTTTCAGCTCCCATGTCAGCCTGGATTATCCGCGGGCTCTGCTGTTGGAAATCGAGTCCAGTCTGGGGCTGTTCGGCCCCTGGCCACGTTTTGAAGAACGTTTGCGCACCGAACTGACTGAGCTGGGCTTTCAGCACCGCATCGTATTGGCGCCCAACCCGGCGGCGGCGCGGATGTTGGCCAATGTGCATGACGGCCTGGCGGTGGACGATGTTGCCCTGCAGAGGGAAGTCGAACGCCTGCCCATCAGTCGCTGTGGCTTGCCGGCCGACATCGTGTCAGCCCTGGCCCGCATGGGGCTGCGGCGGGTGAAACAGCTGCTGGTATTGCCCCGGGATACGCTGGGGCGGCGTTTCCCCAAGGATGTGCTGTGGCATCTGGATACGCTGCTGGGTCATCAGCCGCTGGCGCTCGGCAACTTCCAGCCGGCTGATGAATTTGCTGCCCGGATCGAATTCAACTTCGAGGTCAACAACCACCAGGCGTTGCTGTTTCCGCTACGCCGGTTGATTGCCGATCTGCATGCCTTCCTTGCTGGCCGGGACTGCGGCGTGCAGCAATTCATGCTGGCGCTGGAGCACCGCAGTCTGGCTGCCACCGCGGTGCCGGTGGGCCTGCTGACGCCGGAGCGTGATACCCAGTTATTGTTCGATGTGGCGCGCGGCCGCCTGGAACAGCTACAGCTGCCCGCCCCGGTACTGGCGCTGCGCCTGTCGGCACCGAACCTGCCGGATTTCGTACCGCAGTCACAAACACTCTTTGTCGAACGGCCGCAACAATCCCAGCCCTGGGAGCAGCTGCGTGAACGATTGCGTGCCCGCCTGGGAGACCAGGCCGTGTATGGGCTGGCCGCCGTGGCTGATCACCGTCCGGAGCACAGTTGGCGTACCGATGTGACGGGCGGCAGAGCAGGGCAGCACGATGGCCGGCCGCGGCCGGGCTGGTTGCTGACCGAGCCGCAGCCGCTCAATGACCTGGTCCCCGAAATTATCGCGGGCCCCGAGCGCATCGAGTCGGGCTGGTGGGATGCCGGCGATCTGCGGCGGGATTACTATTTGGTCCGCACCCGGGACGGGCGTCGGGCCTGGGTCTGGCGCGCGGTCGACGGCTCGGGGCCGTTCATGCTGCAAGGCTGGTTCGCATGAGCGCGGCCTATGCCGAGTTGCATTGCCTGAGCAACTTCAGCTTTCAGCGGGGTGCCTCCAGTGCCGATGAACTGTTTGCCCGAGCGCGTCAGCACGGTTATCAAGCTCTGGCGATCACTGATGAATGTACCCTGGCCGGCATCGTGCGGGCCTGGCAGGCGGCCAAGGAACACCAGCTGCCGCTGATCGTCGGCAGTGAAATGCAGGTAGAGAACGGGCCGAAGCTGGTGTTGCTGGTGGAGAACCTGCAGGGCTATCAACGACTGTGCCAGTTGATCACCCTGGCCCGGCGGCGTGCGGAGAAGGGATGCTATCGGCTGCTGCGTGAGGATATCGACGTCGATATGTCCGGGTTGCTGGCGTTATGGTTGCCGACAGAGAAGGAGGACGTGAGTACCGGTGTCTGGCTGAAAGAGCGATTTCCCGCCACCCTGTGGTTGGCTATCGAGCTGCATCGAGGGCCCGATGATGATCAGCGCCTGGCCCGGCTGCAAGCATTGGCCGCCAGTCTGGATGTCCCGGCGGTGGCCGCCGGGGATGTGCATATGCACGCTCGTGGGCGTCGGGCATTGCAGGACACCATCACGTCCATTCGGCATCACTGCCGGGTGGACGAGGCCGGCCACCGCCTGTTTGCCAATGGTGAACGGCATCTGCGCAGCCGCGCGGGGCTGGTCGATATCTATCCGGCGGCATTGCTGGCCGAGACGCTGCGTATCGCCGAACGCTGCCAGTTCGATTTTGATGATCTGAAATACCATTACCCCCGTGAACTGGTGCCGGCAGGGCATACCCCGGCGTCCTGGTTGCGACAGCTGACCGAGGAGGGTATCGCCTGGCGCTGGCCCGCCGGTATTTCCGCCAAACTGCGCGGGCAGATCGAGACAGAAATGACGCTGATTTGCGACCTGGAATATGAAAGCTATTTTCTGACCGTGCATGACATCGTCAGCTTCGCCCGCAGCCAGCATATTCTCTGTCAGGGACGTGGCTCGGCGGCCAACTCGGCAGTGTGCTTTGCCCTGGGCATCACCGAGATCGATCCGGCGCACAGCAACCTGCTGTTCGAGCGTTTCCTGTCCCGCGAGCGCAATGAGCCGCCGGACATCGATGTGGACTTCGAACACGAGCGGCGTGAAGAAGTGATCCAGTATGTGTTCCGCCGCTATGGCCGCCGCCGGGCCGCACTGACCGCCGTGGTCAGCAGCTACCACGCCGCTGGCGCCGTGCGCGATGTAGGCAAGGCGCTGGGGCTGCCGGCCGAGCAAGTCGATACCTTGGCCCGTTGTTGTGGGCGCTGGAGCGATCATATCCCCACACCGGAGCGGCTGCGCGAGGCCGGTTTCGATCCGGACAGTCCGATAGTGCACCGGGTGCTGACCCTGAGTGGACAGCTGATCGGTTTTCCCCGGCATCTGTCCCAGCATCCCGGCGGCTTCGTCATCTCCGAGCAACCGCTGGATACCCTGGTACCGGTGGAAAACGCTGCCATGGATGGGCGCACCATCATCCAGTGGGACAAGGATGACCTGGACGCCGTCGGCCTGCTCAAGGTGGATATCCTGGCGCTGGGCATGCTTACCGCGCTGCGCCGCTGCTTCGATCTGGTCCGTCATTACCGGGGGCGCGAACTGACCCTGGCGACCATTCCGGCGGATGACGAGCTGACCTATGACATGATCAGTCGGGCCGACACCATCGGTGTATTCCAGATCGAATCCCGGGCGCAGATGAGCATGTTGCCGAGACTGCGCCCCCGGGAGTTCTACGACCTGGTCATCGAAGTAGCCATCGTCCGGCCCGGCCCGATCCAAGGCGATATGGTGCATCCGTATCTGCAACGGCGTAATGATAAGGCACTGGTGACCTATCCTTCCCCCGCGCTGGAAAAGGTACTCAAACGCACTCTCGGCGTGCCCCTGTTCCAGGAACAGGTCATGGAGATAGCCATAGTCGCCGCCGGTTACAGCGCCGGAGAAGCGGACGAGCTGCGCCGCTCCATGGCCGCCTGGAAGCGCCGCGGCGGGCTGGAACCGCATCGGGAAAAGCTCACCCGGGGCATGCTGGAGCGCGGCTATGACATCGAGTTCGCCGAGCGCATCTTCGAGCAGATCAAGGGCTTTGGCGAGTACGGCTTTCCTGAATCCCACTCGGCCAGTTTCGCCTTGCTGACCTACGCCAGCAGCTGGCTCAAATGCCATGAACCGGCGGCCTTTGCCTGTGCGCTGATCAACAGCTGGCCGATGGGTTTCTACAGTCCCGATCAGTTGCTGCAGGATGCCCGGCGTCACGGTATCGAGACCTTTCCAGTGGATGTGCGTTACAGCGCCTGGGATTGCTCGCTGGAGCCTGGCCGGGATGGCGAACTGGGTATTCGTCTGGGGTTGCGTATGGTGCGCGGTTTCCATGTCGAGGATGCGGGGCGTATCGAGCAGGCCCGCCAGCAGCAACCCTTTACCGATGTCACCGATCTGAGCCGGCGGGCCGGGTTGCATGCCCGGGCCCGGGATCTGCTGGCGGACGCCGGAGCGTTGCGGGGATTGGCAGGTAATCGGCACCGGGCGCGCTGGGCTGTGGCTGGCATCGAACCCCAGCTGCCGCTGTTTGCCGGGCAGCCGGCAATCAGGGAAGCCGCAGTAACCTTACCCCTGCCATCGGAAGCCGAAGAGATGCAGGCCGACTATGCACTGGTCGGCACCACCATGGGACGCCATCCCATGGCTATCTTGCGACCAAAATTACGCCAGCTGCGCTGCCGGGATTCGAACGAATTGCGTAGCCTGGAGCACGGCCGCCCGGTGACGGTCGCCGGGTTGGTGACCGGTCGCCAGCGCCCCGGCACTGCCAGCGGGGTGACCTTCGTCACCCTGGAAGACGAGCATGGCATGGTCAATGTCGTGGTCTGGCGTGCGCTGGCCGAGCGCCAACGCAAGGAGCTGGTGCATTCCAGCATGTTGCAGGTCTATGGCCGGTTGGAAACCAAGGAGGGAGTGCGTCATCTGATCGCCTCCCGGCTGGTTGACCTGACAGACATGCTCAACGGTCTGGCGACCCGTAGCCGGGATTTTCACTGATGCGTCAGTTGCTGGCGTACTGCAGGTTGCCGGACGTATCACGCACCCGGAAGCGTCCGGATTCTCCGTCTCGCTCGATATGTGCCACGGCCATCTGCGCGTCATGGGTGAAAACCAGTCGGCCGTTCGTGGCAACCATGTCATTGAGCAGCGCTTCCTTTTCCCCGATCAGGATCTCGGGAAAACGGTCATATCCCATGGTGATTGGCAGGTGCACCCAGGGCGCGCCGGGGATCAGATCGCCGGGAAACACCACCGGGCCGTCGGGCATATCGAATTCGGGCAGCATCAGCCCCGGGGTATGTCCGTCGCTGAAGCGGAACCGCCAGTCCGGCCCCAGCGTGGCGGAGCCATCACCGTCCTGGATCAGCTCCAGCCGGCCGCTGGCTTCGAGCAGCCCGAGCAGCTCGGGAATGAAGGACGCACGATCCCGCGGGTGCGGTCGGCGGGCTCGCGCCCAATGGCGCTGGCCGGTAATGAAGGTGGCCTTGGGAAACAACAATTGGGGTGGTTGATCGGCCTGCCAGGGACTCAGCAGGCCACCGGCGTGATCGAAATGCAGATGTGTCAACACCACCACATCAATGTCCGCATGACTCAATCCGATCTCGGCCAGATTGTCGAGCAGCACATGATGATCCTCGACCACGCCGTAGCGCTCTTTCATCTGCGGCGAGAAAAAGGCACCGATACCCGTCTCGATAAGAATATTGCGATCGTTTTCCTGCACCAGCAGGGCACGACAGCTCAGGGCGATGCGGTTGTGCTCATCGGTCTCGACCCAGCGTGACCAGAGGGCCTTGGGGGCGTTACCGAACATGGCCCCGCCATCCAGGCGCTGGCTGTTGCCTTCAAGGGTGGTGAAAGTACGCATAGCTATTCTCCAGCCGCCGCCGGCCCGGGCCGGCGGCGGTAATCAATTACCGCGTGAAAGTATTCTCGATCGACGCATGGAATGGCTGCCAGCTGAATCGGCGGAGTGGCAGTTCGGTAGTGTTACTCATCTGGGCTGCTCCTGTTCCGCTTCCGGCTGATCGAGGTCACTCGGGCTGCGGAACTTCAACAGGTGGGTACGCTCGATCAGGATATACAGCGCGGCGCCGGCGGCCAGCCCCCAGCCTGCGCCATACACCGCCAGTACCACGCCCATGGTGCCGGCAATGCCGCGCTCGGTATTATTGTTGAGCTGCTCGAAACCGACCATCAGGCAGATATAGCCGGTGAGAATCAGTGTCAGCGACAGGGCGATCGGCAGGACCGGCTGGAAGAAGCTCACCAGCGGCAGCAGAAACAGCGCCAGAAAGCCGGTAATCCAGAAGGTGCCGGCACCGCTGTAGATCGACTCCATGGCATGGCGACCATATTTGTAGCGTTCCGCCATGGTGGCAGCAACGGCCGTCCACAAAGGACCGGCCAGACCGGGAGAGGGCGCGAAAAACGCATGCATTGCATTGCGGACGGCAGTCACCAGATGCACCCGGTCAATGTTGTTCTCGATCACTTCGTCGGTGCGCAGCTCGTCAGCGCGCTGCATCAGAGATTGGCCGACAATGATGTCGCCAAAGGCGATGATGTAGGCAATGACCGCCGTGGGTATGGCCAGCATGAACACTTTTGCATCCGGGAAGCCAAGGGTGAATGGCAGGTAGTTCCACATCTCGGCGAAGGCCGGTGCGGTGATGCCGAAGCGGACATCCGGCATCTCATATTCGCCGGTGGTGATACCTACGAAGATGGCCACAAGCATGCCGGGTACCATGCCGTAGTTGACCACTTTGCGCGCAAATGGAACCCGCTCGGTCAACCCCTTGAAGGACACTGAGAACATCAAGTAAAGACAGACCAGACTGCCGATTACCAGAGAAAAGGGTGTGGCAGCCAGCCGTCCACCGGTCTCGATTTCACCAATGAGTGCGGCAATACCGGCGCCAATGATGATGCCGCCCTTCATCGAGTTCGGAATCAGCCGGACCAGTACACTACCGAGGCGTGTGATACCGAGGAACAGGAAGATGACAAACACCAGAAACTGCAAGGCGAATAAGGCCTGAATGGCTTCCGGGCCGGGTTCGAAATCACCGAGGAACAGCAGAACCACGGGAATACCGGGGGTGATCCAACCGGGGACAAAAGGCACGCCGAGTAGCGCCGGCAGCATGAAACCGACACCACAGACCACCACATAGGCCAGCGCTACATCATAGGGCAGGCCGAGATAGGTCTGCAGTAGCGGGATCATGCCGAGGCTGACCACAAACATGATCAGGGCCTGGAGCATTTCGGCCATTTCCCAGCGGTAATGGATGAAGGGCAGGCGAATCTTGAAGGGGCCGCAAGGCCAGAAGGGTTGTTCGGCACCATCGGTGCGTTTGTAGACTTGCATGCAGTACTCCTGTGCCCAACGGAATGCGCAGGCCTCTTGGCCTGACCATCGGTCGGCTTATTGTTGTTGTGAAACAGAGTCTTGGCTGCCAGACGCCCCGAGGCGGTAGTCGCGGGACGCCTGGCGAGTTACGGCAGAGCTCGCATCAGACTGCCTTGGCCCAGTCGCGCAGAACGTATTTCTGGATCTTGCCAGTGGAAGTTTTCGGCAGCTCGGTAAAGACCACGTTCTTCGGTATCTTGAACGCGGCCAGATGATCCCGGCAGAAATGGATGATGTCTGCTTCGCTGGCCTGATGCCCGGCTTTCAAGGTGACGAATGCGCAGGGTGTTTCACCCCACTTCTCATCGGGCCTGGCCACCACTGCCGCTTCCAGGATATCGGGATGGCGGTAGAGCGTACCTTCCACCTCGATGGTGGAGATGTTTTCGCCACCGGAGATAATGATGTCCTTGAGCCGGTCCTTGACCTCGAGATAGCCATCGGCATGCCATACGCCCAGGTCGCCGGTGTGAAACCAGCCGCCTTCGAAGGCCTCAGCGGTCGCTGAGGGGTTCTTCAAATAACCTTTCATGACGGTGTTGCCGCGCATGAAGATCTCACCAATGGTTTCGCCATCGCGGGGCACCGGCTGCAGGGTCTGTGGATCAGCGACCATGACCCCTTCCAGAGTCGGGTAACGCACACCCTGGCGGGCCTTGATACGGGCGCGTTCGTCCAGTGGCAATTCATCCCAATGACCATGCCAGGCGCACACGGTGACCGGGCCGTAGGTCTCGGTCAGCCCGTATACATGGGTGACCTTGATGCCCATTTCTTCCACCGCGCCAATCACCTTGGCGGGCGGCGCCGCACCGGCAACCATGGTATGTACCGGGTGGTCGATGGCAGCTTTGGCTTCCGGCGGCATGTTCACCAGGGCATTGAGCACGATGGGCGCACCGCACATATGGGTGACCTGCTCATCATGGATCAGGTTGAGAATCTTCTGCGGATCGACCCGGCGCAGGAATACATGCACACCGGCCATGGCGGTGACTGTCCAGGGGTAGCACCAGCCATTGCAGTGGAACATGGGTAGCGTCCACAGGTAGACCGGATGCTGACCCATGTTCCAGGTCATCTGGTTGCCCATGGCATTGAGGAAGGCGCCGCGGTGATGGTAAACCACTCCCTTGGGGTTGCCGGTGGTCCCCGAGGTGTAGTTGAGACTGATCGCATCCCACTCATCATCCGGCCCCTGCCAGACGAACTCGGGATCGCCTTCGGCAAGGAATGCCTCGTAATCCAGGGCGCTATTGGCTTGTCCCTCGCCGTACTCCGGGTCGTTTACATCGATCACCAGCGGTGGGTGATCAAGCATGCCGATAGCGGCGTGCACGATATCGAAGAACTCGCGATCGGCGATCAGTACCTTGGCTTCACCGTGCTGCAGCATGAAGGCGATGGCCTCGGCATCCAGGCGTACGTTCAGAGTATTGAGCACCGCCCCGATCATCGGGACACCGAAATGCGCTTCGAGCATTTCCGGAATATTCGGCAGCATGACCGCTACCGTGTCGCCCTTGCCGATGCCTCGGCCCTGCAGCGCCGATCCCAGACGACGGCAACGGTCATAGGTCTGGGCCCAGGTGCGCCGAACGGCACCATGTACCACGGCAGGGTAGTGAGGATAGACGTTGGCAGCGCGTTCGATGAAACCGAGGGGCGACAAGGCGGTATGGTTGACCGCACCAGCGGACAGGCCTTCCTGATATATGGACATGGATCGTATCCTTGGCATTTGTTAGCTCTTGTTGATAACGGCCATTCGAGAATGCCGTATATTTATGGGGTAGTTTATATCCCAGCTGGAATTGTTATGGAAGTATTACCAAGGTCTATAGGTATAATTACTATAAGGTGATCTGGTGCCTGATAAAATCATGTCGGATCAGGGGCATGCCTCCCTGCTGCAGGCTGCTGATCCGCAACCGACGTGCTTGTTCGATGCCAGCGGCAGGATGTGCGGTTGGAACCCGGCCATGCACGATCTGCTCGCTGCGGGTAATGCGCCGGATATTCTGTTGCCCCACAACCATGCGCAGCTGATAACGGCAGCGCTCGGCCAGCAGCGGGCTATCAGTGAGGTGCCCGTGCAAACGCCCGGTCAGCGACATCTGTTGTGGACCTTCATTCCGGTGGCCAGCGACCGGATACTGGCCCGTGCCCGAGACGCTACCGAGGCGTTGAACAATGAGCAGCAGGCAGTGGTCGCTCGGCGTCTGTACCGGTTGATCATCGAGAACACCACGGATCTGATTTCCCGGCATACGCCCGAAGGCACGTTTCTGGATGCTTCCCCTGCGGCCTGGGCGCTGCTTGGCCGATGGCCGGAGCAGTTGCGTGGTACGCAGATCCACGATCTGTTCCATCCCCAGGAGCGGGACGAGATCAGGCAGCGCTATGACAGCGCGCTTGAGCAGGACGGCTATCTGACCATCAGTTACCGGATCCGCCATCGTGACGGCCACTATCTGTGGTTCGAAACCGCCAGCCGGGCGATACGGGAGACTTATACCGGCAAGGTGGTGGAGGTTGTCAGTGTGTCGCGGGATATTACCGAACGTATTCGCAGTGAAGAGCACAGCCGCCGTCTGCAGGATGAGCTGGCACATGCCACGCGATTGGCGACGCTCGGTGAGCTGGCCTCCGGTATCGCCCATGAAATCAACCAGCCGCTGGCCGCCATCGTCAATTACGCCGCCGCCAGTCAACGCTATCTGGCGGCGCTGGAGCCGGGTGGCGAGCCGGGCCGGCGTCTGGCCCAGGGACTTGAGCGTATTGCCAGCCATGCCCAGCATGCGGCAGAGGTGATCAAGCGCATGCGTGCCTTCCTGCGCAAGGGGCCGCGCCGCGGTCAGCGCATCAGCCCCGCACTGCTGGCGCAGGATGCAGTGCGCCTGTGCGCCTGGGAGGCGCAGCAACAGCAGGTGGAAATCATCCAGCAGATCGACGAAGCTCTGCCGGACGTCCATGTCGATCCCATTCTGTTGCAGCAGGTGTTGCTCAACCTGCTACGCAATGCCATCGAGGCTAACCGGGACAAGTACCCGGATACGCCATCACAGGTCTATCTGCGGCTGAGTGCAGACGAACGCCGGGTGGATCTGCAGGTTATCGATCAGGGGCCAGGTGCCAGTGATGAACAGTTGAACAGCATGTTCACGCCGTTCTATACCAGCAAGCCCGACGGCTTGGGGCTGGGATTATCCATGAGTCAGAGCATCGTCGAGAGCTTCGGCGGGGGATTGGAGGCGCTGCGCGACGAGCGGGGCGGGTTGTGCCTGCATAGCTGGCTGCCAGCGCTGCAGGACGTAGGCTTTATACAAGAATAATGATCAGGAGAAGCGATATGGAGCTGGATCGGCAGCAGCGAGTGTACGTGGTGGATGACGATCAGGGGATGTTGGACTCCACGGTGTGGCTGCTCGAGTCGGTCGGATTGCAAGCGTTGCCCTTCACCAGTGGCCAGGCATTTCTTGACCATTGCCTGGAAGAGCTGCCGGCCTGTGTGCTGCTGGATATACGCATGCCCGGCATGGGCGGGCTGGCAGTACAGGACGCGCTGCGCGAGCGAGGCAGCAAGCTGCCGGTGATTTTCGTCAGCGCCCATGCCGATGTGCCCATTGTGGTGCGGGCTTTTCGCGGTGGGGCAGTGGATTTCATCGAGAAGCCCTATAACGAGCAGTTACTGCTCGACAGCGTCCAGCGTGCGCTGCGGCTGTACCAGGCACCGGTGGTCGATCAGAGGCAGGGTGATCCGGTGCGTGAACGTATGCAACAGCTCACCGCCCGGGAGCGCGACGTACTGCTGCCGCTGGTGCAGGGCTACAGCAACCGGGAGATTGCCGAGCAATTGGGCATCAGCGTCAAGACCGTGGACCTGTACCGCTCACGGGTGATGAAGCGGATGCAGGCCACGAGCCTGCCGGCGCTGGTAGGTATGGCGATCGGCGTGGGGCTGATCGAGCCGTTCAAACTACAGGCGAGATGAGGCTAGGTTAGAGCCAGTGGCCTGGATTCATGGCGTGACAGCTCAGGGTATGACAGGGAATGCCGGCCGGCTGGTTGGCATGGGCCACATTGGTGCGGTGCACGGCGATAATGGACAGCACGGTCAGCAGAGCAATGAAAAAGGCGACGATGCTAACGGCATTGACATAGTGTTTATGCATGACATCAGGTTCCTGCTTTATTTTTTGTTGTTTTTGTCTTGCGCTGGCTGAGTGTATCAGCTGCGCACTTTATTGTTAGTCGAGACTCCGTTAATAAACGATCCGGGCGGTATTTTTTTATTGGCGGCCGGGCGTGGGGCCCGGCCGTTTCCATCCTTACAATGCGTAGTTCTTCAACTCCCGGGCAATTAACAGCCGCTGGATCTCACTTGTACCTTCGTAGATCTGGGTAATCCGCGCGTCACGATACAGCCGCTCCACCGGGTAGTCCTCAAGATAACCGTAGCCGCCATGGATCTGCACCGCCTTGGAACAGACGTCTTCGGCCATCTCGCTGGCGAACAGCTTGGCTTGGGAGGCTTCCGAGAGGCAGGGTATGCCTTCGGTGCGCAGCCGTGCTGCATGCAGGATCAACAGGCGTGCCGCATTGAGGCGGGTGTGCATGTCGGCCAGCATGTTGGCTATGCTCTGGTGCTCGGTCAGGGCCACACCAAATTGGGTGCGTTCGCGGGCGTAGGTCAGCGCCGCCTCGAAGGCCGAGCGGGCGATACCCAGGGCCTGGGCGGCGATGCCGATACGGCCGCCTTCCAGGTTGGACAGGGCGATGGCCAGCCCCTTGCCGCGCGGCCCGAGCAGGTTGGCTTCGGGAATGCGGCAGTTATCCAGGGTCACGGCGCAGGTATCCGAGCCGCGGATGCCCATCTTGTGCTCCATGCGCTCGATCTTGAAGCCAGGGTTGTCGGTGGGGACGAGAAACGCCGACAGGCCTTTCTTGCCCAGCTCCGGGTCGGTCACCGCAAAGACGATGGCCAACTGCGCCCGCTTGGCGTTGCTGACGAACTGCTTGGCACCGTTGATCACCCATTCGCCATTGTCCAGTACCGCCCGGGTGCGCAGGTTGTGCGCTTCGGAGCCGGCCTGGGGTTCGGTCAAGGCGAAACAGCCAATGACCTTGCCGGCAGCGAGATCGGGCAACCAGGCTTCCTGTTGCTCAGGAGTGCCGAACTTGAGCACAGGACCGCAGCCCACCGAGTTGTGGATACTCATCATTGCGCCGGTGGCGCTGCAACCGGCGGCGATTTCTTCTACGGCCAAGGCATAGGCAACATAATCGACATAGCTGCCGCCCCATTCTTCCGGCACCACCATGCCCAGCAGGCCCAATTCGCCCATCTGGCGTACCACAGCGTCGTCGATCCAGCCGGACTTGTCCCATTCGGCGGCGCGCGGCGCCAATTCGCTCTGGGCGAACTGGCGGGCCATGTCGCGGATCATGCGCTGGTCTTCATTGAGCTCGATATCGTGCATCTTCTGTGTCTCCCTCAGGCCTGACGCCGTTCATCAGTGCTGTGCGCGGTGAAACCGGCAAAGAACGCCGCGACCTGTTCCGCTGTTACCTCAGCCAGGGTCGGCGGGCTCCAGCGCGGGGTCTTGTCCTTGTCGACGATCAGCGCCCGCACGCCTTCCATGATGTCGCCCTTGGCGAACCATTGGCGGTCCAGATGCAGCTCCAGCGCGAAACAGTCCGCCAGGTCCAGCTCGCGGCCGCGGCGCAGCAGTTCCAGCGTCACATTCATGGCCAGCGGTGATTTGCTGTCGATGGTTGCCAGGGTGCGTTCGGCCCAGTCCTGATAGGCGGGGCAATCCTCGCTGGACAGGGACGCGCGTATCCTGAGCATGTCCGGATGGCTGAAGTGCCGGTCGATGGCCGAGCGCAGCGCCTTGATTTCTGAGCCGGGGATTTTCTGCGAGGCGCGTTTGTGCAGCAACTGATCCAGATCGCGTGCCGGGTCATCCGACCAGCTCTGGCTGTTCAGTGCCTGATCCAGCTCCGTGACGAGGTCGCTGCTGATGCAGTGGTCGGCCAGGCCGCAGTACAGGGCATCGGCGGCGCGGATATGCGAGCCGGTTACGCCCAGGTACTGGCCGATGGCACCCTCCAGGCGGGACAGGAAAAAACTGCCGCCCACATCCGGGAAGTAGCCAATACCGGTTTCCGGCATGCCCATCTTCACCCGCTCGGTGACCACGCGATGCGAGGCAGCCTGGGCCAGCCCCATGCCGCCGCCGAGCACGAAGCCGTCCATCAGTGCCAGCACGGGCTTGGGGTAGCCATGGAGCACCTGATCCATGGCGTACTCCTCTTCAAAGAAGGTGACGTACATACCGTCGCCCGCCTTGAAACTGTCATACAGGCCACGGATGTCGCCGCCGGCGCAGAAGGCCTTTTCGCCATTGGCCCGCAGCACGACTAAACGCACGTCCGGGTCGTCGTGCCATGCGTCCAGTTGCTGGCGCAGGCCGCGTACCATCTCCAGGCTCAGGGCATTGAGCCCGGCCGGACGGTTGAGGGTCAGGTGGCCGACGCCGTTACGCACTTCGGCCAGTACGCTCTGCTCGGTCATTCGATCGCTCCGTTGTACATCTTGATGATGGCGGAGAAATCCAGCCCGCCATTACCCTGGCCGCTGAAGGTCTGGTACAACTGCTGCGCCAGGGCGCCGAGCACTACCGGCTGGCGTGCCTGCTTGGCAGCCTCGGTGGCCAGGCCCAGGTCCTTGAGCATCAGATCGGTGCCGAAGCCGCCGGTGTAGCCGCGGGACGCCGGAGCGTTGTCCAGTACGCCGGGGTAGGGATTGTAGGTATCGGTACTCCAGCAGCGGCCACTGGAGGTGTTGATGATGCCGGCCAGCACCTTGGGGTCCATGCCCAGGGACACGCCCAGGTTCATGGCCTCGGCGGCGCCGATCATGGAAATGCCCAACAGCATGTTGTTGGCCACCTTGGCGACCTGGCCATTGCCACTTGGCCCGCAATAGACGATGTTCTTGCCCATGGCCTGCAAGACCGGCAGGGCGGCATCAAAGTCGGCCTGTTCACCGCCGACCATGAAGGTCAAGGTGCCCGCCGCTGCACCGCCGGTACCGCCGGAAACCGGCGCATCGATCATGCGGTTGCCCTTTGCTGCCGCGGCAGTGGCTACTTCCCGGGCGCTCATGGGATCGATGGTGGAGCTGTCGATCAACCGTACCTCGGGAGCCACCTTGGCTAGCAGACCATCCTCGCCCAGATAGACACCTTTTACATGTTGGGCGGCGGGCAACATGGTGATGATCATTTCCACATCATTGCCAGCCAGCGCAGCAATGCTGGGGGCCGCGCTGGCGCCGGCTTCTACCAGATTGGCCACCGCCGCTTCGGACAGGTCGAATACAGTCAGTTCATGGCCAGTCTTGAGGAGGTTGTGGGCCATGGGGCCGCCCATGTTGCCGAGGCCAAGGAATCCGATTTTCATATGAGCTACCTCTTATTCTTGTCAGTCAGTTGTATCGATGCTCAAGCGTGCTTGAAATTGGGTTTACGCTTCTCGGCAAAGGCCTGCATGCCTTCGGTCTGGTCAGCGGTGGCGAAGATCGAGTGGAATACCCGGCGCTCGAAACGCACACCTTCACTCAGGCTGCTCTCGAATACCCGGTTGACGCATTCTTTGGTCATCATCACGCTCGGCAGGGACTTGCTGGCGATGACCTGGGCGGTCTTCAGGGTTTCTTCCAGCAGTTGATCGACCGGAATGATGCGCGCGACCAGGCCAGCCTGCTCGGCTTCCTGGGCATCCATCTGGCGACCGGTCAGACACATTTCCATTGCCTTGGCTTTGCCTATGGCGCGGGTCAGGCGCTGGGTGCCGCCGATGCCGGGCAATACGCCCAGGTTGATTTCGGGTTGACCGAAGCGGGCATTGTCGGCGGCATAGATGAAGTCGCAGATCATTGCCAGTTCGCAGCCACCACCCAGGGCGTAGCCAGCCACTGCGGCAATCAACGGCTTGCGGCGGTTGGCGATGCGGTCGGCAGGGGAGAAGAAGTCATCCATGAATACGCCGGGATATTGCAGGTCCACCATCTGCTTGATATCGGCACCGGCGGCGAAGGCCTTGCTGGAGCCGGTCAGGACCACACAGCCGATCTGGGGATCGCTTTCGAACTGGTCCAGCGCCTGGTTCAGCTCATCCAGCACCTGCGTATTCAGCGCATTCAGCGCCTGGGGGCGGTTCAGGGTAATCAGGCCCACACGCTCGCGGGTCTCGATCAGAATAGTTTCAAAGCTCATGTCGCTACTCCAAAAAAGAGGCCGGCCCATTAAATGGCCGGCCTATAAGACTTACTTCAGTGTGATGGTGGTGTTGACTGCGGCGGCCTGCTCGTCATCATCGAACCAGCGGGCGGTGATGGTCTTGGTCTGGGTGTAGAACAGGATCACCTGCTTGCCGTAGGGGCCCAGATCGCCCAGCTTGGAGCCGCGCGAGCCGCTGAAGGAGAACAGCGGGACCGGCACCGGAATCGGCACGTTGATGCCCACCTGGCCAACGTCGATATCTTCCTGGAAGCGGCGAGCGATGCCACCGGAGCGGGTGAAGATGGCGGTACCGTTACCGTTCGGGTTGGCGTTGATGATGTCGATGGCCTCATCCAGGTTATCCGCCTGCATTACGCACAGCACCGGCCCGAAGATTTCCTCATCATAGACCGTCATGCCCGGCTTGACGCCAGCGAAGATGGTCGGGCCAACGAAGTTGCCGTCGGCATAGCCGGGTACATCCGGGTTGCGACCATCGAGCACCAGTTCGGCGCCCTCGTCGATGCCTTTCTGGATGAAACCGTTGACGCGTTCCAGGGCAGCGGTGGAAATTACCGGACCGACATCGGTACCCGGCTCGACACCGCCACTGACCTTCAGGGTCTGCGCCTTGCGTGCCAGTTCCGGCAGCCAGTTGCGTGCCTCGCCCACCAGAATAACCACCGGCAACGCCATGCAGCGCTGGCCAGCCGCGCCAAAGGCAGCGCCGATCAGGTTGTTCAGGGTCTGTTCCTTGTTGGCGTCGGGCATGACGATGGCGTGGTTCTTGGCACCCATCATGCACTGCACACGCTTGCCGGCCTGGGTGGCGCGGTTGTACACGTGGGTGCCGACATGGGTTGAGCCGACGAAGGACACGGCCTTGATATCCGGGTGATCGCACACACCATTTACCGCATCCACACCACCGTGGATCACGTTCAGCACGCCAGCCGGGATACCAGCCTCCAGCGCCAGCTCGACCAGGCGCATGGTGACCATCGGATCCTGCTCGGAGGGCTTGAGCACGAAGGTGTTGCCGGTAGCGATGGCCATCGGGAACATCCACAGCGGGATCATTGCCGGGAAGTTGAACGGGGTGATGCCGGCACAGACGCCCAGTGGCTGCATCAGGGTGTAGGTATCCACGCCACCGGCGACGTTATTAGCCAACTCGCCTAATTGCAGGTTACCCACCGCAGAGGCATGTTCGACCACTTCCAGACCGCGGAAGACATCGCCCTCGGCATCGGCCAGGGTCTTGCCCTGCTCGGCGGTGAGAATGGCGGCCAGCTCCTTGATGTTCTCGCGGATCAGCTGCTGGTACTTGAGGAAAATGCGGGCGCGGGCACCGATCGGCGTCTTGCGCCAGGTCTTGAAGGCATCCTTGGCGCTGGCGACTGCCGCATTGATCTCATCCTGGGTGGCGAAGGGCACACGGGCCAGCACTTCCTGGGTCGCGGGGTTGATGACATCACGCCATTGATCAGTCTTTGACTCGATAAACTCGCCATTGATCAGCAGTTTGATGGTGGGAATGTTGTTATTGCTCATTGTTGTCCTCTGGGCCGCGGCCCTTGTCGTCTTGGAAGATGTCATGGATAGTAGCAGTGCGTTTTTCCCGTAAACAATTGGCTCATTCGCAAGTTGGGTCTGCGTTTTTGCACAGAGGCTGGATATGGACTGGGATAACCTGCGGTTTTTCCTTGAGTTGAGCCGAGCAGGGCGACTGACCACGGCGGCGCGGCGTCTCGGTGTGGATCACACCACGGTATCCCGACGGCTGCAGGCATTGGAGAAAAGCCTCGGCGTGGCACTTTTCATTCGTGATACCAGTGGCTACACCCTGACCGAAGCCGGGCGCAGCCTGTTGCCGCAGGTCGAACTCATGGAAGGGGCCAGCGTGCGTATCGAGCAGGCGTTGCCCAATCCCGGTGAAACCCTGTCCGGGCAGGTGCGCATCGGTGCCACCGAGGGGTACGGCACCATGCTGGTAGCGGGCCAGTTGAGCGAGCTCAGCCACCGCCATCCGCATCTGCATCTCGACCTGCTGGCGCTGCCTCGGGCGGTGCGCCTGTCCCGCCATGAGGCGGATATCGTCATCACTCTGGAGCGGCCCGAACGCGGGCCCTTCATCATCACCAAGCTCACCGACTATGTACTGCGTCTGTATGCCGGCAAGGATTACCTGCAGCAGCACGGCCCGATTACCAGCCGCAGCGACCTGGAGAAGCACCGTTTTGTCAGCTATGTGGATGATCTGGTCTTCAGCAAGGATCTGCTGTTTCTCGACGAAATCGCCGGTTCTGGCGCAGTCGGGGTGCGCAGTACCAGTGTGCTGGCGCAACAGGAAGCCATCGCCGCCGGCGCCGGGTTGGGCATCCTGCCGGCCTTTACGGCCGATCAGGATCCCCGCTTACAGTTGATCATGCCAGCGCAGATCCGCTTTATTCGTACCTTTTGGATGCTGATGCCCATCGAGCTCAAGGATATTGCGCGGATGCGGGTGACCTGGGATTTTTTAAGGGAGAGAGCGGAGCGGGAGCAGGGGCGCTTGCTGGGACAGACTACTTAACTGTCGGTAGTTTTACGCCGCAGCGCCGGGAAATCGAGAATGCGCAGGCCGCGGTAATGCCGTTCGATGATCCCTTCGCTTTCCCACAGTTTGAGTACCCGGCTGATGCTCTGGCGAGTCATGCCCAGCATCTGGCTGAGGTCTTCCTGGGACAGGCGCAGCTCCGCAGAAATGCTGTGATCCTCCGCCTGGGCCAATATCAGCAGCCGATTGGCCAGACGTCCTTCCAGGGGCAGCAGCGCATTGGTCTCAAGCAGGACCAATGACAGGCGAATGCGCTGACATAGCAGTCGCACGATATTGCGATAGATCTGTGGGCGACGGTCCAGCAACCCTTCAATACCCGTTCTGGGAACGAACAACAACTCGCAATCGCCCTGGGCATAGGCGTCATAGGCGCGGGGCAGGCCGTCGAAGAGCGACGATTCGCCGAACCAGGCGCCGGTTTCCATGATTGCCAGCAATGCTTCCCGGCCTTCGTCAGAGGAAGTGGTGGCCCTAACGCTGCCGGAGATAACCGAGAACATACCATCCGGAGCATCACCGCGGGCGTGGATCAACTGCCGGTCCCGGAACCGGCGAACACGACAGAAGCCTGCCACTTCCCGCAGCGCATCTTCCGGTAAGTCGCTGAACAGCGAGTTCTGCTGCAGATACCGGTAGATATCCTTAGGGGTGGTGATTGTAAGAAATTTGACGGTAGGCAATGCCATGCGCGCTTAGGCTCTGGGTTTGGCTTATCACAACAAGGACAAGAATATGGCAATCCACACCCTACCGGAAAGGGCCTCCCTGCGCGACCGGGTTTCGGCTGCCGAGTGGCAGGCCCGAGTCGATCTGGCTGCCTGCTATCGGCTGGTGTCGATGTTTCGCTGGGAGGACCTGGTCTATACCCACATTTCGGCGAAGATCCCTGGGACCGAGGAGTTTCTGATCAACCCCTATGGTTTGATGTTCGATGAAATTACCGCCTCGAATCTGGTCAAGGTGGACCTGCAGGGCAACAAGCTGCAGGACACGCCCTATGAGATCAATCCGGCCGGATTCATTATCCACGGGGCCATTCACGAGGTGCGCCATGACGTGGGCTGCGTATTGCACACCCATACTGCCGAAGGTATCGCCGTGTCGATGCAGAAACAGGGACTGCGGCCGCTGTCCCAGCAATCCATCTTCATTCTCGCCAGCCTGGCTTATCACGCCTACGAAGGCGTCGCGCTGGATGTGGATGAGAAGGGACGTCTGCAACGGGACCTGGGAGACAAGGACTATCTGATTCTGCCCAATCATGGCCTGCTCACCTGCGGACAGACCATTGCCGATGCCTTCTTGCACATGTACATGCTGCAGCGCACCTGCGAAATTCAGCTGCGGGCGCAGAGCGCCGGGGTGGAGTTGGAGGAAATTCCCCAGGCCGTGCTGGACAAGACCATCGCGATGACCCGCGAAATGAACCAGAACATGGGTGGGGTGGTGAAGAATCTGGACGGAGATGTGCCCTGGCCCGCGCTGCTGCGTCGGCTTGATCGGGTGATGCCCGGCTACCGGGATTGAGATGATGCGCCTGCCGGAGGGTAGGCGCACATAGCTTCACTGGCGCGGTTTGCGCGATGTGGTACGTCGGGTGCGCTTGGGCAGCAGCGTCATGGCTGCCTGCTTGAACCCCTCCAGCTCTTCCTCCTCCGGGAATGCCAGGTCGTCGGTCCGTACCCGCTTCATCAGATTGGCCAGGAAACCCAGCAATATCCATTCGATAGCGGGATCCTTCCACTGTTCGCGGTTGAGGCTCATGCCATCCAGCAGCGACCGAACGAAGCGACGGCTCAGTTCGAGTTTGCGCATGTCCTGGCGCCATTCCGGAAACACCTTCAACAGCTCTTCTTTCCAGACCAGGTCATGGTGACGGGCGCGGGGCTGGAATACCTTGCGTAACTCGGGATTGGTCCGCGATGCGATCTGCAACTCCTGATAGGCCTTGTATTCCCGCGTCAGGCACAGATGCCAGTCAATGGCGAGGGCGCTGTTGCGATTCATCCGGTCGATTTCACCGAGATTGGCTACCAGGTGCGAGAAATTACTCAGATGCTTATAGAACGCGTACTCGATGGTCGCCACGATCAGATCCTGACGGGTCCGGTAATGGTGCAACATGGCGCCACGGGAGATCCCGGCCTGCTCACAGACCAGGCTGTTGGTCGTATGGGCATAACCATGGTCGGCCAGACAGTCGAGTGTGGCTTCTAGGATGGTTTCACGCATTTCCGAGCTCTTGGATTCCTGGCGACTGCCGGGCCGAGGAGTCAGACCTTCGGGGACAAGCTCCATGATGCTGCTGGGTAATTGATCATTCATTGGGTAGGTTCCGAATTGTTATCGATTTATCGCGACGTTCCGGCGGCTTTTGGCTGCGCGGTCTCCATGGAAATCTCGGTAATGCATTCAGCCAGCAGCGCGCCCAGTTCCCGGCGTCGCTCTGGCTGCATGCGGGAGGAAATGCTGCCGATGGATAGGGCAGCTAGCGGACGCGATCCCAGCGGGATCGGCATGCCAATGGCAGAAATGCCTTGGGTAATGACATCGACTGTTTGGGAAAAACCATGGACGCGGGTGTCTTCCAGCGCATCGAACAGGGTGTCGAGATCAAGCCCGACCGCCTGATAGGCTGCAATGTTACGCTCGTAAATACTGACGACCTCGTCTGTTGGCATTCCAGACATGATAGCGCTGCCTCCTGCACCAATGCCCAGCGGTCGACTTCCGCCCGGCAATGTGGTGGTGATATGCACCGGGAAGTCTCCGTGTTCCCGGTGCAAGCATAGGGCAAAATCTCCCTGCCTGGCCACCAGAAACACCGTATCCCCGGAGATCCGCGCAACTTTCTGCATGATGGGCCGTAGCCGTTCGGTAAGCGGTAAACGCTCGGTAGCACCCAGCGCCAGCTGCATGGAGCCGATACCCAGATGAAACCGTTTGTTGCTCGGGTTGCGTTCTACAAAATGTTCGCTGATCAGACACGCCAGCAACCGGTGCGCAGTAGATGCCTCCAGTCCCAGCTTACGGCTGATATCGGTCAGCCGCAGACCTTCAGCATGGTGCGTGCCAAGCAGGTGGAGAATGCTCAATCCACGCTGCAGGCTCTGCGTGCCCAGAGGCTTTCTGTTTTCCATTATGTGAAAGAAATCCCTAGCTTTTGAAAAATGTTTTGCATCCTGTACAAGTCTTGTCCATTATAACATAAAAAGCGGGTCGGACTGTTTATTTCACGACCCGATGCTCACCGATGTTGGTGATTATGACAAGAAAAAAAAGAGGCCATTCCATGCCAATCTACAAGTCCGTAGCGCCTGTTTTGCCGGAAACGGTTGAACCCTCGTCCTCGCAGTACGCAACAGTTGTCTTTGCAGGCATCGTTGTTCGTGCGGCTCAAGGAGAACGGACATGAGGGTGGCAGTAGTAGGCGCCGGAGCCATCGGCGGTTTCTATGGCCTGATGCTGGCCCGCGCCGGGCACGAATTGCACTTCGTCGTGCGCGGGGACTATCCAACCATCCGTGAAGCTGGCATGCAGCTTGTCAGTGCCTCCGAGGGCGACTTTCTGCTGGCACCCGCCAATGTCTATCGGGATGTTGCCGAGCTTCCCCAATGCGATCTGATTCTGGTCGCGACCAAGACCACCTCCAATATCGATCTGGCGCCGCAACTGGCGAAAGTTGCCGCACCTGGCAGCGCCGTGGTGCTGTTGCAGAATGGTTTTGGTGTCGAAGACACCTTCCGCGAGCACCTGAACCCGTCGGTTCACCTGCTGGGCGGTCTGTGCATCGTGTCGGTGCATCGCGAGAGCCCCGGGGTTATCCATCACTTCGGTCTTGGTGCGCTCAATGTCGGCTATCACTCCGGCGAAGCCGGTCAGCGCTCAGCCGTGGAGTCGATGATCGACAAGACCTTCCGTGAGGCGGGGATCGAGTTGTCGATCATGCCCGACCTGATCACGGCGCGCTGGCAGAAGCTGGTGATGAATATTCCGTTCAGCGGGCTGACCGTGCTGCTCGACAGCGGCACCCGGGCCCTGATGGTGCATCCGGCAACACGCTCGCTGGTGCGGCAGCTGATGCATGAGGTCGAGTCTGCTGCGTCCCTGTGCGGCCACCCATTGCCGGCGGGTTATATCGATGAGGCCTGGGCCAAAACAGACGGTCAGCCCGACTATCAGTCAAGCATGCAGGTTGACTTCAATGCGGGCCGACCACTGGAACTCGACTCCATCTATGAAGCTCCCCTGGCGGCGGTTGCCGCGGCGGGTGGGGCCATGCCGAAGGTCGAGATGTTGTATCAGTCGTTACTGTTCCTGAATCAGAGAAACCTGCAGCAGTAACACGAAAAAATCCACCCAGACTGTTGTATGTACTGAAAAGTGAGGTAGTTATGGATCTGCAAATGCGTGGTAGGAAAGCTGTTCTGGCCGGTGCCAGCAAGGGGATCGGGCGCGCGGTGGCGCGTGCTCTGGCCGCTGAAGGTTGCGATGTGGCAATCTGCGCCCGGGATCAGGCGGGAATCGATACGCTGACCGCAGAACTGAAAGAGCTGGGCATCAATGCCATCGGTAACAGCGTCGACATGTCGGATGTCGAAGCCTACCGCCAGTGGGTTGCCCAGTCCTGTGAAGCCCTCGGTGGCTGCGACCTGTTTATCTCTTTCGGCTCCAACGGTGGCGCGCCGGCCTCGGAAGACACCTGGAAGGGTGCCTATGAGCTGGATCTGATGGCGACCTACCGGGGTATCGACGCGGCGCTGCCGGCGCTGGAAAAATCCGATGCCGCATCGGTGGTGGTGGTCTCCACTACAGTAGCGATCGAGCCGGCCTTCGGACCGCAGCCCTATGCGGCGCTCAAGGCGGCAGTAGCCAACTATGCGGGCGCCCTGGCACAATCGCTGGCCCCCAAAGGCATCCGGGTCAATACCGTCTCTCCCGGTCCGATCCTGATCGAGGATGGAGTCTGGCAGAAGATCAAGGAAGGCCGTCCGGAGTTCTACGAGAAGACCCTGTCGCAAGTCCCGCTGGGTCGCCTGGGTTCGGCTGAGGAAGTGGCGCATGCTGTGCTGTTCCTGGCCTCGCCGCTCAGTGCGTTCACCACCGGCACCAACCTGGTGATCGATGGCGGCATGACCAAGCGAGTGCAGCACTGATGAGCGGGGAGCGCCTGAATTGCCTGCTGGTTGCCGGCGGCAAGTGGCACGATATCGATTACGCGCGTCTGGAGCTGCTCAAGCTGCTGGCGGAGGACCAACGCATCCGCGTGCGGGTGCTGGAGGATTACTCCAATCTCGACGCGTTGCAGGAGTCGGACTTTCTGGTGTCCTATACCTGTGACGTGACGCCGGCACTGGCGGAGCAGGAGGCGCTGCGCAGTTACGTGCAGGGCGGCCGCCGCTGGCTGGCGCTGCACGGTACCAACTCCATTCTGCGATTCATGGACGATGACAGCATCGATACGCCCAACTGGGCGCCGTTGTTCATGGATACCCTGGGGTCGATATTTCAGGCGCACCCCCCGATAGCACCCTACCGGGTGGAACCAACGGGTGTTGCCCACCCGTTGGTTGATGATATTCAGGCGTTCGAGGTAGAGGATGAGCAGTATCTGGTGGACGTGACAGCGCCCATCGATGTGCTGCTCGATACCGAGTTCGAAGGGCAGGCCGGGCGTTTCCGCGCCAACCCCTGGGACAAGTCCCGGCACCCGGTACTCTATCTGCGCCACCTTGGCGAGGGCTCGGTCTGCTATCTGACGCTGGGTCATTGCCGGGGGCATTACGATCTGCAACCGTTGATGGACTTCTACCCGAAGATCGAGCGGGGAGCCTGGGAGCTGCCGGTGTTTTATGAACTGCTGCGCCGGGGCATACGCTGGGCCATGAAAGAGTTGTAAGCCGGATCAACCGCGTTGATGCGGAACACGCTATAAAAACAACAAGAGATCAGAACCATGCAAGCGAGTGAAGCAGTACCGCCTGTCTCCCGTTGGGAGCAGATCAAGGCTCTGGGTGTCGCCTCCCTGGGCGGCATGCTCGAATACTTCGAATTCATCATATTCGTCTTTCTGGCGTCGCAGATTGCACACCATTTCACCAGCCCCGACATGCCGGAATGGCTGCGCCTGATGCAGACCTTCGGTATCTTTGCCGCCGGCTTTTTCGTGCGTCCGGTGGGCGGCATCATCATGGCTCAGTTGGGTGATCTGATCGGCCGCAAGCGCATATTCACCCTGACCCTGGCATTGATGGCCGGGCCGACGCTGGTGATAGGTCTATTGCCCGGCTACGAGCAGATCGGCATCTGGGCGCCGGTCATTCTGCTGTTGTGTCGGTTGCTCCAAGGTGTGTCGTTGGGTGGTGAGCTGCCTGGCGCGATCAGCTTCGTGTCAGAGCAGGTCAGCGGTACTCGGCTGGTCTTTGCGATGGGTATCCTGGCGGGCAGCATCTGCCTCGGATCGCTGTCAGGGTCGGTGGTGGTCAGCAGTCTGACCAACCTGCTGGGTGCGGAAACCATGGACGAATGGGGCTGGCGCCTGCCTTTCATCATGGGTGGGATTTTCGGGGCGTTATCTGTATACCTGCGGCGCTTCACCAGTGAAACACCGGTCTTCAAGGAGCTGAAAGCGCAGCGCATGCTGTCGGAGCAGGCTCCCTTCAAGGTGGTCGTGGCCCAGCACCGGCGCAATCTGGTGTTGGCGATGGTACTGGCGGCAGCGACCACGGTGATTACTGCGTCCACCCAGCAATTTCCAATGACCTTCTTCACGTCGATCCGTGGGTTACCGCTGGAAGGAGTATCCAGTCTCGTCACGATGATGATTGCCCTGACACTGGTGGGTAATATTCTCGGTGGGCTATTGGTGATGTGGCGTGTGCTGCCTTTATTGCTGGCTTATATAGTGTTCCAGGTGGTTACGCTGATCAGCATCTTCTGGGCGTATGGCCAAACGACTCTCGAAGGTCTGGTGCTACCCTTCACGGTTCTCGGCCTCAGTGGCGGTATTGCGATGGGGCTATCGCTAACGTTTTTGGCCAGGGCGTTTCCCGCGCCGATCCGGTATACCGGGCTGGCAACCTGTTACAACATTCCCATTGCCATTTTTGGTGGGACGGCGTTGCTGGTGCTGACTTACCTGTCCAACGTATCACTGACCTACGTGCCGTTTTATCCTGCTTTTTTCTGCGTTGCCTCCATCATTGCAGTGGTCTACCTGTGGCCGCATCGGCATGCCATCAGCCCGTTCGACGAGAACGATCCGCATGCGCCTCGGGGACACAAGGCGCTGCCCCGCGGACAGATTGCGGAGGCGGGCACCTCGAGCTGAAAGTTTTGCTGCTCCATCCCCTAGGGAATGGACTTTTCAGCCGACCAGTTTCTGGTCGGCTTTTTTATTCGGTGGGGGAACGGCCTGGACTCAGGCCGTGACAGGGAGGGCGTCCTTGAGCTTGCAGGACAGATCGGTGAGGCGTGTAGGATCCAGCGGCTGCTGGCTGGCGATCAGCTGTTTGGCGCCCATGAAGTCCACTGGTGAGTTGATGCATTCGGCGGCCTGCAGTACGCCCTGGCGAAGGCGTAATACGGTGAACTTGCCGCTGGCCGGCTCGCCTCGTATCAAGGCCTGATCACATTCGAATGCCATGCCGGCGATCTGTAGCTTGAATTCGTACTGATCGGACCAGAACCATTGGACCTCCGGCTTGGGTTGCTCCTGCCCGAGCATGTGGGCCGCGGCAAGGCGCGCCTGCTCCATGGCATTGGGAACGCTCTCCACCCGGGCGATGCGGTGTCCATACAGTGGCAGCGGGCGGGCGCTGACATCGCCGATGGCGTAGATGTCCGGGTCGTTGGTCTGGCCATGCAGGTTGACCATGACGCCGTTGTCGCAGGTCAACCCGGCTTCGGCGGCCAGTTCGGTATTGGCCACCACGCCGGCGCCTACCAATACCAGGTCGCAGGCCAGGGTGTCACCGTTGCTCAGCCGGATGGCTTCAACGCGATCAGTGCCGATCAGCTCCAGCGCCTGGCTGGCCAATACGAAGCGGACGCCGCGTTGCTCGTGTTGCTGTTGGAAGAAGCGCGACAGGGGCTCACTGGCGACCCTGGCCAGCAGGTGGGGTTCACGCTCGATGACCGTTACGGAGAGACCCATACTGATCGCCGAAGCTGCCAGTTCCAGGCCGATGTAACCACCGCCGATCAGCACCGCATGTCCGCCGTGGTCGGCAAAGCGCGCGCGCAATTGCTCGGCATCCCGGGCGGTACGCAATGCCAGAACGTTATCCAGATGGATGCCATCGATGGGCAGTTCCCGCGGGCGCGCGCCGGTAGCGATCACCAGCTTGTCATAGGCGAGTTTTCGGCCATCGGTCAGTACCAGCTGCTGGCCTGCCCGGTCGATGGCCGATGCGGTGACAGCGGTGAGCAGGTCGATCTGCTGTTCCTGATAGTAGTCGGGTGTCTTCAACAGCAAGGCATCCAGCTCGGTCTTGCCCTGGATATAGGCTTTGGATAGCGGCGGGCGGTTATAGGGAGGGTAGGGCTCGTCGCCGATGAGTGTGATGGGGCCGGTATGCCCCCGTTCCCGGAGAACGCTGGCCAGGGTGCCACCGGCGTGGCCCGCCCCCAGAATGATGACTCTGGCTGAATTATTCATTGTTCTTATCCCGTTTCATATTGCTCGATGCCCATGCCGGGTGCCGTGGCTGCCCGTGCATGTACGGTTTGTCTGGCAGTTTATTTCAATTGTATAGATCAGTCCAGATTGATTCTTTTGTCAGGCTATGTCGGTTAGGGATGCAGGCTTAGGCGGTGCGTTAAAGTTTATTGGATGCCGAAGAAAAGTATTTTTTTTGGTTAATTTATTGAAATTAAATGATTTTTGTTATGTGCCGTCCTGTGGGAATGACAATCGCGGGTGGCTTTCGCTATGTGGTGGGCTTGCGTATTTTTCTTCTAAGATGTAAAACAGTCCGTACGGATTTGTTTTTGAAATACGATGACACTATAACAAGAGGTCGCAGATGTCTGACCATCACTACGAAGAAGATAAGCCTGCGTCCGGCTTCAGCTGCAATCATGGGGAGGCCTGGGACAAACTGGCGCGCAATGACTCGCGGCGGGTGCCGGCTTTCCTGTTGGAGGATAACTCGCGCTACCTGGGCTCAGAGCCGCTGTCACCGGCGCGTTATACCTCGCCTGAATTTTTCCAGTTGGAACTGGAACGGATGTGGCCCCGGGTATGGCAGTTCGCTGCGCGGGTTGAAGAGCTGCCTGACCCGGGTGACACCGTGCTGTACGAAAACGCGGGGCGTTCCTGGATCCTGGTTCGCCAGGAGGACGGTTCGGTTCGCGCTTTCCATAACGTGTGTCTGCATCGGGGCCGCAAACTGCGGACCAGCAATGGCCATGTGCAGGAGCTGCGTTGCCCGTACCACGCCTTCACCTGGAAGCTCGATGGCAGCATCCACCAGGTGCCGTGCCGCTGGGACTTTGCCCATGTGACGGATGAAGACCTGCAACTGCCCGAGGCGCAGGTAGAAGAGTGGGCCGGTTATATTTTTGTCAAGGATGCGGAGGGCGGTCCTTCGCTCGCCGAATACCTTGGCGTATTGCCCGAGCATTTCGAGCGCTGGAATCATGAGCGTCGCTACACCTCCCAGTGGGCAGCCAAGGTGGTCAAGGCCAACTGGAAAGCGGTGGCCGAAGCCTTCATGGAGGCCTTCCATGTGATCGCTACGCACCCGCAGATCATGCCCTTCACTGGTGACGCCAACAGCAAGTACAGCCTGTTCGGTGACCATGTGAACCTGGCGATCACCCCCTTTGGTGATACCTCCCCGCACCTGGCGGACAAGGAGCTGAGCCAGCAGGAAGTGATCGATGCCTTCCTCAAGTACAACGGTCGTGTGGTTCCCCAGGGCGAATCGATCAACGTCGAACAAGGGCGAACTGCACGGGAAACCATGGGTGCGTTCAATCGTGCCCGCTTCTCCAAGCTTTCCGGCCAGGATCTGGATCATGCCAGTGATGCGGAGTTGCAGGACGCGATGACTTACAACGTCTTTCCCAACTTCTCTCCCTGGGGCGGCTTCTCGCCGACGGTAGTCTATCGCTGGCGGCCATGGCCGGATCAGGACCACACCCTGATGGAGGTGCGCATTCTGGATTACGTGCCGGAAGGCCAGCCGGCGCCCCGCGCCGCTGCCATGCAGATGCTGTCGGAAGAAGAAAACTGGGCCTCGGCGCTGGGCGTGCTGGGCAGCATTCTCGACCAGGACATGGGCAATCTGCCCCATGTGCAGACCGGCATGAAGGCATCGAAGAATGGCAAGTTGCAGCTGGCCAATTATCAGGAAAGCCGTATTCGGCACTTCCATCAGACCCTCGACAAGTATCTGGAGATGCCGGAATGAGTGAAATGATGCGTTGTATTCGCCTGGACCAGTACGGTACGGCCGAGCAACTGTACCTTGGCGAGGCCCCGCGGCCGGTCGCCGGCCCCGGTGAAGTACTGATCCGGGTGCATGCCTCCGGTGTCAACCGGCCCGATGTTTCCCAGCGCGAGGGTAATTACCCACCGCCGCCAGGCGCCAGCGAGCTGCTGGGTCTGGAACTTGCCGGGGAGATAGTGGACGGAGACCTTGGCCACGCGGACAATCGCCACGGCTTCGCAGTCGGCAGCCGGGTATGTGCGCTGGTGGCCGGTGGTGGTTACGCCGAATACTGTGTCGCGCCGCTGGCGCAATGTCTGCCGGTGCCCGACAAGCTGAGCATGGCGCAGGCCGCCGCTCTGCCTGAAACCTATTTCACGGTCTGGACCAACGTGTTCGACCGCGCCCGGCTCGGGGCTGATGGCAACACCGAAACCCTGTTGGTGCACGGCGCCGCCAGCGGTATCGGGGTGGCTGCCGTCCAGATCGCCACCGCGCTGGGTCACCGGGTATTCGCCACCGCAGGTTCCGATGAGAAGTGTGATTACGCTATCAAGCTGGGCGCCGACGCGGCCATCAACTACCGCACCACGGATTTCGTGCCGGTGGTGCAGGAGCTGACCGCGGGCAAGGGCGTGGATGTGGTGCTGGATATCGTGGCGGGGGACTACATCAACCGCAATATCCAATGTCTGGCCTTTGATGGCCGGCTGTCCATGATCGCCGTGCTGGGTGGCCAGACCGCGGAAATGGACCTGCTCACCTTCCTGTTCAAGCGCCTGACCATGACCGCCTCGACCCTCCGTGCACGGCCGGTCGACTTCAAGGGGGCGATCGCTGACTCGCTGTTCGAGCGGGTCTGGCCGCTGCTGGACAGTGGCGCGCTGTGTCCGCCCGCACCTCAACAATTCGAGCCTGCCGATATCGTGCTCGCGCACCAGCAGATGGAGCGTGCGGAGCTGTTGGGCAAGGCGGTGATTCAATGGGTCTGATCGAGCCCCGCTCCTGGAGGTGAATACCTACAAACCATTGCGTGTTGCACAACAAGAAAAAACACATCGAACGAAAGAGACTGCTATGAAACTTGACAACAATAAGGCATTTCTCGCGGTACCCAGCCTGAGTGCTTTGACACTTGCGATCGCCATGACCCATGCTGCCCCGGCCTATTCCCTGGAGATCGCCGGTGGCAATGTAGAGTGGAACAACATTGTGCGCTACAACCTCGGTATGCGCATGGAAAAGCCGGACAGCGCCATTGCGACCAATCCTGGTACCGATGAGGGCACCAGTTCCTATGATCGCTACGATATCGTCACCAACCGGGTGGACTGGTACAGCGAGCTGGGCTGGGACTATCAGGGCAAATTCGGCCTGAAACTGAGCGGCGCCGCCTGGTATGACCAAGCCTTCAATGACAAGGTCGAGAACGGCCCGGGCCTGGAGGGCAGCGGCAGCTACGATAACAACCGCTTCTCCAGTACCACCAAGCGCTACCACAAGGGCGTTTCCGGGGAGCTGCTGGATGCCTACGTCTACAGCAACTTCCATTTCGGTAACACCGTCGGTGACGTGAAGATCGGTCGTCAGACCAACCTCTGGGGGGAGGCGATCATTCTGTCCACCCACAGTGTGTCCCACGCCCAGGCTCCGGTTGATGGCCTGAAGGCGGCCGTGGCACCGGGCGCCGATGCCCGCGAGGTCAGTATGCCGGTTGGCCAGGTGCACGTTAACCTGCAGCCTACCCCGAATCTGTCCCTGGCCGCCCAGTACTACTTCGAGTTCGAGCCGACTCGGCTGAGCCAGGGCGGTACCTATCTAGCCGGTTCCGACATCCTGCTGGATGGCCCGGACTCCATGAATGGCCAGTTACGCAACGCGGGTATCCGCAAGGCCAGCAATACCGGTGACTGGGGCGTGGCGGGGCGTTATTTCTTCGACTCGATCAATACCACCATGGGTGTCTATTACCGCGAATTCACCGAGCGCGCGCCCTGGGTGAGCACCGATGCTGCTGCAGGTACCTACGAATTCGTCTATCCCGAAGATGCCAAGCTGTATGGCCTGAGTTTCTCCAAGCTGGTTGGCACTACCAGTGTTGGGCTTGAGTTGGTTCGCCGTGAAGATACAGCCCTGACCGGCGGCAGAGTGCCTGCCGGCCTCGACAGTATAGCCCGTGGGGATACCTACCACGTCCTGCTAAACGGTATCAAGACGTACGGCCCCAACCAGTTCTGGTCTTCCGCTTCCCTGACCGGGGAGGTTGCCTTCAGCCATCTGGATAAGATCACGAAGAATGAAGAAAACCTGGATATCTGCGACGGCAGCGATGCCAAGCGTGGTTGCGTCACTCGCAATGTCAGCCAGGCTACCCTGCGCTTCAGTCCGCAGTGGACTGCTGTGGCAGTCGGTTGGGACGTCGGCTTCGATACCGCCATTACCTATGGCCTCCATGGCAACAGTGCGGTGTCCGGTGGTGGTAACGAAAAGGCCGGCAGCTACAGCTTTGGTCCCAAAGTGACCTACAACGCAAACCATGAGTTCAAGCTGCAATACATCGACTACCTGGCGACCAAGAAGGACAACCCGGCAGGCGGCATTCTGTACAGCAACGGCTCGCAATTGCAGGATCGCGGCTGGCTTTCCTTTACCTACACCGGACAGTTCTGATCGGAGATAACTACAATGAAAAAGACTTTACTTGCCACCTCCCTGCTACTGGCTGGTTCCCTGTTTGGCCAACTCGCTGTTGCCTATGAAGTGAGTGATCTGGGCGGCGAGCTGACGCCCTGGGGCGCCATTGCCGGTGCCAATGCCGACGGCAGCATCCCGGCCTATACCGGCGGCGTCGAGCCGCCGGCCAATTACGATCCGGCCAATCCCGGCTTTCGCCCTGATCCGTTTGCCGATGACAAGCCGGTGCTGGTCATCGATGCCAACAACTACAAGGAGCATGAAGAGCAACTGAGTGAAGCGCTGATGCTCATGTTCCAGAAGTACCCGGAGACCTTCAAGATCAACGTCTATCCGACCCGCCGTTCGGTGAGTTATCCGGATTCGTTCCTGGAAAACTCCAAGCTGAACGCCGAGCGTTGCAAGACCATCAATGGTCCGCTGGGACTGGATACCTCTAACGGCTGTGGTCAGGGAATTGCCTTCCCAGTTCCGCAAAACGGTCTGGAAGTGATGTGGAACCATGACACCTCCTACCGTGGTCTGATCGTGCTGCAGAAGAACTATGTCGGCAAGTACGCCAAGCCCAATGGCGATCTGGTGCACAGCTACACGGCCAACGCCCTGCGTTATCAGCCGTTCTACGAGCCGAATCCGACCATGTTCTATGGCTACCGCTACGAGTACACCGCGCCTTCGCGCCTGTCCGGCCAGAACACCCTGGTACTGGATATGCTGGAGAACAGTGAGCGACGTGCCCACAACTATTCGCCCGCTACCCGTCGGGTAAGACTGTCGCCCGATAGCGCCGCCGATACGCCGGTATCCCAGGTGGGTGGTGCCATGACGTTCGACGATGACATCATGTTCGCGGGCAAAAAGGACCGCTACGAATGGAATCTCATCGGCCGCAAGGAAATGTACATCCCGTTCAACAACTATCGGTATCAGTACACCGACAAGGATGATGCAGAATGCTATGGCGACGCCAAGTTCACCGCCGGCCATCCGAAGTCCGAGTGCATCCGCTGGGAGAAGCAACGCGTGTGGCACGTCCAGGCAGTGCTCAAGGATGGTCAGCGCCACGTGTACCACAAGCGTGACATGTTCATCTCCGAAGATACTTATATCGATGGCTATGCCCAGATGTACGATAGCTCCGGCAACGTCTACCGGGTGAACCTGCAGATGAATGCGCCCTTCTATGAGTCGAAGGCTGCGGGTACCGCATGGAACACTGTGATCGATCTGATCTCTGGTGTGTACACCGCACTGGGCATGGCACCGGGCGAAGGTATGGCTATCATCGATAGCATGCCGGCAACGACCTGGTCGTCAGCCACCTTGTCGCGTCGCGTCATCAACTAACCACGTGGCGGGCTTGCCTCGGCAAGTCCGCCTTTCTGGTGCGTATCATGTTTAGAAAAACCTTGGTTACCCTGGGCGCCGTGCTGGTCTCTTCCGCTACCCTGGCCGGTGTCCCGCTGCCACTGGATCGGCCTGCAGCAGAGGATCTCAATCATGCACTGACCAATCGCCTGCTTGATATCGACACGGCAGCGGACAGGCTCATTGCAGTCGGGCGGCGTGGACATATCCTGACCAGTGATGATGGCGGCCAGTCCTGGGCGCAGCAGCCCGTACCGGTGGCATCGGATCTGGTTGCCAGTCATTTTATCAATGGCCAGCTGGGTTGGGTGGTTGGCCATGATGGAGTGGTGCTGAAAACCGCCGATGGCGGCAACAGCTGGCGCAAGGTGCTGGACGGCCGTCAGGCTGCAGCGCTGATCGGCGAGTTCCGTAACAGCCATCCCGATCTCGGTGAAGAGGCGCTATTCGAATACGAACGTTTCGAAATGGAAGGCAGCGACAAACCCTTCCTGACCGTGTATTTCTCCGATGACCAGCACGGAGTGGTGCTGGGCGCATTCAACTATGCCTTCCGTACCGACGATGGCGGCGACACCTGGGTGCCATTCTCCCATCGTATCGATAACCCCATGGGCTTTCATATCTACGCGGCTTTCGAGCATCAGGGCGTGTTGCATGCCGTGGGCGAAAAGGGCCTGTTGCTGCGCTGGGATGCCGAAGCCGAGCGTCTGGTGGCGCTGGAATCACCCTATGAAGGGTCCTGGTTCGGCGCCGTGAGCCTGGGTGAGCAGATCCTGCTGTACGGCCTGCGGGGCAGTGCCTACGTCGGTTCGCCGGAGTCCGCTTGGCAGCGTGTGCAGCTTGATACCGAGGACTCCTTCAATAATGCGGTCGCGGTTTCGCCGGATGCGGCGTTGCTGGTCGGCCAGGCCGGTAAGGTGTTTCGTGTCGCACGTCAAGGCGGGAGCTTCACCTCCGAGGAGCTGTCGTCGGGCGGCATGCCCCTGTACGACGTCGAGTTGAGTGGCGACGCGCTGGTCCTGGTGGGCGCGCGCGGCGTACGTCAACTTTCACTGCAACATGACAAGTAGGCGGGCGATCATGTCAGATAGATCAAACGATTTCACCAGCCCGAGTGGCGCAGCAGTGGCAGACCAGCCGCCAGCCAACCGGTCAGAAAAGGTGGCGGCATTCATGTTTCGCCTCCGCTATCCATTCATTGTCTTGTGTGCGTTGGTGCTGGGATTCTTCTCGCTGCAGCTGGGCGGCCTGAAGATCAATGCCAGTTTTGATGAGATGATTCCCCAGAATCATCCCTACATTCAGAATTACTTCGATACCCGCCATGAAGTGGGTGGGTTGGGCAACGTCATCAGGGTCGTGGTGAAGAACCCGTCTGGTGATATCTTCGATCCGGAATTCCTCGAGATCACCCAGAAGATCAACGACACCCTGTTTCTGATGCCCGGCGTCGATCGCGCCTGGATGAAATCCATCTGGATGTCGTCGGTGCGCTGGACCGAAGTGACAGAGGAGGGTTTCCGTGGCGGTCCGGTCATGCCTCGGGATCTCGATACCGGTGAGTTGCGGCGCAATATCCGTGTGTCGGGCATCCTCGGCAGCCTGGTGGGCAACGATCTGAGCTCCATCATGTATGTGGTGCCGCTGCTGGAGAACGATCCGCATACCGGCCAGCCGATGGACTATTCGAAGCTGTCGGAAATACTCGAAAAGCAGGTGCGTGAAGAGTTTTCCCGGGACGGCAATGCGGAAATCCATATCGTCGGTTTTGCCAAGCTGGTAGGCGACCTGATCGATGGCATGAAGCAGGTCTTCCTGTTCTTCCTGTTTGCGGCCGTCATCGCCGGCGTGGTGGTGTATCTGTTCGTGCGCTGCCTGCGCAGCACCTTGTTGGTGCTTGGTTGTTCGGTGACAGCGGTCATCTGCCTGCTCGGCTCGCTCATTCTGATGGGGGAGGAGCTCAACCCCTATACGATTCTCGTGCCCTTCCTGGTGTTTGCCATTGGCGTCAGCCATGGCTCGCAGATCATGAGCGGTACCATCGCTGATGTGGGTGCAGGTTTCAGTCCCCTGTCGGCTGCCCGTAACTCCCTGGCGCGTCTGCTGATGCCGGGCATGGGGGCATTGCTGTCCGATGGCATCGGCTTCCTGGTGTTGCTGGCCATCGATATCCCGGTCATCGGTGACCTGGCACTGTGCGCCAGTATCGGGGTGTTCTTCCTGATCTTCACCAATCTGCTGCTGTTGCCGATGTTGATGTCGGTTGTGGGAGTCAGCAATAAGGCGGCCGAGCGTGCGAACCAGGCCCAGCGCCGGGCTTCCAGCAACCAGCTGGGTGCCTGGGCGGTGCTTACCCGTTTCACCTCCCGTCGCTATGCGACAGGTGCGCTGGTGGTTTCCCTGGTTCTGCTGGCGATCGGTTTCTATATCCGCCAGGACATGCAGATTGGCGATCTTGACGAGGGCGCGCCGGAACTGCGGGCCGATTCCCGTTACAACCAGGATATCGGCTTCGTCAATCGCAACTACAACCTGACCAACGATCAGTTCGTAGTGATGGTCAAGACGCCGGAACAGCAATGCTCCAGCTATCAAGCGCTGCAGGTGGTGGACAATCTGGCCTGGGAGCTGTCCAAGGTGCCCCAGGTGCAGAGCGTATCGACCCTGTCGACCAACGTGGCGTCGTTGATCGGTGGTTTGCAGGAAGCCAACCCCAAATGGAATGCCCTGCCCAATCACCAGGGGCTGCTGGAAACCGCAACCCAGTTCCTGATCACCGACTTCCCGGAAATGGTGAATACAGCGTGCAGTTTCATTCCGGTCTATGCCTATCTCACTGACCACAAGGCGGGCACGCTGGACAGCATCATCCAGGCGGTGGAGGCCTTCAAGATCGAGAACGAGACCGGCGAGGTGGAAATCCTGCTGGCCTCCGGCCCCGCGGGTATCGAGGCAGTCACCAATATCGTGGTGGAGCGCTCCAGCTTGCAGATGTTCATCTACATCTATCTGGCGGTGGCGGCGATCTGTCTGATTGTACTGCGTAGCTGGCGTGCGGTGCTGGTGGCGATTATTCCGCTGTTCATCACCTCGATCCTGGCCGAAGCGCTGATGGTGTTGCTGGGCATTGGCACCAAGGTGGCGACCCTGCCGGTGGTGGCCCTGGGTGTGGGAATCGGTGTGGATTACGCGTTATACCTTCTGGCAGTGCAACTGGTGCACATGCGCAACGGCCTGCCGCTGCGTGAGGCCTATGCGCGGGCATTGGGTGATACCGGTAAGGTAGTGGCACTGGTGGGGATCACGCTGTCGGTCGGTGTGGTGACCTGGGCCTTCTCGGCCATCAAGTTCCAGGCCGACATGGGCATACTGCTGGCCTTCATGTTCCTGTTCAACATGCTGGGTGCACTGATCATGGTGCCCACGCTGTCCTACTTCCTGATGCGCGATCCCGGCCGTGATCGGCCGGCCGGTTCCAAGCCGGATGGGCAGGACACCGCGACCCCGGAAACCGAGCCCCGTCAGACAAGCCGCAGTGCGGCCCCTGAACCGGCCCATCTATCCTGACAGGAGTGAGGAATGTCGATTTTCATGAAAGCCACCCTCAAGGTGGAGGCCTATCAGGCCAACGACGTGGTGGATGTGCTGGTCAACAAGATGGCACCCATGTTCGAGGAGTATGGCTGGAAGATGCACGGCTGCTTCGTCGAGCGCTTCGGCCCGGTGAAGCCGGCGGTGATCGTGGACCTCTGGGAAATGGAGGACATGGCCCACGTCGAGCGGGTCATGAAGGGCGATGCCTACCGTGCCGATCCACGTTATCTGGAAGCGGCGGGCGTGCTCAAACAGGCGGTACTGGAAGAGTCGCTGCAGTTTCTGGAAAAACGCGGCGGCCTGATGCCTTCCTTCTATGATTGAGGTGACCAGATGAACAATAGTATTTCTCCCGTGCAGCTGGACGACACCATTGCCTCGCTGGGTCCGGTGACCCAGCTGGCCTTCGTGCCCAGGGATTTCGACGCCTGTGTGCATTTCTGGACGCACACCATGGGCGCCGGGCCCTTCATGCTGATGGAGCATATCCAGGCGGACAGTTGCAGGTATCTCGGCCAGCCCGCCGAGATCGACATGACCGCAGCGATCGGCTACTGGGGCGACATGCAGATCGAGATCATCAAGCAGCACTGCGATAGCCCGTCCATCTACCGCGGCTGGCTCGATGAAGGCCGTGAGGGCCTGCATCACGTGCTGATCGCGGTGGATGACATGCAGCAGGCGCTGGAGGTGTGTTACCGCGCCGGTGCTCGCTTGCTGCAGGAGTCGACCTATCGCGGCGGCAGTGCGGAAGTCGCCTATCTGGATACGGGCGGTGGTCCCGGCACCATGCTGGAGCTGTGGAAGGGTGATGATCCCGGACGTGCCTTCTTCGCTTCCGTGCGCGAGATGGCTCGCACCTGGGATGGTAGCGATCCCGTCCGTCGTCGGGGCTGAGCCATGTCGGCCCTTTTGTTGTCACTGGCCTCCGGGGTGATCCCGGAGGCCTCGCCATTGGAATTGATCGATGCTGCCGCGGCGGCGGGTTATGCCGCAGTGGGCCTGTGGGTGGAGCCGGAGCGCTTTTCTCCGGACTACCTGCGACAGGTGAAATCCGCACTGCTGGAGCATGATCTGCAACTGCTGGATGCCGAAGTGGTATGGATCAAGCCGGGGGCGTTGAACCCGGCGCACTTGCATACCCTCGATATTGCTGCCGAGCTGAGCGCCGATCATGTGCTGGTGGTCAGTTCCGATCCGGATCAGCAGGCGACGATCCACAAGCTGACGCAGTTGTGCGATCACAATCGCGATCTGCGCATCGTGCTGGAGTTCGGTGCCTTTACCGAAGTGCGCAGCCTTGAACAGGCGCGCGAGATGATCAGTGCGGTCAATCGGCCCAACCTGGGCATGCTTATCGACGCGCTGCACTGGGCCCGCTCCGGCGGCACCTTGCAGCAGATCGAAAGCCTGCCGGCGCAGTGGCTCACCTATGCGCAACTCTGTGATGCCAGTGGTCCGGGGCCGGATATGGCCAACCGGGCGGACGTGCGGCTGGAAGCAGTGGACTACCGCCTGCTGCCTGGGGATGGCGATCTGCCGTTGGCGGATTGGCTGGCTGTGCTGCCGGAAGGGCTGCCGCTGAGTCTGGAAATCCGTTCCCTGAGTCTGCGTTCGGCTTATCCGGACTTTGCTCTGCGAGCGCGGGAGGTACGCCAGCGTACCCAGGCCTGGCTGGATAATACAAAAGCAGTCCAGACTGCACGTTTTTGTTGACAGGTGCAGAGGCTCCTTGTAGGTTAATGACTATTAATTTACAAGAGCGGCTATCGCCATGTCCCCATCCACCAGCACGCTCATGCTTGGCCAGAGCCCGACGCGCCGGCGCAGCGCCGAGAGCACCCGCACGCTGTTGCTGAAGGCCGCAGCGCATCTTTTTGCGCGCAAAGGCGTGGCGGGTATCACCCTGGCGGAAATCGCCGGCACGGTCGGCCTGTCCGGGCCGGCTATCTACAACCATTTTTCTTCCAAGGATGCCCTCTTCATTGCGGTGGTTCAGCAGATGTATGACGAGGAAATCCTGGCCTTCGAACAGGCACTGCAATCACTGGACTCGGTCGCCGAGGGGATGGCAGTGCTGCTTGATCTGGTGCCCACCCTGTACCGCGACGATGGCACGCTGCAGCTGCTCGGTCTGACCGCGCAGCTGGAAGCGGCGCGTAACCCATCGGTCTATCAGGTGTTGATCGATGCGTCCGTGCGTCGGGACCGGGTGGCCATCAGTCTGGTGGAGCGCGCCAAGGACAGGGGCGAACTGGCCGCCGATGTGGATGCGGCAGAAGTGGGCCCGATGCTGCTATCGCTGTTCTACGGTGCGCTGGGATACCGCTCCCTGATGGCGCCGACACCGGCGCAATTTCGCGGCAGCGTGCAGGCACTGCGATGCCTGCTGACAGTGATGCAACGATAACCTTAACCGCTGGCCCGGCGGTCGGGCCAACCTATAAAAACAAGTACCAGGAGTAGCCTCATGACTATTGAAAATAAGCTGGACAGCGCAGTACTCAAGTCCGCCAAGCGTGACGATAGTGTTGATTGGCAAGCCTTGAAGCTGGAATCCCACAGCGAGTTGCGCCGCCGGACCGTGGAGCATATCCGCAACGGCACCACGGATCTGGCGGATGGGCCCATGCTCATTGCCACCACCGCCTACACCGATGAAGCTCGCCATGAGCAAGAACGTCGCGTGCTGTTTCGCGAGCGCCCGATCCTCGCTGCCCTCACCGGTGACCTGCCCAATCCCGGCGATACCTTCCTGTTCGACGAAGTGGGCCCGCCGATCCTGCTCACCCGCAATAAGCAGGGCGAGGTGAATGCCTTCCTCAACATGTGTACCCATCGCGCGGCCAAGCTGGTTACCGAGTGTGGCAAGAAGAACCGCATGAGTTGCAAGTTCCATGGCTGGACCTTTGACCTGGACGGCAATCTCGTCGGTAGACCGGGAGAGGAGGGCTTCTGTGGCATCAACAAGGAAGATCGCAAACTGATCGCGGTGCCGGTCACTGAGTGGCATGGCCTGATCTTCGTGCGCGCCGTTCCCGGCGGTGCGCCGATCGACGTGGTGGATCACCTGGGTGAAGGTTTTGCTGCCGAGCTGGCGCACCTGGAGCTGGAAAAGGCCCGGCCCATGAAAACCTCGCGGATCAATGTCGAGGCCAACTGGAAGTACGCCATGGACACCTACGGCGAGGGCTACCACTTCGCCACGCTGCATCCCAGCAGCATTGGCGCATTGGCCATGTCCAACATCATGAGCTATATCAATCATGGTCCGCATCACCGCCTGGGGATGCCCCGGGCGGACTTTCTGGAGTGCGCTGACACCCCAGAAAGCGAGTGGCCACCCACCAGCTATGGCGGCCTGTACTACATCTTCCCGAACACGGTCATCAACTGTAACACCATGGCGAACGGCGAGCAGTTCTACGGCTTGTCGCGACTCTTTCCGCTGGATGAGGTGGATAACGCCACGTCCCTGCTGACCACCTACAAGCCGGGGCATATGGCCGAGGACGCTGATCCGAAGCTGTGGACCGATATGCATGACTTCATCCACAAGGTGGTCGAGACCGAGGACTACAGCGTGTCACGGGAAGGCCAGGCCAACATGAAGTACGCGCCGCCGGGCTTCCAACCGGTGCTCGGTGCCAATGAACTGGCCCTGCAGAACATCCACCAGCATATCCAAGCGTTGTTGGACGCGGACAGATAATCTGCGCTGCCCTTGCCGGCCACGGCAAGGGCGGGCGCTTTTCGCATTGCAGCGTATTTATCGCGCGCTATTCAATTTCCATATTGCGACAACAGACGAACTGGAATTCCATCAGTTTCAATGGTATAAAAAAGTCAGTCCGGCCCGCTTTTAAGTGGGCAAGGAAGAATTAGTCATGCTCTCGGGGAGTGGAAACATGAGTACCAGAACAAAAAAAGCAGCCGTGCGCGCTTCGGCTCAGGCCAGTGGGCTGTCCCAGGAGGCGATCGTTCGAGCCTATCGCCAGATGAAGACCATCCGCGAGTTCGAGGAGCGTCTGCACATCGAGAATGCCACCGGCGCCATTCCGGGCTTCACCCATCTGTATTCCGGTCAGGAGGCGGTTGCCGTCGGCGCCTGCGAGCATCTGACCGACAAGGACTTCATCATCAGTACTCACCGTGGGCACGGCCACTGCATTGCCAAGGGCTGCGATGTGCCGGCGATGATGAAGGAGATTTTCGGTAGCCGTGATGGCCTGAACAAGGGCAAGGGCGGCTCCATGCATATTGCTGATATCTCCAAGGGCATGCTGGGTGCCAACGGCATTGTGGGCGCCGGCCAGCCTATCGCAGTAGGTGCGGCTATCGCCTGCAAGCTGCGTGGCGAAGGTAGCGTAGCGCTGTCCTTCACGGGTGACGGCGCCTCCAACCAGGGCACGGTATTCGAAGCCATGAACATGGCGGTGGTATTGCAGGTGCCCAAGGTATTCGTCTTCGAGAATAACGGCTACAGCGAACACACCGGCGCCGACTACGGCATCGGTTGTGACGATATCGTCAAGCGTATCGAAGGTTTTGGCATTCCGGTGTTCCAGGCTGATGGTTTTGATTTCTTCTCCATCTACGAGGCGATGAGCAAGGCGCTGGAGCTGTCCCGCAGCGGCGGCGGCCCCTCGGCTATCTATTGCGAAACCATCCGCTACTTCGGTCACTTCGAGGGCGACCCGCAGAATTATCGGGCCAAGGACGAAGTGCGTCGTTATCGAGATGAGGAGGATTGCCTGCTCAAGTTCCGTAAACGCATGGAACAGACCGGTGAAGTCTCGCTGGAGACCCTCGACCAGGTCGATGCCGAGGTGCTGGCGCTGATCGAGTCGTCGGTCGTCGCGGCCAAGCAGGCGCCGCGCCCGCTCCCTGAAGACCTCCTCACCAACGTATATAACAGCTATTAAGTGAGTCCGAGTCATGCCAAGAAAAACATTTCGTGAAGCCATCAACGAAGCGCTGCATCTGGAGATGGAAAGGGATGAGACCGTACTCATCCTCGGTGAGGACGTATCCGGCGGCGCGGGCGGAACCTCCGGCCAGCGGGACGCAGCCGGCGGTGTGTTCGGCCTGACCAAGGGGCTACTGCCGCGTTTCGGTGAACACCGGGTAATCGATACGCCGATCAGCGAAGCGGCCATTATCGGTGCAGCCAACGGCGCGGCGCTGGCTGGGTATCGTCCGGTCGCCGAGATCATGTTCTCCGACTTCATCGGCGTCTGTTTCGACCAGATTCTCAACCAGGCAGCCAAGTTCCGCTATATGTTCGGTGGTGCCAAGGCGCCGCTGGTGATCCGTATGACCGTCGGTGCCGGCCGCAGCGCGGGTGCCCAGCACTCGCAGACAATCCATGGCTTGCTCAGCGCCATTCCGGGGATCAAGGTGCTGATCCCCTCCAATGCCTATGACGCAAAAGGGCTGTTGCTGCAGGCCATCCGGGATGATGATCCGGTGATCTTCCTCGAGCACAAGATGCTGTTCAACGACGCCTGTGAAGTGCCGGATGGCGACTACACCATTCCCTTCGGCGAAGGCGTGCTGGTGCGCGAAGGTGAGCATGTCACCATCGTTGCCTCAGGGCAGATGGTCAAGGTTGCGGTTGCGACTGCCGACAAGCTGGCCAAGGAAGGGATCACCTGCGATGTGATTGACCCGCGTACCACCTCACCGCTGGATGAAGAACTGATTCTGGAAAGTGTGCGCCAGACCGGTCGCCTGGTAGTGGTAGACGAGGCGCCGGTGCGTTGTGGCTTTGCCGCGGACGTAGCCCGGCTGGCCGTGGAGAAAGCGTTTTCCTCCCTGCGCGCGCCGGTGCTGCCCGTCACGCCGCCGCATACGCCAGTGCCCTTCGCGCCCGAGCTGGAACGTCTGTATCTGCCGGATGCGGCGGATGTGGAAAAAGCCGTGCGCGCCGTGCTCGCCCATTCCTGAGGTAACCCCATGAGTAATATCACCCCAATCAGGATGCCCCAGTGGGGTCTGGAAATGACCGAGGGCACATTGTCCAACTGGCACGTGAGTGTCGGCGACAGTGTAAGCAAGGGCACCGAAATCGCCGATATCGAGACAGCGAAGATCGTCAACGCGCTGGAAGCCGGTCAGGATATGGCCGGTGTGGTGCGCCGGCTGGTGGCCAATATTGGCGATACCCTGCCGGTTGGCGGCCTGCTGGCGGTCATGGCTGATCCGGCTGTGGATGATGCCGAGATCGATGCCTTCGTCGCCGCGGAAACCGGTGAGGCGCCGGCACCAGCCGCGGCCCCTGCCGCCGCAGCACCGGCCCCTGAACCGGAAGCCGTGCCAGCGCCAGCTGCAACACCCGCGCCCGTGCCGGCACCTCAGGCTCCGGCCACGCCCGCTCCCGCTCCTGCTCCTGCCGCTGCGCCGGCGGCTCCGCAGCAGCCCGCACTGTCGGCTGACGAGCTGGCCCGGATTGCTGAGACCAACAAAGCTGCCCAGGCCAGCCCCGTAGCACTGCGCCTGGCCAACCGTCACGGCATCGACCTGAGCAAGCTGCAGGGCACCGGCCGGCATGGCCGGATATCGGTTGAGGATCTGGCCCAGCAGGCGGGTCTGACGCTGGAGCAGTCTGGGACCTCGCTGCCCGCTGCGGATGCCCAGGCATTGGCGCAGACCAACGCCACGGTTAAGGCGTCCCCGGTGGCGTTGCGTCTCGCCAATCGTCACGGCATCGATCTGCGTGGCATCAAGGGTACCGGCCGCCATGGCCGTGTCTCGGTGGAAGATCTGGACGCGCTGCTGCAGCCGACGCCTGCTTCGCCAGTCGCTTCGGCCAGCGAAGAGGCGTCTGCCGATAACGATGCTGTGTTCCGCGCCGGTCCAGCGGCCCGCCGTCTGGCGGCCGAACTCGGCTTTGATCTGTCCTCGCTGGTCCCCAGCGGCCCGCGGGATGTGGTGCTCAAGGATGACGTGCGTGAAGCATTCCGTTCTGCGCTGCAGGGCATGGCCGGCGGCGAGCGCCCGGTAGCGGACCAGTACGAACTGATCCCGCTGACGCCCATGCGTAAGGCGATCGCCAACAGCCTGACCCACTCCAAGCAGACCGTACCGCACTTCTACCTGACCGTGGACCTGCAGATGGATGCGCTGCTGGCGCTGCGCGAGAAGATGAATTCGCGGCTGGCGGCCAACCAGAAGAAGCTGTCGGTCAATGATTTTGTCATGCGCGCCACGGCGCTGGCGCTGGCCGAGGTACCGGATGCCAATGTGCATTACACCGAGCAGGGCATCAAACGCTTCGCCAATGCCCATCTGTGCCTGGCGGTAGCCATTGAGGGCGGACTGGTGACCCCGGTGATCCGCAATGCCGAGCAGAAGGGCATACATGCCCTGGCCCGCGAGGCGGTAGAACTGGCGCAGAAGGCACGTGATCGCGCGCTCAAGGCCGATCAACTGAGTGGCGGCACCTTTACCGTGTCCAACCTCGGCATGTTCGGCATTCGCCAGTTCGATGCGGTGATCAATCCACCCCAGGGCGGCATCCTCGCCGTAGGTGGCATGCGTCGGGAATGCTTCGAGCAGGAAACCGGCGGTGTGGAGTTCCGGACGGTAATGACGGTGACCATGTCCTGTGATCACCGGGTGATCGATGGTGCGGTTGGGGCGACCTTCCTCAAGGCCCTGCGCGAACTGGTGGAGAATCCGTACTCGCTGATCGGCTGATGCGATCCGGTGCGGGCTGATAATAACAATGACGACATACAAGGGCCGCGAGCATGAACAGGTTCTCTGACAAGGTAGTAGTGGTCACCGGCGCCGCCAGCGGGATAGGCGAGGCTGCGGCCCGCCTGTTCGCCGCCGAGGGCGGCAAGGTGGTGGTGGCGGATGTGAATGCCGCTCGGGGTGAGCAGGTAGCGGCGGATATCGGTGGATTCTTCATGCACACCGATGTCACCCGTGAAGAGGCGATCGAGGCCCTGGTGGCCGCGACCCTGGAACACCATGGCCGGATCGATTGCATGATCAATAACGCCGGCATGGTGGGTGCGGTCGGCAGCATTCTGGAAACCCCCGGCAATTACTGGCGGGCGACGCAGTCCGTGCTGCTGGACAGCGTGTTCTATGGCATCAAGCATGCCGGCCGGGCCATGCGTGAGCAGAAGTCCGGGGTCATCCTCTCGGTCTCCAGCATCGCTGGGGTCATGGGCGGCCTAGGGCCGCATGCCTACACCGCGGCCAAGCATGCGGTGGTGGGGCTGACCCGTTCGGCGGCATCGGAACTGTCCCGTCACGGTATCCGGGTCAATGCCATTGCCCCGGGCACCACGGTGACGGCGCTGATCGAGGAGGTGCGCGGCGGTCGCGAGCAGGCGCTGGCGGCTGCGGCGCAGGTCTCGCCACTGGGTTCTGCGCTGTTGCCGGAGGAAATTGCCGCTGGCCTGCTGTTCCTCGCTGGTGATGCAGCGGCCCACATTACCGGCCATACGCTGGTGGTGGACTCCGGCGTTACCGGTGCGGGCGCCGCCTCTGGTGCCAGCGTCCTCAAGGGGCAATCGATGCGTTTTGTAGGAGCTTCCCATGCAGCAGACTGATTCGTTGACTGGCTTGAAAGACAAGGTGGTGCTGATCACTGGCGCCGCCAGCGGTATTGGCGCCGCTGCCGCCAGAGCCTTCGCCGCTGAGGGCGCCGCACTGGTGTTGTCGGATATCAATGCGCCGGCCGGTGAAGCGCTGGCCAGAGAGCTGAATGGCAGCTTCGTCGCGGCGGATGTGACCCGGGAGGAGCAGATCGAAGCGGCGGTGCAGTTTGCCGTGCAACGCCATGGCCGTCTGGACTGCATGGTCAATAATGCCGGGCTGATCGGCGTGGTGGGATCGCTGCTGGAGACCAGCAAGGCCGATTGGGATCGCACCATGGCGGTGTTGCTGGACAGCGTGTTCTACGGTATCAAGCATGCCGGGCGGCAGATGCGCGAGCAGCGCAGCGGCGTGATTCTCTCGTTGTCGAGCCTGGCCGGGGTCTGTGCCGGCATGGGTCCGCATGTCTACAGCGTTGCCAAGCATGGGGTCATCGCGCTGAGCCGTACTGCCGCCTCGGAGTTGTCGCAGTACGGGGTGCGGGTCAATGCCATTGCCCCCGGGCTGGTGGTGACGCCTTTGGTGGACCAGGTTTACGGGACCCGCGAGGCAACCATCGATAACGCCAGTCAGTCATCGCCCCTGGGCAGCGCGGCCATGCCGAGCGAGATCGCCCAGAGCCTGGTGTACCTGGCCAGTGATGAGGCCCAGCACATTACCGCCCATGCGCTGGTCGTGGACTCAGGTGTGTCCGTGGCAGGTTCCAGTGGCTCGGCGCTGTTCCACGAACGTCCGGTCGGTTTTATGGGCAGGTTGCCCGAATAATCAGAACAACAGCAGCGGTCGGGCGAAGGGCTCACCGCTGGTACACATCAGGAGCAGTAGCTATGCCAATGGTCACTTTCATTCAACCCGACGGGACCTCTCGCGAGGTCAACGTTCTGCCACGCTCCAGCGCCATGAGTGGTGCTGTGCAGAATGGCGTACCGGGGATCCTCGCCGAATGCGGCGGGTCCTGCGCCTGCGCCACCTGCCACGTCTATGTCGATGAGTCCTGCATCGATCTGCTGCCGCCGATCGACCCGCTGGAAGACGATCTGCTGGAAGCGGTAGCTTCCGAGCGCCGTGAAACCAGCCGCCTGAGCTGCCAGATCAAGCTCACGCCGGAACTCGACGGCAAGCTGATTCTGCATATCCCCGAGGCCCAGGTATAACACCGTGAGCGCCATCCCTGCCGGCTCGGCGTCACTGTCACTGCACCATCTCACGGCACTGCAGCTGTCGCCGGTAGAGCTGGTGGATCTGGCAGCGGCGCTGGGTTGTTCACACGTCGGGCTTTTTACCTGTCTGCCGCCAGGCATCGCGACCCGCTTTCCCTGTATCGATACGGACGAGCAGGAAGCCGCCGTGGCTGAGCGCCTGGCCATCACCGGTGTGCGGGTGAATAACGCCGAAGTCTTTGCGCTGCGCGAGGGCGTGGCGCTGGCGGACTACCGTACCGGGCTCGAGCGCGCTGCTCGCCTGGGTGTAGGGCTGGCCACGGTACACCTGCATGAGTCATCACCCAGCCTTGCCCGCACTCTGCTGATCGATTTCTGCAATCTGGCAGCGAGCACGGGGCTGCGGGCGGCATTGGAATTTACCAGTTTTTCCGCAGTGCGGTCGCTGCATGCAGCGCTGCAGGTGCTGGAGTCCATCCAGCATCCGACGGCCTGTCTGGCCATCGACGCACTGCATTTTTTCCGTAACGGCGGCGACCCTGCTGATCTGCATGCGATTCCCCGCGAGTGGGTCGGTTATCTGCAGCTGTGCGACGGCCCGATGGCGCTACCCGGCGATCTTTACCATGAGGCTGTGGCTGCACGCGGGATCCCGGGTACCGGCGAATTTCCGTTGCTGGCGTTGCTGGACGAGCTGGGGCAGGGCGTCATGGTCGATGTGGAGGTCCCCCGGGAGACGGATCGGGGTAATGCCAGCAGCGCAGCCCAACACGCCGCTGAAGCGGTCGAAGCAACCCGTAATCTGATGCGCCAGGCAGGCTGGTGCTGAAAGCGAGGCGAACATGAAAGCAGAACTACAAGAACGTATCCGCGCCGACCTGGAATACGAGGCCGAACGCGAAGGGCCGCCGCCGGGGTTTCCGGCGTTTCCGGAAATTCCGGCGGCGCGCTATACCAGTGAAGAATTCCATCAGCTGGAGCTGGAACAGATCTTCAGCAAGTGCTGGCTGCCGGTGGCCCGCCTCGAAGAGCTGGAAAAACCCGGCAGCTTCCTGGTGTGGAAGAAGGTCGGTCGGCCGATCCTGATTGTGCTGGGCAAGGATCACGTAGTGCGGGCTTTCTATAACAGCTGCCGGCACCGGGGCGCGGCGCTGACGCCAGCGGACCGCGGGCAATGCAATATCCTGCGCTGCCAGTACCACAGCTGGGCCTACGATTTCACCGGCAAGCTGATCGCCGTGCCGGATGAAGGTGACTTCTGCGGCCTGAACAAGGCAGAGCTGCCGCTGATCGGCGTGCGCTGTGAAGTCTACGGCGGCACCATCTATATCAACCTGGATAACGACGCGCCGCCGCTGCTCGAGCATCTGGCCCCCATGCTGGATGAATGGGCCTGCATGGAACTGGAGAAATTGCGCGTAGTGCATCGCCGCTCGACCATCATCGGCTGCAACTGGAAAGCGGCGGTGGATGCCTTCCAGGAGGTCTATCACATCAATACCGTGCACCGGGACAGTATCGGCTATGCCCTGAACCACAAGGCATCGGCCATGGGCCTGTTCGACGGCGGTCATTCGCGCATGGTCACCGCCTACAATCCATGGGCATTGACCACCCTGGGCATGGATTCTCCGGATACCCCGGATATCGTCGGTGCCACGCCGCTGCACCGCCAGAGCAGTACTGCCTACCTGACGTTTCCCAACATGATCACACCCTTCCGCTCGATCTTCGTGCAGCAGCTGCGGTTCTGGCCGCGCGGTGTCAACGAGTGCGAGATGGAAGTGGTCGGCCTGGGGCCGGACTGGGGCGAGGGCGAACGCCCTGCATACTGGGACAAGGCCAATCCTGCCTTCGATAAGGTGTTGGATGAGGACCTGGAGAACCTCGGCTCGATTCAGACCTCCATGCGCTCCAACGCGTTTCCCGGTCTGCGCCTGAGTTATCAGGAGCGCCGCCTCTATTGGACCCATGAAGAGATCGATCGGCGTATCGGCGTGGAGCGGATCCCTGAGCATCTGCGGGTCACGCCCATGCTGGATAAATATGTTGAACAGACTGGCTCACCGGAGGCACCTTGATGGAAAGCAATAACGAATTCGTCCAGCGCGAGGACCAGTCGGTCTACGAGACCGAGCAACCGGTGTTGTATGAGGTGAAGGAAGGCGTGGCGATTGTCACCATGAATCGCCCCACCTTCAATAATGCCCAGAACGGGCAGATGACCTACGCCCTGGATGCGGCCTTCCGCCGGGCAGTGGATGACGATACGGTCAAGACCATTCTGCTCAAGGGTGCCGGCAAGCACTTTTCCGCGGGGCACGATATCGGCACACCGGGGCGCGATATCGACAAACCCATGGATCGAGTGAATATGTGGTGGGACCACACCAACAAGCCGGGTGGTGAGTTTCTCTATGTGCGCGAGCAGGAAGCCTACCTGAACATGTGTCGGCGCTGGCGGGATATCCCCAAGCCGACCATCGCCGTGGTGCAGGGTGCCTGTATTGCCGGCGGGCTGATGCTGGCCTGGGTCTGTGACCTGATCGTCGCCAGTGAGGACGCCTTCTTCCAGGACCCGGTGGTGCGCATGGGTATCCCGGGCGTCGAATACTTTGCCCATCCCTATGAGCTGAATCCGCGCATTGCCAAGGAATTCCTGTTTCTCGGCGGACGCATGCCGGCCCAGCGGGCCTATGAAATGGGCATGGTCAACCGCATCGCCCCGCGCGATCAGCTCGATGACCAGGCCATGGAGATGGCGCTGGCCATCGCCAAGCAGCCGCGCCTGGCATTGGCGCTGACCAAGCAGGCGATCAACCATATCGAGGACCTGCAGGGCAAGCGCACCGGGATGGAAGCGGCTTTTGCCTGGCATCACTTCGCCCATAGCCACAGCGAGCTGATCTCCGGTGACCGCATTGGTGGTTATGACGCCAGGGCCATGGCCAAGGCCAACAAGGACGGTCAGTAACCCCCTTCCCCCCCCGAGAGGGTAGTTGTCGCTACCCCTGCCGCTTTTTAGTCTGGTGTTAATCCATGGCCCCGTTACCGGGGCCATGTGTCAACCAGAACACCAGAGGTGAGCGGCGTGACCCTGAGCAAACACCAACTCCTGCGGGCCTACCGCAGAATGCGGGAAATCCGCGAGTTCGAAGAGCGGCTGCAGGTGGAAAACACCAGCGGCGAGATTCCCGGTTTCCTGCACCTGTATACCGGTCAGGAAGCCATTGCGGTGGGTGTCTGTGAGCACCTGAGCGATATCGACTATATCGGTTCCACCCACCGCGGCCACGGCCACTGCATCGCCAAGGGCTGCGATCTGAACGGCATGATGGCCGAGATCTACGGCAAGGAGACCGGCCTGTGCCGAGGCAAGGGTGGCTCCATGCATATTGCCGACCTGGAGCGCGGCATGCTCGGTGCCAATGCCATCGTCGGCGGCGCGCCGCCGCTGGCCGTCGGTGCCGCGCTGAGTGCCAAAACCCTCGGCACTGGCGGGGTGGCCGTGGCCTTTACCGGCGACGGCGGCTCCAACCAGGGGCTGGTATTCGAGGCAATGAACATGGCGGTCGTGCTGCAGCTGCCGGTGATCTTCATGTTCGAAAACAATGGTTATGGCGAGGCCACCGGCCACGATTACGCCGTGGGCAGCCGGGATATTGCCGGGCGCGCTGCGGGCTTTGGCTTGCCGGCAGTCAAGGTGGATGGCACGGATTTCTTTGCCGTGCACGAAGCCATGGGCGCGGCGGTGGAGCGGGCACGCAGCGGCCAGGGCCCCAGCGTGATCGAGGCGGTGGCCATGCGCTGGCGTGGACATTTCGAGGGCGATGCCATGCTCTACCGCGCCGACGGCGAGGTGGCTGAGCTGCGTGCCAGCAAGGATCCACTGCAGCTGTTTCTGCAGCGCGTGGAAGGACAGTTGCCACAGGAGGATATCGACGCTGTCGACCGTGAGGTGGCAGCAGCAATCGACGAAGCGGTCGCACGGGCCCGGGCGGCCAATCCGCCCGCCGCGGAGCAGGTGCTCACCGACGTTTACGTGTCCTATTGAGGCAGATCATGACTATCAAGACTTTTCGTGAAGCGCTGAACGAAGCGCTGGTGCAGGAAATGGAGCGCGACCAGCGGGTCGTGCTCATGGGGGAAGATGTCCGCGGTGGCAGTGGTGGTTCGGCGCAGGACGTCGAAGCCTATGGCGGCGTGCTCGGTGTGACCAAGGGGCTGTGGGGGCGTTTTGGCTCGTCCCGGGTGATTGACACGCCGATTACCGAGTCGGCGCTGTTGGGGATGGCCGCGGGTTCCGCGGTGACCGGTCTACGTCCGGTGGCCGACCTCATGTTCATGGATTTCTTCGGCGTGTCCCATGACATGCTGTACAACCAGGCCGCCAAGTTTCGCTACATGTTCGGCGGCAAGGCGAAAACCCCGATGGTGGTACGCGGCATGATAGGCGCGGGTTACGGCGCCGGTGCCCAGCATTCCCAGTCGCCGTACAACATCTTCGCCACCACGCCGGGGTTGAAAGTGGTCGTGCCGTCCTCGCCCTACGATGCCAAGGGGCTGCTGATCCAGGCGATCCGCGACGATGATCCGGTGGTCTTTTGTGAGCACAAGACCCTGTACAAGATGGAAGGGGAAGTGCCGGATGAGGCCTACCCAATTCCCTTTGGCACGGCCCGTTACACCCGTGAAGGGGACGACGTCACCATCATTGCCCTGGCGGCCATGGTGCACCGCGCCAATGCGGTGGCGGACAAGTTGGCCGCCGAGGGTATTTCTGTCGAAGTGGTCGACCCGCGCACCATCTCGCCCCTGGACGAGGAAGGCATTCTCGAGTCGGTAGACTGGACCGGCCGGGTGGTGATCGTCGATGAATCCGCCGCCCGGGTCGGCTTTGCCCATGACGTCGCCGCGCTGATTGCGTCCAAGGGCTTCCGCTCACTCAAGGCGCCCATCGAACTGGTAACGCCGCCCCATACCCCGGTGCCCTTTGCGCCATCGCTGGAACAGGCCTGGCTGCCGAATGCCGCGCGGATCGAAGCTGCCGTGCGCAAAGTGCTGGAGGCCTGAGATGAGCGATATCAGGCCGATAGAGGTCCCCAAGTGGGGACTGACCATGGAGGAAGGCACCCTGAGTGCCTGGCTGGTGCAGGAAGGCCAGGCTTTCCACAAGGGGGACGAGCTCTGCGAGATCGAGACCAGCAAGATCGCCAATGCGCTGGAGGCTCCATTTGATGGCGTGTTGCGGCGGATCCTGGTCGAGCCCGGCATTACCTTGCCGGTAGGGGCGTTGCTGGCCATCACCGCACCTGCGGCGGTCAGCGATAGCGAGATCGATACCTACTTGGCGACCCGGCAACCGGGGCAGGCAGCATCGGCCGCCCCGGCGGCGCCAACGGTTGCCGATACGCCACCCGCACCCGCACCCGCACCCGCACCCGCACCCGCACCCGCACCCGTGTCAGTGCCTGCTGCGCCAGCCATGGCTGAGGTAAAGCGGGTTTCCACAAGCGGTATCCCTGCGTCGTTGCGGGGCGAAACCGGCTCCGCGGTATTGGCCACGCCCCATGCCTGGCGGCTGGCCCAGCGCGAAGGTATCGACCTGGGCAGAGTGACTGGCAGTGGGCGGGAAGGGCGCATCTCGGTCGAGGATGTCGTGCTGGCCGTGTGCGCCGCCGGCGGCAGTCTGCCGCTGCGTGAGCAGGCGGCCTCGCCAGGCGTCACCGGCGATGACAGCCAGGTGGCAGCCACGCCGATCGCCCGCCGCTTGGCAGCGGCCAGGGGCATCGACCTGCGCCAGTGCCGCGCCACCGGTAGTCGCGGTCGGGTATGCCGGGCGGATGTGGAGGCATTGCTGTCCATGCGTCAGGACGCTGTGCCGACTCTCACCGAAGCTCCGCTCTCCGCGCAGGGGGCAACGGTAACCGAACAACCACTGTCCGCCATGCGCCGGACCATTGCTGCGCGCTTGCAGGCGTCCAAGCAATCGGCACCGCATTACCGGGTCAGCATGGATCTGGACCTGGAGGCTCTGCTGACGCTGCGCGATACCCTCAACGGCGCAGTGCTGGGCTTGAAGATCTCGGTCAATGACATGCTGGTCAAGGCTTCGGCCCAGGCCCTGATGGCGGTGCCGGAGCTGAATGTGCAGTACGACGAGCAGCGGCAGGTGATCAGGCAACTGGCCGATGCCGACATCGCCGTGGCGGTGGCCATTGATGGTGGACTGATCACACCCATCGTTGCCGCTGCCAACCGCCAAAGCCTTGGTGAGATCTCCACTCGGATACGCGATCTGGCCACCCGCGCCAAAGCCGGGACCCTCAAGCCGGCGGAGTTCCAGGGCGGTAGTTTCAGTATTTCCAACCTGGGCATGCACGGGGTCCGGCAGTTCGACGCCATCATCAACCCGCCGCAGGTGGCCATTCTGGCGGTCGGTGCGGCCGCGGAACAGGTGGTGGCGCGGGATGGGCAGATGGTGATTCGCCGGCAACTGACGGCTTCGCTGTCCAGTGATCACCGCGTGGTTGATGGCGCGCTGGCTGCCCGTTTCATGAAAGAACTCAAGCGGCTGGTGGAAACCCCAGCGCTGCTCATGGTGTGAGGTGACGATGTCGCGCATGTATGACGTGGCGGTGATAGGTGCCGGTCCCGGCGGCTATGTAGCCGCTCTGCGGGCGGCCCAGTTGGGGCTGCGCACCTTGCTGGTGGAGCGGGAGGAACTGGGCGGCATCTGTCTGAACTGGGGCTGCATCCCGACCAAGGCACTGCTCAAGGGCGCGGACGTGCTGCAGTCCTGTCGGGACGCCGCCCGTTTCGGTATCCGGGTGGACAATATCCAGGTGGATATCCAGGGCCTGGTCGCCCACAGCCGCCAGGTGTCCGACACCCTGGTGGGCGGCATCGGCTATCTGTTGAAGAAGCGGGGTGTCGAGGTACTGCGCGGTGAAGCTCGGCTGACCGGCAAGGGCAAGCTGAGCGTGTCCCTGCCGGATGGCGCTCAGGTGTTTTCCGCTCGTCATATCATCCTCGCCACCGGTGCCAGGGCGCGCGGCTTGCCGGGCTTTCCGCTCGGCCATCCCGGCATCTGGACCTACCGCGAGGCGCTGCGCCCGACCGAACTACCCGCTTCGTTGCTGATTGCCGGGGCCGGTGCCATCGGCTGTGAATTCGCCAGTCTGTACAACGATCTGGGCGTTGAGGTCACCCTGGTGGAGCAGGCGCCGCGGCTGTTACCGCTGGAGGACGAGGAAGTCTCGGCCCATATGCAGCGCGCCTTTGAGGCGCGGGGCATTACTGTGCACACGGGTGCCAGCCTGAGCTGGCAGGGCGCTGGCGAGCGAGTGGTATGTCAGCTGACGCAGGGCGGCAACAGCGCCTCGATCGAGGCCGAGCGCCTGCTGCTGGCCACGGGTGTGCAGCCCAACAGCGAGGGCCTGGGGTTGGAGCCGCTCGGCGTGCAGCAGGAACGCGGTTTTATCACGATAGATCAGTGGTGCCGGACCAATGTGGCTGGGCTGTATGCCATTGGCGACCTCGCCGGTGGGCCTTGCCTGGCGCACAAGGCCAGTCATGAAGCGCTGCTGTGCGTGGATCATCTTGCCGGCGTGGACGGGGCGGCGCCGCTGGATCGCCTGCTGGTTCCGTCCTGCACCTACGCCAGGCCGCAGGTCGCCAGCGTCGGGCTGACCGAGCAGGCGGCACGGGCAACGGGTCGCGCGCTGCGGGTTGGTCGCTTTGCCCTGCAGGCCAATGGCAAGGCGCTGGCTGCCGGCGAGGCGGACGGTTTCGCCAAGACGCTGTGGGATGAGGAAACGGGCGAGCTGTTGGGTGCCCATCTGGTCGGCCATGAAGCCACCGAGCAGATCCATGTACTGGGTCTGGCACGGCAACTGGAGGCAGGTGATGAGGAACTGGCGCAGATGATCTTCGCCCATCCGACCCTGTCCGAAGCGATCCATGAGTCCGTGCTGGATGGCATGGGCCGTTCCCTGCATCAGTAGGAGACCGTCATGGACGCAGCAGATATTCCGGAAGAGCACCGCGGCCGCAGCGGGCGCGGTGGGCAGACCCACTTTCCCGCACCGGGCAGCAAGCGCAACCTGCTGGTGGTGACCCGTGGTCACGCCTTCCAGCGTGATCCCTTCTACGGGATATTCGAGGACAATCCGGCCATCGAATGGTCGGCGGTGGAGCACCCGGCGGCCCAGCTGCTGTTCAACCCGGAGGCGGCCCGGCATTTCGACTGTTATGTGCTGTATGACATGCCTGGTATCCAGTTTGTCCGGGACGGTGACCGCAAGCCGATCTTTCATCCGCCGCCGGACTTCTACCAGCAGGGCTTGCTGGCCATGCTGGAGCAGGGTACGCCGCTGGTCATACTGCACCATGCCATCGCCGCCTGGCCGGCGTGGCCGCAATGGGCGGATATCGTCGGCGGCCGATTCCACTATCAGCCGGTGCAGCAGGTGGGTGAGCTGAAACCTGATTCCGGGTATCGGCTCAACGTCACGCACCGGATCTCACCGGTGTCGGACCATCCCATAGTCGCTGGGCTGGAGTCCTTCGACCTGACCGACGAGCTGTATCTGTTCGATGTCCATACCGCTGATATCGAACCCTTGCTGGTCAGCGATTTCAATTTCACCGACAGCGAGTTCTTCTCCGCCAAGCGAGCGTTGGACGGGCATATGAATGACCGCCAGGGCTGGCAGCATCCGCCCGGCAGTGCGCTGATCGGTTGGGTCAAGCACTACGCCAACAGTCCTATCGTCTACCTGCAGTGTGGCGATGGGCCCGCGGCTTACCAGCATCCGCAATTTCGCCAGTTGCTCAACCAGGCGATCGACTGGGCCTGCTCGGCGCCGGCGCGCGACTGGGTAAAACGACGTAGGGCAGATCGATAACATCAATAGCTTCGATAACAACAAGAATGGGAGTTTCAGCGTGACCAGAGTCAATGATTACGACGTGATCGTGGTAGGGGGCGGTGGCGGTGGTCTGGCCGCCGCCCTGGAAGCCAGGCGTGCCGGTGCTTCCGTGGTGATACTGGAGGCGGACAAGCATCTGGGCGGGGCGACCGCTAATTCGGGCGGGGTGTTCTACGCCTGCGGTACATCGATACAGCGGCAAGCAGGCATAGAGCACGACACGCCGCAGGCGGTGTACGACTACCTGATGACCCTCAACCAGTGGGATGCGCGGCCGGATCTGATCCGCTTCTATGCCGAGCGCTGTGGTTCGACATTGGAATGGCTGATCGAGCTGGGCGCGGTATTCTCGCCGCGCTGGTTGACGTGCTCTGGCGTTGACAGTGTGCCCCGCGGCCATTCCTGCGAGGGTGCCGGCCAGGGCATTGCCGATGCGCTGATCAACGCGGTGGGCGTGGCCGATATTGAGGTGGTACTCGATTGCCGGGTGCAATCGCTGATCCGGGAGGATGGCCGGGTGGTTGGTGTCCGGGCCCAGGATACCGAGCTGTATGCGGCCAGCGTGGTGGTCACCACCGGCGGCTTCGGCAACAGCCCGGAGATGATCCGCAAGCATTACCCGTCCGCCTGGCATGAAGGCTGGACCTGGGCGGTGCATCGTAACAACCCCTTTATTCTCGGCGACGGTATCACCCTCGGCGAGGCGGTGGGCGCCGCCATCGTCGGCCACGATACCGGCCTGACGCTGCCCACCTCGGGCTTCTGGCAGGCGCTGGAACCCTGGTTGCCGCCGTGGATCATGGTGGTCAACCAGCGCGGTGAGCGTTTCATGTCGGAGCTGTCGCCCTATACCGTGTGTGGCTATCTGATTGAAAAGCAGCCGGAGCGGCGGGCCTGGGCGATCTTCGATGATCGGGCGATGGTCGAGGCCAGCATGGATATCCGCTACCTGGACCCGTACAACGCCGGTATCAATATCCCCACCTGGGAGGAGCTGACCATCCGTGATCAGGTGGCCAAGGGACGGGTGAAGGCCAGTGATTCCCTCGAAGGACTGGCGGCCGAGGTTGGCATCGATGCCGTGACGCTTGAACGCTCCGTTGAGATGTACAACCAGGGCTGCGATCAGGGTGAGGATATTCACTTTCACAAACAGGCGCCGAAGTTGTTCCCGATCCGTACTGGCCCCTTCTATGCGGTGGAAATTCGCTCGGCGATCATAGGCAATACGGCTGCGGGGCTGGATATCGATACCGGCACCCGGGTGCTGGACCAACACCAGCGACCCATTCCCGGCCTGTACGCCGCGGGTGAAGTACTCGGTTGTTTCCAGGGCGCACGTTATGGCGGCGGTGGTCTGGCTGTGGGTAACGCTATCGTATTCGGTCGGGAGGCTGGTGTACGGGCAGCCGCCCACGCACTGCAAGGGGCTCAGTCATGAAGATCGCATTGATAACCGGGGCGGCATCCGGACTCGGGGCGGCCATTGCCCAGCGGCTGCATGCCGATGGCATGTGGGTCATCCTCACCGATATTGACCAGCCGGGTGGTCAGCAAAGAGTGGCGGAGCTCGGCGAACGGGCCGAGTTCTTTGCGCTGGACGTGACCCGCGAGGATCGCTGGCGGGAACTCATGGCTTGGGTCCATCAGCAGCATGGCCGGTTGGACGTGCTGGTCAACAATGCCGGCATCACCACCATGGGCAGTATCGAGACCCTGAGTCTGGAACTGCTCAAGCGCGAGTTCGCGGTCAATGTGGACAGCGTGTTTCTTGGCTGCCAGAACGCCATCGGCCTGATGAAGACCACCGGTGGCGCCATCATCAATATCGCCTCCGGCTGCAGCCGCAAGGTCAAGGCCGAGCTGGCTGGCTACAACGCTAGCAAGGCGGCGGTCACCATGTTGAGCAAGACGGTGGCGCTGCACTGCGCGCGGCAGAACTATGGCATCCGGGTCAACACGGTTCATCCGGGCGCCACGCGCACGCCCATTGTGGACAAGGTACTGCAGCAGTCGGAGCAGCCGGAAGCCTTGCTTGCCAGCTTTGTTGCGGACCATCCCATCGGGCGGATCGGCGAGCCGCAGGACATTGCGGCCATGGTGTCCTTCCTTGCCTCGGATCAGGCCAGTTTCGCGACTGGCGCGGAGTTCTTCGTCGATGGCGGCATGACGCTCTGAGGTGCGGCCTGGTCCGGGATCAGGCCCAGTTGCCGAGCCCGGATCAACGCCTGCATGCGATTGCCGACCTGCAATTTGAAGAAGATGTTCTTCAGATGCCACTTGACCGTTTCGGCGGAGATGGCCAGCGAGCGGGCGATGACCTTGTTCGCTGAACCGGTAGCGACCATCGCCAGTACCTGCTGCTCGCGCTCACTGAGCAGCGGCTCGTGCGGGTGGCGGGGTGCCAGGCTGCCGGTCTGCGGAAAGTAGCCCAGCAGCTCATCGATATAGTGGCCGAGCGGCTCGGTACAGTCCGGACTGGTGCGAACGGTCTGCAGCATCTCGACCAGGATCGGGCTGCTTTCCACGAAGCTCTGGCGTAACTGCTGTTGTGCGCCTCGTTGTAGCAAGGGCAGTAGCCCGGCCATGGCCGAGGCCTGGCGCCCCAATTTCCAGTCGCAGCACAGCCGCAGGGTTTCCAGTTGCAACCAGGCCAGCACCCGCCCGCGTTGCAGCAACTGGCGGGCCAATGGCCCCAACTGCCGGGAGGCAGCGAGATAGTCGCCGTGGTGCATGGCCAGGCGGGCATGCTGCAGGGTGATCAGTTCGTTGATCTCCCGGCAACTGGAGGGGGCCAACTGGTCATGGGCATCGCGCAGTTGCTCAAGCTGGGTGAGGCGCAGCTGCGCCTCTGCCAGGTGCCCCCGAGCGAGCTTCAGGTGAATATCTTCCGACAGCATGCCGGCGCTGAATCGTGGCCAATGCCGCTGCCGCGCCAGGTGCAAACCCTGTTCGATCAGTTGTTCGGCCCGACCGGATGGCTGCTGCCCATGGCCGCGAATCAAGCTGCGATAGACCTTGAGCAGACCGTCGAGTGTGGCGGTACGCTCGATCAGTGACAGTTCCGGTTCGATCTTCGCCGTCAACTCGCTCCACTGGCGCCGCTCATGCAGCAGTTCGGCAAGATGGGCGCGGAGAATGATGACACCGTTCGACTGGCTACCGGTGGCATTTTCCGCCCGGGCAAGCGCCTCCAGAAAGAACCGGCCGGCGGTGTTCGGGTCGGCCTGGCGCATGTAGACCTGACCCAGGATGCTCGCCCGATAGAGGGTGACCAGCAGGTTATCCTTGCTATCGCTGTCCAGGGGCTGCTGCCGCTGCAGGTCCAGCACCTCGCCATGGCGGCCCTGGGCGAGATAGGAGGAACTGAGACCATTGCAGATGAGGCCGGCAATCCAGGGTGGCAGGTCCGACAGCCTGGGCAACAGTGGTTCGAGAAGATGTTCGGCACGCAGCGGATCATCGGCCAGCACCGCGCATACGGCAGCCACTGCACGGATTTCCAACTGCATGGCGTCGCCTTGCGGCCCCTGGGACGAGGCCAGCACGTTGGCATCCTCCAGCAATTGATGGCACTCGGCGAAACGAAAGTGATGGGCCAACACCCAGGCGAGCGTCAGCTGCAGCCGCAGGCTGTGGGTATAGGCGGCCTTGGGCAGTTGCCGGAGCCAGCGCAGCAATATATCCAGGTCGCCCTGTTCCGCCAGATTGCGGGCGCCCGCTTCGAGGTCGCTCAGGTCCTGACCAAGCAGGCCGTCGGGAGCCGTTTGCAGGGCATGCCGGATGGCCTGCGGCCACTGATGCGCCTGGGCCAGATGCTGGCTGGCCAGCATATGCAGCTGCGCAACATCATGCTCACGGCTGCGCAGCAGGCGGGCCTGCAGGGTTTCCGCAAACAGCTGGTGCAGGCGGTAGCTGGGCGTCTGCTCATCCACCAGGGTGATGAACAGATTCCTGCTCACCAGCCAGTGCAGGATGTCCTCGGCGTCCTGGCGCTGGGTGACCGCATTGCAGATATCTGCGGATAACTCGTTGAGGATGCTGGTCTTGAGCAGGAAGTCATGGATCGGCGCCGGCAGGGAGCTGAGCACGATATCGTCGAAGAAGCGACTGACGACGCGGACGCCTTCCCTGAGTTGCTTCAGTGCATCGCCCGGCGCCAGCTGGAAAGTCGAGCTGGTAGCCAGCATCTGCAGACCGGTGGCCCAGCCCTCGGATAGGTCCATCAGTTGCTGCAGGGCGTCGTCGGGCAGGCCCAGGCCGCTGCGCAGAGTGAAGTAGTCGCGGGTTTCCTCCGCGGTGAAAGCCAGCTCCCGGGCATCGCATTCCAACAGCTGGCCGCGGTAACGCAGGGGCGTCAGTGATAGTTCGGTAGTGCAGCGCGTGCCCAGGCAGACCCGCAGGTTGTCGGGAGCGTTGTCCAGCAGGTACTGCAGCCTGGCCTGCGTCGTCGGATTGGTCAGTGTCTGGATATTGTCCAGCAGCAGAACTACCGGGTGCCCCAGCTCGGTCAGTTCATTGAGAAGGTAAGCCATGGTCATCTGGAACTGCGGACTGGTGTCCCGGGCGAATATGTCCCGCAGGGAAACGCGCCATTGACTGGGCAGTGACTCGAGCAGCGTCAACAGGCTGAGCATGAACTGGGGCAGGGAGTTGTCATCGCTGTTCAGCGAAAGCCAGCCGACGTGGGTATCCCGGCTTTTCAGCTCGCCATGGAGCTGGCGCAGGAGAGTGGTCTTGCCAAAACCGGCAGGAGCGTTGATCAGGGCGACGCGATAGCGCCCCACGTTGAGCAGGCGATCTTCCAGGCGCGGCCGTGGCAGGGGCGGGCTCAGGTCCTGCGGTGGCCGCAGGCGGGTCTGCACCACCGGCGTTGCCAGGGCATGGTCGAGAAAAGCGATGTCGACGCTGTTCTTGCGGTATTTAAAGCCAGTCGGACTGTTCATTGATGGTCCGCTCCGTTTTTATGGTTCTCGCTGCTTGTCTGATATATAGAGGGTTTGTGGCTGGTAAATCAACCCCTGTTTTTCCATTTAATGATAAAACAGTTTATCTTGATTGTTATATGTGCAAGCATTCAAGGGTTGTCCCAGCAAATAATAAAAAGGAGACAGGCATGCCCGTATTAACCGTGCCGCCGACAGGCGAGCGGCAAATTGATGTACTGGTCATCGGCAGCGGGGCTTCCGCGTTCACCGCGGCCATCACCGCACGCAAGGCGGGGCTGGACGTGTTGATGGTCGAGAAAGAGGGCGTATTCGGCGGCACCTCCTGCTTCTCGGGTGGCGTGATGTGGATTCCGGGCAATCGCCATTCGGCTGCGCTGGGGCCTGATTCGATCGACAATGCGCGCACCTATATCCAGCATGAGGCGGGCGAATACTACGACGCCGCGCGGGTCGAGGCTTTCCTTGCCAATGGCCCGGCCATGATCGACTTCCTGGAGCGTGAAACCGAAGTCGAGTGCTACCCTTTTGCTTACCCCGACTACCACCCGCCTTACCCGGGCCATGCCAGCGTGCGCTCACTCGGGGTCAACGACTATCCGGTCGGGCGCCTGGGAAAACATCGCAAGTTGCTGCGTGAAGGTCTGACCCAGACCAATTTCATGGGCCTGGCCGTCGGCTCCAACGTGGAGATGAAACAGCTGATGAACGCCGGCCGTTCGATGGCGGGCCTGATGTTTGTGCTCGGCAAGTTCGGTGCCGTGCTCAAGGATGTGCTGCGCTATGGCAAGCCCGATCCCTGCACCCGCGGGCGCGCGCTGATCGCCCGCCTGGCGCGCACGGCGTTCGACTGCGGCGTCGAACTCTGGTTGAACGCACCGGCCAAACAACTGGTTCAGGTGGATGGCAAGGTGGCAGGCGCCGATATCCAGACCGCCAATGGCAGCGTGCGGGTCTTGGCCCGCAAGGGCGTGATACTCGCCAGTGGCGGCTTTCCGCACGACGCCCAGCGCACCACTGCGATCTATCCGCACAAGGCGGCTGGCCGGGCGCACCACAGCCTGGGCGCACCCGGCAATACCGGCGATGGCGCCCGTATGGCTGAATCTGTCGGCGGCTCGGTCGACACCGCGGTACAGCAGCCGGCGGCCTGGATGCCGGTGTCGGTGATCCCCGGCCATCATGGCCCCAAGGCGCTGTGGCCGCATATCGTCGACCGCCAGAAGCCCGGCTTTATTGCTGTCACCGTCGAGGGCAAGCGCTTCTTCGACGAGTCGGCTCCCTACCATGACTTCATCCCGGCGCTGAGCAAGGCTTGCGCCCATCTGCCCGATACCAGCTGCTATCTGCTGTGTGACCACACCACCATCCGCCGTTACGGCCTGGGCTTCGTCAAGCCGGCGCCGGTGCCACGGGGCAAGCATATCCGCTCCGGCTATATCCTCAGCGCCGACACCCTGGCTGAACTGGCGCACAAGGCCGGCATCGATGCCGCTGCCCTCGAACAGACGGTACAGCGCTTCAATGTCAATGCGCGGCAGGGCGTCGATCCTGATTTCGGCCGCGGTGGCGACGTGTATGACCACTCCCAGGGTGATCCCGAGCACAAGCCGAACCCCAACCTGGGGCCGATCGAAACCGGGCCGTTCTATGCGCTGCGGCTGCTGCCGGGCGACATCGGCACCTTCTCCGGTATCCGTACTGACGGCAATGCACGGGTGTTGGGTGCTGATGACGCGCCGATTCCAGGTCTGTATGCGGCGGGTAACGATGCGCTCAGCTTCCTGTCGGGAGCCTATGCCGGTGCTGGCGCCACCCTGGGTCCGGGCATGACGCTGGCCTATATCGCCGCCAATCATCTGTCCACTGCGGTCGAGGCGCCAGCGCCGTCGCAGCCGGAGCAGTGCCATGCGTGAGGGCTGGGATTATGTGGTGATTGGCGCCGGCTCGTCCGGTTGCGTCATGGCCGAGCGCCTGTCGTCGGACCCGAGCAAGCGTGTGCTGTTGCTAGAGGCTGGCGGCCCCGACACCAGCCCGCTGATCCATATGCCAAAGGGCATCGGCAAACTGGCGTCCGATCCCCGACATGCCTGGGTATTCCCGGTCGATCAGCCGCGCCTGCCGGATCTGCCGGCCAGCGAAGCCTGGGTGCGCGGCAAGGGGTTGGGTGGCTCATCCTCGATCAATGGCATGATCTGGGTACGCGGTCGGCCCGAGGATTATGACCGCTGGGAGCAGCGCGGCTGCGTCGGTTGGGGCGGCAGTGCGATGACTGCTGCCTTCCAGGCGATCGAGGACCATGAGCTGGGAGCGGGCGACGGACGGGGTGTTGGCGGTCCGGTGCCTATCAGTACCGGCACCTATCGCTACCCGCTGGCGGAAGCCATGATTGCCGCAGGGCAGAGCATGGGGCTGCCACGCAAGGAAGACCTCAACGGGGGCGGAACCGAGGGGATCGGTTACTACGCGCATAATATTCTCCGTGGCCGGCGGCAAAGCGCCGCGGTGGCTTTCCTCCGGCCCGCGCGCCAGCGGCGCAATCTGGAAATCCGCACCCAGGTGCTGGTTGATCGCATTGTCTTCGAGGACGGCCGGGCGGTAGCGGTCGAGGCCCAGGTGCGCGGGCAGCCGCAGCGGTTCGCGGTGCGCGGCGAGGTCATTCTTTCCGCCGGCGCCATGGCTTCGCCAGCGATTCTGCAACGTTCCGGTGTGGGCCCGGGTGAGCTGCTGACCAGGCTGGGCATTCCGCTGGTGGCTGGCCGGCCCGGCGTGGGGCGGCACCTGCAGGATCATCTGGGCTTCTCCATGACCTATCGGCTGCAGGGCAGTGCGGGTAATAACCGTGAATTTCGCGGTCTGGGGCTGGTGAAAAACAGCCTGCGCTATGCGTTGTCGCGCAGCGGGCCGTTGGCGACCGGTCCCTTCGAGGTGGGTGGCTTTGTCCGCCTGGACCCTGCCGGTGACCGGCCGGACCTGCAGCTGTTTGGCAGCGCCTTCACCTTCCAGCCCAAGCGTAACAGCAATCCCAACTTTCCCGTTCAGCAGGGCACGGTCGAGCGTGAGCCCGGTTTTACCGTCTATTCACAGCTGCTGCATCTGGACAGTGAAGGCAGTCTCAATATCAGCGCGCGGGATCCCCAGGCACCGCTGTCGATTGCGCCCAACTGGCTGACCAGTAAGGCCGATCAGCAGGCCGCCATTGCGGCGGTGCGCTATGTCCGTGAATTGATGGCGCAGCCAGCTATCGCGGGGTTTATCAGTCACGAAAAGTTTCCGGGATCGGCGGTGGACAGTGACGCCGAGGTGCTCGACACATTCCGCCGCTTGTCGCGCTGTGGCACTCATGCGGTGGGCACATGCCGCATGGGCGGCAGCGAGGAGGATGTCTGCGACCCGCAACTGCGGGTGCGGGGGGTGACTGGGGTGCGGGTAGTGGATTGTTCGGTGATGCCGGAACTGGTCTCGGGCAATACCAATGCGCCGGCGATGGCGCTGGCTTGGCATGCGGCTGACCTGATCATCAAGGAGCAGCGACAGTGTGCATGACAGAACGCCCGCTCGGGCGCAGCGGACTGGTGACCCCGCCCCTGATGCTGGGCGGGAACGTATTCGGTTGGACGGCGGATCGTGGTACCAGCTTTGCTGTGCTCGATGCCTTCGTCGCGGGTGGTGGCACCCTGATCGACACCGCCGATATGTATAGCAACTGGATTCCGGGGCTGGTGGGTGGCGAGTCCGAAAGCATCATTGGCGAATGGCAAGCAAGCCGAGGATGTCGGCAGCATATCCTGATTGCCACCAAGGTCGGGCGTGGCAATGGCGAGTTGGCTGGGCTGTCGCGCACCACCATCATCAAGGCCGTCGAAGCGTCCTTGCGGCGCCTGCGTACTGACTATATCGATCTGTATTTTGCCCATCTGGACGATGACAGGACGCCGCTGGAGGAATCACTGTGCGCCTTCGATGAGCTGATCAAGGCCGGCAAGGTGCGGGCCTTGGGCGCCTCGCATTACAGCGCGGAGCGGCTGCTTCAAGCGCGCGCAGTCAGTGAAGCGCTGGGGGTGGCTGCCTATGAGGTGCTGCAGCCGCGTTACAACCTGATGTCACGTAGTGAATTCGAAGGCCCGCTCCAGCAACTGTGCGCGGAGCAGGATATCGGCGTGGTGCCCTTCTATGCCCTGGCCAGCGGCTTTCTGACCGGCAAGTATCGCCATCTGGACGACTTGTCCGAACGCCAGCGCGGTGCCGAAGTGGCGAAATATCTCGATGCTTTCGGTCTGGGCGTGCTGGAGGCGCTCGATACCCTGGCCGGGCAAACCGGAGCGAGTCAGGCACAGCTGGCCCTGGCCTGGCTGATGGCACAGCCGGGCGTCACGGCGCCCATTGCCAGTGCTACCTCGACCGTGCAGGTGGCGGAGTTGCTGGGCGCCATGCGCCTGAAGCTCGATGCGCAGCAGCTTGCGCTGCTCGACCGGGCCAGCGCCGCGCCGGCCGCCTGATCGGAGAACACTATCGAAATCCCGGCTGTGGATGACAGCTCGGATCAAATTTTGTGGGGAGCTGGTCCCCTTTGTCGCTGAGGAAAACAATGGACAACACTGTATTGACGGTCGAGCTGGCAGACCAGGTTGCCACCGTCACTTTCAATCGCCCTGAGGCCTACAACGCCCTCGATGTGGAGCTTGCCGTAGCCTTGCGTGATGCCTGCCAGCGCCTGGCCGAAGACCCCGAGGTCAAGGTGGTGCTGCTCAAGGGCGCCGGGCGCGCCTTCATGGCTGGTGGTGACCTGAATGCCATGCGCGAGTCGCCGGTGGAGGCGCTGCATCAGTTGATTCCGCCGGTGCACGAAGCGGTCGAGCTGCTGACCGGCATGCCCAAACCCGTCGTGGCGATGGTGCATGGAGCGGCTGCAGGCGCCGGCCTGAGCATCGCCCTGGCGGCGGATTTTGTGGTGGCGGCGGACAGCGCTCGCCTGAGCTTCGCCTACTCGGATATTGCCGCCAGCGGCGACGGTGGCATCAGCTGGACCTTGCCGCGTCTGGTGGGCCTGCGCAAGGCGCTGCATATCGCCATGTTGGGGCAGCCCATATCCGCCGACCAGGCATTGCAGTGGGGGCTGATCAGCGAGGTGGTACCGATCGACGACCTGGCGGCGCGGGCCGACGCACTGGCCGCCCAGCTGGCTGGCCGCCATACCCACGCGCTGGGCCAGATCAAGCGACTCATGCGCAGCTCCTTCGAGCAGCCGCTGACCGAGCAGTTGCAACAGGAATATGACGCCTTTGTCGACTGCGCCAGGCAACCGGCCTTCACCCAGGCGGTGGAAGGGTTCTTTGCCAAGCGTGGAGCGAAATGAAGGAAGGCGTAGCGGAGGTGGAGAGCTCGCCGGCGTTATGGAGCATGCACCTGGCGCTGATGGCTACCATGGTGATCTGGGCGCTGAACGTCACCCTGATCAAATGGTCGGTGACCATCATGGACGCCATGCAGTCGGCCACGCTGCGCATGGGCTTCGCTGCCCTGACGTTGCTGATCCTGGTGTATGTCGGGCGCCAGCGACTGCCGTTGTTCCGTGGGCGCGTGTTGCTACTGGCCTGCTGCAGCGCGCTGTTGATGGTGTATGCCAATCAGATGCTGTTTGTCTCGGCGATGACCCGCACCACGGCCAGTAATGCGGCGTTGCTGCTGGCGTTGAACCCGTTGCTCAATGGGGTGATGGAAGCGTTGTTCTTCCGCAAACGCCTACGCCCGCACTATCTGTTGGGGCTGGCCATCACGCTGGGCGGCGTGTGTCTGGTGATCTTCAACAACCCCAACGCCGCCTGGGGAGCGCCGGCGGCCGGCGATTTGCTGGTGCTGGGCTCGATGTTGGCATTTTGTCTGGGTGTGGTGATCTTGCAGTACCTGTCGCAGCGTAACGTCGAGCACCCGGGGCAGATCTCCCTGAATACCTTCATCTATACGGTGGGCTCGGTGGCGTTGCTGCTGCATATCTGCCTGCTGGGTGAGATGCCGCTCATTGCCATGGCGGAGCAGCCGGCTCGGGTCTGGTTGATCCTGCTGTTTTCCGGGGCTGGGGTAACAGCGCTAGGGGCGATCGCCTGGGGGCGAGGGGTCGCCATTATCGGTGCCGGGCGGGCCGCCGTGTACATGTCCTGGGTACCGGTGCTGGGTGTCGCCTTTGGCGCTCTGGTTTTGAAGGAGCCGCTGACGGTATGGCACTTCGTCGCGATGCTGGCGGTACTGCTGGGGACGGCGCTGTGCAATCTGGATGCCGTCAGGCTGCGGGGCCGATCTCTGGGCTGGTGATGGTTTCCGAAAGTCAAGGACGACTTTCATGGTGTCTGGAATTGAGGGTCACATACGAAAAGGCTGTTTCGTTTCAATATAAAAATAATGAAGAGGTCCGTGATGGCAGATATACAGTTTCTTGAACATCTTTTTACTCCCCTGCAGATCGGCAAGATGCGCCTACGCAATCGCATCATGTTGCCACCGCATGGGCGGGTAACAGGCAATCCCTTCGGCACCGAAGAGGAATGCGAGCGGTTTCTCGCCTACTGGCGCACCCGGGCGGAAGATGGCGTGGCCTGGATCGACGGGCTGAATTGCTTCCTTGGCAACTCGGTGATGATCCCCGGTTTCGAGCCCTGGGGACTGGGTGCAACCCGGGATGGGGTATTCCGGCTGCCGCATTTTCGCGAGCGGGCCAAGCGCTATGCCGACATGTGCCATGCGGCGGGTGCCTGCGCCACCGGGCAGATCATCATGCAGGGCGGGTTGCCGCACAGCCCGTCAGGGGTGCTGGCCAACTACACCTACAACCAGGTTCCGCATATCCTGGATCGCAATGAGATCAACTGGTTTGTCGAGGAGTATGCTTTCTCGGCCGGGGAGTTGCAGGCAGCCGGTCTGGACGGCGTTGAGCTGCATGCCAACCATGAAGACCTGCTGGAGCTGTTCATTTCGCCGGCTACCAACAAACGCGAAGATGAGTACGGTGGTGACCGGGAAGGGCGGCTGCGTTTCCTCAAGGAGATTCTGCAGGCCATTCGGCACAAGACCGGCCCGGATTTCTGCATCGGTATCCGCATGAACATGGACGAGCTGTTCGACGGCGGCTATGACGTCGACGAAGGTATTGAGATCGCCCGCTCCCTTGAGGCGACCGGCCATGTGGATTATCTCCACGGGGTGATGGGCAACAACTGGGGCGCACCCAGCTACATCCAGCCGCATAATTACCAGCCCGGCCAGTGGGCCAGCACCGCAGGCCTTTACAAGGCCGCGCTCGATATTCCGGTGGTATACACCGGGCGGGTCAGCAGCATGCAAGTGGCTGAGGAGATCATTGCCCAGGGGCATGCCGATGTCGTTGGCATCGCCCGGGCCATGTTTGCGGATGGGCAGATGACGTCCAAGGGGCGTGCCGGGCGCTTTGCCGATATTCGTCCCTGCATCGGCACCAATGACTGCCTGCATCGTATTCTCGTGGAAGGTTTCAAGTTCGGTTGCTCGATCAACCCGCGTACCGGATATGAGCATGAAGGCCTGCCAGAAGCTGCAGCCATGCCGAAGCAGGTACTGGTCATTGGCGCCGGACCGGCGGGTATGGAGGCTGCCGCACTGCTGGCCGAGCGCGGCCACCGCGTGACATTGTGGGAGCGCGATGCGGCAGTGGGCGGGCAGATGCGCGTTGCCGCGATGGCCCGGGAGAATCAGGCGTACCATGCTTTCCTGGATTACCAGATGCGCCGCCTGCAACAGCTGAACGTGGAAGTCTGCCTGCAGCAGGAGGCCAGTGCGGACAGCGTCATGGCTACCGGCGCGGATGTCGTGGTGGTGGCCACCGGTGCAGCGCCGCGGCGTCCGGACATTCCGGGCATTGGGCAGAGCATGGTACTGGAAGGTCGTGATCTGTTGTTGGGCAAGGTGGAGTCAGGTCAGCGCGTGGTGGTGCTGGCGATGGAGGATCATATGCAGCCACTGACCATCGCCGGATTTCTTGCAGATCAGGGGCGCGATGTCGAAGTCATCTACCCGACACCGTCCATCGCGCCGCTGATAGGCAAGTATTCGATAGGTGCGCCGCTGGCCAAACTCTCTGCTGCCGGCGCTCAGGTGCGCGTGATGGAGCGCATCGTCAGCGTGCAGCCGGGCCGGGTGGTGACGCGCAATATCTATTCCGGCTGCGAGCGGATCATCGAGGGTGTCGACAATCTGGTACTGGCCTGCGGTGGCTCTGCGGAAAACAGCCTGTACCACGTCTTGCAGGGCAAGGTTCCGGAGCTGCACCTGCTGGGAGACGCCTATGCACCACGCCGCATCTCCTTTGCCACCAGGCAGGCTTACGAACTTGCCAAACTGGTGTGATTCCAGGGGGGACCATGTCAAAAACTACCGTGCCGGTCAGCATGGTCGTCATGCTGATGTGTATGACGGGACGCCCGTTGCAATGGCGCTGGTCATGGTGGGCTGCGGTGGGCTCGCGTTGCTGTGTTTTATTGCGGCGCAACTGCTGACGGAACCGCGGCAGCAGATGACCTGCAATTGAAATGACAACGCCCAGGCTGGAGCGGCCTGGGCGTTGTTTACGGCAGAGAGGAGTTTACTCAGCCGCTGCGTGCTGACCGGCGATACGTCCGAAGAACGAGCCCGGTCCCAGGCTCATGCCACTGGCATACTCACCGCCGTTGGTGGGGAAATGCTCGCAGTTGGCGCCCGCAGCATACAGTCCCGGGATGGGCTTGCCTGCCTCGTCCAGCACTTGCGACTTGATATCGCAGGCCAGGCCGCCCAGCGCGATAAAGCGATAGGTGGAGCTGGTGGTGGAGATATCGAAGGCAGCCCAGGGCGCGTTATCCAGCGGGGTGATCCACTCGGCTTTCTTGTGAAACTCGCTGTCCATGCCCTGCGCGGCATCGGCATTGTATTTGTCCAGGGTCTCCTGCAGTGAGCCGGTAGGCACACCAAGAGCCTCCTCCATTTCACTGATGGTTTCCCAGCCATCGATAAACCGATGCTTGACCCGTTGCGGATAGTCGAAGGTCTCGCCATCCAGAATCAGGTAAGCGGTGTGGTCGGTCTGGCACTGGATCATCCATGACAATTTGCCGTGGTAGACATCCTCGGCCACGAAGCGCTTGCCTTCCTTGTTGACGACGATGCCCTTGATCAGTTTTTCCGGAGGATAGATCGAGGCGGTGGCAATGGCGCCGTCCATATGCCGGGTCGACGCACCCACGGACTGGCCCAGCAGAATCCCGGCGCCGTCATTGGAGGGAATACCCAGCGGCTCGCCATGCTCGGCCAGCAGCGGCAGATACTCACTCACCATGTCATGGTTCAGGTTGAAACTGCCGGCTGCCAGAATTACCCCCTTATGCGCCTGGATATGGATGGTCTTGCCGCCTTGCCTGGCTTGCACGCCCACTACACGCCCGGCGCCATCGGTTACCAGACCGATGACGCCGGTGTCATAGATGGCCGGCACCTGTTCCTGGTCCATGGTCGCCAGCAGGGCTTCCATGGCGGAGGCACCACCGTGCTTTTCCACCGAGCCGCGGGCCTGGTGACCACGGGGCGCCGGCTTGGCCTGCTCGTTGTAGGGCCAGGCTTTTTCATTGCCGGTGTAGAGCAGACCTTCGCCGGTATAAACAGCCACGGCCTTGCCCTCGAAGGCGCGGCGTTCGAAGGGCACGCCTTGGGCTTCCAGCCACTGGCAATGCTCGACGCTGTTATCGCAATAGAAGCGCAGCTTGTCATCGTCCCCGGTGGACGTGCTGGCGCGCATGAACCGATACATTTCCTCGGCGCTGTCCTGGTAACCGCAGGCGTTCTGCACATCGGTGCCACCGCCCAGGTAGAAGATGCCTTCGGAGGTGGCGCTGGCGCCGCCACCCCCACTGGCACGTTCGACGACCAGTACCTTGGCACCGGCCCGGTGGGCTTCCAGCGCGGCGCAGACACCGGCTACGCCGGCACCGACAACCAGCACGTCACACTGGTAGGCCCATTGGGCCACGGTGTCCGCGCGGGTGGGTGAGGATATTTGCGGCATGGTAAGACTCCCGACAGATTGATTAGTTTTCTTGTTCCATTTGCGCCAGCTTCGCCCGGTAGGGCTTCAGTGCGCGCACATACAACCAGCAGGCAACCGCGGCGCTGAAGGTACAGACGATCGCCAGCGAGGTGCCTACGTGTTCGGGGCCACCGAGAATCTTGTCGGTGACGAAGGCAATGACACTGGGCGCCAGGCCCAGGCCACAGACCGAGATCATGAACAGATACAGGGTAGAGATGATGCCGCGTAACCGGTTCGGCGAGGCGAACTGCAGCGAGGAGGCGACCATCGCCTGGGGCAGGGCGTAGAAGAAGGTGATCACGGCCGCGATGCACAGAGTAACGGCATAGCTGTTGGCGAACGGCAGCAGCGCGCAACCGACAGTGACCACCCCACAGCAGATAGCTGCCGAGCGCAGGGCGCTGTCCTGATAGCCCATGCGCTGCAGCAAACGACCGAAGGAGGGGCCAAGCACGATACCCAGTGCCCCGCAGGTCAATACCAGGACTCCGTACTGCAGGCCGACGGTGGCCGGGTTGGCATCGAAATGGCGGATCAGGTAGCTGGGCATCCAGGTGGGCAGGCCGTAGATGACGATGGCCAGCATGCCCATGCCGATGAACACGCGCAGGAAGAAGGCGCGATCCTGCCAGATGTACTGGGCGATCTCGGGGATGGTGAAGGCGCGATCGTCGGTGCTCGGTTCGCTGCTGAAAGAGGTTCGCTGCGGCTCGCGTACGGTAAACAGCAGCATGGCCAGCAGCAGGCCGGGGAAACCGACCATCATGAAGGTCACCTGCCAGGTGGACATGTTGGAAAAGATCGGAATCAGTTCGATCAGATCCGCGGCAAAGGCAATAACCAGGCCGCCGGCAACCAGCGCCAGGCCGGCTCCCAGGGAGGGGCCGAGCAGGAAGATGCTCATCGCGCGGGGCAGGCGGGGCTTGGTGAAGTAGTCGGCGATCAGCGACCAGGCCACGGGTGCCAGGCTGGCCTCGGCGGCACCGACCCCGGCGCGGGCAAAGAACAGTTCCCAGAAACTGTCTGCCATGCCGCAGAGCACGGTACAGATACTCCACATGGTCACACCGAACACCAGAATGTTGCGGCGATGCCCTGAGTCAGCCCAGCGCCCGAACAGCGGGCCGCAGATGATGTAGGCCGACATGAAGGCGAAGCCCTGCAGGAAGCTGATATCGACATCGCTCAGCAGCAGATCCAGCTTGATGGGATCCACCAGCAGGTTGAGCACCTGGCGGTCGATGAAGGCGACGGTATAGGCGAAGGTCAGCAGGAATACCACATACCATGCGTAGTGGCTGTCCTGACGGATAACGTTGCCGCGAGTGGGCGTGGCACTGGTCAGTATGGTGTTCATCGTGGGCTCGGCATGTTGGACTTGTTGGTTGACCCCGGCCCCATGGTCAACGGACCGCGGAGCGAGTTATTGGTTGTTTCAGTTGTTGGGTGCGCCCGCGGCGATCCAGCGGGTGATCAGTTCGACCTGGGCGTCGGCCAGGGCAGGGAAGCCCAGCGGCATCCGCCCACCGGTTCCGCCCTGGTCCAGATGGGTCCCAGCCAGCTTGTGCAGCAGGTAGCTCTCATCGGGCGCGCCTGGTTTTACCCGTACCATGGGGCTCTGCAGAGCGTCGGCATTCACCAACTGGTTATAGGCAAGGGAGGGGGCAAGTCCCAGCCCGCCCAGCTCTTCCCCAGTGATATGGCAACTGACACAGTTCTGCTGGAACAGCGGCAGGATGTCCTTGCCGAAGGCGGGCTCGTCTGCACGGACTTCACCCAGGCAGGTGAACACGAACAGTCCCAGGGCCAGTTGGGTTTTCAATAGTTGCAGGGTCATCGGCTTGGCCTCCCCGGCCGGTGGCCGGGTGTTGTTGTTATAAGTTGTATAGGTTGAGTGGGACGTTGATCAGCCTTTATGCGCGGTGGTCGCCGCGATATAACCGAAGGTCAGCGCCGGCCCGATGGTGCCACCCGCACCCATGTACGCCTCACCGGTCGGGCTGGCAATGCAGTTGCCCGCCCCAAACAGACCGGGAATCGGTTGGCCATTGCCGTCCAGTACCTGGGCATGTTCATCGGTCAGTGGGCCGGTGTTGGTGTCCAGCGCACCCGGAGCAATGATCACGGCATAGTAGGGACCTTTGTCAGCAAAGGGGTGCATGGTGGCGTTGGGCATGTCGCCGACCTGATCTTCCATACCGGCGCGGGGGCGGGAGAAATACGCCTGCCACTCGATCTCGGCGGGGTGGCCGCCGCGGTTGAAGTCGTCATCCTTGCCGTTGCGGGCGAACGCGTTGTAGCGCTCCAGGGTCTGGCCCAGGCGATCAGCGAAATCGGTGGCCAGCGGCGATATGGCAATCTTGTCCGTCAGCGAATCCAGGCGTTGCTGCACCTTGACCTGCAGTTCAGCCAGGGTCGCGCCGCTGATCACATAACCGACCTCACGGATGTCCGCCGGAATCGGGTAGTTGCCGCCGAACACGTCCATTGCCCGCTGATCGAAGACCATGAACAGCAACTGGTTCGGATAGTCGACCGAGACTGCATCCCATACCTGATGGATGCGGGTGCGGTCGTTGTAGTTGCGCTTTTCGTTAACCACGCGCTGGCCAAGCTTGTTGACCAGGATCATCGAATCGGCTGGCGGGATATTGACCGCCGCACCGACCACGGAATTCTGCAGGGCTGACTCCAGCACCACCTGGCTGCGCCAGGCGCTATCCATCCGGCCCAGTGCGGCGCCAGCCTGCGCAGCCATGCCGATAAAGTCCCCGGTGCTGCCCGGTGCCGCGCAGGCGCCATACAGAGCGCGCTGATAACGACGAGTCAGCTCCGGGTTGTGGGCAAAGCCGCCGGTGCCAAAGATCACACCCTTACGCGCACGAATGTTCAGGCGCTGGCCCTGATGCTCCGCGACCACGCCGATCACGCGACCTTCTTCCTGAATCAGCTCGACCACCGGGTGGTCGGTCAGCGTCTTGCCGCCCAGTTCCTGGACCCAGGCGATCATGCCGTCGACGATGGCCGAGCCGCGGCCGCCGTTCACGGCGGGATCAGGCCAGATGGAGCGGCCCTTGGGCAGGTGGTTTTCCGGCAGGCTGGGTGCATAGTCGGCCGAGGGGCCGACGCCGCCGGGCAGTTCGAATCGGATGAAATGGCTGGCTTCCAGCTTCTGGAAGGTATTCACCGCCTTGGCACCGTTACGGTAGAAAGCCTGGAGCAGGGCGAGCTCCCGTGGTTCCAGACCGAGGGTCGGACTATCTGCCTGGAATCGCTCCGCGTAAGCGTAGCGGGCCATGTACTGCAGGCACTTGGCTTCGTCGTCAGACTGACCGTTCTGCTTCAGGGTGAAGTTGTTGGGGATCCAGGCGACACCACCGGAGCGGCGGGTGGTACCACCGAAAATCGGTGACTTCTCCAGCAGAATGACCTGATCGCCCAGGTGCGTCGCGGTAACAGCCGCGGCGCAGGCGGCAGCGCCACTGCCCACGCAGATCACGTCGGCCTCCATGGCCCACTCGCGTTTTTTGCTGGCGGCCATGGCCGGGGCACTGATGGCAACACCCGAGGCGAGGGCGACGGCGGTGACTGTGGTGCCGGCCAGCAGCTTTCTGCGGCCCAGGTCTATACGATCGTCTGCATCGCTCATAGAGTAAAACCTCTTGTTGTAATTATGATTTTCTAAAAAACAGTCCGGATTGCTTTATACAATGAAGCGGCTGGCCGTGGAAATGATTAATGACCATTAACATTGTTGTTATTTGTTACTTTCCCACGGACGCGGTCGTGGTTTGCCGGTGGCCTTGATCGCCGCCGCATCCACTTCCGCCAGCATCGGATTGCGCCGCAGCGTCAGCCCGCCATTGATCTGCAGGTTCTGCCCGGTCATGAAGCACTCATCACTGCTGACCCAGCTGACGGCGGCGGCGATATCCTCGGCGGTACCCAGGCGCCCCAGCGGGTAGCAGGCCTGGTAGACCTCCTTGATCCCCGGAATGGCTGCGGCGGCAGCGGTCATCGGGGTTTCGGTAAAGCCGGGGGAGATGGAGTTGGCGCGGATGCCGCGATGGCCGTATTCATTGGCCAGGCAGCGGATCACATGATCGAAACCCGCCTTGGTGCCCATATAAGCCGCATGATTTTCCAGCATGATGGTGGCGGTAGCCGAGGATATCTGCACCAGTGAGCCGCCTTCGCCCATGTGGGGCAGAACGGCCTGGAAGAACTTGAACGGGCCGGTGAACTGCAGCTGGCACATGCGCTCCAGCTCTTCATCGCTGGTCAGCTCGAACGGCTTGAGCAGCCCCCAGCCGGTGGCATTGACCGCAATATCGATGCCGCCCAGTTGCTCGACACAGGCGTTGGCCAGGCGCTCTACGTCCTGGCGCTGGGTAATATCACAGGTAGCGTAGCCGCCCTGGAGCTCTTCGCTCAGGCGCGCCAACTCATCCTCGTTGCGGCCACTGACGAAGACCCTGGCGCCGTCCCGGGCCAGCCGACGGGCGATGACCTGGCCCATGTTGTCGCGACCGGCTGCGCCGATGATCAGTGCGCGTTTACCTTGCAGATGGCTCATATGCTTACCTTTCTTCTTGTTGTTGGAGAGTGTTCAGACACCCACCACCGACTTGGCGATGATGCTCAGCTGTACCTCGGAGGCGCCGCCAAAGATGGTGAAGGCACGACTGTTGAGGTAATCAGGGATCAGCACCGACATGGTCGAGGACGTGTCGATCTCGCCTGCCCGCCAGCGCAAGCCTTCGTGGCCGAGAATCTCCGCACCGAACTCGGCGATGGTCTGCTTCATGCGGCTGTTGCGCAGCTTGAGAATGGAAGAGACCGGGCCGGGATTCTGGCCGGGTTGCAGGCCGCCCATGATGCGCAGCTCCATCATTTCAAAGCTGTCGATATCGGCGCAGATCTCGCCAAAGCGGCTTACCAGGTGCGGGTTGTTGCGGATATCCTGGCCCTCGGCTGCCAACTGCTCGATGACTTCGCCGATACGCTTGAGCTGCGAGCGCAGCCGGCCACTGAAGATGCCGGCGCCCCGCTCGAACTCGAGCAGATACTTGGCGCAGTCCCAGCCCGCATTCTCCGGGCCAACCCGGTTGGCCTGAGGCACGCGAACGTCGGTGAAGAACACCTCGTTGACATCATGGTCGCCGCCGATGGTGTCGATGCGGCGGACCTCGATACCCGGTGTATTCATGTCGATCAGCAGGAAGCTGATACCTTCCTGACGGCGACCTTCGGTGCTGGTGCGCACCAGGGCGAACATCATGTTGGCGTGATGGGCCTGGGTGGTCCAGATCTTCGAGCCGTTGAGCACGTAGTCGTCAACGTCGGCAACGGCGCGCATTTTCAGCGAGGCCAGGTCCGAGCCGGCGCCCGGTTCGGAGAAACCCTGGCACCAGTAATCTTCACCGGACAGGATGCGCGGCAGGTAATGCTGCTTCTGCTGCTCGGTGCCGAAGCGGATGATCACCGGGCTGACCAGGCGCACGCCCATGGGATGCACCAGCGGGGCGCCGGCCAGGGCGCATTCGCTCTCGAAGATGAAACGCTGGACGGCAGTCCAGTCGGTACCGCCCAGCTCGGTGGGCCACAGCGGCACCAGCCAGCCTCGCTCGTTCAGCTTGCGCTGCCAGGGGCCGCTGATCTCGGGCTCCGGATAGACGCCGCTGGTAAAACGTTGCCCCTGGCGCAGCTCCTCGGTGAGGTTGTCCCGAAGGAAGGCCCGGACTTCTTCACGAAAAGCCTGTTCTTCTGCAGTCAGTGTCAGATTCATCGTGTTGTCCTTGTCATTCTGTGGCCTGAGCCGGCAGGACCTGGCTGCTGCGCCAGGTGCCGGTCTCGAGCATGTGATTGCCGTAGGCTGCGGTGAAGGCGGCGGTGGTGCCGTGCTGCTGATGGAAGGCCAGCAGCTTGCGGAACAGGCTGGCAACCATCAACTCTTCTGAAACACCCATGGCGCCATGCAGCTGGACCGCGGCCTGGGATACCTCGCGGGCGCAGCGGCCCACCTTGGAGCGTGCCAGCGCGGCCATCTGTCTGGCGCAGGTGGGATCGTCCTGGCTGCGCAGGGCCGCCAGTTGGCAGGCCGACAGGCTGTCTTCGCAGGCAACGGCCATTTCCGCCAGCCGGTGTTGCACAACCTGAAAGCTGGACAGCGGCTTGCCGAATTGCTGGCGCTCGCGCACATAGGCGGCGGTCTGTTCCAGCGCGGCCTGCATGGCACCGGTGGCCTCCCAGCATTCGGCGATGATGGCCGCGGCGATGACTTCGTCCAGTACCGCCTGGTTGCTGGCCGGTTCCCCCAGCAGCGCATCATCGACGACCCGCACCTGATTCAGGTTCAGATCCGCCGCGTGGGCACTGTCCAGGGTGCGCTGGGTGGTCAGCGTCAGGCCGGGGGTATCGGGCTCGAGCAGGAACAGGCCACAGCTGCCATCTTCCAGCTCGGCACTGACAATCAGCGCATCGGCGCCGGGCGCACCGGCTACCAGCACCTTCTGCCCGGTCAGCACGTAGCCACCGGCGTCACGGGCTGCCCGCGTGGTGCGAGCCCCCCAGGGGTTGGATTCGAAGCGTTCTTCGTGGGCCAGTACCAGACGCTTCTCGCCGGCAACCAGCGCCGGCAGCCACTGGGCCTGCTGCGCCGCGTTGGCGGTCTGCTGCAGCAGGCGCGTGGCCCGCAGCACGCACGCCAGGTAGGGCTCCACCACCAGATGCTGGCCGAAGGCACGCATCAGCAGGCCGGCCTCCACCGGACCGCCACCGATACCACCGTCTTCTTCGGCGACCGGCAGGCCGAGCCAGCCCATATCGGCGAAGTTCTGCCAGACGGTGGCGTTGATGCCGTTCGGCGCGGCCAGGCTATTGGCCCGCGCGATGAAGTCGTATTCATGCTTGAGGTAATCGAGAACGCTGCTCTCGATCATGTCCTGCAAATCGGTAGGGGCAAGCAACATGATGATTCTCCCTGTCAGCCAGTGGTCTTGCTGAGCAGCAGTGCATCGACCGCTGCGGCGCCTTCACCGACGGCCTTGACCTGCAGCGGGTTCACTTCGATTTCATCGGCCGCGCTGCCCAGGCGGGCAGAAGCGGCGGACACGGCGGCAATTGCCTTGCAGGCGGCATCCACATCTGCCTTTGGTCGACCGCGGAAGCCGTCCAGCAGCGGGAAAGCCTTGAGCTCGCCGAGCATGTCCCGGGCAAAGGACTCATCCACCGGCAGCAGGCGATGGCTGACGTCGCGATAGAGCTCGGTGAGCACACCACCGAGACCGACGGTCAGCGCCGGGCCGAATACGTCGTCATGGGTGACCCCGACGATCAGTTCGGCAATGCCGGCTGACATCTTCTGGACCAACACCCCGTCGAGCTTCGCCTGGGGATCGTAGCGACCGGCGGACTCCATGATCTCGGCGAAGGCGCTGCGCACCTCATCATCGTTCTGCAGTCGCAGCTTGACGCCGCCGGCTTCGGTCTTGTGGGCAATGTCGGCACTGAGAATCTTCAACACCACCGGGTAGCCAATGGCCTGGGCCGCGGTGACGGCTTCCTCGGCGCTGGCAGCAGGTTGTTCAGCCACCGCCGGTACGCCGAAGCGACCCAGCAGCTGTTTGGTCTGGTACTCGTTGAGCCGCTCCAGTTGGTGGGACTCGACCGCCACCGAGGTCTGCCGCAGTGCCGCCCAGCGGGCTACCTGCTCGCGACCGGCCAGCCAGTGGCAGAACGGGGAAAGCGCCTGCACCGCACGGCCGATATCGGTGAATACCGGTACACCACCGGCTGCCAGCTTGTCACGGCAGGTGGCCTTGCCGGTATCGATGGCCACGAACAGGCGGGGGTACCTGGCGCAGATCTCCAGCAGCGGATCAGCCATGCGATCCAGCAGCGAGCCGGAGGCGTAGACCACCACGGTATCGATGGAGTCGGTTTCCGCCAGGGCTTCGAACACCGAGCGTACGAAATCCGGGTTATTGACGATGTTGCCGGTCACATCGATGGGGTTGGACACCATGCCATAGTCGGGGATACCGTTGCGCAGGGTCTGCTGCACATCATCGGGCAGGGTAGGAACATCCAGGCCGGCTCCAATGAACTTGTCGGCCAGGATGGCGCCCAGGGCACCGGAGAGCGTCATGATCGCTACCCGCTTGCCACCCGCACGATGGCGGAAACCGCTGAGCATGGCGAGGTCGGCCATCTGCGCGAAGTCGTTGCTTTGGATCACGTTCAATTGCTTCAGGCCGGCCTTGTACAGCGCCTGGTTACCGGCGAGGGCCGAGGTGTGCGAGCGCACGGCTTCCGAACCCTTCTCGGTGTCGCCGACCTTGTAGAGGATCAGCGGCTTGTCCGCTTCGGCGAATTGCAGCGCCACATCAATGAAGCGCTCGCCGTTGCGCAGTTGTTCCACATAGCCCACCACGCAATCGGTGTTCTGGTCCTGGGCGAGGAACTCCAGATACTCGGAGTATTCGACACAGGCTTCGTTGCCGGTATTGATGAAGTGGCTGACCGGAATCCCCTGTTCGCGCAGCAGGGCGAATACGGCGGAGCAGACGTTGCCGCTCTGGGTGACCAGGCTGACACGGCCGGGCGTCTGTTGCTGCGGCACGGCGCGAAATACCGAGGCGAAAGCGGTATACAGGTTCAGGTTGAGGTTGGCGAAGCCCATGCAGTTGGGGCCGGCGACCACCATGCCGCTTTCGGCGACAAAGGCTTCCATCTCGGCCTGCAGCTTTTCACCATCCCCGCCCATTTCGGCAAAGCCCGCCGCATAGACGATGGCAGCTTTAACCCCTTTGGCGTGGCAACGGCGCAACATGCCGGTGACATCCTGGGCGCCGATGGCCAGGACGGCCAGCTCCGGTGCTGCCGGCACGGATTCGATATCCGGATAGCAGGGGAAGCCGAAGACCTCGTCATACTTGGGGTTGACCGGATATACCTGGCCGGCATAACCGAAATGCCGGAGCAGATCCAGGGGCATGCCGCCGATCCGGGCCGGGTTATTGCTGGCACCGACAAGTGCGACCGAAGAAGGACTGAGCAGAGCAGACAAACGATGCGACATGCATGAACCTCATTGTTATTCTGGCTGGGCGTGGTACGACTACAAATAAAACAGTCCATACCGCTTTTTTAATATAGTGACCAGAATTTCCGGAGCTTGCAACAAGTCGCTGGAAAAATTCTCATATCTTCCGCAGTGTGGAAGAATGGTGAGGGTGCAGCGCAACCATACTGGTGCGTTGGGCAGGAGGGGTTGTAAAATAGAGTCCGTGTTGACGGTTATTGCACGCTCATGATTAGCTCGCAAGATAAATCTGTATCGGGAGAAAAAGAATGACAAGAACAGTATTCGTGGTCGGCGCGGCGCGTACGGCGATAGGAACCTTTGGTGGCACCCTCAAGGATACGGCGCTCAGCAGCCTGGCCACCATTGCGGTAAAAGCCGCGTTGGAGCGCTCCGGTGTAGCGCCGGACCAGATCGGCCATGTGGTCATGGGCAACGTCATTCCGACCGAACCCAAGGACGCCTATCTCAGCCGCGTCGCCGCCATGGATGCGGGCATTCCCAAGGAAACGCCGGCCTTCAATGTCAACCGTCTGTGTGGCTCCGGTTTGCAGGCCGTGGTGTCAGCGGCCCAGAGCATCATGCTCGGCGATGCCGAGGTGGCAGTGGGTGGCGGTGCGGAAAGCATGAGCCGCGGGCCTTATATCCTGCCGGCCATGCGCTGGGGTGGCCGTCTGGGCGACGCCGCAGCCCTCGATTACATGAATGGCATCCTGCACGACCCTTGGAAGCGCATGCATATGGGCGTTACCGCGGAAAACGTGGCCAGCCGTTATGGCATCTCGCGCCAGGCCCAGGACGAGCTGGCGGCCGAAAGCCAGCGCCGCGCCGCCAATGCCATTGAACAGGGGTATTTTTCCTCCCAGATCGTGCCGGTAGAGATCAAGTCGCGTAAAGGCACCCAGTTGTTCCAGGTCGATGAGCATGTCCGTGCCGGCGTTACCGCTGAGCAACTGGCCGGCATGCGCCCGGTATTCCAAGCTGAGAACGGTACGGTCACTCCTGGCAATGCCTCCGGCCTGAATGATGGCGCTGCCGCTCTGATGCTGGCATCGGAGCAAGCAGTGAAGGAGCTGCAGTTGACGCCGATGGCGCGGCTGGTGGGCTATGCCCATGCTGGCGTGGACCCGGACTATATGGGCATCGGCCCGGTACCGGCGGTGCGTCAGGTACTGCAGCGCACTGGTCTGAGTCTGCAAGACATCGATGTCATCGAAGCCAATGAAGCCTTCGCCGCCCAGGCCTGCGCCGTGCTCCAGGAGCTGGATCTTGACCCGGCCAAAGTGAACCCCAACGGCTCCGGCATCTCCCTCGGTCATCCGGTGGGCGCAACCGGCGCGATCATCAGCGTCAAGGCCATCCATGAGCTGCAGCGTACCGGTGGTCGCTACGCGCTGGTCACCATGTGCATCGGGGGCGGTCAGGGTATCGCCGCCATCTTCGAACGAGTCTGATCAACGTCTTACAGGAACCGAGAACAATGACAATTCAGCAAGTGGGAGTAATTGGCGCCGGCACCATGGGTAACGGCATTGCCCAGGTCTGCGCCGCAGCCGGTCTGTCGGTGACTCTAGTGGATATTTCCGCCGAGGCGCTGGACCGCGCCATGGGCACCATGGCCAGCAGCCTGGACCGTCTGGTGCGCAAGGACCAGCTGTCGGAAAGCCAGAAGGAAGAGACCCTGGCGCGGGTGCGTACCTCTACCGCGATGGCAGATCTGGCCAATGCCGACCTGGTGATCGAGGCGGCCACCGAAGTGCTGCAGATCAAGGAAGCCATCATTCGTCAGGTAGATGAAGTGGTTCGGCCGGACGCCATCATCGCCACCAATACCTCGTCGATTTCCATCACCCGGATCGCCAGCGTCAGCAGCCGCCCCGAGCGCTGCATCGGCATGCATTTCTTCAATCCAGTGCCAGTGATGCTGCTGGTGGAACTGATCGCAGGGCTGCAGACCTCCGAAGAGACGCACGCGGCGGCGAGCGAGTTTGTCAGCCGCATCAACAAGACCGCGGTCAGCGTGCGCAACAGTCCCGGCTTTGCGGTCAACCGCATTCTGGTGCCGATGATCAACGAAGCCATCTTCGTGCTGCAGGAAGGCATCGCCAGTGCCGAGGACATTGACCTGGGCATGCGCCTGGGCTGCGCCCATCCGATCGGCCCGTTGGCGCTGGCGGATCTGATCGGCCTGGATACCCTGCTGCAGGTGATGGAGGTGTTCTACACCGGCTTTGGCGACAGCAAGTATCGACCGGCACCGCTGCTGCGGGAAATGGTCGAAGCGGGCTATCTGGGCAGAAAGGCGGGACGTGGTTTTTACCCCTATTCTGGCTAATACTGTGTAGCGAACTGACAGCGATCCGAGGATAAACGCGATGCTAAGAAAGTGGGCAGTGGGATTCGTGCTTCTATGGGCGGGGGTGGTAGTCGGGGCGGCGCAGGCGCAGACCGAGGAGGAAGGCGCGCAAGCCCGTGCCCTGCTCACCGAAGCCGTCGACTATTACAAGGAAAACGGTGACAAGGCGCTGGCCGTGTTCAGCCGGCAGGGGCCCTTCGTCAAGGACGACCTCTATGTCTTCGCGATCAACACCAACGGCATCATGCTGGCCAGCGGCGGGCCGTCGGTGATGCTGATCGGGCGGGACATCATGAATACCATCGATGACGAGCTCAAACCCAAGTTCGAGCAGGCACTGAGCCAGCCGGAGAGTGGTGAGATCCTGGAAGCGGATTACCCATGGGGCAACTGGAATACCGGTGGCCGCAAGATCACCAAGCATGTGTACTTCCAGCGGGTCGGCGACACCGTTCTGGCGGTGGGCTATTACCAGCCGCGGGCCAGTTCCGAGCAGGCGCTGCAACTGCTGGAGACTGCCGCCGAGGCGGTGAACAGCAATCCGCGGGACACCTTCAATGCTATCAACGCACTGGACCAGCGTTTCTACAAGGACGATCTCTACGTGTTCGTTGTGGAGCTGGACAGCCAGCGCTTCGTCGCCCATGGCTCCAACCTGCGGCTGGTCGGTCGGGACTTCGGCTCGCTGGCGGATCGGGTCGGCAAGCCCTTTGGCCAGGAAGCACTGGACCAGCTTGCGGCCAATGAAACAGCTGAGTTCGATTACCAGTGGAAGCATCCCATCACCGGGGATACCGAGCACAAGCACGCTTACGCGCGCAAGGTCGGCAACTATCTGGTGGCGGTGGGTTACTACCAGCCCAATAACGGCAACGGCGAAAAAGCCAGCGCCGAGTAAGTTATTGCTCCAGCTCGACCCGGTTGCGGAAGTGATCCAACGCTTCCGGGTTGGCCAGGGCTTCAGTGTTCTTCACCGGCTGGCCGTGCACGATATTGCGCACGGCCAGTTCGACTATCTTGCCGCTGCGGGTGCGCGGAATGTCTTTCACCGCCAGGATACGTGCCGGCACATGGCGTGGCGTTGCGTGTTGGCGGATTGCCGATCTGATCCGCTGTTGCAACCCCTCATCCAGTTCCACGCTGCCGCGTAACAGTACGAACAGCACTACCCGCACATCGTCCTGCCATTGCTGGCCGATGGCGACCGATTCCAGCACCTCCTCGATACGTTCCACCTGCCGGTAGATTTCCGCCGTGCCGATGCGCACGCCGCCCGGGTTGAGCACTGCATCCGAACGGCCATGGATGATCAGCCCGCCATGCTCGGTCTGCTCGGCATAGTCCCCATGCGCCCAGATGCCGGGAAAACGTTCGAAGTAGGCGGCGCGGTAGCGGCTACCGTCGCTGTCGTTCCAGAACCCCAACGGCATGGACGGAAAATGCCGGGTACAGACCAGCTCGCCTTTCTCTCCGACTACCCGCTGGCCGGCCTCGTTCCATACCTCCACGGCCATGCCCAGGCCCGGGCCCTGCAATTCGCCACGCCAGACTGGCAGCAGTGGGTTGCCGAGGGCGAAGCAGGAGACGATATCGGTACCGCCGGAGATGGAGGACAGGCGCAGATCGCTTTTGATGTCGCGATAGACATAGTCGAAGCCCTCCGGGGATAGCGGCGAGCCGGTGGAGAGAATGCTGCGCAGACTGCCCAGGCGGTGGCTGCATGCCGGTTGTATGCCGGCCTTTTCCAGGGCAGCGAGATACCGGGCGCTGACACCGAAGACATTGATACCCTCGGCGTCGATCAGGTCGACCAGCCGGGATTCATGCGGATGAAACGGCGAGCCATCATAAAGCACCAGTGTGGCGCCGACCGCCAGGCCGGAGGCCAGCCAGTTCCACATCATCCAGCCGCAGGTGGTGTAGTAGAACAGCCGGTCACTGGTTTGCAGGTCGGTATGCAGGCCAAGCTCCTTGAGGTGCTGCAACAGGACACCGCCGCTGCGGTGGACAATGCATTTGGGCGCACCGGTGGTGCCGCTGGAATACAGGATATACAAGGGGTGATCGAAGGGCAGGGCGCGGAACTGCGGTGCGCCGCCGGGCTGATAGAACTCCGCCCAATGCTGAACCGTCTGGATACAGTCGGGATGCGGTCCCTGAGTCCCGGCTGGGCCCGGCACGAGGATCAGTTGCTCGACCGTAGGTAGTTGGCGCAGCACTTCGGTGAGCCGGTCGGTCAGATCGTTGGACTTGCCGGCATAGTGATAACCGCTGCAGGCGATCAATACCTTGGGTTCGATCTGGCCAAAACGGTCAATAACACCCTGCGCGCCGAAGTCCGGCGAGCAGGATGACCACACCGCACCCAGGCTGGTGGTGGCAAGCATGGCGACTATCGCTTGCCACCCGTTGGGCAGGATGGCGGCAACACGGTCGCCGGGCATGATGCCGGCAGCTACCAGGCTGCGCTGCAAGCCAGCCACATGGGCATTCAGTTCGGCAAAACTCAGTTGCTCGCGCACGCCAGCTTCGCTGATGCTGATCAATGCCGGCTGGTCATCCTTGCGTCGTAACAAATGGGCCGCATAATTCAGTGTGGCACCGCGAAACCAGCATGCATCCGGCATGGCAGGGCCTTCCTCAAGCACCTGCTGGGCGGGGGTGTGGAACTCGACCGCAAAGAAATCCGCCAACGCCTGCCAGAAGTCGGCGCGCTCATGAATGCTCCAATCATGCAGCTCGTCATAGCCCGCCAGATGCAGCCCGCAGCGCTGATTCACCTGGATGCGGAAGGCTTCCATGCGGCTCCGAACGACGGCATCTCTGGTCGGTGACCATAGCGGTTGTGGCATGGCCATTTCTCCTTATTCCTGTTCGTGGGCCAGCAGGGCACGGGCTACCTTGGAGCCGTTGGGGCGGCCTAACACATCACAAATGCGCTGGCCGGCCGCAACCAGTCGTTGCAAATCGACACCAGTGTCGATACCCATGCCCTGCAGCATGTACAGCACATCCTCACTGGCGACATTACCGCTGGCGCCAGGGGCATAGGGGCAACCACCGAGCCCAGCGACCGAGCTGTCGAATACGCTGACGCCTTCCAGCAAGGCGGCGTAGATGTTGCTCAATGCCTGCCCGTAGGTGTCATGGAAATGCCCCGCCAGCTGCCCCGGGGGCACCTGTGCGGCGACCCGGTCGATCAGTCGGCTGGTGGCGCTGGCCACTCCCACGCCGATGGTGTCACCGAGGGATACTTCATAACAGCCCATGGCGATCAGCTCGGCGGCGATGCTGGCGACCTGGCTCGGAGCGACGGCGCCGTCATACGGGCAACCCAGCACACAGGAAATGTAGCCGCGTACACGGATGTCCTGGCGCTCGGCTGCAGCCATGACCGGTGCGAAGCGCTGCAGGCTCTCGCTGATCGAGCAGTTGATGTTGCGTTGGGAGAAACCTTCCGAAGCGGCGGCGAATACCGCCACTTCCGTCACGCCGGCGCCGATAGCTGCCTGCAGACCCTGCAGATTGGGTACCAGCGCGGTGTAACGCACGCCAGGACTATGCATGATGCCGGCGAACACCGCTGCGGAATCAGCCATCTGTGGCACCCACTTCGGCGAGACGAAGCTGCCGGTCTCGATATGGCTGACGCCGGCCTCCGTCAGATCGTTCACCAGCCGGACGCGATCCGTCACGCTGATCGGGTGGCGCTCATTCTGCAGTCCGTCCCGCGGGCCGACTTCAACCAGGCGTACGTGGTGGGGTAGGGGCATCGTTATCTCCGGCAGCCAAGCATGTCGAAGAGTATAGCGGCGCCCGGCGGTCCGGGCGGCTATTGAAAGTGTGCGGTTATCGAACATCACATCTGTTGGTCAGCAGGTGGATCTCCTATGCTGCGCTCGTCCAGTGATGGCGGGTCTAGGCCGATACCTGGCTTGCCGACTCGCCAACAACAACAAAAGAGAACTGATGCCATGCAAACAATAGATGTTCATGAGGTCATAGACGGCGCCCGCTTCAACCGCTTCCATTGGTTGATTATGGGATTGTGCGCACTGCTGCTGATCTTCGATGGTTATGACTTGTTTATCTACGGTGTGGTGTTGCCCGTGATCATGGAAGAGTGGGGCCTGACTCCGCTGCAAGCCGGCGCACTGGGTAGTTATGCCCTGTTCGGCATGATGTTCGGCGCGCTGCTGTTCGGCACCCTGGCCGATCGTATCGGCCGCAAGAAGGGCATCACCATCTGCTTTCTGCTGTTCAGTGTTGCCACGGTGCTCAACGGCTTCGCCAGTTCACCGACCGAATTCGGTACCTACCGTTTTCTGGCTGGCCTGGGCTGCGGCGGGCTGATGCCCAACGTGGTTGCACTGATGAACGAATATGCCCCGAAGAAGCTGCGCAGCACCCTGGTGGCGCTGATGTTCAGCGGCTATTCCCTCGGCGGTATGTGCTCCGCTGGATTGGGTATTCTGATACTGCCACGCTTCGGCTGGGAGATGATGTTCTTCGCTGCGGTAGTACCGCTGCTGCTGTTGCCGCTGATTCTGCGCTACCTGCCAGAATCGGTTGGTTTTCTGGTCCGCCAGGGACGCAACGACGAGGCCCGGGCCATGCTCAAGCGGGTGCAGCCGGAGCTGGAGTTGGCGCCGGACAGTCCGCTGGTTATGGCGGAAACCTCAGGCAAGAAAAACTCGGTGCTGGATCTCTTTCGCGATGGCCGCCTGGTGGGCACGCTGTCGATCTGGGTTGCCTTCTTCTGCTGCCTGCTGATGGTCTATGCGCTGGGTTCCTGGTTGCCGAAACTGATGGCCAATGCCGGCTACAGCCTGGGCTCCAGCCTGTCCTTCCTGCTAGCACTGAACTTCGGTGGCATGTTCGGAGCGATTCTCGGTGGTTGGCTGGGTGACCGTTTTGATCTGGGCAAGGTGGTGGTGGCGTTCTTTATCGTCGCCGTGGCCTCTATCAGCCTGCTTGGCATCAAGACGCCGATGCCCGTGCTTTACACCCTTATCACCATCGCCGGCGCCACGGTGATTGGCACCCAGATCCTGCTGTATGCCGCTGCCGCGCAATTCTATGGGCTGTCGATCCGTTCCACCGGCCTGGGCTGGGCCTCGGGTATCGGTCGTAACGGCGCCATTGTCGGCCCGCTGCTGGGCGGCGCGCTGCTGGGTATCAACTTGCCGCTGCAGCTGAACTTCATCGCCTTTGCCATCCCGGGCGTCATCGCCGTGCTGGCCATGATGCTGTTCGTGCTGGCCGGCAAACGACAGCGCCTGGCCTCTGCGTCGCTGCTGGCGGCACGGGCCTGAGCAGCCCGGTGGCTGTGGACGGGGGAGGAGACTGATGCAGACGCCAACGGGATTGTCCGACGACACCGCCCGGTCCGTGGATGGTACCCTTGACCGCCCACGGCCTGCTGTCGGCCCGGATTCTGCAACGCGAGGCGATATGAAAGTATTTCTCCAGGACATTTCACTTTCCGCAGTAGTCGCTGGATTCATTGCAACGGTCATTTCCTATGCCGGGCCCCTGGTGATCATCTTCCAGGTGGCCCAGGCGGCGCAGTTGCCCCACGAGATACTGTCATCCTGGGTCTGGGCGATATCCATGGGCAGCGGCGTACTCGGTATTGTGCTCAGCCTGCGCTACAAGGTACCGATCGTCATCGCCTGGAATGCTGCCGGGTCCGCCTTGCTGATCAGTTTGCTGCCGGGCATGAGCATGGGTGAGGCGGTGGGAGCCTATCTGATCAGCAGCGCTGCCATTGTGTTGATCGGGCTTTCCGGCACCTTCGATCGCATCGTCAGCAAGTTGCCGTCGGCGATAGCCGCCGCCATGCTGGCCGGTATCCTGTTCAGCTTCGGCACCGGCCTGTTCGTCTCGCTGCAGGATCAACCGGTGTTGGTGCTGGCCATGTTCATCACTTACCTGCTGGGCAAGCGCCTGGCGCCGCGCTATGCAGTACTGGCGGTGCTGGTGGTGGGAGTGAGTATTGCCATGGCGCTGGGCGAACTGCAGAGCGAGGCGCTAGTGGTCGGGCTGGCCGTACCGGTCTGGATCAGCCCGGAATTCAGCTGGCAGGTGACGCTCAACGTGGCACTGCCGCTGCTGATGCTGGCACTGACGGGGCAGTTTGTACCGGGGGTGGCAGTGCTGCGCAACGATGGCTATGACACGCCGGCCAGTCCATTGCTCAGCAGCACCGGCCTGGGTTCGTTGTTGCTGGCGCCATTCGGCAGTCACGGCCTGACGCTGGCGGCCATCACCGCCGCCATCTGCACCGGCAGGGAAGCCCATGAAGATCCGGCCAAACGCTATATCGCCGGGGTTTCAGGCGGTGTCGTCTATCTGGTCCTGGGGTTGTTTGGTGCGACGCTGGTATCGATCTTCACGGCGTTTCCCGCCGCGCTGATTGCGGCGCTGGCCGGTTTGGCGCTATTGGCAGCGATTGCCAGCTCACTACAGGGGGCGATGGCGGTGCCGCAGGATCGGGAAGCGGCGCTGATCACCTTTCTGGTAACGGCGTCGGGCATGTCCTTTCTTGGCCTGTCCGCTGCTTTCTGGGGGCTGATCTTCGGTGTCGCTGCGCACTTGTTGCTAGGTTTGCGCAAACCTGCCGCATCACCGCAGCCTCAACCATCGACTCTGGAGTCCGGGCAGTAAACCAGCCGCTAAATATCTGAATCTGACACTGCACTCCGGGAGGCAATGCGCCCCCGGATGGGCAACCTGTACCTGAAAAACAACAAAAACGAGTGAGATAGCATGCAAAACAAATCATATTTTTCGTACCTGCTCATCGCTGCCGGCCTGGTTATACCGGCGACCAGCACTGCTGAAACGAAGGGTTTCGTTGAGGGCGCCTCTGCGACGCTGCAGGCGCGCAACTACTATTTCAGTCGGAATTTCTCCGATATCGTCGGCCCCAATCAGCAATCGAAGGCCGAAGAATGGGCGCAGGGTTTTATCCTGAGAATCAATTCCGGTTACACCCAGGGGGCGATCGGCTTCGGCGTTGATGCCATTGGCATGCTCGGCATCAAGCTCGACAGTGGCGGCGGTCGGGTCAACACCGGCTTGCTGCCGACTGGCAGCGATGGCAAGGCGCAGGATGAATACAGTCGCCTGGGAGCCGCCCTCAAGGTGCGCTGGTCGCAAACCGAGTTCAGATTGGGAGAGCTGACCCCGGACCTGCCGGTGCTCACCTTCAGCGATATCCGCCTGTTGCCGCCAACCTACCAGGGCGCCAGTATCGTCTCCCGCGAGCTTGCCGGGCTGACACTGCAGGGTGGCCAGTTCCGCTCCGGCAGCCTGCTCAACGAGGCGGGCGATGGCAAGATGTACGCCAAGCTTGGGCATGCACCGCAACTGCTGGAAGGCGCGGCGAGCGACCGCTTCAACTACGCCGGTGCCGACTATGCGTTCAACGGGCAGCGCACGTCTGTCGGCGCCTGGTACGCCCAGCTGGCGGATATCTACCAGCAGCGCGTCTACCGCCTCAGTCACAGCGAGCCGGTGGGCGACTGGGTATTGGGCGCGAAGCTGGCATTCTACGATTCGAAGGAAGACGGTGACCGGTTGCTCGGGCGTATTGATAACCGGGCCGCTGTTTCGCAGCTGTCGGCCAGCCATGGAGGCCACACGTTCCTGCTCGGATATCAGGCCATGTTCGGTGATGATGCCTTTCCGCGGGTGTTCAATAACATCACGCCACTGGGTAACGAGGTGCCCACCTACGAGTTCGCCGGAGCCGATGAGCGTTCCTGGCAGCTGCGACACGATTACAATTTTGCCGCCCTGGGGCTGCCCGGTCTGGTGACAACGGTGCGCTATATTCGCGGCGATAATGTGGACACCGGGCTGGGCTATGAGGGCCGAGAGTGGGAGCGTGATCTGGATATCGGCTATACCGTGCAAAGCGGAGTGTTGAAGAATCTCGGCATCCGGGTGCGTAACGTCACGGCACGCTCCAACTACCGCACCGATATCGACGAGAACCGGCTGATCTTCAATTACACCTGGAACCTGTTGTAGGTCAGCCTGCATCGGCGCGCTGCGCGCGCCTTTGCGCCCGGCGCGTCAATGGGCGATGATCGAACGCCGCGTATGCAATAAGGTTGCTTGCCATGTCTGACGAATCCCGCCCCGGCGGCGTGCCGGTGGCCCCGGCCATCATCGCCTCACCGGCCAAGCGCATCGAGGCCTTCACCGGGCATCCCGACTTCATGACCTCGCTGGCGCGCGGTTTGGCAGTGATTCATGCTTTCCAGGAGCGCACGCGCCATCTGACTATTGCCCAGATCGCTCACCGTACCGGCATTCCACGGGCCTCGGTGCGCCGCTGCCTGCACACCCTGATCAAGCTCGGCTATGCCACCACCGACGGGCGCACTTTTTCCTTGCTGCCCAAGGTACTGACGCTCGGGCATGCCTACTTGTCCTCGACGCCGATGGCGGTGGCCGCCCAACCGATCCTTGATCGCCTCAGCGATCAGATGAGCGAAGCCTTTTCCATGGCCACGCTGGAGGGTGACGAGATTCTCTATGTGGCGCGCTCTTCCATACCGCTGCGGCTGATATCCATCAACCTCAGTGTCGGCAGCCGTCTGCCGGCCTACTGCACTTCCATGGGACAGATTCTGCTCGCCGCACTGGATGATGCGGCGCTGGAGGAGTACCTGGCGCAGGTCAATTTGCAGGTCAGGACCAGCCGAACGCTGCGCACACCCGAAACGCTGCGTGAAGCACTGCTGGAAACTCGTCAGCGCGGTTGGGTGGTCAGCGATCAGGAGCTGGAACTCGGCCTGCGCTCACTGGCAGTGCCGCTGCGCGACCCTGCCGGTCAGGTGCTCGCTGCACTCAATGTCGGCACCTCCGTTAGCCGGATAACGCGGGGAGAACTGGAAACCCGTTTTCTGCCGGTGTTGCTGGAAGCGAGCAAGGAACTGAGCACCCGCTTGTTTCATTGAACTGACCCCCTCTCGGCAGCCTCACCAGCCAGGGTGGTGTGTGGCTCCATCTCCACCAGCGCCGCGCCTTCGCTGACCATATCGCCTTCGCTGCAGCACAGCTGTTTGACCACTCCGGATCGACGGGCGCGGATGCTGTGTTCCATCTTCATGGCTTCGAGCACAATGAGTGGCGTGCCGGCCGCCACTGCCTGACCGGGTTTGACCAGCACCTGCACGATACTGCCATTCATGGGTGCGATCAGACCGCCTTCCGGCTGCGGTCGAGTATCGGCCGCGGCGATGGGGTCGAAGCGGGTTACCTCCAGCAGCTCATCATCCCAGGACAGATACAGTGTGGCGCCGTTGCGGATGGCTGCTCGGTTATCCGCAACGGTCAGGCGCGGATCCAGCCGCACGACACGCTGCTCACCGTTGCAGTGCAAATGCAGACGACAGCTCGCCGGCAAGCCGAAGCGCTGGCCGCTGCGGTCAGCCCAGGGCGAATCGGGATCGTCTGCACGCCGCTCCGCCGGCTCGCTGTGCAAGAACGCTATGGCAGCCTGCTGCCAGAACTCATCGGGCAAGGGATTGCTCGGGCGCAGCAGATGCGCGGCGTGGCGTGGAATGAAAACGGTATCCAGTTCGGCGGCGGCGAAAGCTGGATGCTCGAGTATCCGGCATAGAAAGGCGCAGTTGGTGCGCACGCCGCCAACAAAAGTCTTGCGCAGCAGATCCAGCAGCCGCAGCCGGGCCTGCTCCCGATTCTCGCCCCAGGCAACCAGTTTACCCAGCATGGGATCGTAGAAAGGGGAGATGAGGTCGCCCTCGTTCACGCCACTATCGATACGTTGTCCTGCTGTCAGCGCCGGCTCGCGATAGAGGTCCAGCCGACCACTGGCGGGCAGAAAGTCCTGGTCCGGATCTTCGGCATACAACCGTACCTCGATGGCATGACCGAGCAATGGTACCTGTGATTGACTGATCGGCAGCGGCTCGCCACCGGCCACGCGAATCTGCCATGCCACCAGATCCAGGCCGGTGATGGCCTCGGTCACCGGGTGCTCCACCTGCAGCCGGGTATTCATCTCCATGAAGAAGAATTCGCCTCTCTCATCGAGCAGAAATTCCACGGTGCCAGCGCCGACATAGCCGATCGTCTGCGCGGCCCGTACGGCCGCCTCGCCCATGGCTCGGCGAGTCTGGTCCGTCAGTCCGGGCGCCGGTGCCTCCTCGACGACCTTCTGGTGCCGGCGCTGAATCGAGCAGTCCCGCTCATGCAGGTACAGGCAGTTGCCGTGCTGATCGGCGAATATCTGGATCTCCACATGGCGAGGTTTGAGCAGGTACTTTTCCAGCAGCAGCCGGTCATCACCAAAGGCCGCCTGGGCCTCACGCCGGGCCGATAGCAGCGCGTCGGTCAGCTCTGCCTCGTGCTGTACCACCTTCATGCCCTTGCCGCCACCGCCGGCGCTCGCCTTGAGCAGCACTGGATAACCGATGCCCTGGGCGGCAACGCGGAAACTCTCCGGGCTCTGGTCTGCGCCATGGTAACCGGGGACCAGCGGCACACCGGCCTGCTCCATCAGCGCCTTGGCAGCGGACTTGCTGCCCATCGCCTCAATGGCGGCGGCGGGTGGGCCGATGAAGATCAGTCCGGCGGCCTCGACGGCGCGGGCGAAGTCGGCATTCTCGGAAAGAAAGCCATAGCCTGGATGGACCGCCTGGGCGCAGGTGGTCAAGGCGGCGTCGATCAGCTTGTCGATCGCCAGGTAGCTGTCGGCAGGCTTGGCGCCTCCCAGGTCGACGCGCCGGTCCGCCGCGTGAACATGGCGGGCGTCGTGATCTACGGCGCTGTGTACGGCTACGGTGGTCAGGCCCATGGCCTTGGCCGTGCGCATGACCCGGCAGGCGATCTCGCCGCGATTGGCAACCAGCAGGGAGGTGATCATGATCTGGGCTCCGGTAACCAGCTGGGGCGGCGTTTATCCAGAAAGGCCCGCAGTCCTTCCTGGCCTTCGGCGCTGACGCGGATCTGGGCGATGGCCTGTTCGGTATGCTGGCGCAGGGCGGGGCTCAGGGTCTGGTGAGCTGCCTCCTGTACCAATTGCTTGCTGATGCGCATGGCTTGGGGGCTGTTCAACAGCAGGGTGTCGATCCAGCCAGCGACCCGGTCCGCCAGTGCCGCTGCTGGGCAGACCTCCGCCAGCAGCCCCAGTTCTCGAGCCTGGGTGCCGGTGAATCGTTCGCCGCTGATGGCATAGCGGCGGGTCGCCCGTTCGCCAATGGCCTTGACCACGAACGGACTGATCACCGCTGGCACCAGGCCGATACGCACTTCGGACAATGCCAACTGGACGTCCTCGGTGCCGATGGCCATGTCGCAGCAGGCGATCAGTCCTATAGCACCACCGAACGCGGCGCCCTGTACCACCGCCAGGGTCGGTTGGGGCAGGGCATAGAGGCGGTACATCAGTTCCGCCAGCGCCTGGGCATCGACCAGATTGGCATCGAAGTCCAGCTTGCTCGACTCCTGCATCCAGTTGATATCAGCGCCCGCCGAAAAATGCCGCCCCCGGCCGCGCAGCAGGACAAAGCGCAGGTTGGTGTCCGCCTGCAGTTGATCAAGGGCCTGCAACAATTCCTGGATCATGCCGGCATTGAAGGCATTGTTCTTATCCGGGCGGTTCAGCCAGAGAGTGGCGAAGCCCCTCGCGTCGCGCTCCAGTTCGATGGTGTTGAAATGCACTGCATGTTCCCCCTCTGCCCCTCTCCCGCAACGGGAGAGGGGGATTTCTTACATCCTGAACACCCCAAACCGCGTCTCCTTCATCGGTGCATTCAGACTGGCTGACATTGCCAGACCCAGAATATCCCGGGTCTGTGCCGGATCGATCACCCCGTCATCCCACAGACGCGCACTGGAATACCAGGGGTGGCCCTGGTGTTCATACTGATCCAGTATTGGCTGCCTGAGCTGTTGCTCGTCCTGCTCCGAAAAGACCTCACCGCGGCGTTCGGCCTGTTCGCGCTTGACCTGCACCAGTACGCCTGCGGCCTGCTCGCCGCCCATGACCCCGATACGTGCATTGGGCCACATCCACAGAAAATGCGGGTCATAGGCGCGCCCGCACATGCCGTAGTTGCCGGCGCCGAAACTGCCGCCGATGATCACGGTGAACTTGGGTACCCGGGCGCACGCCACGGCGGTCACCAGCTTGGAGCCGTGCTTGGCGATGCCGCCAGCTTCGTATTTCTGGCCAACCATGAAGCCGGTAATGTTCTGCAGAAACAGCAGGGGAATGCCGCGCTGGCAGGCCAACTCGATGAAGTGGGCGCCTTTCTGCGCTGCTTCGGAAAACAGGATGCCGTTGTTGGCGAGAATCGCCAGCGGATAGCCGTGCAGATGGGCGAATCCACATACCAGGGTGGTACCGAACAGCGCCTTGAATTCATCGAACTCACTGCCGTCCACCAGCCGGGCGATCACTTCGCGCACGTCATAAGGCTGTTTCGCCTGTGCCGGAATGATGCCGTACAACTCCTCGGTGGGGTAGCGCGGTGGCTGCGGCGGGCGGGTCTGCACCTGGCCCAGTTTGCGCCAGTTGAGATTGGCGACGCAGCGCCGGGCCAGCGCCAGGGCATGCTCGTCATTCTCGGCATAATGATCGGCCACGCCCGAGGTGCGGCAATGCACATCGGCGCCGCCCAGTTCCTCGGCACTGACCACCTCGCCGGTGGCGGCCCGTACCAGTGGCGGCCCGGCGAGAAAAATGGTCGCCTGGTTACGCACCATGATGGTTTCCTCGGCCATGGCCGGCACATAGGCGCCACCGGCGGTACAGGAGCCCATCACCACCGCGATCTGGGCGATACCCTGGGCGCTCATCCGCGCCTGATTGAAGAAGATGCGCCCGAAATGTTCGCGGTCGGGGAAGACTTCGTCCTGACGCGGCAGGTTGGCTCCGCCGGAATCCACCAGATACAGGCAGGGCAGGCGGTTCTGCTCGGCGATGGCCTGGGCGCGCAGGTGTTTCTTTACCGTCAGCGGGTAGTAGCTGCCGCCCTTCACCGTGGCATCGTTGGCGATGATCATGCATTCGACGCCTGCTACCCGGCCGATTCCGGCAATCAACCCGGCGGCGGGCACTTCTTCGTCATACACGGCATGGGCTGCCAATGGGCTGATTTCCAGAAACGGCGAACCGATATCCAGCAGGGTATCGATGCGCTCGCGTGGCAGCAGTTTGCCCCGGGCGCAATGGCGCGCCTGGGCCTGTTCGCCGCCTCCCTGGGCGATCTGCACCAACAAGGTTCTCAGTTCTGCCAGTTGCTGGAGCATGGCGCTGCGATTGGTGGTGAACTCCGGCGAGTGGGTGTTGATCTCGGTGTTGAATATGGCCATTTTCTCCTTCCGTTCCGGCTTGACGCTTCAATTACCGCTCGCTGTGCCCATGCTGGCAGGAACTTCCTGTGGGAGCGGCCTTGGCCGCTCCCACGAAACAGTTTGTCTGCTGACGTTAGCGGCTCTGCTCGAACAATTCCCGGCCGATCAGCATCCGGCGGATTTCACTGGTGCCGGCGCCGATCTCATAGAGCTTGGCGTCACGCAGTAGCCGGCCGGTGGGGTAGTCGTTGATATAGCCGTTGCCGCCGAGAATCTGGATGGCGTCCAGCGCGGCGCGGGTGGCCTGTTCGGCGGTGTACAGGATTACCCCAGCGGCGTCCTGGCGGCTGGCCTGTCCCAGATCACAGCTGCGCGCTACCGCATAGAGATAGGCGCGGCTGGCATTCAGGCTGGTGTACAGGTCGGCGACCTTGCCCTGGATCAGTTGGAATTCGCCGATGCTGCGGCCGAACTGGCGCCGGTCATGAATGTAGGGCAGTACCACATCCAGGCAGGCCTGCATGATGCCCACCGGACCGGCGGCCAGCACCACCCGTTCATAATCCAGGCCGCTCATCAGCACCCGGGCCCCGCCGTTGACCTCGCCCAGCACATTACCCAGCGGTACCTGCACATCATCAAAGAACAGCGCACAAGTATTGGAGCCGCGCATGCCCAGCTTGTCGAGCTTCGGCCCGCGGGAGAAGCCGGGGCTGTCACCTTCGAGAATGAACGCAGTCAGCCCGTGGGCGCCGCGGTCAGGTTCGGTCTTGCCATAGATCACATAGACATCTGCATCCGGACCGTTGGTGATCCACATCTTGCTGCCATTGAGCACAAAGTGATCGCCGCGCCGTTCGGCGCGCAGTTGCATGCTGACAACGTCCGAGCCGGCGTTGGGCTCGCTCATCGCCAGGGCGCCGACGCGTTCACCGGAAATCAGCCCGGGCAGGTAGCGCGCTTTCTGTTCGTCGCTGCCGTTGCGGCTGATCTGATTGACACAAAGATTGGAGTGGGCGCCGTAGGACAGAGCCACGGACGCCGAGGCGCGGCTGATCTCTTCCATCACCAGGGCATGGGCCAGGTAGCCCTGACCGGCCCCGCCGTACTCTTCTCCGGCGGTGATGCCGAGCAGGCCCATGTCGCCCAATTTGCGCCACATGTCCATGGGAAACTGATTGTCACTGTCGATGGCCGCGGCACGGGGTGCCAGCTCGCGATCGACGAAGCCACGCACCTGCTCGCGCAGCAGGTTGAGGGTATCCCCCAAGGCAAAATTCAGACCGGATTGATTCATATGTCACCTTGTTATTCTGTTCTGTGACTATGTTCAAACTAGCAGGGGCCGGCGGGCTGTCAATGAGCGGGCAATACAGGCGCATGAAGCGGGTCTTATAATAAATAATATTGAATTAAGTGTTAGTTATTATCGGTTTGTCTATATTCAATGTGAGGCGCACACTATTTACGTTTTCGCCCGCCTTGCATCTCGGAGTCATCATGCATCTTCCCTCTGCTTCTGCGGGCTCTTCGGAGCCCAGCTACAACTATGACGTGGTCCGCAAATTCACCATCATGACATTGGTCTGGGGTGTGCTGGGTATGGCCATGGGCGTGGTCCTGGCCGCGCAATTGGTCTGGCCGGCGCTGAATTTCGATCTGCCCTGGTTCAGCTTCGGGCGCATCCGTCCTATCCATACCAACCTGGTGATTTTCGCCTTCGGTGGCGGCGCCCTGTTCGCCACCTCGCTGTACGTGGTACAGCGCACCAGCCGGGTACGCTTGGTGTCGGACAAGCTGGCGGACTTCGTGTTCTGGGGCTGGCAAACGATCATCGTCGCGATCATTCTCAGCTATGCCAATGGCCTCACCACCAGCAAGGAATACGCCGAGATGATCTGGCCGATCGCCACGCTGATCACGGTAGCCTGGCTCGCCTACGGCTACCTGTTCTTCGGCACCATCGCCCGGCGCAAGGTCAAACACATCTATGTGGGTAACTGGTTCTACGGCGCCTTCATCATAGTGACCGGACTGGTGCATGTGGTGAACCACGTTGATGTGCCGGTCTCGCTGTTCAAGTCCTACCCCATCTATGCCGGCGCCGCCGATGCCATGATCCAGTGGTGGTATGGGCACAGCGTGGTGGGCTTCATCCTGTCGGTCGGCTTTCTCGGTCTGATGTACTACTACGTACCCAAGCAGGCGGGGCGGCCGATCTATTCCTACCGCCTGTCGATCGTGCATTTCTGGGCGGTGATCGCGTTGTATATCTGGGCCGGTCCGCACCACCTGCATTACACCGCGCTACCGGATTGGGCGCAGACCCTGGGCATGGTGATGTCGATCATCCTGCTGGCGCCGAGCTGGGGCGGCATGATCAACGGCATGATGACCCTGTCCGGCGCCTGGCACAAACTGCGCACCGACCCGGTCCTGCGTTTTCTGGTGGTGGCGCTGGCGTTCTACGGCATGTCCACTTTCGAAGGCCCGATGATGGCGATCAAGACGGTGAATGCCCTGTCGCACTACACCGACTGGACCATCGGCCACGTGCATGCCGGGGCCTTGGGCTGGGTGGCGATGATCAGCATCGGTGCGCTCTATCACATGGTGCCGCGACTCTGGGGGCGTGACGGCATGTACAGCATCCAGTTGATCAACCTGCATTTCTGGATGGCCAGCATGGGGACCGTGCTCTATATCGTTGCCATGTGGGTCAATGGCATCACCCAGGGCCTGATGTGGCGCGCGGTCAACGTCGATGGCACTCTGACCTACGCCTTCGTCGAGGCACTGGAGGCCAGCCATCCGGGTTATATCGTGCGGATGATCGGGGGCGGCATCTTCGCTGCGGGGATGGTGCTGATGGCCTTCAATTGCGCGATGACCATCCGTGGGGCAGGGGAGACGGCACGCGGGGGCGAGCTGATAGGGGCCCCTTCCTGAGCGTCGGTCGTTATCTCAAGTCATTGAGTTGCATAAAAATAATTGCACCAGATATCAATAATTATTGAATTGTCTGTTGTGGTTTCGAGGGTCAGAATAGCTGGCCCTTGATTTCCCCTTTTGCAAAGTTCCGGTTTCTGATGTGCTTTACCTGGCCGTCACCTACTGCCGGCAGGAGCATATTATGTCCGGTCAGTTGCTGGCCCTTGCCCATCTGTTATTCGGTTGGTTGCCGCGCACGGTGCAAACCCGGCCCGGTGAGTGGCTGCGTGCCGCCATGGGTGTTGCCGGCGCGGTGGCCTGCACCTTCTGGTTGTCCAGCCTGCTCTATGGGTCAACCACGGCGATGATTCTGCTGGGTCCGGCTGGGGCTTCGGCGGTGCTGTTGTTTGTCGTTTCCTCGGGTGCGCTGGCACAACCCTGGCCGGTACTGGGCAGTTACCTGCTGGCAGCACTGGTTGGCCTGGCCATGCTGCATTTGCCGTTACCCGAGATGATTCTCGGCTGGCACCTTGTGACCGGCGTGGGCGCGGTAGTGCTGGGCATGTCGGTGCTGCGCTGCCTGCACCCACCGGCGAGCGCCATGGTAGTGGTGATACTGCTGGCCGGTGACCTGTTATCGCCGCTGGGCGGCTGGCTGGTATTGCCGGTCATGCTCAACGCCTGCTGTCTGCTGTTCTGCGCCACGCTGTACAACAACCTCACCGGTGTGCGTTATCCGAAGCAGGCGCCGCGGGGCGATCTGCACCACACCCGGGACATTCTTCCGGGGCAGCGGGTCGGCTTCACCGAAGAGGATCTGGATCGGGCCCTGGAGAAGCACGGCGCCTTCGTCGACATCACCCGGCACGACCTGGAACAGATTATCCGCGATACCGAAAGCTCGGCCTTGCGGCGCAAGATGGGTGATATCCGCGCCGAGCAGATCATGTCACGGGATATCCGCACCGTCGGCCCGGATACCACGGTGATGCAGGCCGTCCGCCTGTTCCGTCATCATCACGTCAAGACCCTGCCGGTGGTGGACAGCGATGGGGTGGTGCAGGGCATCACCAGCCTGAGTGATCTGCTGGCGCAGCTGGACCTGCCGCTGGGTCGTATCCTGCCGACGCGTATCAACTTGTGGCGCGACCAGCCCTTGCACAAAGTGATGACCACGCCAGTGGTTACCGTGGACGGGCAGACCCATGTGGTGGACATGATTCCGCTGATGTCGAACCAGGGACTGCATTGTCTGCCGGTGCTCGACAATGGCCGTCTGGTCGGGTTGGTAACCCAGACCGACGTGATTGCCGCACTGCATCGGGATCTGGTCAGCCACCTGGCTTGACCGATGCTGATGACAAATCACGGCGCCACCACCCTCGGTTGGCGGTGACGCACCGATGCCAGTCGTTACCGTTGACACATTTTTCTGTTTGAACCATTGGCGCCGGTGCAATTCTATTTCCATGTAGTCCCCCCAAATACAGCCGGAGGTGGAAAACATGAAACAGCAATTGATCTATACGGCATTATTTACCTTTGCTTTGGGCTCTGCTGCCCCGCTGGCGGTGGCCGCCGGCGACAAGCATGACGACGATGACCGCATGCAGGAGCAACGTCAGGACTCAGGTGCCTACAACGCGACTGGTGACAATGGCGATGCACCGCCTACCAGCCCGGATAATCCGTCTGGCCCAGAAGGGTCTGGCACCGGTAGTGGCACCGGCACAGGTACTGGCAGCGGTGCCGGCACCGGCACCAGTGGTGGTGCTGGCAGCACTGGCGCTGGAACCGGCGGTGCCGGATCTGGAGGCGCCAGTGGCGCTGGCGCGGGTGCCGGCGGCTGATCGCCGTGGCGCGCGATGAAGGCCGGGAAAACCCCGGCCTTTTTCTTGATCTGACCAAACCCATTCGAAAAATACCCTGCATCCACTGATGGAATGCCAGCCCTGAACTAGACTGAAAGCGAACCAGTGAACGAGGGGGCTATGAGGCTGCGGATATGGATTGTGACGGGCGTCGTGTCGCTGATACTGCTCTGTGTCGCAGGCTTTGAGTTTCGTTACGCCTGGCTACAGTCGCAGTGGTTCAGCGATTACGCCAGCAGACTTCATTACCAGCTCGATGAGGGCGCGAGTGAGGCGATCCGCTTTCCCGAGGCGGGTCCTTTCAATCAGCGTCTGGGGTACAGTCTGATTCCCGACTTGCAAACACGGCTGCAACAGCGCGGCTACGGTATCAGTCAACAGGTGCGCTTTTCCGATGAACTGGTGAATTTTGCCGATCATGGTTTGTTCTTGCCCTATCGGGAGAAAACCCAGGCGGGCCTGCAGATAGCCGATCATCACGGCCAGCCCATCTATCGGTTTACCTATCCCCGCTTCGGTTTTGCTGAGTTTGACGATATTCCGCCATTACTGGTGGAGGCGTTGCTCTTCATCGAGAACCGCCACTTGCTGGACCCGAGCCTGGAACATGCCAACCCCGCCGTGGATTGGCCACGGCTGGTCAACGCTTCACTGGCCATGGTCGTCGGCACTCTGGGCGGGGAGGGGTATAGCCATGGCGCCAGCACGCTGGCGACCCAGATCGAAAAATACCGCCACTCCCTGCAAGGCCGCACCCAATCTCCCATGGACAAGCTGCGGCAGATGGCGTCGGCCAGCATCAGAGCCTACAGCGGTGGACCGCAGACCATGACTGCCCGCCGCCAGCTGGTGCTGGATTATCTCAACAGCGTGCCACTGACGGCCGCGCCCGGGCATGGCGAAGTACATGGTTTCGGTGATGCCTTGTGGGTCTGGTTTGCCACGGATATCGCCGGCTTCAGCGCCAGCCTCAACGGCGAACGCGGATTGCAGGCGCAGGCAGTGGCGCTGCGCCAGGGCTTATCGCTGATCATCGCCCAGCGGCGGCCCAGCTGGTACCTGTTGAACGGTCGGGCTGAGCTGCAGGAACTGGTCGACAGTCATTTGCGGCTGTTGGCGAGCGAGCAGCGCATCGATCTGCCGTTGGCCGAGGCGGCGTTGGCCAGCCCGCTGGTATTCCGGGACTGGCAGACTCAGCCTCTGGACGAGACCATCGACATGGATAAGGCGATCCGGGTGACCCGCAGCCAGTTGGCATCGCTGCTTGGCCAGTCGATCTATGATCTGGATCGACTTGATCTGAGTGCCAGCAGCAGTCTGGATGTGGAGTTGCAGCGTTCCGTCAGCGCGTTTTTGCACAGTCTGGCCGACGAGGGGATCGCTCGCCAGAACGGATTGCTGGGCGAGACGCTGCTGTCCGGCAAACAGGCGCCGGAGGTGCATTACAGCTTCACGCTCATGGAGCGCACCGCGACCGGCAACCAGGTGCGGGTGCAGACCGATACCACTGGCCAGCCGTTCGACCTGAACCAGGGCAGCAAGCTGGAGCTGGGGTCCACCGCCAAGCTGCGGGTGCTGACCAGCTATCTTGAAATCATCGCCGAACTGCACGCCGCGCTGGCCGATACCGACGCGGTCGCTCTGCGCGCTGCCGAGGCCCAGGCGCAGGATCCGCTCAGCCAATGGGCAGCAGGCTACCTGCGCACCCACCCCGACAGCGACTTGCCAGCCATGCTTGAAGCGGCTTTGCAGCGGCGCTATTCCGCTTCGCCCTGGGAGCGGTTTCCAACCGGGGGTGGACTACAGCGCTTTTCCAACTACCGCAAGGAGGATGACCGTCGGCGACCAACCGTTCAGGAGGCGCTGCAGGAATCCATCAACCTGCCTTTCGTCCGTCTATTGCGTGATGTTGTCCGCTACAGCCTGCACCACAGCGTGGAGGACGCCAGCAGCCTGTTGACCAATGATCGCGATCCGCGCCGCCAGGCCTGGCTGCAAACGTTTGCCGACCGGGAAGGGCGAGTCTACCTGCAGCGCTTCTGGCGCCGTTATGCCGGGATGGATGAGCAGCAGCGCTTCGAGCGTCTGCTGCAGCATGTGCAACCTATTGCTGCCCGGCTTTCGGTGGTCTATCGCATGCTCTACCCCGAAGCCGATTTCGACAATTTCAGTGCCTTTCTGCAGGAATGGGTGCGGGTGCCGCAGAAACCGGATCGCATCGAACGTCTGTACCACACCTACCGCCCGGGCAAGTATGACCTGACCGACCAGGGTTATATCGCCCAGGTGCATCCGCTGGAGTTGTGGCTGCTGGAATACTTGCGCCGCCATCCCCAGGCCACGCTAAACGAGGTGCTTTCAGCCAGCGCGGTTCAGCGGCAGGAAGTCTACGGCTGGCTGTTCCGCACCCGGCACGCCGGTGCACGCAATGTGCGCATCCGCAGCATGCTCGAACGCGAGGCCTTCGACGATCTGCATCAGCGCTGGCAGCGGGTCGGTTATCCCTTTCCGCACCTGGTGCCATCTCTGGGGACGGCGCTGGGCAGCTCCGGCGATCGGCCCAGCGCCTTGGCCGAGTTGATGGGCATCATCCTCAACGACGGCAAGCGACAGCCGGTACGGCGCATCAACAACCTGCATTTTGCTGCGGCGACCCCCTGGGAAACCCGCTTCGAGCCGCTGTCAGTAGAGGCGCGCCAAGTGCTCCAGCCCGAGGTGGCGACGGCGCTGCGCAATGCGCTGTCGGCCGTGGTACTCGACGGCACCGGCCGGCGGCTGCAGGGCGTATTCATCACTGCTGCCGGCGAGCCGCTGGCGGTTGGGGGCAAGACCGGAACCGGCGACAACCGCAGCCATATCATGGCCGCTGATGGCCGAATCCTTTCCAGCGAGGTGTTGAACCGCACGGCGACCTTTGTATTCTTCCTTGGTCCCAACCACTTCGGCACCCTGACGGCATTCGTGCCGGGCGCCGATGCCGGTGCCTTTCACTTCACCTCAGCGCTGCCGGCGCAGGTATTGAAAAGCATGGCGCCAGTGCTGGCGCCCCACCTCGATACGCCCGCCCCGGCGCTTGTTCAACACCAGTAGTGAGCTGGCGCCAGGCCCGGCGCGCTTGAAGCTCGGCGGGATCTGGCCGCACAATGCGGCTTTCCTCTGGTAAAGGGTCCTCCCATGTCTGATCTTCCCTTGGTGGGCCGCCGTATCGCCTTGCCTGAAAGCCGCGAACTGGATTTGTTTGCGGACATGCTCCTCAAGCGCGGCGCAGAAGTACTGCGCTGCCCGTTGGTGGCCATCCATGACGCGCCGGACCAGCAACCGATACGGGATTGGCTGGAGGCTTTTATCAGTCAGCCCTGGGACGACTTCATCATGCTGACCGGCGAAGGCATGCGCCGGCTCCTCACGGCTGCTGAACGGGCCGGAGGCACAGTACGAGAGGATTTCATCACCCGACTCGGACAGGTACGCAAGATCGTTCGCGGACCCAAGCCGGGCGCGGCCCTCCGTGCCGTTGGCCTCAAAGCCGAAGTGACTGCTGTAGAGCCGACCACGGCCGGTATCATCAGCACCCTGCAGGCCGAGGACCTGCGCGGCCGGCGGATCGCCGTGCAACTCTATGGCACCGATCCAAACCAATTGCTGATGAGTTTCTTGCAGCAGGCCGGGGCGCAAGTGGCCCCGGTATGGCCCTATGTCTATGCCGACGATGTCGAGAATGCCCAGGTTGATGCGCTGATTGCCGAGCTGGCCGCCGGCCGGCTGGATGCCATTGCCTTTACCAGTGGCACCCAGGTGCGGCGGCTGTTTCAGATCGGCCGGCGCTCGGTAGGGGAGCAGCGGCTGAAAGAGATTCTCGCGGGCCTCAAGATCGCCGCCGTGGGGCCGGTGGTTGCCGGCGAATTGCAGGAGCGTGGTCTGCGGGTCGACTTGATGCCGCCGAGCAGTTTCTTCATGAAGCCGCTGGTGCGCGAACTGGTCCGGGAGTTCGGGGGCACAAGCCCGGGCAATGGTTTACACTGAATTTTCACTGTTTCACAAGGCAAGTTTGATGAGCAAAGCCGGCCCGACACCGCTGTCGCCAGAACAACTGACCGTCCCGATTGACCTCGAAAGTCTGGGATTCACGTCTACGGATGATCTGGAACCGTTCAAGGGCATCCTGGGCCAGGACCGGGCCGTCGAGGCGATGCATTTTGGTGTCGCCATGCGCCGGCCCGGCTACAACATGTTCGTCATGGGCGAGCCGGGCACGGGGCGATTCTCCTATGCCATGCGCTATCTGCAGGCCGAGGCCAAACGCATGGCGACCCCGCAGGACTGCATCTACGTCAATAATTTCGATGAGCCCCGCGAGCCCAGAGCGCTGCACATGGCACCGGGCATAGCAGCCGCCTTCATCGAAGACATTGACCATCTGATCGACAACCTGCTGGCGACCTTCCCGGCGGTATTCGAACATCCGGCCTTCCAGCAGAAGAAGAGTGCGATCGATCGGCGCTTCAATAAGCGTTATGACAGCGCCATCGATACCGTCGAACGCAAGGCGCTGGAGCGCAACATTGCACTGTACCGGGAGGGACAGAATCTGGCCTTTACCCCCATGCGCGACGGTAAGGGGCTGGATGAGGCGGAGTTTACCCGGCTGCCGGAAGCCGAACGCGAGCGCTTCCATGCTGATATCTCGGATCTGGAAGAGGTGCTCAACGAGGCGCTGTCCAGCCTGCCGCAATGGAAGCGCGAGTCCAGCAACGAATTGCGCGAGCTGAACGAGCAGACCATCACCGATGCGCTGCAGCCGCTGCTGCAACCGTTGACCGAGCGTTACTGCGACAACCCCGGCGTATGCCAGTACATCCAGGCGATGCATCAGGATCTACTGAAGATCGTGATCGAGCTGATCGCCGATGAGCGCGCTACCGATGCACGCCCCGAGGCGGTCAAGAAGGCAGCGCTGATCGAACGGTACAGCCCCAACCCCGTCATTGAACATCCGGGCTCCCGGGGCGCGCCCGTGGTGCATGAACCGCATCCTTCCTACGACAACCTGTTCGGGCGAGTGGAATACAGCTCCGAACAGGGCGCTCTGCTCACCAGCTACCGCCATATCCGCTCCGGTGCGCTGCACCGCGCCAACCATGGCTACCTGGTGCTGGAGGCGGAAAAACTGTTGAGCGAGCCTTTCGTCTGGGAGGCGCTCAAACGCGCCCTGCAGTCGCGTGAGCTGAAAATCGAATCGCCCTGGGCTGACCTCGGCCGGCTGACCACGGTAACGCTGACGCCGGAGGTCATTCCGCTGTCGGTCAAAGTGGTGTTGATCGGTTCGCGCCGGATCTATTACACCTTGCAGGACCATGATCCTGACTTCCAGGAATTGTTTCGCGTACTGGTGGATTTCGACGATTACCTGCCGCGCACGCCGGACAGCATCGATGGCATGGCGCAGTTGCTCAAGACCCGGGTCGATGAGGAGGGCATGGCGCCGCTGAGTGTCGCCGCCGTGGCGCGGATACTGACCTACAGCGCGCGCCTGGCCGAGCATCAGCAGCATCTGTCCGCCAGTATCAGTGATATCTTCCAGCTGGTTGCCGAGGCTGACCTCACTCGTCAGCTGGCCGGTGACAGAGTGACCGACACCGGCCACATCGAGCGTGCCTTGCAGGCCAAGGAGGCGCGCACCGGCCGCGCCAGCGCGCGTATCCGTGAGGATATGCTGTCGGGGGTGATCCTGATCGATACCGCCGGTGCGGCGGTCGGTAAGTGCAACGGGCTGACGGTGCTGGCTATCGGCGATTCGGTATTTGGGGTGCCGGCGCGGATCAGCGCCACTGTCTATCCCGGCAGCAGCGGCATCGTGGATATCGAACGTGAGGTCAGTCTGGGTCAGTCGATCCACTCCAAGGGCGTGATGATCCTCACTGGCTATCTCGGCAGTCGGTATGCGCAGGACCATCAGCTGGAGATTTCCGCCAGCATCGCTCTGGAACAGTCCTATGGCTATATCGATGGCGATAGCGCCTCGCTGGGTGAGGTCTGTGCACTGATCTCCGCCCTGTCGCGGGTGCCGCTGAAACAGGGTTTTGCGATCACCGGCTCGATCAACCAGTTCGGCGAAGTGCAGGCGGTCGGTGGGGTCAACGTGAAGATCGAGGGGTTCTTTCGGCTATGTGAAGCGCGTGGCCTGACCGGGGAGCAGGGCGTGATCATTCCCCGTTCCAATGTGCCCAACCTGATGCTGCACCAGACGGTGCTGGATGCAGCCAAGGCTGGTCTGTTCCATATCTATGCGGTGGAGAATGTCGACCAGGCGTTGAGTCTGCTGGCCGGTGAGGATGCCGGCACACCGGATGCCGCAGGCAACTTTCCTGAAGGGTCGATCAATGCCCGGGCAGTGCAGCGGCTGAAGACCATCAATAACCGTGGCCAGCACAACGACGACTCTGATACGCGGGCCGGGTCGGGCGATGAGGAAGAGGCCGCGCCGCTGGTCAAACAATGAACAGCATGCCGGACCCCAGGTCCGGCATGCCCTTGAGCGAGCTTTCCCGGTATTGTCTACAGAGTTATCCACAGAATGTGTGGAGGACTTTCCACGATTCATTATCCCAAGGCATTGTCAATAACCCGTTTTCGGGAATGCTGACCGGATAACAATTTATCCCCTGCGTCAAGGCCGAAGGTGCGGCATCATGCCACCTACAGGGCGGTGGTCTGCCAAAAAATGACCCGTTGGTCACGTTGGTCGTTTTTTGAACTATTTGCGCCAGTACCTGAGGCGATATGGCCCAGCGGCATTTGCCACAAGCCTGTACACAGAGTTATCCACAGAATGTGTGTACAACCGGTTTTATTACTGGCTGGCCCGCAACACCACAAACTTGCTGTTGCCACCGACCTGCTCCACCTGGCTGAAGAAGCGCCGTAACTTGACGTGGTAAGCCAGGTGGCGGTTGCCGACCACCAGCAGGGCGCCATTGGGTGCCAGAGCAGTGCGGCTCTGCTGAAACAGGCGCAGGGCAATCTCGTCGCCGATCACCTGTTGCTGATGAAACGGCGGATTGCACAGCACCAGATCAGCGCTGGCGGCCTCGGCATCAACCAGGCCGTCGCTGACGGTGAAGCAGGCGTCGCGTCCGGGGCAGGCAGCGGTGAAATTCTGCCGTGCCGAGGTGACCGCTGCGTAAGACTCATCAATGAAGCTCAGCTGCGCCTGGGAGTTGAGCAGTGCCGCCTGGATGCCCAGGGCGCCGTTGCCGCAACCCAGGTCAACAATGCGCGCAGGACCTGCGGTCGGCGGGATGCAGGGCAGCATGACCCGGGTACCAATATCCAGGCGATCCCGTGAGAACACGCCGGGCAAGTTGGTCAGTTGAGGGCCGCTTTCGGGCAGGGCATAGCGGGTGTCGAGCTGCGGTATCGCCGGTGTCAGGTCGGAGTCGAATCGTGCGGTCAGCAAACGGGCCTTCTTCCAGGCGAGGGACGCCTGGTATGGGCCCACATACCTGGCCAATAGATCCCCAGCGCTGGGCGGCAGGTGCTTGAGCATGGCGCCGGCGATTACGACGGCGTCGGCTGATAGCAGCGGCCGCAGACGACTGAGCTGGTCTTCGAGCAGTGCCAGGCTTTTCGGGATGCGCAGCAGCACGTGGCTTATCGGGCCGTTGGGCAAGCGCTGGCTATCGACAAAGGTGACCGCCTGCGCTGATAGCTGATTATGGCGAAGATTATCCTGCAGCGCGCGCTCGGCCAGATGCGAGTCGCCCCAGCTCATCACCGGGATGCCCGTCAGGGCCAAGGCGCAGGCCAGGGTACCGAATTGATCGTTGACCACCAGTACCGAACCCGTGGCCGAGCCTTCCGACAGGCGCGCCTGCTCCTGCAGCAGATACAGGTCAGCTGCATCGAAAGGTTGCAGTGTCGGATTACGGGTTGGCGGGTAGCGGTCGAGTCGGAGACTACCGAAAGAGGTATCGCAACGTTGCATGGGCGGGCCGGAAAACGAGTCAGGGCGGGCAGTATAGCGCAGCCGGTCCGGCGGTTCAGGTTCTCTGGTGAGGCCCTGCGAGCGAGCTGTCGTTCGCAGGACCCGGGGAGCGCAGAGTGCGGTCCTGCTGCTTACTTCTCGGCCTGCTGCTTGAGCAGGTCGCGGATATCGGTCAGCAGCACTTCTTCCTTGCTCGGCGCTGGCGGCGCGGCGGGAGCTTCTTCTTCCTTGCGCTTGAGATTGTTCATCACCTTGATAGCAACAAAAATGGCCGCGGCAATGATCAGGAAATCCACGATGCTCTGGATGAAGGCGCCGTAGCCCAGGGTAACCGCTGCCAGATCGCCCTGCGCCTCGCGGAGCACCACGGCCAGATCGCTGAAATCCACGCCCCCGATAGCGAGCCCCAGGGGGGGCATGACGATGTTATCCACAAAGGAGGACACCACCTTGCCGAAGGCAGCACCGATAATGATACCCACAGCCATGTCGATGACATTGCCGCGCATGGCGAATGACTTGAATTCCTGAATCAGACTCATGTTCTACCTACTCCTGTATGCCCGAATGGCGAGCTTATTTGATATTTTTTTACTTTTTATTTCAACGCATTCTGCAATTCCGTGCAGACGATCTCCAGAGTCTGGATGCGCGCATGGCGCTTGTCTTCTGCGGGAATGACATGCCAGGGCGCAGTGGCGGTGCTGGTGCGTTCGACCATATCGTTCAGCGCCTGCTCATATTGTGGCCATTGATCCCGATTTCGCCAGTCCTCATCGGAAAGCTTGTGGCGTTTGAGCGGCGATTCGGCGCGAGCCTGAAATCGCCGTAGTTGTTCCTCGGGGGTAATTGCCAGCCAGAACTTCAGCACCAGGGTGCCGGCGGCCTGTAATTGCGCCTCGAAATCATTGATTTCATCATAGGCGCGCTGCCATTCCCGGCGGGTGCAGAAGCCTTCGACCCGCTCGACCAGAACGCGGCCATAGTAGCTGCGGTCGAAGATGGCGACACGCCCGGGCAATGGCACGCGTTTCCAGAACCGCAGCAGATAAGGCTGACGGCGTTCTTCGCTGGTCGGCGCGCGGGTGCCATGAACGCGCATATAGCGCGGGTCCAGACATTGGCTGATACGGCGGATGGCCCCGCCCTTGCCAGCGGCATCGGTCCCTTCGAAGACCAGCAGCAGGCTGCGCCCGGCAAACGCTGGATGGCGTACCAGCTCGCGCAACCGGGCCTGGTAGTGCGCGAGCCGCTCCTTGTAGCGGGCCTTGTCCAGCTTGCGGTCGTAATCCAGTTGTTGCAACTGGGTCAGCGGGGCGGGTTGCCAGGAGGCGGTCGGCATCTTGCCGGGGCCGGCCTCCAGCAACTGCTGGGTCCGCTGCAGCACGATCTGGCCGACGCGGATATCCCGCTCATGCTCATCGTCGCCGGATACGGTGATCCAGGGGGCTGCCTCGGTCGAGGTCAGGGTGCTGATCAACTGAAATGAATCCTGGACGCAGGCATAGTCGGCGTCGCTGAAACTACCCCATTCACGCATGGCGACGGTCTGTTCGCCGCTGGCAAATCTTCCTGCTGGTTTTACCGGACCCTCGACCTGCAGCCACAGCTTGACCAGGGCTATGCCCTCACCGGTCAGCAGGCGTTCGAAGCGGGCAACTTCCTCCATCTGCCTGCGCAGCGCCGGCAGGTCGATCTCGCCCCGGCAATAGCGGATCTGTGGTTGGTGATACCAGGAGCCCAGGTAGAAACCGAGCCGGGCTGGTTTGGGCAGGCTGATCCAGTAGCGCCAGAGGTGAGGCATCTGCTGCTCGACGCCCTGGGGCAGGGCAAAGGCTCGGGTATTCAGGTAGCGGTTGTCCAGCGTATTGTAGAAGCCATAAATAGCCTCGGCCTTGCCGGCCTCGTCATTACCGCTGATCAGCACCAGCACCGGCCCCTTCTTCGCTTTGCGCAGGGCATACTGGGCTTCGAGCAGAGCCTCGGTGAGTTTCCGTCGCTGCCGTTTATAGCTTTTTTTGTTGGTGCTGTGTTCGGGCACTTTCATTGTTCCGTCAGGATTTATCCGCGCTCGATCAGTATAGTAACTGCTTGAGAATTTCTTCAGTTTCATGGGATCGCAATGGCGAAGAACAAACGACTCTATGGCTGCACTGAGTGCGGCGCTACCTTCACCAAATGGGCAGGGCAGTGTGGTGAATGCCAGGCCTGGAACACCCTGATTGAAACCGTGATAGATACCACCCCGACGGGCGGCAGCGGTGGCGGTTCGCGCAGCAGCAACTGGGCAGGAGAAATGGCCCAGGTAAAAACCCTCGCCGAGGTATCCACTGAAGAAATGCCCCGCCAGCCCAGCGGTTCGTCGGAGCTGGACCGGGTATTGGGTGGTGGGCTGGTCAGCGGCTCAGTAGTCTTGATCGGCGGTGATCCGGGTATCGGCAAATCCACCATTCTGCTGCAGACCCTGTGCCGACTGGCGCAGAACATGCCCGCGCTGTATATCACCGGTGAAGAGTCCCAGCAGCAGGTAGCGATGCGTGCCGACCGGCTTGGCCTGCCGAAGGACCAGCTCAAGGTCATGACTGAAACCTGCATTGAAAGCATCGTTGCCACTGCCCGGCGGGAGCAACCCAAGGTAATGGTGGTGGACTCCATTCAGACCATCTTCACCGAGCAACTGCAATCAGCCCCCGGCGGTGTCGCCCAGGTACGGGAAAGCGCCGCGCTCCTGGTGCGTTTTGCCAAGCAGAGCGGTACCGCCATTTTCCTGGTTGGCCATGTGACCAAGGAGGGTTCGCTGGCCGGGCCGCGGGTACTCGAACATATGGTCGACACCGTGTTGTATTTCGAAGGTGAGTCCGATGGCCGGCTGCGCATGCTGCGAGCGGTGAAGAACCGTTTTGGTGCGGTCAACGAGCTTGGCGTATTCGCCATGACCGACAAGGGCCTCAAGGAAGTCGCCAACCCCTCGGCGATTTTCCTGTCACGTTATGACGCACCCATTCCCGGCAGTGTGGTGATGTCTACCTGGGAAGGGTCGAGGCCGATGCTGGTGGAAGTGCAGGCGCTGGTAGACACCAGCCACCTGGGCAATCCCCGGCGGGTAACCCTGGGGTTGGATCAGAACCGTCTGGCTATGCTGCTGGCGGTACTGCATCGTCATGGAGGCGTGCCCACCTATGACCAGGACGTGTTCGTCAACGTGGTCGGCGGGGTCAAGGTGCTGGAAACCGCGGCCGATCTGGCGCTGCTGGCCGCGGTGATCTCCAGCCTGCGCAACCGCCCGCTGCCGATGGACCTGATGGTGTTCGGCGAACTCGGTCTGTCGGGCGAGATTCGCCCGGTACCCAGCGGTCAGGAGCGGCTGAAGGAAGCCGCCAAGCATGGCTTTACCCGCGCCATCGTACCCAAGGCCAACGCGCCCAAGGAATCACCCAAGGGCATGCAGGTAGTGCCGGTGACCCGGCTGGATGAAGCCCTGGGCATGCTGTTCGAGTGAGCTGCGCTCCGTTGTCTGCTCAGGCGTCAGCGACCCAGTTCGGTCAGCTCGCGTTCTGCCAGCGACGGGTCGCCCAGCGTCGCGCTGATCAATGCTTTCAACTGGGCGATGGAATCCAGATCGAGATGCCGACAGGCCAGAGCGAGCACGTCGCCACGGCTGAAGGCCAGTTGTGCTTCCAGGCGGATGTGATCGCCGCTAGTCAGCTCGATGATCGTTTCCAAGTGGGCATCAGCGTCGGCCAGTGACCAGGTGTCCGGTCGGCTGATCAACAGGCCTGCCAGGGAGATATCCAGCAACGGGGCAGAGTGGGTCCAGGCATCCTGCTGGAGCCTGACGGTCGCGTCGAAAAGGGCAGGGGAAGAGAAGTGATGGTCTGACATGACGGCCCCCGATAGGTCGGGTTCAAGATGCCATCATTATAGCTGCTGCGCGAAGACTCTACTGAGGGCGATCTGCCGCAGGTTGACCTGCGGCAGATCGAATCGTCAACTCAGACCACGCCTTGGGCGAGCATGGCGTCGGCGACCTTGACGAAGCCGGCGATGTTGGCGCCCTTGACGTAGTTGATATAGCCGTCTTCTTCTTTGCCGTAGCGTTCGCAGGCAGAGTGGATCGACTGCATGATGGCGTGCAGTTTGGTGTCTACCTCGCCATCGGTCCACTGCATACGCATGGCGTTCTGGCTCATCTCCAGCCCGCTCACCGCGACGCCACCGGCATTGGCTGCTTTGCCCGGAGCGAACAGGACGCGGTTCTCCAGGAACACGTCCAGGGCTTCCAGAGTGGACGGCATGTTGGCACCTTCGGCCACGCAGTAGCAGCCATTGGCGATCAGCGTGCGGGCATCGTCGCCGTTAAGCTCATTCTGGGTTGCGCAGGGCAGCGCGATATCGCAGGGCAGGTGCCACGGCGTGCGGTTGGTCAGCATTTCCAGATTGAACTCGGTAGCCATTTCCTGCAGGCGGCCGCGACGCTCGTTCTTCAGGTCCATCAGGTAATGCCACTGTTCAGTGGTCATGCCCTCGGGGAAGTACAGGGTGCCGCCGGAATCGGAAACCGAGATCACCACGGCGCCCAGATCCATCGCCTTGAGCGCAGCATACTGAGCCACATTGCCGGAGCCGGATACAGCAACGCGCTGACCTTCCAGGCTGCGGCCGCGTTCCTTGAGCATTTCTTCGGTGAAGTAGACGCAACCGTAGCCGGTAGCTTCAGGGCGGATCAGGCTGCCGCCGTAGGTCAGGCCCTTGCCGGTCAGCACCGAGGTGAACTCGTTGCGCAGGCGCTTGTACTGGCCATACATGTAGCCTATTTCCCGCGCACCGACACCGATATCACCAGCGGGGATATCCAGGTTCTCGCCGATATGGCGGGACAGTTCGGTCATGAAGGATTGGCAGAAGCGCATCACTTCAGCGTTGCTCTTGCCCTTGGGATCGAAATCGGAACCGCCTTTGCCGCCGCCCATGGGCAGGGTGGTGAGCGCGTTCTTGAACACCTGTTCGAAGGCCAGGAACTTGAGCACGCCCAGATTGACCGAGGGGTGGAAGCGCAGGCCGCCCTTGTAGGGGCCAATGGCGCTGTTCATCTGTACGCGGAAGCCGCGGTTCACATGGACCTGGCCGTTATCGTCCATCCACGGCACGCGGAACATGATCACCCGCTCGGGCTCGATCAGGCGTTCAATGATGCCGGCCTTGAGATACTTCGGGTTCTCCTGCAGAAAGGGCCACAGCGTGCTCAGCACTTCTTCGGCTGCCTGGTGGAATTCGGGTTGCTCTGGATCGCGCAGTTTGAGATGCGCCAGGCAGGAGGTCAGAGTATCAGTCATGGAAGTCTCTTTTTTGCAAGTTTAAGACGTAATGGCGCAAATTTATCAGAGGTGAGCACGCTCTGAAATAGCGTTTCACAAAAAAAAACGCGCGGGAATGAAGGTGAAAGGCACTTTGCAGCACCGCAACGGGCATCGCGCAGGTGCGCAAAGTTCTGTTGTAGATGATTGATTTTAAAGCGTTTTATGGACTTTGTTCGAGGCTCCGCTGCATGCGCGCTTTGGTCGCATGCAGCGGGTCGAAAAAGTTCCAGAAAAATGTGACTTTTTTGACTCAAGCCAGTTTTTTATAGCGGACACGGTGCGGCTGAGCTGCGGCTTCGCCCAGGCGTTTCTTGCGGTCTGCTTCAAACTCGGTGTAATTGCCCTCGAAGAATACCACCTTTGCATCATCCTCATAAGACAGAATGTGGGTGGCGATGCGGTCCAGGAACCAGCGATCGTGGGAAATCACAATGGCCGAGCCAGGGAAGTCCAGCAAGGCTTCCTCCAGGGCGCGCAGCGTTTCGACGTCGAGGTCGTTGGACGGTTCGTCGAGCAGCAGTACGTTGGCGCCCTGTTTCAGCGTCAGCGCCAGGTGCAGACGGCCACGCTCACCGCCGGACAGGTCCTTGACGAACTTCTGCTGATCCGCGCCCTTGAAGTTGAAACGGCCAACATAGCCGCGCGAAGGGACTTCATAGTTGCCGACCTTGATCATGTCGAAGCCGTCGGACACCTGCTCCCAGACAGTCTTGTTCCCATCCAGGTCATCACGGCTCTGGTCGACACTGGCGATCTGCACGCTTTCGCCGATGACGATCTTGCCGCTGTCAGGTTGCTCCTTGCCGGTCAGCATGCGGAACAGCGTGGACTTGCCCGCGCCGTTGCCGCCGATGACACCAACGATGGCGCCCTTGGGAATGGTCAGCGACAAATCGTCGATCAGGACCCTGTCACCATAGCCCTTGGCGACATTATGCAGTTCGATAACCTGGTCACCCAGGCGCTGGCCGGCCGGGATGTAGATCTCGTTGGTTTCACTGCGTTTCTGGAATTCCTGGGATTGCATTTCCTCGAAACGCTGCAGACGCGCCTTGGATTTTGCCTGGCGGCCCTTGGCACCCTGGCGAACCCACTCCAGTTCGGCCTTCATTGCTTTCGCATGGGAGGCTTCCTGCTTGGCTTCGGTAGCCAGGCGGTTGGCCTTGGATTCCAGCCACTGCGAATAGTTGCCCTCGAACGGGATGCCGTGACCGCGGTCCAGTTCCAGAATCCAGCCGGCGACATTGTCGAGGAAATAGCGGTCGTGGGTGATGGCCACCACGGTGCCGGGGAAGTCATGCAGGAAGCGCTCCAGCCAGGCTACCGAGTCGGCATCCAGATGGTTGGTCGGCTCGTCCAGCAGCAGCATGTCGGGGGCCGACAGCAGCAGGCGGCACAGGGCAACCCGGCGCTTTTCGCCGCCAGACAAATGGCCGATCTGCGCATCCCATGGCGGCAGGCGCAGCGCATCGGCGGCGACTTCCAGCTGGCGGTCCAGGTTGTGACCATCGGCGGCCTGCAGGATGGCCTCCAGTTTGGCCTGCTCGGCGGCCAGCGCGTCGAAGTCGGCATCCGGCTCGGCGTAGGCAGCATAGACCTCGTCCAGGCGAGCCTGAGCGTCCTTGATATTGCTGACCGCTTCTTCCACGATCTCGCGGACGGTTTTATCTGCGTCCAGCTGCGGCTCCTGAGGCAGGTAGCCGACATTGATGCCGGGCATGGGCCGGGCTTCGCCGTCAAATTCCTTGTCTACACCGGCCATGATGCGCAGCAGGGTGGATTTACCTGCGCCGTTCAGACCCAGCACGCCGATCTTGGCGCCAGGGAAAAATGACAGGGAGATGTCCTTGAGGATCTGCCGCTTCGGGGGCACAACCTTGCTCACCCGGTGCATGCTGTAAACGTATTGGGCCATGTGGATACAACCTTGATAATTGAATAGAGGAAATGGCACCTGGAACGGGTGCGGAATGGGGGGCAAGGCTAGCCCAAAGTGTGGGTTAGGGCAAACCTGGCGGCTGGCTGGTCTCGCAGCTGCTGCAATTGGGCATGCGTAGTCCATGTGAGCGGTGCGCACCGGCGCCAGCAGCACTTGGCAGGTCCCAGCTCAGGCACTTGAAATCTCCGATCCGACCGGCTGAATGCTTTTCATGTGCCAGTTTGCCCCGGTTGAGGTAAAATGCGGCCTCTTTTTTATTTGTACATCTCTGGCAGAGGGCCGTGACATGTTTAGCCGTTCCAACGATATTGCCACTTTCGACGCCGAGCTGTGGGCAGCGATGCAGCAGGAAGCACAGCGTCAGGAAGAGCACATCGAGTTGATCGCATCCGAGAACTACACCAGTCCTGCGGTCATGCAGGCTCAAGGTTCGGTGCTCACCAACAAGTATGCTGAAGGTTACCCGGGCAAGCGTTACTATGGCGGCTGCGAATTCGTCGATGTGGCCGAGCAACTGGCCATCGACCGCGCCAAGGAACTGTTCGGTGCCGGTTACGCCAACGTTCAGCCGCACGCTGGTTCCCAGGCCAACAGCGCGGTATTCCAGGCGCTGGTAAAGCCCGGTGACACCGTGTTGGGTATGAGTCTGGCCCACGGCGGCCACCTGACTCACGGCGCTTCGGTCAACTTCTCCGGCAAGATGTACAACGCCGTGCAGTATGGCATCGACACCGCGACCGGGCTGATCGACTACGATGAGCTGGAGCGTCTGGCTGTCGAGCACAAGCCGAAAATGATCGTTGCCGGTTTCTCCGCCTACTCTCAGATCCTGGACTTCCCGCGTTTTCGCGAGATTGCCGATAAGGTCGGTGCCTATCTGTTCGTCGACATGGCCCACGTTGCCGGTCTGGTCGCCGCTGGCGTCTATCCGAACCCGGTACCCTACGCTGACGTGGTCACCACCACTACCCACAAGACCCTGCGTGGTCCGCGCGGTGGTCTGATCCTGGCCCGTGCCAACGAAGAACTGGAGAAGAAGCTGAATTCAGCGGTATTCCCCGGTGGTCAGGGCGGCCCGCTGATGCACGTGATCGCCGCCAAGGCAATCTGCTTCAAGGAAGCCATGAGCGACGAGTTCAAGGCCTACCAGCAGCAAGTGGTGAAGAATGCTCAGGCCATGGCCGGTGTGTTCATCGAGCGCGGCTTCGACGTGGTTTCCGGTGGCACTCAGAACCACCTGTTCCTGCTGTCGCTGATCAAGCAGGACATCACCGGCAAGGACGCGGATGCTGCGTTGGGTCGCGCCTTCATTACCGTGAACAAGAATGCGGTGCCGAACGATCCGCGCTCGCCATTCGTGACCTCCGGCCTGCGCCTGGGCACTCCGGCGGTGACCACCCGCGGCTTCCAGGAAACCGAGTGCCGCGAACTGGCCGGCTGGATCTGTGACATTCTGGACAACATGGGCGACGAGTCGGTCATCGATCGTGTCCGTGAACAGGTCAAGGCCATTTGCGCCCGCCTGCCGGTCTATCGTGACTGAGAGTTGCATGTGGTAATCGAACCCCTTGCCGGATGTCCGGCAAGGGGTTTTTTATTGCATTATGCCGGTAGGTCATTACGCTGGTTGCCAATTACCCAGGCGAGGGGAGGGAGTGATGCTGATCAAAGGAACGGCGAGGTGGTTGATCTTGCTATTGATGTGCTGGAGCAGCGCGATGCTGGCCAACAGCAAGCCGGTGGTGCAGGTTGCCTTCATGGACTTTCCCGGATATTCGCAGCTGGACGAGTCCGGCCGGGCCACAGGCAAGGCGGTCGAGCTGGTGCGCAAGTTGCTGAATGAAGCTGGCTATGATGCCCGGATACGGATTTTGCCTGCGGCGCGCATCTGGTTGGGGCTCGAGAGCGGCGACGTGCATCTCTGGCCTGGGGTATTGAATAAGCCTGGGCTCGACGAGCATACGCTGCTGACCGGTCGGGACCTGGGGCAGGTGAATATCAATCTGTATTACCTGCCGGGCCAGCCCGCGCCCGATTGGCCGGAGGGGCTGCGCGGCCGTAGTGTCATCATGATCACCAACTTCACCTATACCAATGCCCTGAACGATACCGTGCAGAATCCGGAGCTGGACCTGACTCTATATAAAAGCAACTCGCACAGGGGAGCGGTGGAGATGTTGCGGCGCGGGCGCGGGGACTACCTGCTGGATTATCGGGCGCAGGTGGATGTCGTGCTGGAGGAGCTGGACGGGGTCAGGCTGGAGCATATTGAGGTCGCGATGCAACCCATGCGTCTGGTGCTATCCCGTCATTCGGGCTTTGCTGAACAGTTACAGACTGATCTGGACGCTGCGTTTGACCGTTTACGGGCGCAGGGAGTCGAACTGGATGTGACGAAGCAGTAGTTTCGCTGCAAGGCAGGCGGTAATGCAGTCCGCCTGCCAGTAGCTATCGGCTGGGATCAGTCGCCGCGCAGATTGAGTGTGCTCAACGTGCGATCACGGACCGTTTTCAGCAGCGCAGCGTCATCGATCAGGGATTGGCCATAGGAGGGAACCAATTCCTTCATGCGAGTCTGCCATTGCGGCGAGCTCATGCGTTCCTTGAAGCAGCGATGTAGTACGTCGATCATCGCCTGCACCGCGGTGGAGGCTCCCGGGGAAGCGCCCAGCAATGCTGCCAGGGTGCCATCCTTCGCGGCGACAATTTCGGTACCGAATTCCAACTTGCCGTGTCCCTCGGCATCTTTCTTGATGATCTGCACGCGCATGCCTGCATTCTGCAGCGTCCAGTCTTCCTCTTTGGCATCGGGGAAGAAGTTGCGCAGGGACGCGACACGGTCCTTGTGCGACTGGAAGGACTCGGCGATCAGGTACTTGGTCAGGTCCATATTGTCGCGACCCACGGCCATCATCGGTGCCACGTTGTACGGGCGAACCGAGGAGAACAGGTCGAATACCGAGCCCTTCTTCAGGAACTTGGTGGTGAAGCCGGCAAAGGGACCGAACAGCAGGGCTGGTTGGCCATTGATGATGCGCGTATCCAGGTGCGGAACGGACATGGGCGGCGCGCCGACTGGAGCCTTGCCATAGACCTTGGAATGGTGCTGCTGGACAATTTCCGGCTTCTTGCACACCAGCCACTGACCGCTGACCGGGAAGCCACCATAACCCTGGCTTTCATCAATATGGGATTTCTGCAGCAGGGGCAGAGAGCCACCGCCGGCGCCAAGGAAGACGAAGCGGGCATTGAACTGTTTGTCCTCGCCGCTTTGTTCATCCTTCACGGCGACACGCCAATGGCCACGCTTGCTTTTGCGCAGGCTCTTGACCGAGTGACTGAGGCACAGATCGAAACCGTCCTGAGTTACCAGATGCTTGATCATGCTGCGAGTCAGTGAGCCGAAATCGACATCCGAACCGTGGTCGACGCGGGTAGCGGCGACCGGACCCTCCGCTGCGCGGTCACGCATGACCAGCGGCATCCACTCAGCCAGTTGCTCCCGCGATTCGCTGTACTGCATATCCGCGAACAGGTGATGGGCGCTGAGCAATTCGTGACGCTTGCGCAGAAAAGCCACGTCTTTCTCACCCCAGACAAAGCTCTGGTGTGCGGTGGGGTTGATGAATTTGCCGGGCGCTGGGAGGATCTGCTGTTCGACCAGGTAGGACCAGAATTGCAGGGTCACCTCGAAGTTCGCGTTGATCGACAGTGCGCGGTTGATCGTGATGTTGCCATCATCGGCTTGGGGAGTGTAGTTCAGCTCACAGTAACCGGCGTGCCCCGTGCCGGCATTGTTCCAGCCATCCGTGCTCTCATGAGCAACGTGATCCAGACGTTCGACCAGGGTAATGGTCATATTTGGATCGAGCTGTTTGAGCAACATTCCGAGCGTGGCGCTCATGACGCCACCACCGACCAGCAATACGTCTACATCTTTTGCTGTCATTTACATGTCGCCTCTTACTAAAAACTGCGCGTATGATACTCGTTTATCCGGTTGAGTGTCATAACCATTACCCTTTTGTAGTAGACGTGGTTGATGGACTACCTGTGCCGGAATGATCGGATGGATAACACGGGGAGGCGGCAGCAGACATGCACGAGGTGGTCATCATCGGTGGGGGTGTCATTGGTTGCCTGTCTGCCCTCAACTTGCTGGATGCTGGAGTACGCGTAACCCTGATCGAGCGGGGGGTGGTTGGCCGCGAGGCCTCCTGGGCAGGTGGCGGGATCGTCTCCCCGCTGTACCCCTGGCGTTACTCCCGACCGATCAGCGCCCTGGCCGACTGGTCGCAGGGTTTCTATCCGCAACTGGCCGCGCGGTTGGCGGAAGATACCGGTATTGATCCGCAGGTGACGCCCTGCGGCCTGCTCTGGCTGGATTCGGAGGAACAGGATGTCGCTCTGAGCTGGGCAGCAGGGCGCGGAAAACCGCTGCTCAGTGTCGATGCCGAGTTCATCTACCGTCAGGTCCCCGTATTGGCGGCCGGATATGAAAATGCATTGTGGCAGGCTGATCTGGCCAATGTACGCAATCCTCGTCTGATGGCCGCCCTGCGCGTTGCTCTGGCTGCCAACCCCCATTGTCGTTTGCTGGAAGGCTGCGCCGACGCCCGCCTGCTGATCGAGCAGGGGCGGGTGGCTGGGGTGCGCTGTGCTGGCGAAAATATGCAGGCCGATGCCGTGGTATTGGCGGCCGGAGCCTGGAGCGGTGAGTTTCTCGCTGAGCTGGGCATGGCACTGCCGGTAGTGCCGGTGAAGGGGCAGATGTTGCTGTACAAGGCGGAGCCGGGTTGGTTGTCGAGCATGGTGCTGTGCGGCGGCCGCTATGCGATTCCGCGGCAGGATGGGCATATCCTGATCGGCAGCACTCTGGAGCATGAAGGTTTCGACAAGACCTCCACCGAGGCTGCGCTGAACTCCCTGCGCGCCTCCGCGGCGCAGCTATTGCCGGCGTTGGCGACGCAGCAGCCGGTTCGCCAGTGGGCCGGGTTGCGTCCCGGTTCGCCGGATGGTGTGCCCTATATTGGCGAAGTGCCGGATTACCCCGGGCTCTGGCTGAATACCGGGCATTACCGCAACGGGCTGGTACTGGCACCGGCTTCCTGTCAGTTCCTGGCAGATGTGATGCTGGGACGGCAGCCGATCATCGACCCGGCGCCCTATGCGGTGACGGCGGGCAGGGAGCTGCTGGCGGGTTAGTCGGGAACCTTTGTTCAGTGGAAGCGGGCTTGCCGGCCAAGGCGCTCCCACTCGGGCACACCGCGGGGCGGAACTGGCGCTGGCGGCAGGCTAGTCTTCCAGTCCCAGTTTCTTCAATCGATAGCGCATTGACCGAAACGTCAGGCCCAGGCGGCGGGCGGCTGCGGTCTTGTTCCAGCGGGTTTCCTCCAGCGCCTGGGTCAATGCCTTGCGTTCGATATCATCGAGAAAGTCTTCCAGCGAATCGATCTGGCGCAGCGCGGAGTCCTCGCCGGGAAGCGGGCTGGCGTTAAGCTGGATATCGCTGGCCATGATGGTATCGCCTTCACACAGGGTGAAGGCCCGCTCCAGAATATTCTCCAGCTCGCGCACGTTGCCGGGGAAGCGGTAGTTGCTCAACCGCTCCATGCACGCCGGGTCTATATGGGGCACCTCGACGCCCGCGCGCTGGGCCAGTTGGGTGAGAATGCGCCGGGCCATCGGTGCGATATCCTCACGGCGCTCGCGCAGCGGTGGTACGCAGAGCTCGATCACATTGATCCGATAGAACAGGTCCTGGCGGAATCGCCCTTCGGCCACTTCCACCGCCAGGTCCTTGTGGGTCGCGCATAGCAGCCGCACATTCACCGGCTGCTCCTGCTGGGTGCCGACCGGACGCACCGCCTTTTCCTGAATCGCCCGCAGCAGCTTGACCTGCATCGCCAACGGCAGATCGGCCACCTCATCGAGAAACAGGGTGCCGCCACTGGCCGCCTGGAACAGGCCGGGCTTGTCAGCCACGGCGCCGGTGAAGCTGCCTTTGCGGTGGCCGAAGAATTCGCTTTCCATCAGCTCCGAAGGTATCGCCCCGCAGTTCACCGGTACGAAGGGATGACAGGCCCGCGGCCCCAGCGCGTGGATGCGCCGGGCGACCAGTTCCTTGCCGCTGCCGGATTCACCACTGATATAGAGCGGTGCCTCGCTGCGTGCGAGCTTGGCGATCTGTCGACGCAATTGCTGGATTGGCGGTGAGCTGCCCTGAATCGGATCGTCGCTCTCTTCAATCAGTGGGGCTTCCTGGCGCTGGTTCAGCCGTAGGGCACCATTGACCAGTTCGCGCAGCCGCTGCAAGTCGACGGGCTTGGTAACGAAATCGAAGGCGCCGGATTTGAGCGCAGTGATGGCGGTATCCAGGCTGCCATAGGCGGTAATCATCGCCACCGGGGTGTTTGGGCAATGCTGCTGAATATGTCGCACCACGCTCAAGCCATCGCCGTCAGGCAGACGCATGTCGGTCAGGCACAAGTCGAAGTGCTGCTGATTGAGCAGCTCCAGCGCCTGGCCGAGGCTGGTCGCGCTGCGGGTACTGATGTTCATCCGCCCCAGAGTCATGTCGAGCAGCTCCAGGATATCGGGCTCGTCATCAATGATCAGTGCCAGCGGATTGTTCACGTTGTGCTCCATGCGTTCGTGCGGTTCGAAAAGGGCATCATACCAGCCGTCTGGGGTGGGCGAAGACGATGCGCATGCAGCTGCCGCGCGGCTCCAGCCGTTCATACTCCAGGGTTGCCTGGTTGCTCTCGCATAGCTCGCGGGAGATATACAGGCCCAGACCGGTACCGGCGGACTCGGTAGTGTAGAACGGTTCGAATACCTGACTCAGATGGCGATCATCGATGCCCGGTCCGTGGTCGATGATCTCCAGGGTCGGCAGGCCGGTCCCGGCATCTTCATACAGCTTTAGCCAGATGGTTCGCTCGCTGCCCGGCTCGCCACTGTAACGGAAGGCATTCTGGCACAGATTGCTCAGCACCTGGCGCAGCTGATTGGGGTCCATGCGGGTCAGGATGCCTTCCTTCTCCAGTTCGCATTCGATGGTATCAGTGGCCGGGCTGGTCTGCTTGTAGTCTCGGATGAACTGCGCTACCCAGAGTGTCAGATCGACCAGTTGTGGTTCGCTCTGCCTCCGCCGGGACAATTCCAGCACGGTTTCGATGACCTTGTTCATGCGCTTGGAGTGCTGCTGGATGATCTCGGTCAGGCGTCGGTCCTGGTCGTGGATGTGCTCCGACTCGATCAGCAACTGCGCAGCGTGGCTGAGGGCGCCCAGCGGGTTGCGGATCTCATGGGCGATGCTCGCGGTAAGTCGGCCCAGGGAGGCCAGTTTGAGTTGTTGGACCTGCTGTGCCATCAGCGCATTATCGTCGAGGAAGACCAGGATCGACTCCCGCTCATCGGCGGGCAGGCGCTTGAAGTTGGCCATCAATTCCGCGCCGCCGGGATGGTTGCGAAAGGGCAGAGCACGGATCGATGGATTGACTTGCCATTGGCGCTGGCGCTGGCCCAGCTCCGGGGCGAGGCTATCGAGGGCCATACCGCGGATGATCGGCTTGCCCAGCATTTGGGCGGCGGCTTCATTGGCCAGCAGTACCTGCAGCGATTCATCGATCACCATGATGCCGGTGCGCATGCGCTGGATGATCAACTGGTTGAGCTTTTCCAGGCTGGCCAGGCTGGCTGCCTGCTGCTGGGCCAGGTTTTCCGACAGCCGCAGGCGGCGGCTGAGGCGCTGCACAAATAGCGCTACCGCAAAATAGATGCAGCCCAGCACACCCACCTGCAGGTAGCTTTGACTGATCGACGGGTGCGCGAGGCTCAGGAAGAATGTCAGATAGATCAACGCCAGACTGGCCAGCGCCGCCAGCAGCAGGCCAATGCGCCCGTGCAGCAGAATATTGCCGGTAGCCACCGGAATGATCAGCAGGTTGCCCAGCCCGCTGCTGGCGCCACCGGCCGCGTAGAACAACACCGCCAGCAGGAAGATATCGATGAACGCCAGCACGAACAGATGCAGGTCGCGCTTGCCCTGATGCAGCAGCAGGGCTATCAGCACGTTGATGATCAGATAGATCCAGCTGGCGCTTTCGTAAAGATCGGGGTTCTGCAGGTCGATCAGCCCGTCGCGCAGGGCAGAGCTGGTCAGCAGCGTCAGGAAAAGTCCAAGCACCACCCGATAGATATTGTAGATGCGCAATATTTTCGGGCGTTGGGAGTCAACCGTATCAGTACTGCTGGTCCACATCGCGATGCTCACTGCAGCAATACCATTTGTCGTCCTGACGCAGGGCCATATCTTCCGGCAGATGCAGCTGGCATTGAGCGCAGCGAACCATCCTGGGCGGTTGTTGCGGCGGCGTTCGGTGTTTCTCTGCCTGGGCGGCCTTGAACTGGCGCCAGAAGACAAAGGCGATATAAGCCAGCACCAGCAGAATGAACAGTTTGATCAAGCCCATGATCGTGGTGATTCCATGTAGGTAAGCGAATGGCCCTTAGTGTATCCCACCCGGGCGATGCGCCAAACAAGTCCGTGGCTCGGGTGGTCAAACTGGCTTGATCGAATGATTTTCTATGGGAGCAGTGGGGGTTGGGCTGCGAAAGCTCAGGTGTTGGAGGGTGCCGGTGGATTCAGGTAATCCGGGGCTGGCAATAGCGTGCGATCAGAGCACGCCTGCCGGTGCGATGTGACGCCGAGGGAACGGCGTCACATCTTCAATCAATCAAACAGACCGAAAGTCAGCCGGCTCCAGATGGAGCGCTTGGGCTCTGGTTCCTGTTCCTGCCGTGGGGTCTTGATATCCCGGGGCAGAGCATTCAGCGCTGCTTGATACTGCTGTTCCATTTCCCGTTCCATCTGGGTTTCCCGGTTCATGGACGGCGGGGTCATGACCTTGTCCAGCAGGCCGGTGGTCATCGATTCGACCCAACCGGATTCGCGCTGGGCAGGCTCCACATGATGGCGGAACTCGCCGTCCTGAAGGCTCGGGTGCTCGGGATAGTTGGTCTGCAGCGTCAGCAGGGCGTTGTTGGCCAGATCATCCATGGCCAGACGACGGTAGCCTTCGACCATCAGCGCCAGGCCGTCACCGACAGACGGGGTCTGCTGGAAATTCTCGACAATGTAGCGACCGCGGTTGACGGCGGCAACGTACGCGCCGCGCTTGAGATAATAATGGCCGACGTGAGTGTCGTAGGCGGCCAACAGGTTGCGCAGGTACACCATGCGCTGGCGCGCATCGGGCGCGTAACGGCTGTTGGGGTAACGGCTGACCAGTTGGGCGAACTCGTTGAATGAGTCCCGGGCCGCACCCGGATCGCGACGGGTCATGTCCAGCGGCAGGAAGCGCTCGAAGAGCCCCCGGTCGCGGGTGAAGGAAGTCATGCCGCGCAGGTAGTAGGCGTAATCCACATCGGGATGCTGCGGGTGCAGGCGGATGAAACGGTCGGCAGCTGATTTGGCAGCATCCAGTTCCAGGTTCTGGTAGTAGGCATAGATCAGTTCCAGCTGCGCCTGTTCGGCGAAGCGTCCGAACGGATAGCGCGACTCCAGGGCCCGCAGCGATTCGATAGCCTGGCCGTAGTTGTTGGCGTCCAGGTTCTTCTGGGCCAGGACATAGAGCTCGGACTCGCTGAGCGATTCATCCAGAACCGTCGCCTTGTTTGATGAACAGGCCGCCAGCAGACTCAGCAGACCGACCAGCAATAGATGTTTAATCGACATGTTTGACATCCGGATGGACGACCCCGCGCTGTTGCCCTGACAGCCGTCCTGTTATAGTTGAGCTCAGTTGCCAGGCACAGCATGCGCCAGGCAAAGAAGCCGTATTTAACCACAGCGCCGGGCCGAAACCAAAAGGGATTGCGCGTACCGGTGCGTTCCAGTGAGCCATTGATGTCCGAACGAATTCGCTTGTCTGCACAGGTTACCCCGGAGTGCGGTGGTCAACGCCTTGACCAGGTCGCTGCCCGATTGTTCCCCAGCCACTCCCGATCGCGGTTGCAGGGTTGGATCAAGGACGGCAGTCTGACGGTGGACGGCAGACAGGTCCGCCCGCGCGATACCGTCTATACCGACGAACTGCTGGAACTGGATGCCGAACTTGAAGTTCAGGGTGATTGGCTGCCGCAAGCCATCGACCTGGATATCGTCTATGAAGATCACGCGCTGCTGGTGATCAACAAGCCGGCGGGGCTGGTGGTGCATCCCGCCGCCGGTCATCATGACGGCACCCTGCTCAATGCGCTGCTGCACCACGCTCCCGAGTTGGCCAAAGTGCCGCGCGCGGGCATCGTGCACCGCCTGGACAAGGACACCACCGGTCTCATGGTCGTGGCCAAAACCCTGGAAGCACAGACCGATCTGGTCATCCAGCTGCAGAACCGGACGGTCACTCGTGAATACGAATGCGTGGTGGTGGGCGTAATGACAGCCGGTGGCAAGGTCGACCAGCCCATCGCTCGCCACGGCAATAATCGGCAGAAGATGGCGGTGGTTGCCGGCGGCAAGGAGGCGGTGAGTCATTACCGCGTCATCAGCCGTTTTCGTGCCCACACCCACGTCAAGGTCAAGCTGGAAACCGGCCGCACGCATCAGATCCGTGTGCATATGAGTCATATCAATTATCCGCTGGTGGGCGATCCGACCTATGGCGGCCGGCTGCGTATTCCGCCGGGCGCGACGCAGGAGCTGATTGCCATGCTGCGAGAATTCCCACGCCAGGCACTGCATGCCCGGCGGCTGGAACTGGAGCATCCGGATGACAATCGGCCGATGCGCTGGGAAGCGCCGCTGCCCGCCGATATGCAGGCGTTGCTGGCGCTGCTGCGCCAGGACGGCGAGTTGGAAGAATGAAAGAGCACTGGCTGCAGGCCGACTGGCCGGCCCCCGAGTGGGTCAAGACCTGCGTCACCACGCGGCAGGATGGCTGCAGTCAGGGCGTGTACAAGGGATTCAATCTGGGTACCCACGTTGGCGATGATCTGAATAACGTTCTGGCCAACCGGGCGGAGCTGGGGCGCATGCTGGGCTGTCGCATGGCCTGGCTGGAGCAGACGCACAGTACCGATGTGGTCGAGGCCGCGCCGGGCCTGGTGGAGGAAGCGGATGCCAGCTGGACCCTTGAGCCGGACGTCGCCTGCGTGATCATGACCGCCGACTGTCTGCCGGTATTGTTCTGCGACCGTGCCGGCACCCGCGTGGCCGCAGCCCATGCCGGCTGGCGCGGGCTGGCTGCCGGGATTCTGGAGAACACCATCAGCGCGCTGGGGGTGCCGCCGGAAGAACTGCTGGTCTGGCTGGGCCCGGCCATCGGCCCCGAGGCCTTTGAAGTGGGTCCGGAAGTACGGGAGATTTTCGGCAGCACGGCTGCGGCGGCCTGTTTTGTGCCCTCCGAGCGTCCGGGGCATTACCTGGCGGATATCTATCAACTGGCCCGGCTGCGCCTCACCAATGCCGGCGTGAATGCTGTCTATGGCGGTGGTTTGTGTACGGTCAGTGACCCCACCCGGTTCTTCTCCTATCGGCGCGACGGGCAAACCGGGCGCTTCGCTTCACTGGTTTGGCTGGACTCCGCGACAAAAAATTGACGCCGATCAGTACGACCCCCTTGAAAGCGCAGTAATAATCCTCATCTATCATTCATCTAAGTGAATCTCGCCGGACCGGGACAGACCCCGACTTCCGGCCTGCCGATAAGGATTGCTACTCATGCGTATTGACCGCTTAACCAGCAAGTTGCAAATGGCTCTGTCCGACGCGCAGTCGTTGGCGGTAGGCCGTGACCACAACCAGATCGAGCCGGTGCATCTGATGCTCGCGCTGATCGAACAGCAGCAGGGCTCGATCAAACCGTTGCTGCTGCAGGTCGGCTTCGACCTCGGCAGTCTGCGCCAGCAGCTCAGCGATGCCGTCGATCAACTGCCGACCATCGCCAACCCCACTGGCGATGTGAACCTGTCCACCGATCTTGCCCGCCTGCTCAACAGGGCTGACGGCTTGGCTCAGAAGCGCGGCGATCAGTTCATTTCCAGCGAGCTGGTGCTGCTTGCAGCGATGGACCAGGACACCCGTCTGGGCAAGATCCTGTTGGCCCAGGGCGTATCGAAGAAGGGGCTGGAAACCGCCATCGACAACCTGCGTGGCGGCGAGAGCGTGACCGACGCCAACGCCGAGGAGTCCCGCCAGGCGCTGGACAAGTACACCGTCGATCTGACCCGCAAGGCCGAGGAGGGTAAGCTCGATCCGGTGATCGGCCGTGACGACGAGATCCGCCGCACCGTCCAGGTCCTGCAACGTCGGACCAAGAACAATCCGGTACTGATCGGTGAGCCCGGCGTGGGCAAGACCGCCATTGTCGAAGGGCTGGCCCAGCGCATCATCAATGGTGAAGTACCCGATGGGCTGAAGGGCAAGCGCCTGCTGTCGCTGGATATGGGGTCGCTGATCGCCGGCGCCAAGTTCCGCGGCGAGTTCGAGGAGCGGTTGAAGGCGGTGCTCAACGAGCTGGGCAAGCAGGAAGGCCAGATCATCCTGTTCATTGATGAGTTGCATACCATGGTCGGCGCCGGCAAGGCCGAAGGTTCCATGGACGCGGGCAATATGCTCAAGCCGGCCCTGGCGCGTGGCGAGCTGCACTGCGTGGGTGCCACCACCCTGGACGAGTACCGGCAATATATCGAGAAGGACGCAGCGCTGGAGCGGCGCTTCCAGAAGGTACAGGTGGATGAGCCCAGTGAAGAAGACACCATCGCCATCCTGCGCGGCCTGAAGGAGCGCTACGAGGTGCATCACAAGGTGGCGATCACCGATGGCGCGATCATCGCTGCGGCCAAGCTGTCGCATCGTTACATCACCGATCGCCAGCTGCCGGACAAGGCCATCGACCTGATCGATGAAGCTGCCAGCCGCATCCGCATGGAGATCGACTCCAAACCGGAGGAACTGGACCGGCTGGATCGACGGCTGATCCAGCTCAAGGTCGAGCGCGAGGCGCTGAAGAAGGAAGATGACGAGGCCACCATCAAGCGGCTGGAAAAGCTTGAAGAGGATATTGCCCGGCTGGAGCGCGAATACGCCGATCTGGAGGAAATCTGGAAATCCGAAAAGGCGGAAGTGCAGGGCACGGCCCAGTTGCAGGAGAAGATCGAACAGGCCAAGCAGGAATTGGAGAATGCCCGGCGCAAGGGTGATCTGAACCGCATGGCTGAACTGCAGTACGGCATCATACCTGACCTGGAGCGCAGCCAGCAGATGGCTGAGCAGCATGGCAAGACCGAGAATCAGCTGCTGCGCAACAAGGTCACCGATGAGGAAATCGCCGAGGTGGTCTCCAAATGGACCGGCATTCCGGTGTCCAAGATGCTTGAAGGCGAACGTGACAAGCTGCTGCGCATGGAGCAGGAGCTGCACCAGCGGGTGATTGGCCAGCATGAGGCCGTGGTGGCCGTGTCCAACGCCGTGCGCCGCTCCCGCGCCGGCTTGTCGGACCCCAACCGCCCCAGTGGCTCTTTCCTGTTCCTCGGTCCGACCGGGGTGGGCAAGACCGAGCTGTGCAAGGCGCTGGCCGAATTCCTGTTCGACACCGAAGAGGCCATGGTGCGCATCGATATGTCCGAATTCATGGAGAAACACTCCGTGGCCCGCCTGATCGGCGCGCCTCCGGGTTATGTCGGCTACGAGGAAGGTGGTTACCTGACCGAAGCGGTACGCCGCAAGCCGTACTCGGTGATCCTTATGGACGAAGTGGAAAAGGCGCATCCGGATGTGTTCAATATCCTGCTGCAGGTACTGGAAGACGGCCGCCTGACCGACAGCCAGGGCCGCACCGTGGACTTCCGCAACACGGTGATCGTCATGACCTCGAACCTGGGTTCAGCGCAGATCCAGGAGTTGGTCGGTGATCCGGAAGCTCAGCGGGCGGCAGTCATGGATGCTGTCGGCCAACACTTCCGTCCCGAGTTCGTCAACCGGATCGATGAGGTGGTAGTGTTCGAGCCGCTGGGCAAGGAACAGATCGGCGGTATCGCCGAGATCCAGCTGAGCCGTCTGCGCCAGCGCCTGGCCGAGCGGGAGCTGAATCTGGAGCTGAGCGACGAGGCGCTGGAAAAACTCGTCGCCGTCGGCTACGACCCCGTCTACGGCGCCCGCCCACTCAAGCGCGCCATCCAACGCTGGATCGAAAACCCGCTGGCCCAACGCATACTGGCCGGCGACTTCGAACCCGGTGCGGTGATCAAGGCAGGCGTGGAAGGGGAGGAGTTTGTGTTCACCCGATAAGCTGAATGGACCACCAGGCGGGCATCAATTTCTGATGCCCGCCCTGGGATTGTCGAGCACCAGCTCGACAGCTCTCCTATCAGGCAAACCCGTTGCCGCCGCCAGCAAGATACGAGCTGGTGCTCGAATCTCCCAGGAGCTCACTCCGGTCCAGTGCCCGCCCCGGGATTGTCGAGCATCAGCTCGACAGAGCTCCTATCAGGCCGCGCTGATGCGCCCTTCTACTCGGGACCGACATAGGCGCTGGACCACCGCCACGCTTCTGCTGCGTGACACAACCCGGCCTTTACCGGATTCTCATGGATGTAGTTCACTGCGGTATGGAAATGTCTCTCGTCACGTATGAACCTGTCCCAGTAACCTCTAGCCCAGATGCTGCCTACCGGTATCCCTAAACCCAGGCGCTCGTTATTGTTTACTGCCCAGCGACCGCTGTAGGACTTCCAGCTTTGTACAATCCTTGGTAGCGAGTAGTGAGCCTCAATAAGGATATGCACATGGTTGGGCATGAGGCACCACGCCAATAGGCGATAACGTCGCCCGTCATGGAGCCGCAGCCCCTGAATGAATACCTCAGCCATCTGAGGGTGGGCCAAGGCGCAGCAGCCCAGGCCGCGGTCGATCCAGTATTCCATTTTTCTACGGCGTTCAACGCTTTGACGTGCCAGCGGCAAAATCCGTAGCTCCGACTTGATCTGTCTCAACCGATCAGCGGGTAGGGAGTCAGCTAAGCGGAAGGAAATGAACTGAGTGGCATCGGGCCCATCGAAGTGCGGCAGCTTCCGCGAGTGATACCAGCCTTGGTAGAGGAGTTCGTCCATGACTATCGATCCAAACAGAATGATTGGATGCTTGCAAAGGTAGGCTCTGGTTACAAGGAGGTGTGCCTGTTGGAACGCATAGTTGAGAACGGGCATACATTTTACGGGGGAGAAAAGCTGTCGAGCTGGTGCTCGACAATCCCGGGAGGGAGTCTCGTTGAGGTTGGTGAGTGCGGACGGATTGGCATTCCTGGGAGGTTCGAGCGCCAGCTCGTACCTTTCTACCAGCGGCATCGCGTTGCTTGATGGAAAAGCTGTCGAGCTGGTGCTCGACAATCCCGGGAGGGAGTCTCGTTGAGGTTGGTGAGTGCGGACGGATTGGCATTCCTGGGAGGTTCGAGCACCAGCTCGTGCCTTTTTACCAGCGGCATCGCGTTGCTTGATGGAAACGCTGTCGAGCTGGTGCTCGACAATCCCAGGAGGGAATCTCGCTGAGGTTGGTGTGTGCGGACGGATTGGTACCCCTGGGAAGTTCGAGCACCAGCTCGTACCTTTTTAAAAGCGGTCGGTAGCCTGCACTACCGACCGCTTTTTTCTTACAGCAACATCGACCGGATATCACCCAGCAGTTCACCCAGACGCTTGGTGAACTGGGCTGCGGCGGCGCCGTTGATGGCGCGGTGGTCGTAGGACAGTGACAGCGGCAGCATCAGCTTGGGCTGGAAGGCTTTACCATCCCATACTGGCTGCATGGTTGCCCGGCTCACGCCGAGGATCGCCACTTCCGGGGTGTTGACGATCGGGGTGAAGTAGGTACCCCCGATGTGCCCCAGGCTGGAGATGGTGAAGCAGGCGCCTTGCATGTCGTTGGCGCTGAGCTTCTTGTTGCGGGCCTTGTCGGCGAGTTCCGCCGCTTCGGCAGCCAGCTCCAGCAGGCTCTTCTTGTCTACATCGCGGATCACCGCAACCAGCAGACCGTCCGGTGTGTCCACGGCAAAGCCGATGTGCACGTAGTTCTTCTGGATCAGTTGCTTGCCGTTGGGCGCCAGCGAGACGTTGAAGTTCGGCTGTTCGCGCAGCAGATGAGCACAGGCCTTGAGCAGGAACGGCAGTACGGTCAGCTTGACGCCGGCCTTTTCCGCCACAGCTTTCTGGGCCTTGCGGAAGTCTTCCAGTTCGCTGATATCGGCCAGGTCGAACTGGGTGACATGGGGTACGTTCAGCCAGCTGCGATGCAGGTTGCTGGCACCGATCTGCTGCAGACGGGTCATGTCCTTCAGTTCCACTTCACCGAAGCGGCTGAAGTCGACTTCCGGTACTTGCGGGATGCCGGCACCACCGGTTGCGGCTGCGCCGCCGGTTTCCTTGCTCTTGCGCATGACGCTCTGGACGAAGCTCTGCACATCCTCCTTGAGGATGCGATTGCGCGGGCCGCTACCCGATACTTCGGTCAGCTCTACACCAAATTCCCTGGCCAGCTTGCGTACGGCCGGGCCGGCATGGACCTTCTTGTTGCCACGGCTGGGCGCGCCGACCGGGGCCGGTGCGGCTTGCTTGGCGGCCGGAGCTGGAGCGCGTTCTTCCTTGGCTGGTGCTGCTGCGACTTCTTCCCTGGTTTGCTCGGCGGCGGGTGCCTGCTCGGCTTCTTCAGCCTCGCCTTCCACGCGCATGCGCAGCATCAGATCGCCGGCTTTCACTTCCTGCTCGAGTTTTACCTCGATGGCTTCGATCACACCGGCGGCTGGTGCCGGAATCTCCATGCTGGCCTTGTCGGATTCCAGGGTCAGCAGGCTCTGTTCAGCCTCGACCTTGTCGCCGACCTGCACCATCAGCTCGATGACCCGTGCACTGCCATCGCCAATATCGGGGATATTGAACGATTGCACGCTGCTTTCGGCTTTCTTCGGTGCTGGCTTCTGCGCTGGGGCAGGGGCTGCCGTTTCCTGCTTGGCCGGCTCCTGCGCTGCTTCTTCTTCAGCTTCGCCTTCGCCTTCAACGCGGATATGCATCATCAGGTCGCCGGTTTTCACTTCCTGGTCCATCTTGACCTCGATGGACTCGATGACGCCGCTGGCCGGTGCCGGGATCTCCATGCTGGCCTTGTCGGATTCCAGGGTCAGCAGGCTCTGCTCGGCCTCGACCTTGTCACCTACCTGCACCATCAGCTCGATAACGCGCGCGGTGCCATCACCTATATCGGGGATGGTGAACGACTGAACGCTGCTGCCGGCTTTCTTCGGCGCGGGTTTTTCCGCCGGGGCAGGAGCTGCTGCTTCCTGCTTGGCCGGCTGCTCGGCTTTGGCTGCTTCCTCGGGCTTCTCGTCGGCCGGCTGCTCGCCGCCCTCGATGTCCAGCTCGATCAGCTCGTCACCTTCGGACAGGCTGTCGCCCAGCTTCACCTTGATGGCCTTGATGACGCCAGCCTTGGGGCTCGGCAGCTCCATGCTGGCCTTGTCCGATTCCAGTGTTACCAGACTCTGTTCCACTTCGACGCGATCGCCGACCTGAACCAGGATCTCAATGACTTCGCCTTCGCCGCCGATGTCGGGTACCTTGATCACTTCACTCATGGCCGTCTCCTCAGCAGTTCAGCGGGTTGGTTTTGTTCGGGTCCAGACCGAAGGTGGCCTGGGCCTCGATCAGTACCTCGGGCTGCAGCTCGCCGTTCTCGACCAGCGCCGACAGGGTGGTGTAGACGATCCAGCGACGGTCGACTTCGAAGAAGTCGCGCAGCTTGCGGCGGCTATCACTGCGGCCGAAGCCATCAGTACCCAGCGCCTTGAAATTGCCAGGTATCCACTGGCGGATCTGCTCGGCATACAGCTTCATGTAGTCGGTAGCGGCGATGACCGGCCCGCTGCGCTCGGCCAGGTTCTGCTCGACGTAGGTCAGGCGCGGTGTGTCGGTCGGGTGCAGGCGGTTCCAGCGCTCCACGTCCAGGCCGTCGCGACGCAGTTCGTTGAAGCTGGTGACGCTCCAGATATCGGCGCTGATACCGTAATTCTTCTGCAGAATTTCCGCGGCTTCGCGGACTTCGCGCAGAATGGTACCGCTGCCCATCAGCTGGACATGCTGCTTGCCTTTCTCCTTGGCCTCATCGAGCAGATACATGCCGCGGATGATGCCTTCTTCCACGCCTTCGGGCATGGCCGGCTGGGCGTAGGCTTCGTTCATCACGGTCAGGTAATAGAAGATGTTTTCCTGCTCTTCCATCATCCGGCGTGAGCCTTCGCGGATGATCACCGCCAGCTCGTAGCCGTAGGTGGGGTCATAGGTGCGGCAGTTGGGGATGGTCGATGCCAGGATATGGCTGTGACCATCTTCGTGCTGCAGACCTTCGCCGTTCAGGGTGGTGCGACCAGCGGTGCCGCCGATCAGGAAGCCCTTGGCGCGGCTGTCACCAGCGGCCCAGGCCAGATCACCGATACGCTGGAAGCCGAACATCGAATAGAAGATGTAGAACGGCAGCATCGGCTGGTTGTAGGTGCTGTAGGCCGTGGCAGCGGCGATCCAGCTGGACATGGCGCCGGCCTCGTTGATGCCTTCGTTGAGGATCTGGCCTTTCTTGTCCTCGCGATAGAACATCACCTGATCCTTGTCCACCGGCTCATACAGCTGGCCGACGGAGGAGTAGATGCCCAACTGGCGGAACATGCCTTCCATACCGAAGGTACGGGCTTCGTCAGGGACGATCGGCACGATGCGCTGACCCAGTTCCTTGTCCTTCAGCATTTGCGCAAGGATGCGCACGAAGGCCATGGTAGTGGAAATTTCGCGCTCGCCGGTGCCATCGAGAATCGACTTGAGCGTTTCCAGCGGAGGAACCGGGATCGGCGTGCTGCTGACGCGGCGCTGCGGCGTGTAACCGCCCAGAGCTTCGCGGCGAGAGTGCAGGTACTTGTACTCGGGCGAGCCTTCTTCCGGACGGTAGAAGGGCAGCTTCTCCAGCTCACTGTCGTTGAGCGGAATACCGAAGCGGTCGCGGAAGGTCTTCAGGCTCTCGGTGTCGACCTTCTTGGTGTTATGCGCGATGTTCTGGCCCTGGCTGGCGCCGGTGCCGTAGCCCTTGATGGTCTTGGCCAGAATGACGCTGGGCTGGCCTTTGTGGTTGGTCGCCGCGTGGTAAGCCGCGTATACCTTGTACGGGTCGTGGCCGCCACGGTTGAGCTTCCAGACTTCCTCGTCGGACATGTCTTCGACCATCTTCTTCAATTCCGGACGGGCGCCGAAGAAGTGTTCGCGTACATAGGCGCCATCGTTGGCCTTGTAGTTCTGGTAGTCGCCGTCGACGACTTCTTCCATGCGTTGCTGCAGCAGACCGTCATGATCGCGGGCCAGCAGCGGATCCCACAGGCGGCCCCAGATGACCTTGATCACGTTCCAGTCGGCGCCACGGAAGTTGCCTTCCAGCTCCTGAATGATCTTGCCATTACCACGCACCGGGCCGTCGAGGCGCTGCAGGTTGCAGTTGATGACGAAGATCAGGTTGTCGAGCTTCTCGCGACCGGCCAGGGAAATAGCACCCAGGGACTCGGGCTCGTCACACTCGCCGTCACCCAGGAAGCACCAGACCTTCTGCTTGCCGGGCTCAATGAAACCGCGGCTTTCCAGGTACTTCATGAAGCGTGCCTGGTAGATCGCCTGGATCGGGCCCAGGCCCATGGAGACGGTGGGGAACTGCCAGAAATCGGGCATCAGCCAGGGGTGCGGATAGGAAGACAGGCCGTTGCCGTCGACTTCCTGGCGGTAGTTGGTCATCTGCTCTTCGCTGATCCGGCCTTCCAGGAACGCGCGGGCATAGATACCCGGTGAGGCGTGACCCTGGTAGAACACCAGGTCACCGCCGTGTTCCTCGGTGGGGGCCTTGAAAAAGTAGTTGAAGCCGATGTCATACAGGGTGGCGCTGGAGGCAAAGGTGGAGATGTGGCCACCCAGGTCCGGATCCTGCAGGTTGGCGCGCATCACCATGGCCAATGCGTTCCAGCGCACCATGGAGCGGATACGGCGCTCCATGAACAGATCGCCGGGCATGACCGCTTCGTGGGTCACCGGAATGGTGTTGCGATAAGGGGTAGTGATCGCATAGGGCAGGCGGGTGCCGGTGCGGCTGGCCAATTCGCCCATGCGTTTGATCAGATATTCCGCCCGATCCTCGCCCTCGGCATCGAGAACGGATTCCAGGGCATCGAGCCATTCCTGGGTTTCGAGTGGATCGATATCATCGTGCTTCATATTGTTCTCCAGACCTTGTGGGTCCCGTGGTGGAAAAACGATTGCATGTCGGAGTGGGGTGAAGGACTCGAAAATGCAATGGTCAAGGGTGCGTGTAGTTTTACTACAAAACGAATAAGAAAACCATCCGGTCACATGAGATTCTGTAGTGAAACTACATCGGTGGCCCGGGTTTTTTCGCTGTGCTCTTTTCCATGCGCCCCGGGCGTGGCAATCTGCATCCTTCGGATGTATTCAGGATAGACCATGTCTCTTTCATTGCCGCTCACCTTGCCTGCCAGCCTGCAGCGGCTGGTGGATCATCATCTGGCACAGTGGCGGCTCGCCGTCCAGCAAGCCGGGTTGGCCTCCAGCCTGCCGCAACTCGGTGACACCTTCATGTCCGAACTGCAGCAGGTGCTGGTGGGCAGCGACTTCGTTGCCGAGCAGCTGCGCCGCGATCCGCACATGGCCTGGCGTCTGGTCGAGGGTGAGCGGCTCTGGCGTTCGCTGGCACCGGGCGAGATGGCCGAGCTACTGGCGGAAGCGCTGGCGCCGGCGACTACCGAGGATGAACTGGCCCGGCTGCTGCGACGTTTTCGTCAACAGCATCAGGTGCGCATTATCTGGCGTGACCTGCTGCGCCATGCGGCAACCATGGAGACCACCCAGGATCTGTCCGACATGGCTGATGTTTGTCTGGAGCAGGGGTACCGCTGGCTGTATCGGCACATGAGCGAGGGCCTGGGAACACCTTGCGATCACGCTGGAGAACCGCAGCATCTGGTCGTGCTGGGCATGGGCAAGCTGGGGGCCCATGAACTGAACCTGTCCTCGGATATCGATCTGATCTTCGCCTACCCCAGTTCCGGTGAAACCCAGGGCGGTCGGCGCAGTCTGTCCAATCAGGAGTTCTTCACCCGGGTCGGACAGCGCCTGATCAAGCTGCTGGATGAGGTGACGGTCGACGGCTTCGTGTTCCGCGTGGACATGCGGCTGCGTCCCTATGGTGACAGCGGCGCGTTGGTGTTCAGCTTTAACGCCCTGGAACAGTATTACCAGAGCCAGGGTCGTGACTGGGAGCGTTACGCCATGATCAAGGCGCGGGTGGTGGCGGGCGATCAGCAGGCCGGCGCCGAGCTGCTGTCCATGCTCAAACCCTTCGTCTATCGGCGTTATCTGGATTTTGCCGCGATCGAGGCGCTGCGCAACCTCAAACAGATGATCCAGCGTGAAGTGCAACGCAAGGGTCTGGAAGACAACGTCAAGCTGGGCGCTGGCGGTATCCGCGAGGTGGAATTTATCGGCCAGGCATTCCAGCTGATCCACGGGGGCCGCGACCGCAGCCTGCAGCAACGGCCAATCCTGCCGGTGCTCGATGTGCTGGCCACCAATGTCTATCTGCCCGACGCCGCGGTGGATGAGCTGAAGGGCGCCTATCTGTTCCTGCGTGATACCGAACATGCGCTGCAGGCCATCGACGACCGCCAGACCCAGATGCTGCCCATTGATGCGCTGGGGCAGGCCCGGGTGGCGTGGGTAATGGGGTTCGATTCCTGGGCAGACTATCGCACCCAGCTGGATCTGCAGCGCAGCAAGGTGGCGCAGCATTTTGCCGGGGTGATCGCCGATCCGGACGAGGACGAAGATCAGCCGCAGCTCGATTATGAGGAATGGATGCTGCTTTGGAACGACCTGCCCGAAGCGGAGCAGGCTCAGCAGCAACTGGCCGAAGGTGGTTTCCAGGATCCCGTGCGTGCCTGGGAGCTGTTGCGTAATCTGATGGGCTCGGCGCGGGTGCGAGCCATGCAGCGCATGAGTCGTGAGCGGCTCGATATCTTCATGCCGCGGTTGTTGGGGATGGCATGCGAGCAGGAAGACCCGGACCTGGCGCTGGAACGAGTCATGCCGTTGGTCGAGGCGGTGGCGCGGCGCTCGGCCTATTTGCTGCTGCTCACGGAAAACCCCGGCGCGCTGCACGAATTGCTGGTGCTTTGCTCTGCCAGCCCGCTGATCGCCGAGCAGATTACCCGCTATCCAGTGGTGCTGGATGAGCTGTTGAACTCAGGGCGCTTGTATCGTCCGCCGGAAATCGCGGAGCTGGTGGACGAGCTGCGTCAGGAACTGGTGCGCATTCCCGAGGACGACCTGGAACAGCAGATGGAAGTGCTGCGCTACTTCAAACGTGCCCATGTATTGCGGGTGGTGGCCTCTGAGATCGCCGGGAGTCTGCCGCTGATGAAGGTCAGTGACTACCTGACCTGGACTGCCGAGGCCATTTTGCAGCAGGTGCTGGAGCTGGCCTGGAGCGATATGGTTCGGCGTCATGGCGTGCCGCGGCGGCATGATGGCAGCCCCTGCGAACTGGATTTCACCATTGTCGGTTACGGCAAGGTGGGGGGGATTGAGCTATCCCACGGGTCCGACCTCGATCTGGTATTCATCCACGACGGCGATACCGATGCGGAAACCGATGGCGCGCGCCCCCTGGATGGTGGCCGTTTCTATACCCGCCTGGGCCAGCGCATCATCCATATACTCACTGCCCAGACCACCTCCGGCGCGCTCTATGATGTGGATATGCGGTTGCGTCCCTCGGGTGATGCCGGGCTCTTGGTCACCTCGCTGGATGCCTTTGCCCGTTATCAGCGTGAGCAAGCCTGGACCTGGGAACATCAGGCTTTGGTACGCGCCCGACCGCTGGCTGGCTGCCCGCGGCTGGGTGAAAAGTTCATTCGCCTGCGCGCTGACGTGCTGGGCCAGGAGCGAGAAGAAGCAAAGCTGCGCCAGGACGTGCTGAGCATGCGTCAGAAGATGCGCGACAACCTCGCCACGCAGGCCACCCATGGCGGTTTCGCCCCCACGGCTTTCAGCGCCGAGACGCTGTTTGATCTGAAGCAGGACGCTGGAGGTATCGTTGATATCGAATTTATGGTGCAATATGCGGTTCTGGCCTGGTCGTGCCGGTACCCCGAGTTACTGCGTTTCACGGATAACATCAGAATATTGGACGGGCTGCGTGACGCCGGATTGATCGCCGGTGAGGACGTTCAGCGATTGCAGGAGGCTTACAAGGCCTACCGCGCAGCAGCCCATCGCCTGGCTTTGCAGAAGCAGCCGGGGAAAACACCTGGCGACCAGTTTCATGACTACCGACATGACATCATCCGACTCTGGCGACAATGGCTGCCAGAGGCTGCGGATGCCTGAATGACATTACATTCGAACAATGCGGCGGGCATGACCAGGCCAGAAAACGATAGGAAAGCTCCGCCAGATGCGGATGCGCAATCCTGAACCCTAGATAGATATATGAATGGAGCTGGCTGTTATGTCGATGGCTGATCGTGATGGTGTTATCTGGTTTGATGGTCAAATGGTTCCGTGGCGCGACGCCAACGTCCACGTCCTGACCCACTCGCTGCACTACGGCATGGGCGTATTCGAGGGTGTGCGTGCCTACAACACCGATCAGGGCACTGCGATTTTCCGTCTGCAGGCGCACACCGACCGCCTGTTCGACTCTGCCCACATCATGGGCATGAAGATCCCCTTCACCAAGGAACAGATCAACGAAGCGTGCCGCGCTGCGGTGCGTGAGAACAACCTGGATACCGCCTACATTCGCCCGCTGGTGTTCTACGGTTCCGAAGGCATGGGCATCCGCGCCGACAACCTCAAGGTGCATGTGGTCATCGCTGCCTGGTACTGGGGAGCCTACATGGGTGACGAGGCGCTGGAGCAGGGCATCCGCATCCGTACCAGCTCCTTTACCCGTCATCACGTCAACATCACCATGACCCGCGCCAAGTCCAGCGGTGCCTACATGAACTCCATGCTGGCCCTGCAGGAAGCCGTTTCCGCTGGCGCTGACGAGGCCCTGTTGCTGGACCCCGAAGGCTACGTGGCTGAAGGTTCGGGTGAGAACGTCTTCATCGTCAAGGACGGTGTGATCTATACCCCGGAAGTTACCGCCTGCCTGAACGGCATTACCCGCGGCACCGTGTTGAGTCTGGCCGAAGAAATGGGTATCAAGGTGATCGAAAAGCGCATCACCCGGGACGAGGTCTACATCGCCGATGAGGCCTTCTTCACCGGCACCGCGGCTGAAGTCACCCCGATCCGCGAAGTGGACAACCGCCAGATTGGTATCGGCCGTCGCGGCCCGGTCACCGAGAAGCTGCAGAAGGCCTACTTCGACCTGGTCAATGGCCGGATTCCGGCGCGCCATGAATGGCTGACGCTGGTGAAGTAAGCTGAAAGCGGCAGGCTGGAGCGGGATGTCACAGGTGTTGCGGCATTCCGCTTTCAGCCTCAGGCTTAGAGCTTCAAGCTTATGAGAATTCTGATAGTTGGTCCCAGTTGGGTTGGTGACATGGTGATGGCGCAAACGCTGTTTGCCTGCCTGAAGCTGCGTCACGGCCCCGACTGCCTCATTGATGTGCTGGCGCCGGAGTGGAGCCGGCCGATTCTCGAGCGCATGCCCGAGGTCAACCAGGCCCTGAGCTTCCCGCTGGGCCACGGCGTATTGGATATCGCCAGCCGCCGACGTATCGGCAAGAGCCTCGCTGGCCAATACGACCAGGCCATTTTGCTGCCCAATTCCCTGAAATCGGCGCTGGTGCCGTTCTTTGCCGGCATCCCCAAGCGCACCGGTTGGCGCGGCGAGATGCGTTACGGTCTGTTGAATGACCTGCGGATACTCGACAAGGAAGCCTATCCGCTGATGATCGAGCGCTTCATGGCGCTGGCCTGGGAGCCTGATCATCAACTCTCGCGCCCTTATCCACGGCCAACACTGCAGATCGATCCGGCCAGCCGGGAGGCGGCGCTGGCGCGCTTCGGCCTGGAACTGGACCGGCCGGTGCTGGCGCTCTGTCCCGGTGCCGAGTTCGGCGAGGCCAAGCGTTGGCCGGCCGAGCACTATGCTGCCGTGGCGGACCGCAAGGTCCGTCAGGGTTGGCAGGTTTGGCTGTTTGGCTCGAAGAACGATCATCCGGTGGGCGAGCAGATCCGTGGTCGGCTGATTCCCGGGCTGCGTGAAGAGTCCAGCAACCTGGCCGGGGAAACCAGTCTGGCCGAGGCAATCGATCTCATGTCTTGCGCCACCGCGGTGGTCAGCAACGATTCCGGCCTGATGCATGTAGCGGCGGCGCTGAACCGGCCGCTGGTGTCCGTGTACGGATCCACCTCGCCGGACTTTACCCCGCCGCTGGCCGAACAGGTTGAAGTGGTGCGGCTGGGGTTGGACTGCAGCCCGTGTTTTGACCGTACCTGTCGCTTCGGTCATTACAACTGCCTGCGGGACCTTGAGCCGCAGCGGGTGATCGATGCGCTGGATCGCCTGGTCGGTGATCCTCTGCCTGACCCGCAACTGTGACCGATATGCGCGTATTGCTGATCAAGACCTCCTCCATGGGAGATGTGATTCATACCCTGCCGGCGCTGACCGATGCTCAGGCCGCGTTGCCGGGCATCAGTTTCGATTGGGTGGTGGAAGAGAGCTTCGCCGAAATTCCGCTATGGCACCCCGCGGTGGCCGAGGTGATTCCGGTGGCCATCCGCCGCTGGCGCAAGAGCCCGCTGAAAACCTTGCGCACCGGTGAATGGCAGCGTTTCCGGCGACGCCTGAAAAGCCGCCACTATGATCTGGTCATCGATGCCCAGGGACTGCTGAAAAGTGCGCTGTTGACGGTAGGTATCAAGGCGCAGGTGGCTGGGCTGGATTCTGAATCGGCCCGCGAACCACTGGCCAGTCGGCTGTATGATCAGGCCGTCAATGTAGCTTGGGGCCAGCATGCCGTTGAGCGGGTGCGTCAGCTATTTGCCCAGGCGCTGGGTTATCAGGTGCCGGATAGCACCGGACAGTACGGGTTGAACCGCTCCTACCTGGCCGGCGAATATTCCGGTGAAGACTATGTGGTCTTTCTGCATGGTACTACCTGGGTCACCAAACACTGGCCCGAGCTGTACTGGAAGCAGCTGGCGGAGCTGGCGGTGGAGCGGGGCATGCAGGTCAAGTTGCCCTGGGGCAATGACGCCGAAAAGGCTCGTGCCGAGCGCATCGCCGCTGGCCTCCCAGGCGTTCAGGTGCTGCCCCGGTTGCCGCTGGCGGGTATGGCCAATATCCTTGCCGGTGCCCGCGGCTGCGTGGCGGTGGATACCGGGCTCGGCCATCTGGCCGCAGCACTGGATGTACCCACGATCTCCCTGTTCGGCCCGACCAACCCCGGCTTCACCGGCGCCTACGGCGCGGTCCAGAGCCATCTCGCCAGCGACTTCCCCTGCGCGCCCTGCATGAGCAAGAAGTGCAAGTACGAGCCCACCCCCCAAGACGCCCGCGAGTTTGACCTGCGCCGGGAATTGCCGCTGTGCTTTACCCGATTGTCGCCCGAGCGGGTTATGACTCAACTGGAAGGATTGTGGCTGGCCGAGCGTTAGGCCGTCGCAGTTTTTGGCAGGTCTATGGCGACCCGGTCGGTCGACTTCCCCTCAGCGGCGGTGCAGCACCCAATCCAGTATCTATCGCAGCGAACCAGCGCCTGGGAGGGTCGAGCATTAGCTCGACCAGCGGAGCCGCCAACTACACCCGTCATCGGGCTGGTCCTCGACGGTCCCAGGAGCCGTAATCCGCGGCAGCTTGAGTTCGCCCGCTGCCCCAGCGTCCAAGCCAGCTATGCTAAACTCGCCGATTCATTTGAACTTTGTGCTTTTGCGCATATACAGCCGTCGCCCTCGCCAAGCAGATGAACACCTTGGCATTCCAGACAACGAGAGCCCCGATGCAACTGGCATTTCTGCTTTACAAATACTTCCCCTTCGGTGGTTTGCAGCGGGACTTCCTGCGGATCGCTCGGGTGTGCCAGCAGCGTGGTCATGCGATCCGTGTCTATACCATGGACTGGGAGGGGGAGCGGCCGGCCGGCTTTGATATCCGCCTGATCAAGGCTAGCGCGCTGACCAGCCACCGCCGCAACGAGAAGTTCCTCAGCCAGGTCCAGGTCGACCTCAGCCGTGAGCCGGTGGATCGGGTGATCGGTTTCAACAAGATGCCCGGTCTGGATGTCTATTATGCCGCTGACGGTTGTTATGAAGACAAGGCGCAGAGCCAGCGCAGCTGGTTCTACCAGTTCGGCCCGCGCTATCGACATTTTTCTGCCTATGAGCGTGCCGTGTTTGCTCCGCAGGGGCGCACCGAGATTCTGATGATATCCGAGGTGCAGTTGCCGCTGTTCATGCAGCATTACCGTACCCCGCCAGAGCGTTTCCATCTGCTGCCACCGGGGATCTCCTCTGACCGCCGCGCACCTGACAATGCGGCGGAGATCCGCGCCGCTTTTCGCCAGGAGTTCAATCTGGGAGCAGATGACCTGTTGCTGGTGCAGATCGGCTCGGGCTTCAAGACCAAGGGCCTGGATCGGACACTCGAGGCCGTGGCGGCCTTGCCAGCCGAGCTGCGCCAGCGCACGCGCCTGATCGTCATCGGTGCCGATGATCAGGCGCCGTTTCTGCGGCAGGTTCGCGCGCTGGGCATAGCCGAGCAGGTGCAGATCCTCCAGGGGCGGGATGATGTGCCGCGTTTTCTGCTGGGAGCCGATTTGCTGATTCACCCGGCCTACAACGAAAATACCGGCACCGTGCTGCTCGAGGCGCTGGTCGCCGGGCTGCCGGTCCTGACCACGGCGGTATGCGGTTATGCGCACTACATCGAGGAGGCCGATTGCGGCCTGGTGGTGCCCGAGCCCTTCGAGCAGAGCACATTGAACAGCTGGCTGGCGCGCATTCTTGATGATCCGGAAACGCGGCAGGAATGGCAGCAGAATGCACTGGAATATGCCGAGCATGCCGACCTGTACAGCATGCCGGAGCGGGCAGCCGATGTGATTCTGGGAGAGCTGGCGTGACACTGGTGTTGAAAGAACCTTTCAAGGCACTCTGGGCCGGCCGCGATGCCTTCGCCGAGGTGGAAAACCTGCAGGGCGAGGTCTTCCGCGAACTGGAAGCGCGCCGTACCCTGCGTACCGAGGTCGATGGGCGGGGCTATTTCGTCAAGATTCACCGGGGCGTCGGTTGGCGGGAAATATTCAAGAACTGGTCCACGCTGAAGAAACCGGTGCTGGGTGCCGATCAGGAATGGGAGGCAATCGACGCGCTGACCCATGCCGGCGTGCCGACCATGACCGCGGTGGCCTTTGGCGAGCGCGGTGCCAATCCCGCCACTCGGCATTCCTTCATCATCACCGAAGAATTGGCACCGACCATCAGTCTGGAGGATTTCACCCTCCATTGGCCAAGTGACCCACCGCCGGCAGCACTGAAGCATGCACTGATTCACCGGGTGGCGGAGATGACCGGACGGATGCACCGCGCCGGAGTCAATCATCGTGACTGCTATATCTGCCACTTCCTGCTGCACACCGATGCGCCGCCGACCCCGGACAATTTGCGCTTGTCCCTGATCGATCTGCACCGGGCCCAGGTGCGGGCTGAGGTGCCGCGCCGCTGGCGTGACAAGGATCTGAGCGGGCTGTATTTCTCTGCGCTGAATATCGGCCTGACCGAGCGCGACAAGTTGCGTTTTCTGCGCACCTATTTCCAGCGCCCGCTGCGCCAGATTCTGGCCGACGAGGCGGTGCTGCTGAGTATGCTGGAGCGCAAGGCTGCGCGGTTGCAGACCCGGTTTGAGCGCAAATATGTCAAGGATGGCGGTGGAAAATGAGTCGTTGGAACCTTAACCCGGAATATGCCGTTGGGCCGACCGGGACGGCTTTCGCCACGCTGGATGCGGTGTTCGCATTGCAGGGAGAGCTGATCGCCACTGACCCGCTGAGTGAAGTCCTACGGGTGCAGGTGGGCGCGCGCTTCTATTACGTCAAACGCTACCATGGTGCCGGCAAGCATTTGCGGCGCTTCATCGGGCGCCCACGGGTCATGGCGGAGTGGCGCAACCTGCTGTATTTCCGCGCCTGGGGGATACCTGTCGCCACGGTGGTGGGCTATGGCATGGAGCGGCGCTACGGTTTCTTTCAGCGTGGGGCGCTGATTACCGAGGAGTTGCCGGGCACGCAGGATATGGCGCATCTGGCGCGCGATAATGATCCGCGGCTGCGGGACCCGCGCTGGCTGGGGCATGTCCTGCCGCAGATTGCCCATGCCACGCGGATAATGCATGAGCACCGTTTTGCGCACAACGATCTCAAATGGCGAAACATTCTGGTAGACGATCTGCCGCTGGGTAATATCCATATGATCGATTGCCCTGGCGGGACCTTCTGGTGGGGCCCGTTCCTCGAACGACGCAAGATCAAGGATTTGGCGTGCCTGGACAAGCTTGGCAAATACCATTTGAGTCGGACGCAAAGGCTGCGTTTCTATCTGGTGTACTGCGGTCAGCAGCAGCTCAAGCGTAGCGATCGTGCGCGCATCAGAAAAGTTGAGCGGTATTTCGAGGGACGAGAATGAACACATCGCCTTTCATTGCGGTGAGTGCGTGCGCTACCTTGCGGCGTCATCAGCTGGATAACTTCAATGACCTGTGGCACGTTGCAGCGGAATTGGTGGACGAGCCCAACCATGACCGGGGAGGTGTCAGCAGTGTCAGCCGCCTGACGCTGGAGGATGCCAACGGCCGGCCGCAGGTCTTCTATCTCAAGCGTCAGAGCAACTACCAGATCCGCAACCTGCGCAGGCCGTTCGGGGAGCCCACGGCGAGCCGCGAATTCTACAACATCGGCCGGTTTGCCGAGCGTGGCATACCCGCATTGGAAGCGGCCTTTTATGGGCAGCGGAAGGTGGAGGGCGAACTGCAGGCCATCTTGTTGACCCGAGAGGTAAAAGGTTATCTGCCGTTGGATGACTGGTTCTCCCGCTGGGATCAATTGAGCTTCCGATTGCAGCGTGACCTGATTACCGCGGCAGCATCATTGGTGGCGATGCTGCGTGAGCAGGGTGTCGTACATAACTGCCTCTACCCCAAGCACCTGTTCCTGCGGCCCACTGAAGACGGAGTTGGTGCCCGCTTCATCGACCTGGAAAAGTCCCGTGCGCATCTGTTTTCTCCTTGGGGAAACATGCGTGATCTGGATGCGCTGAACCGTCGCAGCCGGGCACCCAGCCGCACTCAGCGCCTGCGCTTTCTGCTGACCTACCTCGGCAAATCGCGGGTCGATGCGGAAGTCCGTTATTGGGCCCGCCGTGTAACGCGTCGTACTGCCAAGAAGAGCAAGAGGCGCAAATGAGTTCTACCACGGCCAGACTCCGCGACGCTGGGCGTACACCCCCAACCGATATCACGCTGGTGCTTGCCGGTGGCAAGTCGCTGCAGGTCCATCGCTGGTTGCGTGTCCTGCCGGGGAAGCGTCTCGTGGGGTACGGTGAATGGGATGGGAAAAAGGTATTGGCCAAGCTGTTCATCGCCACCGGCGCCGAGCGGCACTGGCAGCGTGAAAGCGTGGGAATTCAGGCGCTGCAACAGGCGGGGATAAGCACCCCGGCTCTGTTGGATAGTGGTGACTTGCCTGGCGGCGGATATTATCTGCTGACAGAGTACCTGGCGGATGCGCAAAGTCTTCAACAATGTTGGGAGCAGTTGACGGATCAGTCGCCACACAATCCGCAGGCTTTCGCTGTTCTACAAGGCGCGCTGCAGATAATCGCGGTCATGCATGCCAAGGGGCTCTTGCAAGCCGACCTGCATTTGGGCAACTTCTTGCAGGATGGACAGCAGCTGTATGTCATCGATGGCGATGCGATCGATGCGCAGCATTCGGGCAAGCCGCTGCCGCTGGCGGCGGTGCAGAGCAACCTCGGCCTGTTCTTCGCACAGTTGATGCCGCAATGGGATTCCCAACTGGAGGCATTGTTGCGTGTCTACCTGGATTGCAACGCCATTGCCGGTTTGCAATCCAGGGCCCTGACGGCGGAGATCAAGTCGCAGCGACAGCGGCGGCTGGATAACTTCCTGGGCAAAACGCTGCGTGACTGCAGCCAGTTTGCGGTGACCAAATCGGGCGACCGTTTCTGCGCTGTGCTGCGCTCGGAGCAGGACGCGCTGGCATCTGTGTTGGCCGACCCCGACAGCCTGTTCGGCAGCGCCCCATTGCTCAAGGATGGTGGCAGCAGTACGGTCACGCGGGCCAACGTGGCCGGCCGCGAGCTGGTTATCAAACGCTACAACATCAAAGGGGCTGGGCATTGGCTCACCCGTTTCTGGCGCCCCAGCCGCGCCTGGCATTCCTGGTTGGCCGCCTGGCGGTTGAGCTTTCTCGGCATTGCCACGCCGCAGCCGCTGGCCATGATCGAGCGGCGAATCGGACCACTGCGCCGCGAAGCCTGGCTGGTCACTGATTACTGTCCTGGTGAGAGTCTGTTCGAGCGGTTGGGACAAACAGGCGAAGCGTTACCTGATCAAGCCACCGCCGACGCCATATTGCGTATCTTCAATCAATTGAATGATGCCTGGATCAGTCATGGCGATTTCAAGGCGAGCAACTTGCTATGGCAGGAAGGGCAGGTGTGGTTGATTGATCTGGACGCCATGCAGAGCCATGCAAATGAAGCAAGCTGGCGCAAGGGGTGGGCCAAGGACAGAGCGCGTTTCATACGCAATTGGCCTGTCGACAGCCCGTTGGCGCAATGGCTGGAGAAAACGCTTCCTCGCTGATCAGAAAGCGCATCCTGACGCTTTCCGGTCGCGGATACTGGCGCGCTGCTTTCATCGGACAGAAACAGGCGTATCGGTGTAGAATCAAGGTTTATTTTTACCTTGTTTCTAAGAGGCGAAACCGTGGCATTGACTATTCTTGGACTTTCCGGCGCTTTGAGCCACGACCCCTCAGCTGCTCTGTATATTGGCGGCAAGCTGATTGCTGCGGTCGAGGAAGAACGCTTTGTGCGGGACAAACATGCGAAAAACCGCATGCCCTATGAATCCGCAAAGTTCTGTCTCGAACAGGCCGGCATCAAGCCGGAAGACGTGGATATCGTTGCCATCCCGTTTGCACCCATCAGTATCTTCGAAAAGGCCCGCTGGCACTACGCCAAGCGTTATTGGTACGCACCGGATCGTTCGCTGGATGCCATCTTCATGGGCAATCGCCGCTTTTACCGCTACAAGAAACGCATCCAGTGGTGCCTGCAGCAACTGGGCTTCGATCTGAAGAAGGTCAAGCTGGAGCCGGTTGAGCATCACCTGGCCCACGCTTCCAGTGCCTATCACTGCTCCGGTTTCAAAGAGAAGACGGCGATTCTGGGCATCGACGGCAAGGGTGAGTACGCCACCACCTTCTTCGGCTACGGCGAAAACGGCAAAATTCACAAGATCAAGGAATTCTACGATCCCGACTCCCTGGGCGGCCTGTATGGCGCGATCACCGAGTACCTCGGCTTCGACATGCTCGATGGCGAGTTCAAGGTCATGGGCATGGCACCCTACGGGGACGCCAGCAAACACGATTTTTCGCGACTGGCCAAGTTCGAGAACGGCGAGCTGACCATCAATACCGAATACGCCAACGTCATCGGTTTCCGTCGTTACAAGGAAAAGGGCAAGGGCTACTATTTCTCGCCCAAGCTGATCGAATGGCTGGGACCCAAGCGCGAAGGGGACGTAGCCGATGATCCCTACATCCATTACGCCGCCAGCATCCAGGCGCTATTCGAGAAGCTGGCTCTGGAGATGATGGACTACTACCTGGGCGACATCATCAAGGAAACCGGTCGGATTGCCTTCGCCGGTGGCTGCGCGCTGAACGTCAAACTCAACCAGAAAATCATCGCTCGGGATGAGGTGAAGGAGCTGTTCGTCCAGCCCGCCGCCAGCGATGCCGGCACCGCTGTGGGTGCTGCCGCCTACGTCTCGGTGAAAAATGGCGTGCCGGTAGAGAAGATGGAACATGTTTATCTTGGCCCAAGCTATAGCAACGAAGATGTTATCGCCGCCTGCGCGCGTCACCCAAGCCAGCCGCAGTGGCAGAAGATCGACAGCGTGCCCGAGCACATCGCCCAGTTGATGGTAGAAGGCAACCCGGTAGCCTGGTTCCAGGGCCGCATGGAGTTCGGCCCGCGCGCCTTGGGCGGACGCTCCATTATCGGCTGCCCGAGCGTGCCGGGTGTTGCCGATCGCATCAACGCCCAGATCAAGTTCCGCGAGCGCTGGCGTCCTTTCTGCCCGTCCATGCTCGACACCGTCGCCCCGCAGATGCTCAAGGTCGATCACCCCAGCCCCTTCATGACCTTTACCTTCGAGGTCAAGGACGGCTGGGCCGAGCGCGTACCGGAAGTCGTCCACGAAGACGGCACCTCCCGCGCCCAGGTACTGGAGCGCCGGCACAACCCGCGCTGGTATGACTTGATGCTGGAACTGGAGAAACTCACCGGCAACGGCGTGTCACTGAATACCTCCCTCAACCGCCGGGGTGAGCCGATGGTGTGTTCGCCGACGGATGCACTGAACATGTTCTATGGGTCGGATCTGGAGTATCTGATCATGGAGGATGTGTTGGTGGTGAAGAAGGGGGTAGAGGATTATGATATCGCCTGAAATAGGCGCTGACGCACAACCCTGGGTACTGCAGTTCTGTCACGGTTATGATGGCCCGTTTCTGGATTGTGCTCGGCAGTATTCCGCCCTTTTTGTAGGGTCGCGGTATAAGGTTTGTACGGTATATCTGACCGGTGCGCCGAGCGACGAGGTTGTTCTCGGCTCGGCTTCTGACGAGGTGCTGTTCCTCGACTATAAAAGCAAGGACATCCGCGGCTTGAAGCTTGATGCTATGTGCCGGATACGCCATCTTGTGCATGGGCGAGATTTTCGTTTCTGTATAGCCCATCGTTTCAAGCCGATCTATATCAGTCTGCTGGCAACGCGCCTGCCGGTAATTGGCGTGCATCACGCCTTCGGGGTTTACAAGCGTCAGATGCGGCGCTTGTTCATCCGGCGCTTTCGTTCGCGCCTGCTACTGCTCGGGGTTTCCAACTCCGTGCGGGAAGATATCCGCCATTGCTTACCCGGCTGGGATAAAACCGGAATTGCAACGCTCTACAACCGTATTGATGTCGCTGCAGTACAGGCTGAACAGATACCCCGTCAGCAGTCGCGAGAACGCCTTGGCCTTCCCCATGACGCCTGGATTGTGGGTAACGTTGGCAGGTTGCACCCGGACAAGGATCAGGCAACGCTGATCCGAGGCTTTGCTGCCGCGCTACCGGGACTCCCGCGAGGAAGCGTGCTGGCTATCATGGGTAGAGGCCGATTGGAGCGCGAGCTCAAGGAGCTGGCAGCACAGCTGGGAGCAGCGGAGCAGGTGGTATTTCTTGGCCAAGTCAAGGATGGAAGGCGTTACTTCAAAGCCTTTGATGTATTTGCGCTGACTTCGGATCACGAGCCATTTGGTATGGTTCTGCTCGAAGCCATGGCGGCTGGGGTGCCCTTGCTCAGTACTGACTGCGGTGGCGCCAAGGAGATCGTCACGGGCCTGGGGCCGCTGTTTCCCTTGGGGGATACTCACGCACTGGCAGCTGCTCTGTTGGAGCTGTCCGGCATGACGGACGAGGATGTATCTCTCACAAGGCAGCGCATGTTGCAGCGCCTGAGCGAACGCTATATCGATGATGCGGTACGTCCGCTTTTTTTCCAGAGGTTGCAGAAAAGTGGTCGTATCAGCTAAGCCGCCCAGTATATTGATCCTGATACCTTATTTCGGAATGTGGCCTTTCTGGATGCCGCTTTTTCTGAAAAGCTGTGAGTTCAATGCAGATATCAACTGGCTGTTAATTGGTGATTGTGGAGAGCCCGTGGGCCTGCCTGACAACGTGCAGTATCGCGATTGTGTATTTACTGAATACTGTGACCAGGTGTCAGAACTTCTTGGGTTGGCATTCCACCCGAAGCACCCCTACAAACTGTGCGATTTGAAACCGGTGCTTGGGTTCATCCACCAACAGGAAGCGCAGACTTACGACTTTTGGGGGTTCGGTGATCTGGACTTGGTCTATGGCGATCTGAGGTCTTACTTCACAGAAGAAAAGCTGCACAGATACGACTTCTTCTCCACTCATGCGCGCCGCGTGTCAGGGCATCTATGCTTGCTGCGCAATAATGAACGTATGCGCAATCTGTTCTGGCAGATCCCGGCTTTTCGCGAGCGCATCCAGGATCAGCAGCACTATGCATTGGATGAAGGTGGGTTCTCCCGCCTGTTCTTGAAGAGAAAAAATTTCCCCGAACCGCTGTTCCGTCTGGTAGGTCTGTTCAATCCTTTACGGCGCTCAGCCGAGTTCAGGGAGGCGTTCAGTACGCCTAACGGCAGGGTGTCATGGATTGATGGCACCCATGATTTTCCTGATTATTGGCAATGGGAAAAAGGTTGTTTGACCAATAGTAGGATGCTCGGAATGACCTTCCCCTACTTTCATTTCCTTGGCTGGAAACGCAGGTTCAATGAGCACCCTGAGCTAACCGAGGCTTCATACATCAATGCTCTAGCTGCAGCGGGACAGTGGAAAGTGGACAGCCGGGGTTTCCACCCGGCCTAAAGGATCAGGCCGGGTATGTCGTTTGCCGGATGCAGTAAGAGTAGAAAAAGCTCGTCACGATAGCGACAAGATAGGTGCCGCTTGGATAAATGACGTAGGACTCGAAAAAACTGACCACCAGCCAGAATACAAAAAATATCCAGGCAAAGAGAAATACGTCCAGCGGCATCCGGCGTTGCTGGTAGGCGTTAATGGTCGCGCGACCAATCAGCATCATCAACACGGCGATGAACATCGCGCCAATCATGCCTATTTCCACTAGCGTTTGAAAATAGGAGCTGTGCAGGTGATTGAACTGTTTTTTAAAGGCATCGCTGAACAGATCAGAGTTGCGAATCAAGGGTCTGGACCCACGCCCACCCCAACCCATGAATGGCTTCTCCATAATCCAGCCTGTCGCCGCAGCCCAACTGGCCACACGAATTTCGATACTGCTGAGATCTTGCTCTTCATGGGCGGCAGCCTGCCGCAAGCTCTCCCAGGTAACATTCTCTGATTCGAGCCGCTCGCTGACCAGTGTCGGTAAGTTGAGGCTGCTCGCCAGCAAGACCAGCAGCGCCACGCTGACCATGCTGACGAGCAGAGGTTTGCGCATCGAAAATTGAGGCCTTCCGCGAAGAAGATAGGCCAGCCCCAAGATGGCTGGAAGCAAGACTAGAGTGACGCACAGCCCCAGCCAGACCGCACGCGTCTGGGAAACAAATACTCCCCACACGGAAAAAAGCCAGGCGCTGACCCAGAATGCTACGCAAAGTGAAGCAGTCAGCCGGGGAACGTGCTTTATCCATAAATAAAAACGATGAGTGAAAACACTCAGCGCTAGGGCACATGTGGAGAAAACAATGCCAGTGTGCTGTGCATTGTGAATGCCAAAGTCAACACGCTCTCCGTGCCAGGCCCGAACCCACTCGGCTTGATCGAAACTTATAACCAGGTATATCACCAGGCCACTGAAGGCTACTGCCAGCAGATGCCAGGCTCTCAGCCAGCCGCTACGCGATATGGCATAGGCGATAGCGATAAAGTAGAGCACCCTGAGGAATCGGCGGTCACTGGTGGTTGGCGGGAAATTATCGGGCAAAGTTAATCTATGCCAGATGATAGAGATAACGATATACAGAAAAAAACACATGCCCAATAGGATAAGCGGGTCCTTTCGCAGTTCGTGATTGCCTGGGGCCATAGTGGCAGGCACAAATAGCAGAATTAACAGGATGCATGCGACGTCAAAAAGTCGTGGTATAGGCAGCCAGGAAAAAGCGAAAACAAGGCTGCTTATAGCCAAGGCGGTGTAAAGTGCTTTACTTCTATTATTCATGTAACAAGGTCTATACGGGCTTGTTTTGAAGGAATTTCATCTTGCGCCGGTCTGTTATTTCCGAGCCCAGGATCGTACTAATGAAAGGTAAGATAGCGTGTCAGCATTTCTGCTGAAATGGGCGGAAAGCTAAACGCCAAGTCATGCACCGGTCTCGTGACGTTGGAGGCGCGGTATACCTTTGATTGTACTATCCACGCCTCGGCTAACATCGGGACGTTCCGAAAAGGCGAGTTTACCAGATGTCGCCTAGCGTAGGCATTTCATGAATGGGCGTTCTGGTAGGTGGGCGACTCAAGGCGCCGGTATGAATCTCGTTTCCCCGGAACGCAAAATAGCTATCTACGAGTAGCTCAAAGCTCCCTTTCGGAGAGCGGGCATTCGGCTTGATGCTGTGCTTGCTGTGAAGGCTTGGGAGAGCTCACTAACCGTTGGTAAATAGTGCTAAAGCTTTGCCCCATACGTCCAGCGGTAAAAAGCCTTTGATAGCGTTGTGCCGCTGCCTGGCCCATTCGGATTGACAACGCGTGGTCACTCCAGAGGCGCCGCATGGCTACTCGCAATGCTGCTGCATCGCTTGGAGGAACCACCAAACCGGTTTCGCCATGGATATTGATATAGGTGGTGCCGGTTCCAATTTCGCTGGAGATCATCGGCTTGCCGAACATGGCGCCCTCCAGCAGCGATATGCCAAAGGCTTCCGAGCGCAGATGCGAAGGGAATACCAGCACCCGGCATGCCTGTAACAGTGCGTTTTTCTCAGCATCCGGTAAGGGGCCCACGAAGTGGACATTGTGTAGTTGTAGTCGCTCGGCCTGGCTGCGGAGCTTTCTCTCCATTGGGCCGGCGCCGACAATCAATACCGGGTAATTGGTGTCTTTACAGGCATCCAGCAATATATGGAGACCCTTGTAATAGCGCATGACGCCAACAAACAGGAAGAACCCTTCGGGGAATTGCGCCTGCCAATGAGCAAGGCGCTCCGGATCGATATTGTTGTAGCCCCCTTTATCGAGCCCGTAGGGTATGACCTGGGTCTTCTGCTGATAGCGAGCTAGTACGTCGCTCGTAGCCAGATAATTGGGGGAGGCAGTGACGATCTGATCCATGGCTTCGAGAAAGCGATGCATCAGGGGACGATACAGCTGCAACAGAAACCTCTGTCGAACTATGTCCGAGTGGTAGCTGAGTACGCTGGGCTTGCCATGTTGCGCATTGAAGTGCAGCAGATCCATCAGCGGCCAGGGAAAGTGGTAATGAACTACATCAGCTTCCTGTGCCAGTTGCCGGAAGCGCTGGAATACCTCTCGGGATAGACCGGTAGACGCCAGGTTTAGATCCAGCTTGGCCTGATGCACCTGATGATTGGCGATGCGCAATGGTTGTGCAGCGGGTTGCTTGCTGAGAGTCAGCACGCTGCTTTCCACACCCCAGGGCTTACAGGCTTCGCACAATTGAAAGATGGTTTGCTCAATGCCACCCATGGAGTCGGGGTGGTAAGTCTTGAATAAATGCAATACACGCATCAAAAGTGACCTGCTGTTCTGTAGGTATCAACGGTAATCTGAGCACAGCGTTCCCAACTGAACTGTCGGGCCCGCTGCTGCCCTTGCTCGCGTAGGGTGGCTTGCAACGAATCGTCATTCAGTAAAGCCAGCATCTGCGAGCGGCAACCATCTATGTCATCGGGATCCATGTAAAGGGCTGCTTTCTCAGCTACTTCAGGGATGGCCCCGCAATCGCTGGCAATAACCGGAGTACCGCTGGCCATGGCTTCCAGTACAGGGAGGCCGAACCCCTCGTAGCGGGATGGGAACAGAAGGGCATGAGCGCCGGCTAACAGTTCCGCTACACAGTTTTCATCTTCGTAGCCCAGTAGACGAATTTGTCCGTGAGCTTGGGCTCTGTGCGGAATTTTTGTCAGTTGTTCCTGCCGCCAGCCTCTTGCGCCAATGATCAACAGCGGCATACGGTGGCGAATCCTATCGGGTAGTGTCAGGTAGGCGGCAATGGCCAGGTCGAGATTCTTGCGGGGCTCCAGTGTGCCAAGGCACAAATAGTAGCTATGCATCTGCAGCTGATGAGCGGCCAGACGGATCCGCAGTTGCTCCTCACTTCGTGGATGAAAGCGCGGGGCGACGCCCAGCGGTGCTATCTGCAACTTGCTCCGGGGCACCCCATAATGAAGGGTGACCTCATCGGCGATGAATTGGGAATCAACCAGTATGCGGCTGGCTTGCTGCAAGGCAGTCGGTAGGTAGTGTTCTATTGCCCGCAGACGATCACTGGGTTGGGTTTCGGGATAATGTACATGAGTGAGGTCATGTAAAGTCATCACCGTGGGGCCATCAAAACGCAGCGGCCAGAGGCTGGGCTGATGATAAACCTGGGGGCGCAGACGTTTTGCCCCGCTGTCGAAACGGCGTTGCATGAGCTGTCGGCGTACACGATAGGCATTGGGCAGGATCGCCTTGACGGCCTGGCTGAGCTTCCCATAGCCGGGCTGTGGGGCTGCGGGAAAGTCGTCGCGCCAACGTAGACCGTCGAACAGGGCGAGTTCCAATTCCGGGGATTTTTGCAATGCCCGGCCCAGTTGCAATGCGTATTCGCCGATCCCCGTCCGGGGTGCATGTAGAATGCTGACATCAAGCGCGACGCGCACCAGGACCTCCAGTGTTGGATATTTCGGTGTTCTCATGCACCCGGGTGATCAGTTGTCGAGTGGAATCTTGCCAGCTCAGCCACTTCCATGTGGACATGTCACCTTGTGCTGGAAATACATCACTACTTTCGAACTGCCGGACGAGATTGGTCAGCGTGACGGGATCGGATAGGTCGAAATACGCTATGGTGTCGCCGCCAATTTCGCGAAACACCGGTATGTCACTGGCCATTACCGGCAGACCACGCTGCATGGCTTCGACCAATGGCAAGCCGAATCCTTCAACATAGGAAGGAAAGACCAGGGATCGAGCATTCATATAGCAATATTCCAATTCCCGGTCAGTCAAATCATTCCACATGAACAGATGGGTATTCAGCTGCGGATGCTGGCGCACACGATCAATAAGCTGTTCGGTTTTCCAACCAATTTTGCCCACAAAGCAAACACCAATATTCTGATCTTGCCCCCAGAGCTGTTCGAAAGCGTCCAGCAGATAGCTGTGGTTCTTGCGTGGTTCGATAGTGCTGACCATCAGGTAGATGGGGCGTTGTTCGAGCATCTTCTTTACGGCTGGACGTATTGCGGTGCGTGGGTTGATCTGGTCGAGATCACTACCCAGATGGAAATAATCGAACCAGCGCTGTGAGGCGGCCTCCTCGCCAAGCTTGCGTTGCACCTGATGCTGGACCTGGTCGATGATGGTTTGGGAAATGGCAATGAATCCGTCCGCGGTCCGAGCTACCCAGTCGAACCAGTGCTCGAACACTCTTACCAGACCTTCATCGCAGAACTGCGGGTGGGTCAGGGGAATCAGATCGTAAATTACCGATACGATCCGTACGCCTTCGGATTGAAGCCGCTCGGCCACAGGGAAAAAATCGGCGTGCCAGGAGGAGTCGAGCAGAATCAGGACGTCATCCGCTTCACATTGAAGCTCTTGAACACGGGACGTATCGACGTAATTGAGCGAGATATGGGATAGGCATTTCTGAGGTAGCAAAAAAGCCATCCGGGCCGCCTTGCAGACCAGTGCCAACATGCCGCGCAGGATTGGTGAGTTTCGGTACAGGTCGGTGCGTTCGCGTGCGGCCTGGTACAGGTTGACCCGCTGGCCCAGTCGTCCCAAGCGGTCATGCTGCCGGCTCAGCCAGGATTGCAAGCGGGGCCTGATTTTCTGTTTCTCAGCGAGGCCGAGTCGGTCTACCTGGTACACTTCACCGTGCTTGAACATTACCGGTACGCATTCGACCGCCATCTCCAACCGCTCCAGGTTGTTGACTACGTTGCGCACCACCCGCTGGATGCCGGAATTATCCTGCGGATGCTCATACACATAAGTGCACTCAATGAGAAATCGCATCGGTTGCTACTCCCTCTGCATGCGGGTGATGTTCTATCTCCAGCTTGGCGTCCAGCGATGCGCAGCCGACAAAGTCCGGCTTTCTGGTGTTGATAACATGGAAAATCAGCGCGAGATCCTGCCATTCATAGTTCATGTCGAGATGTGAATCCAGGCGCGACAGGCTCAGGGCTACGGAGTAGTTACCCTTGCCAATATTGGCATCAAAGCTGTAGCTGAAAACCGCGCGCTCGCCAGCTTTGAGATTCTTTAGTGGGCGATGGATGCGGTGAGTATTGATGCCATAGATGGCCTGCCCCATTCGATCCTTGATCATGAAGCCCAGCACCAGACGCTCAATGTCACGATTGATATCTACAGTGACCCGTAAGGTAACCGGCACTCCTGTTTCGATAATCTCGATAGCTTTGCCATCCCGATTCAGCAGCACGACCTCGGCCACGCTAGCCTCCCCGGTACCGGAGATGGTACGTATGCGATTGTCGGCGAGGCGTTCCTGACGGATGGTACTTTGTTCTCTTTCGGCAATCATGGCGCTAAAAAAGTCCATGACTTCCTCTGGTGCTCCTTCCAATGCCAGACGCCCATGATCCAGCAGCAGAGCGCGATCACAAATGCTTTGAATGGCCTGCCGGTCATGGGACACGATCAGCAACGTGGTGCCCGCTTTACGAAACTCGCGGATGCGGTCGAAGCTCTTATGCTGGAAGTAAGCGTCGCCGACGGAGAGCGCTTCGTCGACGATCAGGATATCCGGTCGGCGGGCGGTGGCTACGCTGAACGCCAAGCGCATTTGCATACCACTGGAGTAGGTGCGCACCGGCTGATCCATGTATTCACCGATCTCGGCAAAGACTTCGATCGCCGGCATCAAACTGTTGAGATCCTCGATGCTCATGCCTAACAACTGACCAGCCATGAATACGTTCTGGCGCCCGCTGAACTCGGGATGAAAACCCATGCCCAGTTCCAGTAGTGCCGCAACCTGACCCTCAAGCTGAATATGACCTGCGGTGGGTTGGGTAGTGCCGGTGATCATCTTCAACAGCGTGCTTTTGCCGGCGCCATTGATACCGACGATCCCGACAGCTTCGCCGGGCTTGACCTGAAAGCTGACGTCCCTGAGCACCCAATGTAACTGGTGTCGCGGTTTAGCCCAGGGTAGTACCCACTCCGCCAGACGTGCCCAGCGGGTGGGATATTGTCGGTAGGCCTTGCCCAAGCCGGTAACCTGAATATTTCCCATCAGAGTTCATCCACCATTTCACCAGATCGTTTGCGGAACAGCGATAGTGCGAACAGGCACAGCAGCACCGATATCAAGGTCATTGGCCAGAGTGCGCTCCATTGCGGCCATGCGCCCTGCACGAAGATACCCTGATAGGACTGGATCAGAGGGACCATGGGGTTCCATTTCAGCAAAGCAGCTGCGCTCTCAGGCAGGATGCTGGGTGGATAGATGATGGGTGTGAACCAGAACCAGAACTGCAGCACGATGCCCGTCATCTGGCCAACGTCGCGGAAGAATACGTTGAGTACACCGAGGATAATACCCAGGCCTACGGCAAACACGATCTGGATCAGCAGGACCGGCAATATGGCGATGACCACCCAGCCGGGAAAGTTGCCGGTGACCAGCAAGAAGCCCAGAAACAAGCAGAAGATGATGGCGAAGTTGAGTAACGCATTCAGCACGACCACCAGAGGCAGGCAGATGCGCGGAAAGCTGAGCTTTTTCAGCAGGGTGGCATGTTCAAGGAACACGGATTGACTGCGTCCGATTATCTCGGCGAACAAGCCCCAGGTGAGTAGGCCAGCACATAAGTAGATGCCATAGGCCAGATCATTGTCCACACCAGGCAGGCGTGCTTGCATCAGGCGGGAAAAGATCACCGTATAGACAATAATCATCGCCAGTGGATTGATGATGGTCCATAGGGCACCTAACAGTGAGTTGCGATAACGGGTCTGGAACTCCCGCTGGACGCTACCCAATACGAAACCGCGATAATGCCAGAGGGAATGGAGCAGGGCGGTATGCATCAGCACGCCCTGCCATACTGGTCATCCAACCGGACTATGTCATCTTCGCCAAGGTATTCACCGCTCTGTACCTCGATGATAACCAGATCGACCAGGCCTGGGTTGCTCAAACGGTGTCGATGTCCGGCAGGGATGAAGGTGGATTCGTTGATGTTGATCAGGCGTGGCGTGTCCGAACCATTGAGAATCTCGGCCATCCCCTGAACAACGATCCAATGTTCACTGCGATGATGATGCATTTGCAGCGACAATGCTGCACCGGGTTTGACGAGGATACGTTTGATTTTGAAGCGCGGTCCTTCTTCGAGAACCGTATAGGTACCCCAAGGACGGTCTACCGTACGATGTAGCTGATAAGCGGGATGCTTGTCATGTTTGAGACGCTTGGCGATCCGCCCGATATCTTGTGCCCGATTGGCATTGGCTATCAATACAGCATCACAGGTATCAACGATAATCAGGTTCTCTACGCCTACCGTGGCCACCAACCGTTTCTCACTGAGAATAAAGGTATTGCGCGTATCCTCCATCAGCGTGTCACCCTCGACCCGATTATTGTGCTGGTCGGCGGGGATCAGATCGGCGAGTGCCGTCCACGAGCCAATATCGCTCCAGTCGAAGCCTGCAGGCACCATGGCCACCCTGTCGGAGCGTTCCATCAATGCATAATCTATCGAAATATCTGGCAGCTGACTGAAGCTGTCTGTTTGTAACTCCTGTAACAATACGCCCGCGCTGTCGTGAACCGGACTCAAGCTCAGACAGTGGTCTGCCGCAGCCAGAATTTCGGGAGCATGCTGTCGCAGCTCATCCAGCAGAGTGCTGATCCTGAAACAGAAAATGCCGGCATTCCACAGGAAGCCGCCGTGCTGCAGATATTCCCGGGCGGTCACCTCATCGGGCTTTTCCACGAAACGCAGTACCCGGCAGCCGCCTTGGTCATCCAGAGACTCACCACTTTGAACGTAGCCGAAGCCGGTCTCTGCTCGAGTCGGAGGTATACCGCAGGTCACCAAGAAATCTTCATGTGCCAGCCGTACGGCATGCTCCAGGGTGCGGCAGAAAGCGGTGTCGTTCTCAATCAGGTGGTCGGCTGCCATCACTATCAATACGGCATCCTCACCGTGACAAGCTGCCAAGGCAAGCGCCGCATGGGCTACCGCGGCGGCGGTGTTGCGTCCTTCCGGTTCGAGAAGATAGTGGGCTTGGTACTGACGACCAATCCCGGCCTCTGCCAATTGATCCTTGCTGGCAAAATAATGTTCGCGATTGGTAACGGTCATTATGGTACCGCCGCCGGGTACCAGGGCTGCAGCGCGACGGTAGGTTTTAGCTAACAGGGTCTGGCCGTCGGGCAATCGCATGAAGGGTTTTGGATGCCCCTCTCGCGATACCGGCCAGAGACGGGTGCCAGCGCCTCCGGAAAGAATGACGGGTATTATCGACATGCTGTCTACTCCTTGCTGACCCGGCGCAGGTCAGCTTCAACCATCATGGCAATGAGGTCGGCGAGACTGGTACGTGCGGACCAGCCGAGCTGACGTTTTGCCTTGGAAGGATTACCCAGCAGTACATCTACCTCCGCGGGGCGGAAAAAACGCGGATCAATGACCACATGATCCTGATAATTCAAGCCAACCCGCTCAAATGCCAATGAGCACATGTCACGTACGGTGGCGGTCTGCCCGGTGGCTACGACATAGTCATCCGGCTGGTGCTGTTGCAGCATCAGCCACATGGCTTCCACATAGTCTCCGGCGAAGCCCCAGTCACGCTTGGCGTCAATATTGCCGAGGCGTAGTTCCTTCTGTTTGCCCAGCTTGATTCGGGCTACGGCATCGGTGACTTTGCGGGTGACAAACTCGATTCCGCGCAGAGGGGATTCATGGTTGAACAGAATCCCGCTGGAGGCATGCAGATTGAAACTTTCCCGATAGTTGACGGTGATCCAGTGGCCATAGAGCTTGGCGACACCATAAGGACTCCGTGGGTAGAAAGGCGTGGATTCGTCCTGCCGCTCCGCTTGAATGAGGCCGAACATTTCACTCGTTGACGCCTGATAAAAACGGGTCTCGGGGGAGAACTGACGGATGGCTTCGAGTACATGAGTTACGCCCAGCCCGTCCACAATCCCGGTAGTGACGGGTTGGTCCCATGAGCTACCGACAAAGCTCTGCGCGCCCAGGTTATATATTTCGGTGGGGCGAGACTTGATGACCGCGCGTTGTATCGAGCAGGCATCGGCCAGATCACCTTCTAGGAACTCAATGTCGCTGGCTATGCCTAGCTCACGCAGGCGCCAACTGGTATCCGAGCTGCGCCGTGCGACCAAGCCATATACGTTGTAACCTTTGTCGAGCAGTAGCTTTGCCAGGTAAGCGCCATCTTGGCCAGTCACACCGGTAATAAGTGCATGCTTATTCATTGTTATTATGAATCCTCTCGTCCCAGTCGCTGAGCACATCGTGCAGAGTTGTTGTGGTTGTTATGATGGGTTGCCAGTTCGTTTGCGCGCGTAACTTCTCGCCAGAACCCGCTACGCGCCGCTGTTCTGCCCTGCGTAGACGATCTGGATGCTGTTCCAGAGTGATTTCTACTTCCGCCAGACTGGCCATCTGCATTATCAGTTCGCGGATGTCGCGTTCTACTCCTGAGCAGACGTTATAGATCTCACCTGACTGGCCTTTTTCCAGCAGGTGAAAATAGGCGCGTACAACGTCACGTACATCAAGAAAATCCCGACTCACATCTACGTCGCCGACCTGCAGTCGTGGAAGCTGCAATCCTTTACGAATACGTATCAACTGGCGGGCCATATCGGGAACCAGGAAATCGGCTGCTTGGCCCGGGCCGATATGATTGAATGGGCGGGCGATCACAATGCGCCAATCTGGCTCGCTGAATGACCACTGCAGACAAAGATTTTCCGCCGCCAGTTTGCTCACGGCGTAAGGGTTGCGAGGCTTAGGCAGCAGGGTTTCGTCGATGGGCAATTGCTCTGCGGTGACCTGTCCGTAGACGTCCCCGGAACTCACATACAGAAAGGTGCCCTGGAAATCATTGCGCTTGAGGGCCTGAAGTAGATTCAGAGTACCGAGCAGGTTGATCTGCAGAGTGCGGGCCGGATTACGGAAAGCCTCAGGAACGAAAGTTTGCCCGGCCAAATGGATGACAGCATCAGGACGGGTCGCCGACACCCAGGCATCGAGCGAGTTGGTATCGAGTAGATCATGAGAAGGCGCCGCTACCGGCTGCCATTCGGATTGATGATTTGCCAAATGAGCCAGCAGGTGCCGACCAACGAAGCCGCTTTGACCCGTGACAAGTAACTTAGACACGTGGCCCCCTGTCGGCTAGGCAACGTGCCCTTACCCGCCAAACCCTGCGGACACATTGGTCCCTCCGGTGTGATATCTCTGCAAGCATTCCCGTAGCCCTTTATTCTTGGAGTGGTGCTATATGGGTTTCAGATGTATCGGATTGAGACGGTCAGGTTTTCTTGTTTAATCCTTATTCACTGTATGAATAAGGATTAAACGTTTGTTTGAATGCGCTGTCAAGCCAATTGCTAAGTTTGAGATTTTTCGCTTTTTTTAAGATTTTAAGCGAATTTAACATCATTTATTCACGTCATGACTCGCTGGGTGGTTCCGGTGGGCAGCGCTCGGGTTTACGCGCAATAATGACCTGGCTCTTGGGCAATGCTTGGTCAAGAGCTTGCTTGATACGTGGTCCATCTCGCATTGATAGCAGGGTTTCCCAAGTGCGTCCCCATTGCTGAAGCAGGGGATGCCAAGGGTCAGATAGGTCCTGGTCACAAGTCCAAAAGAAGGCCCAGAACATTGACCAGAAGAAGCCATAGCAGGTCTGTTTCTCAATAATAAGTCCGGCGTCGCTGACTAACCTGGGGAAGTCTTCCCGGGAGAGAATGCGAATATGGTGGGGCTTTTCGAAGTAGAGTGGTGGTGCCACCGTTTGCTGCACCGTTTCGCTCGCAATATCTGGAACGCTGAGTAGATAAAGTGCCCCAGGCTTACCGACGCGAACCAGTTCAGCGAGAAAATTAACGGGGTCGTCCACATGTTCGAGTACCTCGGTGCAGATTACTTTGTTGACATGGTTATCGGGCAGAGGGAGCGGGTTGGCATCGCTGACCAGACCATGAATGCCCCTAGCCGCAGAGCCTTGTAGCCGGCTCTCAGTATCCTTTACCTTCTGCTCGTCGATATCGACGAAAGTGACTTCAGCCCCGCGTCCGGCGCAGAAGCCAATGAGCCCTCCATCGCCACAGCCGACATCAAGCACATGGTCTTCTGGCTGGATTTGAAAGTCAGTAAACAGCTCCCCGTTTTCTAGAAACCAGCCGCTGAGGTTCGCGTCATGCAGGGTGACATCATTGATAGCCGCAACATCTTCGCTGGCCGCTGCTACGACTGGCTGCTCAGCCGATAGGCTGGTCTGAGCGGCCCGCACCGTCTGCTGTAGGGCTGATCTCTGATTTACCGAAAATATGCGCTTCAAGCGGGTAATCATGTCTGGTTCCTGCATGGCTTTGAGGTTGCGGCGCACGGCCTGGGGAGGTGGTTTCGTTCATCATGCGTTGGGCTATGGCGCGACCCTTGCGCCGTAAAGGTTGTTCTACCCAGCGATGGTTGAGCTCGCTGCAGACTATGATCAACCCTCCAGCGGTTAGCAGGTAGAGAAGGAAATCGTCGGAGTTGGCCACGTTGCCGGGATTCATTCGACTCCAGATTTCACGGGTCAGGAAGAACGCCGGAATATGGATCAGGTAGATGGCAAAGGAGCGGGCGCCCAGCCAGGTAAACACTCCATGTAGTGGTGCTGGCATCAACAAATCTTCGTTATACGATGCGATCCATACCAGCAGAACACAGAGCAGGGTAATTACGCTGACTCGATGAGTGGTTACACGCAATTCATCGGAGCCAAGCAAGGCCAGACATCCCAGCAGAAACAATAAGGGAATGGTTCCCTTGAGCGGAAGCGTCTGCAGAATTTCTGGCTTGGCTAACTGATAGCTGGGGTGTCGGCTCCAGATAGCCAGCAGTACCCCCAGTAGCATACCGTCGCAGCGAAATACCATCATGGCCAGGGTTCGCTCCTGGAGTAGTTGATAGAGCACTATCAGTATCAATACCGGTACCAACCAGCGGCGCGACAGCAGGACTACCAGCGGCAGCAGGAAGTAGAACTGCTCTTCCAGTGACAGGCTCCAATAAACGAAGCTTGCCCCGTACTCACTTTGCATAAAAGTGTCGAGAAAGCGCAGGTTCGCAACATTTAGGAAACCCGCAACGGTGGCTTCAAGGTTCGCGCGAAGATCGCCAAAGGTGCCGGTGTCGCGAAATACAACTGCGCCCAGCAGCATTATCAGCAACCACAGCCAGGCGGAAGGCAGGAGGCGCCAGGCGCGCCTTATCCAGAAGGCCAGGGTTATCCGTACGGCCGACTGATCATTGCCTCTGGCCTGGAGTTGCGGCAGTAGCGTGCGGGCTATGACGAATCCCGAAATGACGAAGAACAGATCCACCCCAACCCATCCGCCGAAATATACTGCCAGCCGCTCAAGCCCTGATGAGCTCCAGGTAAATAGATTGTCTCGGGCGTGATGAATTACCACACCGATGACAGCGAGCCCGCGGAGGACTTCAATATCGAGAATGCGCCCGTTGCTCATGGGGCTGCTTAACCGAGGGGTTTGCGGGCTATGAAGATCTGACTCTTGGGTAGGGCTTCATCCAACGCCTTGCGCAGCGGCTCGGCTTCAGGAAGGCTTATCAGGCGTGCCCAGATTGCGGTCCAGCTATCAAGCAGGGGGAAATAGGGTGGCTTGGTACAGTCATGGCTGATAGCTTCAGGGTCATTCTGGGCCGCCTTGTCCAGAACCCAGTACATCGACATCCAGAGGTTCCAGAAGAACCCATAACTGGAACGTTCGACAATCTCCAGCCCCGCGTCGGTGATTTTTCCGGCGAGTTCATCCGGCTCGAAAATATGGATGTGATTAGGTTTCTTGAAATATTCTGGAGGCGCAATCGGGAGTTGGAGTCGCTCGGCCGTCGCATCCGGAACAGAAATCAGGTAGAGGGCGCCGGGCTTGCCGATGCGTACGAGTTCTCGCAGAATCGTTTCCGGGTCGTCCACATGTTCGAGCATTTCCATCGCGATCACCCGCGATGCGAAGCCTTCAGGCAGCGGTAGAGGATTACAGTCGGTGACTATGCCACGGGGTTCGCGTGCGGGCGTGTGCTGGATACGCTCATTCAGACTCTCGATATTGCCTGGATCAAGGTCGCAATACACTACCTGCGCGCCAGAGCGTGCGCAGAACAGGCTGGCGCCACCAGCCCCGCAACCCACATCCACAACCACATCCTCCGCACATATCTGGAAGTTGCGAAATAGCTCACCGGTATCGTTCTGGTACCAGCCAGCCCGGACCGCGTCGGTAAGCCCAACGTTACGTGCATCATGGAACTCAGGATCATTTGCCTTGCGTTGCCACTCTTCGAGGCTGGGGACGCGCATCCAGGTAGGAATCATGCAGGGGTTCTCTCCAGCAATTGTTGTAACAGGGGTTCCAGGCGAGCCTTGGCTATAACTATTGAACAGTGTTGCTGCATGCGTTTGACCGCAGCTCCGGACATCCTTTGGTAACGCTCAGGATCTTCGCGATAACATTCATAGGCGGCTCTGAAGGATTTACAGAGTGACGACCAGTTGATCTGCTGGCGCAAAGTGCGATAGGCGATCCGCGGGTCATGTGGCCAGGCAGTTGCGTCAGCTGAGCTATCGACCACGAAGGCAATATCCTCATTGATGTAATCAGCCAGCGCGGAATGCTGAGGGGCTACTGCTGGCTTGCCGCAGGAGAGGTATTCCATCAGGGGTAAGCATTGTCCTTCGCCATGAGAGGTGTTAACTGCGAAGTGGCTGCCATTCAGCAGATCGAGATAGGCATCATTTTCCAGAAAGCCACTCACCAGTACGACACGGCAGCGAAACCTGCCCAGCTTGGGCAACACCATCAGAATATGTTGGATGGCTTCTTCCTGGCGTCGATGACCAAGTTTGAAAACCAGAGTGGCTTCAGGCTCGTCACGGAACTCGGTGCAGAAGGCGGTGAGCATATCGGTCCAGTTCTTGCGACCATCAAGGGGGTTGAACAAGCTGGTGAAGACCACGCCACTCAGTTGTAACCGGCGTCGGCCAGGTTGCCATGGATCGCTCTGGACCGCCCAGCGATCCAGCCTGGGGCGCCATGTATCAGGCACGCGACACGACAGTACCTGTTGATACCATGCCACCAGGTACTCAAGAGTGATTCGCGCGGCGCTTTTGGGGGCGCGGCGGAAACCCTGATTATGATCAATTGGAATCTCGCCGCGGGCTTCGGCCACGGCACGGATGATGTCCTGTTCAGTCGGCAACCAGTGAATAAGATCTGGGTCATTGGTATCAAATAGCGCGCCGCGCGCAACCTCGATAACCTCCGAACCGGGATCGTTGGCATCTCGCAGATGTTCACGGGCCGGGCCCATGCGATCCCAGAGTGGGGCAGGAATAGCCACTACTGGAAAATTATCACCCATTAGCTCACGTACCGCATCGGCGCTTTGTTGTGAATGAACTATGGCACCGGCGCAGTGTTGCAGGGACTGGCGCCAGTCCAGTTCCGGGCGATCCTCCCACCAGGTCTCGTCCGGCATGCTACTAAATTCCCAGGCAAACACGGGGATAGTAGGGCAGGCGAGATCCAGGCAGGTCAGATGAGGCGGAGAGAAACTCAGAAATACGCAGGCTTGTCCGCTTTCTGTGGCCTCCCGGTAGAGAGGGTCGACTTCAGTGGCAGGAGCTTCGACTACCTGCACTTCCCCTAGTTGCTGCAACAAAGGCATGAATTCGCGTAGTACGAAATAATAGCTGTATTCTGGTTCTCCAAAATTCTGCACCACGGTTTCGGCATTCATTGCTGAATACACCAGAATCTTCATCTCTCACCTCGACTGAGCTGCGTCGCCAACAAGGGAGTCAAAAAATGCTGCAGTTGCGTTGCGACGACGGAGGTGTCGGCGAAGTCGCGCATGCGTTGCCAGGCATTTACGGACATGCGCTGGTAGCCGTTCGGGTCGTCCAGTGTCAGTTGGTAGCAGTCGCGAAAGCCTTGCATCAGCGATTCCCAGTCGAGACGGTGACGGCGGGTACGCAGTGTCCCGGCCGGGTCATGAGACCAGCAGGCCAATTCCTCGGAACTCAATACGACACGTGCTATTTCGTCGTCCAGATAGTCGAGCATCGCGGTGTGGCGAGGGGCGAGTGCTGGTTTGCCACTGGAGAGAAATTCCATCAAGGGCAAGCACAGGCCTTCGCCGGTAGACGCATTGACGTAGAAGTCGGTGATGCTGATCAACTCACGATATTGTTGGTCATCCAGAAAGCCGTGCAGCGTCAATACCCGACATTGGAATGGAGCCAGGCGGGATAATAGGGTCAGCAGGGGGATGCGGTAGAACTCCAGATCATGATGAGTCATTTTCAGGAGTAAAGTAGTGTTGGGGTTGTCGCGGAAGGCCCAGCAGAAGGCCGTGACGATATCTACCCAATTCTTGCGACCATCACTGGGGCTGAGCATGCTGCAGAATACGGTACCTGACAGTTCAACGCGGCAATTCTCCACTGGCTGTTTACCAGCCTGATTGGGTGGAGGTTGCTTTCCTTGACGTTGCGGTTCAGTACGCGGGATCCAGCTTCGAAGCAAAGTAGCCAGCCAAGCGCGTAGCAAATTCAAACTGAGCCTCAGCGCGCCGGATTTCTTGACTGCAGATTTGCTGGTGTACGGGTGGCGGGGTGGGCGGGGTAGATGCTGTACCAGCCCATTGGCCGAAAGGCCCAGGCCGGCGCTGTCTATCACGTAGCCGGAGAACTCGAAACTCCTTGAGTCGGAGCGCGGTCGCCAGCCATCTGCGGGTAATATACTGCCGAAGTGAGCCCAGACCGGAGCCGGCACCGCTATGACCGGGTAGGCTTCGCCCATCAGGTTGCGAATGGCTTGCGCGGACTCCTGGCTGCAAGCTATCGCGCCAGCCAGTCGTTGCAGGGCGTGTCGCCAATCATTGCGCGGTTCGTTACCCCATGGCTGATCCGGTGCATCATGAAACTCCCAGGCAAACAGGCATACGGTCGGACATTGCAGATCCACCGGAGTCTGCTGCGGCGGGCTGACACTGAGGAAAATAATGCCTTCGCCTGTTTTGGAAAGTTGCAGGTAAAGCGGATCTACCTCGTCGCTTGATTCGACAGAAATAACCCGAGCAACCTGCTCGAGGGCGGGCATGAATTGTTTGAGAAGAAAGTAATAGCTGTATTCAGGTTTGCCCAACGAGCCCTGAATACTTGCGCTGTTCACTTTTGAATTAACGATTATGATCATTTCTTTTTCTTTTTTTATTCACCAGAGAGCGTCAAACCGGATGCAATAAGCTCTGGAACGCCTAATACAAACAGCATTTCAGATGCATTGCAAGACGCCGAACGCTGAATATCTGGGTGACTTGTGAGTCACTTTCGAGGGGCGTGGTCACCGCTCAGCGCTTTTGATAGTGGTCAGCAGTTGTGCAGTGTGAGACCTCTTTATCCTCAGAGCGGAGCTGGATGTGTGAATGGAACGGCTCCAGCAATAGTGCATGCAACGGAATGCTGTCGGTAGACGCCTATGCTTGTGCTTTCAGGGGCATTAATGCGCACTGAGTGGAGCAATGGGAGGCGCCAGTCGTCTTGCTTGAAAACCACCAGCCAGCCACGTTTGGCAGTATCCCCACCCCGGAAGAACGCACTATCACCCGTTAGGAAATTGATGAGTAAAGATGGCAGATCATGCCGGCGGCTATTATCTGGGTGAAAAAATAGGCCATACCGGATGATATGTGGCGGGAAAATATAAGCCGGGATGTCAATGGCATTCAGCAGAATTTCATTGTGTTCTGGCTCGCGCTCCGATGCGATAAAAATCACATTTACCGTTGCAGTAGCATGCCTTATCGCGAGTTGAATCTGAATAGACTGCCCACGTTTGGATTCACCAACGCCCAATCACTTTCATAACGCAGCAGATGCTGATAATTCCTGTCCCGCATCCGCCGGGGCAGTGGCCGGCCCAGGCAGCGCATATCAGAGATATCGATCAAGCCGAGTTTATTGTCGGGCGTCAGAACAATGTTGCCCATGTGCAGCGAGCGAAAGTAAACGCCCAGATCATGCAGGTGGGTAATGAATTCCGCCAGTCGAGCAAACAGCTCCAGTTGATCGAGACTGGTATCGTCCTCCAGTAATTGACGCAGCGTTTCGCCTGCCAATGGTTCGTAATGGACCACCGAACGGTATGGGTCACTCATCCGGTAAAGCTGAATGACCCGGGGGCAGGGGATGCCGAGGCGTTGCAGTTCTGCGGCGTTGTCCGCGAAGCGTTTGGCCGGTGAATAGAAAGCGGTCTTGGAGAGCCAGCTTTTGCGCCGGAACAGTTTGAGAAAGGTGCCGTCGGCCAGGCGCAGGACCTTTTCACCGTGGCCGTCCTTCTCGAGTATCTGCGCATCGGCACGCCAGATGTCGTACTGTTCCCTGTTGAGTGGCTGCATTGACACGATCCTGAAACAAAACGGTAGTTTACCGTAACTGGACTATTCCTTCATGTGAGGCTGTATGCGATTGGGCTTGCGGCCCGACATGCTGTGATAAACTCCCGGCCTGATTCCATTTCGCGAAGAGCTTATGTCGGATTCTCCAAAAGAAAGCTTTGCCCGCTCAAGCGCACGTATCTATCTGCGCTTGCTTGGTTATGTGAAGCCCTACTGGGTGTCGTTTGTCATCAGTATCCTGGGGTTCATGGTCTTCGCTTCCAGTCAGCCCGCTATGGCCTGGATGCTGAAGTATTTTGTGGACGGGCTGAATGAGGGGGCCAGCGCCCAGTTTCTCGGCGTACCGCTGATCTGGGGCTTTCCGCTGTTCATCATCCTGGTCGCGGTGTATCAGGGCATTGGCTCCTTCCTGGGTAACTACTACATCGCCAGGGTATCGCTGGGTGTGGTACATGACCTGCGCACCGCGCTGTTCGATAATCTGCTGACATTGCCCAACCGCTACTTCGACAACAACAATTCAGGTCATCTGGTGTCCCGGGTGACCTTCAACGTGACCATGGTCACCGGCGCCGCCACCGATGCAATCAAGGTGGTGTTCCGTGAAGGCATGACGGTGATCTTCCTGTTTGGCTATCTGCTGTGGATGAACTGGAAACTGACCCTGGTGCTGATGGCGGTACTGCCGCTGATTGGCCTGATGGTCAACAGCACCAGCAAGAAATTTCGCAAGCAGAGCAAGAAGATCCAGACGGCCATGGGTGACGTGACCCATGTCACCTCCGAGACCATTACCGGCTACCGCGTGGTACGTAGCTTCGGCGGCGAGACATATGAGAGTGATCGCTTTCACAAAGCAAGCGAAAACAATCGCTCGCGTGGCCTGAAGATGGTCCGTACGGGTGCGGTGTTCACGCCTACGCTGCAGTTGGTAACCTACGGGGCGATGGCCGGGGTGATGTTCCTGGTGTTGTTTCTGCGTGGCGATGCGACCGCTGGTGATCTGGTGTCCTACATCACAGCGGCAGGCTTGCTGCCCAAGCCGATTCGTCAGTTGTCCGAGGTCAGTGCCAATATCCAGAAAGGTATCGCCGCGGCTGAGAGCATTTTCGAGCAGTTGGATGAGGAGCCCGAGAAGGATACCGGTACCGTCGAGCGCGAGCGCATCAGCGGGCGTATCGAGGTCAAGAACCTCTCTTTCCACTATCCCGGGACGGACAAGGTGGTATTGCAGGACATCGATTTCACTATCGAGCCGGGGCAGATGGTGGCGCTGGTAGGCCGTTCCGGCAGTGGTAAATCGACCCTGGCCAATCTGATTCCCCGTTTTTATAGTCATGACCAAGGGGACATCCTGCTCGATGGCGTCGAGGTAGAGCAGTACCGTTTGCGCAACCTGCGCCGGCAGATCGCCCTGGTGACTCAGAATGTGACATTGTTCAATGATACGGTCGCCAACAATATTGCCTATGGTGATCTGGCCGGGGCGCCGCGCGAGGCCGTGATTGCTGCGGCGGAAGCCGCCTACGCAGCGGAATTCATCGAGCAGCTGCCCCAGGGCTTCGACACGCTGGTCGGTGAAAACGGCGTGTTGCTGTCCGGCGGCCAACGCCAGCGGCTGGCCATCGCCCGTGCCCTGTTGCGCGATGCGCCGGTGCTGATTCTGGATGAGGCAACTTCCGCGCTGGATACCGAGTCGGAACGGCATATCCAGGCGGCGCTGGATCGCGTGATGGAAGGTCGCACCGCACTGGTGATCGCCCACCGCTTGTCGACCATCGAGAAGGCCGACATCATCATGGTGATGGACCAGGGGCGCATCGTCGAGCGTGGCAGTCATGCCGAGCTGATAGCGCAGGATGGTTATTATGCACGGCTGCACAGCATGCAGTTCCAGGACGAGAAGCCCGCCGTCTGAGACGCTATTACCAACCTGACAGGTCGGAGCCAATACAAGTGAGTGACGCAATGAAATTGACCATGCCCCGTTTTGATTCCGCGCCGGTTCTGGTGGTGGGTGATGTGATGCTGGACCGCTACTGGCACGGCCCCAGTCACCGTATTTCACCGGAGGCACCGGTGCCGGTGGTCAGAGTTGATCAGATCGAGGATCGCCCCGGCGGCGCCGGTAACGTGGCACTGAATATTGCTGCGCTGGGTGCGCCCGCCTGGCTGGTGGGCGTCACGGGTGAGGATGAGGCCGCCGAGATACTGCAGCGGCGCTTGAATGCTGCGGGTGTGTACTGCGCTTTCCAGGGGCACCCCGAGCAGCCGACCATCACCAAGCTGAGGGTGTTGAGTCGGCATCAGCAACTGCTGCGGGTGGACTTCGAAGAGCCCTTTGCTACCGATGGCGATGCTCTGCTGGATACGGTAAACGGGCTGCTGGACAAGGTCCGGGTGGTGATCCTCTCGGATTATGGCAAGGGTGCGTTGGTCAATCATCAGGCGTTGATCAAGGCCGCTCGGGAGCGCAACCTGCCGGTGTTGGCCGACCCCAAGGGGAAAGATTTCAGCATCTACCGCGGCGCCACCTTGATCACGCCCAACCTGTCCGAATTCGAGGCAGTGGTGGGTATCTGCTCCAGCGAACAGGAGCTGGTCGACAAGGGCCTGGCGCTGATCGAAGAGCTGAACCTGGGGGCATTGTTGGTCACCCGCAGTGAGCAGGGGATGACGCTGCTGCGCCAGGGCGAAGCGGCCCTCCATTTGCCAGCGCGGGCGCGGGAAGTATTCGATGTGACCGGCGCCGGCGACACCGTGATCTCAACGGTAGCAACCGCGCTGGCCGCAGGAGAATCGCTACCCAACGCCGTGGGCTTGGCCAATCTGGCTGCCGGCATCGTTATCGGTAAGGTGGGTACCGCTGCCATCAGCGCCCCGGAACTGCGCCGGGCGCTCCAGCATGAACAGGGGGCAGGGCTGGGTGTATTGTCGGCCGACCAGTTGCTGGTGGCGGTGGAGGATGCCCGTGCCCATGGCGAGCGGATCGTCTTCACCAACGGCTGCTTCGATATCATCCACGCCGGTCATGTTGGCTATCTGGAAGAGGCCCGCAGCCAGGGTGACCGGCTGATCGTGGCGATCAATGATGATGCCTCGGTGACCCGCCTGAAGGGGCCGGGACGGCCGATCAATGCGGTAGAGCGGCGTATGACCGTGCTGGCCGGATTGGGCGCAGTGGACTGGGTGGTCAGTTTCTCCGAGGATACGCCGGAAGAGCTGCTGAAGCAGTTGCGCCCGGATGTGCTGGTCAAGGGCGGCGACTATGGCATCGACCAGGTAGTGGGCGCGCCTATCGTGCAGGCCTATGGCGGTGAGGTAAAGGTGCTCAAGTTCGTCGATAGCTGCTCGACCACGGCAATTGTCGAGAAGATTCGGGAGCAGAATGAGGGAACCGCTGTTTCTTGAGTTATGTCGTGCTTGAGTAAGATCAGCTCAGCTGGAGCTGGTTTTTTGTGGGAGCGGGCTTGCCCGCGAACGGGTTTGCAAGAAAAGCTTCGCGGCCAAGGCCGCTCCCACAGTAGTTAGTGGCTAGACGGCCTTGCACAGGGCTGCAGGGGCGCTCAAGGCCTGAACGCATTGCGTGCATGGCAATACATCTTCCCCGCCGCGCTGCCGCCGTTGCATTTGCTGCCGAACCATTGTCTGGCGGCCTTGCGACAGTTGCGATAATCAATTGAGCCGGTGCGGTAATTGCTGCATACGCTGGCGAAATCCAGCAGCGTGCCGTCATGTGCGTAATACATGCGGTATTCGGTTTCCGTGCCCCGGGCATCGGTCCAGATCACTTTCTCTGTTTCTTCTTCAATCCGGCGGGCCTTGGCAGGTGCGTTGTTCCTTTCCTTGATGGTTACCGGGCTAATGGTGTTGATGTGGCGGCCGGGAACGTAGTTGCGGTCGCTGAAACTGGTTTGCCGTTCGGTGCCGGGTTCGCTGGCCTGGGCGGGCAAGCTGGTCGCTATCGAAAGCGCAATACTGACGAGCAGCGTTGGCAAGCCCCGGCTGAATCCGGTTCGGGTTTGGCTGGCATCCATGGTGAGCCCTGGCGAGGTAGTGAATTCAGCGCGGAGGATAACAAGGTTGGCCGGCGGGCAAAGTGCCGTGCTTCACATTATCGAGCGGAGGGGGAATACGAAAGGGAGATTTGTGACGCCGGGCAGATAAATGCTGCCCCACAGCCGTTGCGGCAACTGTGGGGCAGGGACTGCAGATAGATCAGCCAGCGGCGCGCATATGGCCGAACTCTTCCAGGTTCAGGTGCCATTCGACCGCTTCGCGCAGCAGGTGCGGCGTGTGGCCACCCTTGGCGCAGGCTCGCTCGAAGTAGTCATTCAGCGCATCGCGATAATCCGGGTGCACGCAGTTGTCGATGACCACACGGGCGCGCTCGCGGGGTGCCAGGCCGCGCAGGTCCGCCAGGCCCTGTTCGGTGACCAGGATATCCACGTCATGCTCGGTATGGTCTACATGGCTGACCATGGGCACCACGCTGGAGATGGCTCCGCCCTTGGCAATTGACTTGGTGACGAAAATTGCCAGATTGGCGTTGCGGGCGAAGTCGCCGGAACCGCCGATCCCATTCATCATTTTGGTACCGCCCACGTGGGTCGAGTTGACGTTGCCGTAGATGTCGAACTCCAATGCGGTATTGATGCCGATGATGCCCAGGCGCCGGACGATTTCCGGGTGGTTGGACATTTCCTGGGTGCGCATCACCAGCTTGTCCTTGTACTTCTCCAGATTGCCGAACACGCGCTCGTTGCAACGGCCCGACAGGGTGATGGAGCAGCCGGAGGCAAGTGTCATCTTGCCTGCGTCGATCAGCTCGAAGGTGCAGTCCTGCAGCACTTCGGAATACATCACCAGGTCTTCAAAGGACGAATTGATAAAGCCGCACATCACCGCATTGGCAATGCTGCCGATGCCGGCCTGCAGTGGGCCGAGGTTCTTCGGCAGGCGGCCAGCTTCCACTTCCTTCTCGAAGAAGGCGATCAGATGGTCGGCGATGCCCTGGGTTTCCGCATCCGGCGGAGTAACCGTGGAGTAGGAGTCGGGCTGGTTGGTAATGACGATGGCGGCGATCTTCGCCGGGTCAATCGGAATCGCGGTGCTGCCCATGCGCTGGCCGGGGGAGACCAGGGGGATCGGCGTGCGGGTCGGCCGGTAGGTCGGGATGTAGATATCGTGCAAACCTTCCAGGTTGGGGTTATGCGCCAGGTTGATTTCAACCACGACCTGTTTGGCGAAGATCGCGAAGCTGGCGGAGTTGCCCACCGAGGTGGTCGGTACGATGTGGCCTTCCTCAGTGATGGCGACCGCTTCGATGACGGCGATATCGGGCAGCTTCAACTGATGATTGCGCATCTGTTCAACGGTGTCGGACAGATGCTGGTCGATGAACATGACCTCGCCCTGGTTGATCGCCTTGCGCAGGGTGGCGTCCACCTGAAAGGGCATGCGACGGGCCAGTACACCGGCTTCGGTCAGGTGTTTGTCGAGATCGTTGCCCAGACTGGCACCGGTCAGCAGGCTGATCTTCAGCGGTTGCTCCCGGGCGCGCTCGACCAGCGCCAGCGGGACTGCCTTGGCTTCCCCGGCACGGGTGAAGCCGCTCATGCCTACGGTCATACCATCTTCAATCAGCAATGCAGCATCTGCTGCGCTCATGACTTTGTCATGCAACGCAGGCATGCGAATACGACTTTCATACATGGATTTGTTACCAGTGGGTGATTACGAACAGCCAGCAGTCTAGGGAAGAGCTGATTGGCGTGACGATCCGACCATGGTCTAAGAAGGCCCAAGGGCCACTTTAACAATCCGTGGAAAAACTGCTCGTGAGTGCGTCTTTCAACGACCTGCTAGGAGGAACCAATGGCGGAATCGAGGATGACCGGCAGGCCACGCCTCGGCGCGCATGGTACACCTCATGGCGGTGCGCTGCCATATGCCCAGGGGCAGTGGGCGTCCGCCACCACCCAGCCGGTCTGGGGTGCGAAGGCTTCGCTGAGCAGCAGATGCGGATGCTGTTGCTCGATCAGCTCACCCTTGACCAAGGTAAACAGGCGTCCGTTGAACTGATTGTCGACCAGTTCGGCGAGATAGAGATCGGGGCGCTGTCGATCCAGCTGTGCCTGCAGCTGGCCGCTCTGGGCATCCAGCGACTCGTCGGCGTGCAACGCGCTCAGGTCCGGGCAGCGGGGCACGCTGAGGTGCATGTGATAGACCAGTTGCAGTGAATTGGTGGGGAGATGGACATAGGCATGGGGGCGTTCCAGTAGATTCAGCTCGCGGCACAGCACGGCCCGGGCTGCACCCTGGTGCGGGCTGAGGCTGTACCAGCGGTTGCCGTCCGGCGGCAGGGTATCGGCGTAGGGTGTGGGTAGCCAGACTTCCTGATAACGCCCCGGCAACCAGCCCTGTCCGGTTTCCAGCAGCAGCTCCTCGGCCAGTTCGGTCATCAGGGTGAGCAAGGGCAAACGCAGCTCGTGGGCGGGTACGTAGCCGGACAGCAGTTTCAGCACTTGGTCATTGCGATCAGGGCGCTGCTGGTGGACCAGCAGACGAAAGTCCCGTTGTTGCCAGCGGAAGGTAATATCCGCGGAAACCCCCAGGTTGGCCAGGGTTACGTCGAACTGCTCCGGGTCATCCACCTGTATCGGCTGGCGCAGCTCGAGCATCTGCTCGAAGCTCAGCGGGTTGCCGACCGGCGTGTAGCGCAACACCTCGGGGCCGGCCTGGACGTGGATGGCCTGGGTCTTGAAGGCCACCGGATCGTGGCGGGCAATGATAGTGGTCATGGCGCCCCTCGTTGGGTCTGGGGCCGCGCATGCTGCTGTCAGCGCGGCCTGGCTTGAGATCCGCTGTGCGTGTCGGCTTGCTGCAGAATGTTGGCGACGGTGACTACATTCTGCGTCAGATGCGCCGGTGTGATGGTACCGATGATGGCGCTGCCGACGGCCGGGTGGCTGAAGACCAATTCGAAACCGCTACGGACCGGGTCTTCACCCTCCAGGCAGATATGCCCACTGGCAAGCGCTTTTTTTACCAGAATGCCCTTGTTGTGTGACAGCGCAAAGTCGAGAACCGGACGCTCGGTCTGCTCGCGCAGGTTCCAGGTCACCATGGCGCAATCGCCATCCTCCAGCGCCTGCAGGCCACCAGCGACAGTCTTGCCGGAAAAGCCGAAGGCGCGGATCAGCCCCTCCTGCTTCAGTTGCTGCAGCGTCGGGTAGACCTCATCAGCAAGGACGGTCAGGTCATCACCATTGGAGTGCACCAGCACCAGGTCCAGATAATCGGTCTGCAGCCGTTGCAGCGAGCGTTGTACCGAGTGACGGGTATGTCGGGCGCTGAAATCGAACCAGGACTCGCCATTGTCGAATTCTTCGCCCACCTTGCTGCACAGCACCCATTCCTGGCGTTGGCCTTGCAACAGCGGCCCCAGGCGCTGTTCGCTCAGGCCATAGGCGGGGGCGGTATCCAGCAGGTTGATGCCCAGGTCCCGGGCCTGGGCCAGCAAGTCGCGCACCTGCTGGTCGGTCGGTAGTTCGAAGCCGCTGGGGTATTTCACCCCCTGATTGCGGCCGATCTTGACGGTGCCGAGCCCGAGCGGAGAAACCGTCAGGCCAGTGCTGCCAAGCGGGCGATGATATTGCTGTAGGGATGTCATGAAAACAGGGTATCCCAGACTGGAGTGGCAACGGGCGGGCAAGGCAGGTCGCTGGTCGGCTGCGGCAGCTCCGGCTGGATTGCCTGACGTCCGAGCTCGGCGATGGCCTGGTCGCTCAGGTCGGGTGCCAGAGCCAGTTTGGTCGGCCAGCACACCAGCGCATTGCCGACTGCCTGCAGGTAGGCATTATCCGGGCGCACCAGGCCGCTTTGAGCCGGTTCGGCACGGGTTACCGGCAGGGTAGCCCACTGGCAGCTGCTCAGATCGACCCAGGGCAGCAGTTCCTGCAGCTCCTTCTGTGCCCGGCGAATCAGCTCCTCGGCCGGCATATCGGTGCCCTGTTCAGCCAGTTCGCCGCCCAGGTACCAGCACCATTGGCCATCGTTGCAGGGGTGGGTAGTCACAGTGACCCGCGGCTTGGGACTGCTGCCCAGGCAGTGGGCGTAAAGGGCCGGCAGGTTCGGACCTTTGACCAGCACCATCTGCAGCGGCCGGCGCTGCATGGCGGGCTGCTGGATACCGGCACCGTGCAGCAGCGCCTCGTTGCCTTCCCCGGCGGTGAGCACATAGCGTCGGGCGATGATCTGCTGATCGGCAACCTGTACGGAGGTGATACCGTCGCTGTTGCCGCCGATTTTGACCGGGCCGCTGAGCAGGCTGTCGCCACCCAGCTCCGCCAGGCGGCGGACCACATCGGGCACATCCAGCACCAGCTCGGCCAGCCGGTAGACCTTGCCCTTGAAAGCCGGATTGGCGAAAACCGCGGGCAGCTCCCGCCCCTTCACGCTATCGACCCGGCCGCGCAGTGCCTTGCTGGCGAAGAAGCCGGCCAGGTTGCTGATCAGGTTGCCCGGTGACCAGAGATAATGGTGCGCCGAGAGTACACGCACGCCTTGCAGGTCCAGTTCACCACTACCATCCAGACAGGCGCGCCAGCGGCCGGGCATGCCGGCGATGGCTTCTGCGGCGGTGGTCAGTTTGCCGTGCAGGGCATACTTGGTGCCGCCATGGATGATGCCCTGGGACTTGCTGCTCTGCCCGCCGCCCAAGGTATGGGGCTCGACCAGCAAGGTGCTGTAGCCCTGTTGCCGCAGCCGCGCATTGAGCCAGAGACCGGCGACGCCGCCGCCCAGAATACAGATATCGGTGTGCAAGGGTGTGCTCATGGGCTCCGCGGGGTCAGTGGATTAGCTCGCGTAGTATAGCGATCAACGGCCGGGCAGGTCACTTCTGCTACTCTATGCCGCGTTTGTGCTGCTCGACCGCTTCTGGAGAAGGGAATGCCGCGTTTTCTGTACAGTCTGATCTTTACCCTGTGTCTGCCGCTGATCCTGGCGCGCCTGCTGTACCGTGCCTGGCGCGCCCCGGCCTATGCCCGGCGCTGGCGCGAGCGCTTTGCCCTGGGTGGAGACCTTCGCGCTGGCGGTATCTGGGTGCATGCGGTGTCGGTGGGCGAATCCATTGCCGCGGCGCCCATGGTGCGCGAATTGCGCCAGCGCCATCCGCAGTTGCCGATCACGGTGACCTGCATGACACCAACCGGCTCCGAACAGATCCGCAAGTTATTCGGTGATGATGTTGGCCACGCTTACCTGCCCTACGATTTGCCCTGGCTGCAGCGGCGACTGATTCGGCGGCTGCAGCCACGGATTGCCATCATCATGGAAACCGAGCTGTGGCCCAACCTGGTGGCCGAGTGCAAGCGCGCCGGCGTGCCAGTAGTACTGGCCAATGCGCGGCTATCTGCGCGCTCGGCACGGGGTTATCAACGCGTCATTGCGCTGGTGCGGCCGATGTTCGCCGCGCTGGATTGGGTGGCGGTGCAGACGGCAGCGGAGGCGGAGCGCTTCATCGCGCTGGGCGTGCGCCAGTCAGCACTGGCAGTGACCGGCAGCATCAAGTTCGACCTCAAGCCCGGCGCCGAGCTGCTGGCCACGGCAGAGCAGTGGCGAGCGCAGTGGGGTGAGCGGCCAGTGTGGATCGCCGCCAGCACTCACGGCGGGGAAGACGAGATCGTGCTTGCTGCGCATCGTCAGGTTCTGCAGCGGCATCCCGAGGCGCTGCTGATTCTGGTGCCGCGCCATCCGGAGCGCTTCGATGCCGTGGCGCGGCAGATAGAAAATGCCGGGCTGGGCATGGTACGCCGCAGCGCCGGGAACATGCCGGCGATGGCCGATCAGGTGTTATTGGGCGATACCATGGGCGAGCTGATGCAGTTCTATGCCTGCGCGGATGTGGCTTTCGTTGGCGGGTCGTTGATTCCCGGCGGTGGACACAATTATCTGGAGCCAGCGGCGCTCGGCCTGCCGGTGCTGTCCGGGCCGCATCGATTCAACTTTGCCGAGATCAGTGATTTGCTGGAGCAGGCCGGGGCCTTGGTGGAAGTGGCCGATGCCCCGGCGATGGCGGAGCGGGCAAATGCCTGGTTGGGTGATAAGTCGTCAGCGCACCGCGCTGGAGCGGCGGGGCAGGCGGTAGTAGCGGCCAATCAGGGGGCACTGGAGCGGTTGCTGCAGGGTATCACGCGGTTGCTGGGGAGCTAGTCGGTCATTGCGAGTGACTGATGGGTTTCCATCGAGTCGAGCGCGCCCCGGTCAGCGCGCCCCGGTCTATGGCGATCCCGTCAACTCCCATTCCGGCCAGCGCGGCCGCCTGATAGCTGTTGGTCGAGCTGGAAACCGGTCCACCGTAGCGGCGCAAACACCTGGGAGGTTCGAGCACCAGCTCGTACCTTGCTGGCGGCGGCGAGCTGGTGCTCGACAATCCCAGGGGGCAGCGTCGCTGCCCGGCCACTCAGAACGACGTCCGCATCCGCCGCTGCTGTTCGCTCATTGGCTGCGGCGGCTGGTTGCCGATGGACATGCGCTGCATTTCTTCCGGGGTAAACGGCGGAATGAAGTCGCGGTCCGGGTCGTAGTCGGCCTTCAGCCAGGTCGAGAGGTCTTCCAGATCCTGCGGGCTCAGGGTGCCGGCCGCCTGCTTGAGGTTGAGGTTGTCGACGATGTAGTTGTAGCGGGCATCGTTGTAGTCACGCACCGCCCGGAACAGATTGCGCTGGGCGTCCAGCACATCCACCACGTTGCGCGTACCTACCTCATAACCGGCCTGAGTCGCATCCACGGCGGCCTTGGAGGAAATGATCGACTGGCGCCGGGCTTCGACTTCCTCGACGCTGGAGGTGACCGTACGGAACAGATTGCGGGTACGCTCGACGATGCGCCGCAACTCGGCTTCGCTGGTGTGTTCGGCCTGGGTCAGGCGGAAGTTGGATTCGCGGACCCGGGATGTGGTGCCGCCACCGGTAAATAGCGGCAGGGTCATCTCCACGCCGAACTGGGTCAGCTCGGTGTCACCGCCGGCGCCCATACCACCAATACCTGCCCCGACACCGCCCAGACGGGCGCCGCCATAACTGTCGTTGTAACGCACGAAAGCATCCACCGTCGGGGCGTAACCCGCCTTGCTGCTGCGCAGGCTGTCGCCGGCGGCATCGATAGCCAGCCGCGAGGCCTGCAGGCCCAGGTTCTGCGCAGCTGCGGTCTCCACCCACTCCTGCATGTCGGCCGGCACAGGCGCAAGGATCGGCAGGTTGTGGCTCATGCCGAGCAGGTCGGTGTGGTCGCGGTTGGTCAGGCGGGTCAGTGCCTGATAACTCACGTCCAGATTGGTGGCGGCGGTGATGCGTGCGGCGCGGGCGGTATCGAAACCGGCCAACGCTTCGAGTACATCGGTGCGGGCCGACAGGCCGACTTCGAAACGCTCTCGCGCCTGTTCCAGCTGACGCTCGAACGCTGCTTCTTCGGCCCGGGCAGTGGCCAGGTTGTCGGAAGCCCGCAATACATTGAAGTAGGCCAGCGCTACATCCAGGATCAACTGCTGCTGCGTAGCGGAAAACTCCACGCGGGCCTGTTCACTGAGCGACTTGGACGCCTGGTAATTGAACCAGCGATCGGCACGGAACAGCGGCTGCGTCAGGCTGGCCTGATAGTAATGGGTCGAATAGCTGTCCGACCCCAACCCCTCGACGTCGACCCGTTCGCGGGCCACGCCGGCCCCCAGGCCGATGTTCGGCAGCAACTGAGCGCGCGCCTGGGGCAGAGCTTCCTGGCGGGCGAGGGCATCGGCTTCGGCTGCGGCGAGATCGGCGCTGTTGAGCAGGGCTTCCTGGTAGATAGTCAGCAAATCGGATTTAGCCAGGGCTGGGCCGGACAGGCTTGCCAGCACAACGGCGATATACAGGGGGCGCAGCATGCAGAGGTCCTTCGCATGGAGGTAGAAGTCAATCTGCCAAGGCTAAAGAGGTGCAGGCCGCCGGTCAAGGCCAAGCGGTCGGCTACTTGCTGTTTGGCGCGCGACGGCCTAAGCTGCTGGCTCATCTTGACGGGGTGCCGGCATTTTTTTGTGCTGGCTGAGACTTCACCCGTTGAACCTGATCCGGTTAATACCGGCGTAGGAATCGAGATGCGCAGTTCCGCATTACCCCGTCCTGGGGTGGTGGCTCCGTGCCGCTTCGGTTCCCTGTGTAATTCATACAGTGGAGCATAATAATGACCAATCGCTTGCCTGATACCGCCATTGCCAACTCCGGCGCAGATGGTGCCGCAACCCAGCCCTTGCCTAACTCCCGCAAGATCTACGTAACCGGATCGCGCTCGGATATCCGTGTGCCCATGCGGGAAATCAGCCTGGCCGATACCCAGACCGACAAGGGCGTGGAAAAGAACCCGCCGGTGCTGGTATACGACACCTCCGGCCCCTATACCGATCCGGCGGTGCAGATTGATCTGCGTGCCGGGCTGGCAGATGTGCGCAGCGCCTGGATCGATGAGCGGGGTGATACCGAGATCCTGCCTGGTCTGAGCTCCGCGTTCGGTAATGCCCGGCTGTCCGATCCATCATTGGATCACATGCGCTTTGCCCATGTGCGCACGCCGCGCCGGGCCAAGGCCGGGCATAACGTGACGCAGATGCACTACGCCCGCCGGGGCATCATCACTCCGGAAATGGAGTTCGTCGCGATTCGCGAAAACATGAAACTGCAGGAGGCGCGCGCCGCTGGTCTGCTGACCGAGCAGCATCCGGGACACAGCTTCGGTGCCAGCATTCCCAAGGAAATCACGCCAGAATTCGTGCGTGAGGAAATCGCCCGGGGCCGCGCCATCCTGCCGGCCAATATCAACCATACCGAGCTGGAGCCGATGATCATCGGCCGCAACTTCCTGGTGAAAATCAACGGCAATATCGGCAACTCGGCGCTGGGCTCCAGTATCGAAGAAGAAGTCGAGAAGATGACCTGGGGGATTCGCTGGGGCTCGGATACGGTGATGGATCTGTCCACCGGCAAGAACATCCATGAAACCCGCGAATGGATCATCCGCAACTCGCCGGTACCGATCGGTACCGTGCCCATCTACCAGGCGCTGGAGAAGGTTGATGGCATCGCCGAGAACCTGACCTGGGAGATCTTCCGCGATACGCTGATCGAGCAGGCCGAGCAGGGCGTCGACTACTTCACCATTCATGCCGGTGTGTTGCTGCGTTACGTGCCGATGACGGCGAGCCGGGTCACCGGTATTGTTTCCCGTGGTGGTTCAATCATGGCCAAGTGGTGTCTGGCGCACCACCAGGAGAACTTCCTCTATACCCACTTCGAGGATATCTGCCAGATCATGAAGGCCTATGATGTGTCCTTCTCCCTGGGCGACGGCCTGCGTCCAGGCTCCATCGCCGATGCCAACGACGCGGCGCAGTTCGGTGAACTGGAAACCTTGGGTGAGCTGACCAAGATTGCCTGGAAGCATGATGTGCAATGCATGATCGAAGGCCCGGGCCATGTGCCCATGCAACTGATCAAGGAGAACATGGACAAGCAGCTGGAGTGCTGCGACGAGGCGCCGTTCTATACCCTTGGGCCGCTGACCACCGATATCGCTCCGGGTTATGACCACATCACCTCGGGCATCGGTGCGGCGATGATCGGCTGGTTCGGTTGTGCCATGCTTTGCTATGTCACGCCCAAGGAGCATCTGGGGCTACCCAACCGGGATGACGTGAAGACCGGCATCATCACTTACAAGATTGCTGCCCACGCAGCGGATCTGGCCAAAGGGCACCCGGGCGCGCAGATTCGCGATAATGCGCTGTCCAAGGCGCGCTTCGAATTCCGCTGGGAGGATCAGTTCAACCTTGGTCTGGACCCGGACACGGCTCGCGCTTTCCATGATGAGACTCTGCCCAAGGAGTCAGCCAAGGTAGCGCATTTCTGCTCCATGTGTGGACCGAAGTTCTGCTCGATGAAGATCACCCAGGAGGTGCGTGATTACGCTGCGGCGCAGCGGATTCAGGCGGTGGACTTGGCAGTGGAAGAGGGCATGCGGGCCAAGTCCTCGGAGTTTCGCCAGACCGGGTCGCAGCTGTACCAGAAGGTGTAGCGGCAGGGTGGATAGCGGTGCCGGGGCGTGAATAACACGCACCGGCACGACCGTTCGCCGCTGAAACAGGTCAGTCCTTGCCTCGGTCCGCTCGGATATGCGAGTTTAAAAGCACGACCATTGGGTATGTCTTTTTCAGGGGCGATTATTTGACCGAATTCAACCAGCAGGATGTCGAGATCCTGCGTCGAGAACCCGGATTTCGCGGCTTCTACCGGCTGGATGTATTGACCCTGCGCCATCGCCTATTTGCCGGCGGTTGGGGGCCGGAGCTGCGCCGTGAGCTGTTCGTGCGGCCGGATGCCGTCTGCGTGCTGCCCTATGATCCCTGGCAGGATGCGGTGGTGCTGATCGAGCAGATCCGCGTCGGGGCGCTGGGCAAGCGCACCAATCCCTGGATGCTGGAACTGGTCGCCGGGCTGTTTGATGATGGGGAGGAGGCCGAACAGGTCGCCCATCGCGAAGCAGAGGAGGAAGCCGGGCTCACATTGCTGAACCTGACGCCCATCACCCGCTACTTTCCCTCGCCGGGTGGCAGTGACGAGCAGGTATACCTGTACTGCGCGACGGTGGATAGCCGTGGCGCGGGCGGCCTGCACGGGCTGGCCGAAGAAGGCGAAGACATTCGTGTCAGTGTCTGGCCGCGCAGCGAGGCGCTGGCCGCCATGGCCGATGGCCGGATCGATAATGCCGCCAGCATCATCGCCTTGCAATGGCTGGAGCTGCATGGCCAGGGCCTGCGTGCCCAGGCGGGGCCGCAACCATGATGGCTCTCGGCAAACCCCGCTATCGGGTTGATCTGTCGTCGCTGCAGGCGGTATGCGAGGCGAATTTTTACCGTCTGCGCCAGTTGATGCCGGACATGGCGCTGAAGGACGAATGTCATATCCTGCTCAGCGCTGGCAGCGAACAACAGCGTCTGGTGATGCAGGTACTCGAGCGCTGCCCGTACACCACCACGCTGCGACTCCGGCATGAGAAACGCCATGAGTGGCTGACGCCTCCGAGCATGGAGGTACGCCTGTACCACGATGCCCGCATGGCCGAAGTGACTGTGGTGCATGATCGCCGTCGCTTCCGGAGTGTCTACCCCTATCCCAACGAGCAGATGCTGCAGCCGGACGAGAAATTCCAGCTCAACCAGTTTCTCGGTGAATGGCTCGGCTACTGTCACCGCCATGGTCAGAGTCCGCAGCCGGTGCTGCTCAATCGCTGAGCTGCGCATACGCTCTGCCGCTTCTACAGTTGACTGTTCTGTGCAGGAGTCGCGCCTCGCGGCGATGGGGCCTGCATAGTAGTCTGGTCTGACCAGTTTTTTTGTGGCCGAGTGCAAGTTTCCGCCACCGCCGCCGGTGCGCCACTGGATTGTCGGCCGGTCTGTTGCCATCATGGCGGGGGGTCGCAGGGGAGCTACTGATGTCCTGCGAACAGAAGTCCACCGATCAGAGAATACGCCCGATGTCGCCACCCGCCACGACCACCTCCACCGCTGCAGTCCAGGTGGTTCAGCTGACCGACAGCCACCTCTTTACCGCGCCGGATCAACGCTTGCTGGGGCTGGATACCCTTGCATCGTTGCATGGGGTGATCGACCAGGTATTGGAGGATATGCCACAGATCGATCTGGTGCTGGCCACCGGTGATATCACCCAGGATGGAGAGGAGCCGGCCTATCAGCGGTTTATCGAGGCCATGACCCGGCTGCCCGCGCCGTGGCACTGGATTCCCGGCAACCACGATGATGCGGCGCGCATGGCACAACTTGGCGCTGGCCATGATTTCAATCAGCCCTGGGTGGATGCTGGTGCCTGGCGCATAGTGCTGCTGGACTCCAGCGTGCCGGGCTCGGTCGGCGGTCATCTTGATGAGCGTCAGCTGCTGCGGTTGGACGAAGCGCTGGCGACGGCGGGCGAGCGTTATCTGATGGTCTGCCTGCATCATCATCCAGTACCGATCGGCAGTGCCTGGATGGAGCCGCTGGGGCTGGACAACAGCGAGCAATTGTTCGCCCGGCTGGATGCCGACCCCCGCGTGCGCGTGGTGCTCTGGGGGCACATACATCAATATCTGGATCAGCAGCGCGGACATATCCGTCTGCTGGCATCGCCTTCTACCTGTGTGCAGTTCGCCGTCGGCAGTGATGACTTCGCCACCGATGCGCAGCCCCCCGGCTATCGCTGGTTGCGCTTGCATGGCGATGGCCGCGTCGAGACCGCGGTATCGCGCCTGCCGGCTGGCTGCTTTGTGCCGGCGGATGGCGCATCTGGTTACTAGCACCTTTCCCCGCCGGGTGCGCCAGCACTGGCGACATACCGGCGCCGCAGATAGGATACTATGCTGATTTGCCCCGGCGGGAGGCTGTACCCGCCAGAATGACCAAGGAAACCCAGACACTCTATGTCCCAATCGTCCTATAACGCCGATGATATTGAAGTTCTCAGCGGTCTGGACCCGGTGCGTCGTCGCCCGGGCATGTATACCGACACCACCCGCCCCAACCACCTGGCCCAGGAAGTCATCGACAACAGTGTCGATGAGGCGCTGGCCGGGCACGCCCGGACGGTCACGGTCATCCTGCATCAGGACAACGCGCTGGAGGTGATCGACGATGGCCGGGGCATGCCGGTGGATATTCATCCCGAGGAAGGTGTGTCCGGGGTCGAGCTGATTCTCACGCGACTACACGCTGGCGGTAAGTTCTCCGGCAAGAATTACCAGTTCTCAGGCGGCCTGCACGGGGTGGGCATCTCCGTGGTCAATGCCCTGTCGCTGCGCCTGGAGGTGCGGGTGCGCCGCGATGGCCAGGAATACGCTATCGCCTTCGAGCATGGCGACAAGGTCAGCGAACTGGAAGTCGTCGGCACCGTGGGCAAGCGCAATACCGGCACCACGGTCAAATTCTGGCCCGACGGCAAGTATTTCGATACTTCCAAGTTCAACATCAACCGCCTGCTGCATCTGCTCAAGGCCAAGGCAGTGCTGTGCCCTGGCCTGCGCGTCGAATTTGATGATCGCCAGTCCGGTGAGAAAACCACCTGGTTTTACGAAGATGGCCTGCGGGATTATCTGGTGGATGCCTGCGCCCAATGGCCGAGCCTGCCGGAGGCTCCTTTCACCGGTGCACTGGCTTCCAGCAAGGAAGCGGTGGATTGGGCGCTGTTCTGGCTGCCCGAAGGGGGCGAGCTGGTGCAGGAAAGCTATGTCAACCTGATTCCCACCGCCCAGGGCGGAACCCATGTCAACGGTTTGCGCTCCGGCCTGCTGGAGGCGATCCGCGAGTTCTGCGAGTTTCGCAGCCTGCTGCCCCGTGGCGTCAAGCTGGCGCCGGAGGACATCTGGGAGCGGGTCAGCTATGTGCTCTCGGTGAAGATGGCCGAGCCGCAGTTTTCGGGGCAGACCAAGGAGCGTCTGTCGTCCCGCGAATCCGCCTCCTTCGTGTCCGGGGTGATCAAGGATGCCTTCAGTCTGTGGCTGAACCAGCACGCCGATATTGGTCAGCAGATCGCCGAAATGGCCATCGACCATGCCAGCCGGCGGCTCAAGGCCAGCAAGAAGATCGAGCGCAAACGCATCACCCAGGGGCCGGCGCTGCCGGGCAAGCTGGCTGACTGCGCCGGGCAGGATAGCCGTCGCTCGGAGCTGTTTCTGGTGGAAGGTGACTCGGCCGGCGGCAGTGCCAAACAGGCGCGGGACAAGGAGTTCCAGGCAATCATGCCGCTGCGCGGCAAGATCCTCAATACCTGGGAAGTCGATTCCGGCCAGGTGCTGGCCTCCCAGGAAGTGCACAACATTGCCATCGCCATCGGCGTTGATCCGGGCTCGCCGGACCTGACGCAGTTGCGCTACGGCAAGATCTGTATTCTCGCCGATGCCGACTCCGACGGCTTGCACATTGCCACGCTGCTGTGCGCGTTGTTCGTCCGGCATTTCCGCCCGCTGGTGGAGGCTGGTCATGTATTCGTCGCCATGCCGCCGCTGTATCGCGTGGATATCGGCAAAGATGTTTTCTACGCGCTGGATGATGCCGAGAAGAGCGGGATCATCGACCGCATCGAAGCCGAGGGCAAGCGCGGGAAGGTTCAGGTCACCCGTTTCAAGGGGCTGGGGGAAATGAATCCGCTGCAGCTGCGCGAAACCACCATGGCGCCGGATACCCGTCGGCTGGTGCAGCTCACCATCGATGACTTTCAGGGTACTGAAGCGCTGATGGACATGCTGCTGGCGAAGAAGCGCGCCTCGGATCGCAAGCAGTGGCTGGAAAGCAAGGGTAATCTGGCCGAGGTGCTGATCTGATGCCGGATCGCTCGGCATGAATCCGCCGCCGGACCGCCGACTGGGTACCATCATGCTGGTGCTGGCCTGGATTGCCGGGCTGGCGCTCGCAGCGCAGTGGTTTTCCGGTCTGGAAGAACGCCGTCGCAACCCCAACCAGGCGCCGGTGTCGTTGCAGGTCGACGAGACGGTGGAGGTGCGTCTGGAACGTAACCGCCACGGTCATTATCTTGCCGCGGGTCAGATCAATGGCCAGCCGGTGACCTTCCTGTTGGATACCGGGGCTACCTTCGTCGCGGTGCCGGCGAGCCTTGCCGAGCGCCTCGGGTTGTCGCGGGGCAATCCGATCATGGTCAATACCGCCAACGGCATGACCGAAAGCTGGAGCACCCGCATCGATACGCTGCAGCTGGGCGATATACGTCTGCACGATGTCAGCGCCGGCATCGTGCCGGGGATCCTCGGCGAGGATGTACTGCTGGGTATGAGTGCCCTGAAGCAGCTGGATTTCAGCCAACAGGGCGGCGAACTGATTTTGCGTCAACACTACGGGAGGCACTGAATGATCAGCTGCCTCGCCAGCATTATTCAGTATCTCCCTCAATTTATAGAGAGTAAGTATGAGTGACAGTCTGGATCTGAGCCTGGAAGGCGTTGAGCGCCGCTCGCTGTCGTCGTTTACCGAAGAAGCCTATCTGAACTACTCCATGTACGTGATCATGGACCGCGCGCTGCCGCATATCGGTGACGGGCTCAAGCCGGTGCAGCGACGAATCGTTTACGCCATGAGCGAACTGGGCCTGTCGGCCCTGTCCAAGCACAAGAAGTCGGCGCGTACGGTGGGCGACGTGCTAGGTAAGTATCACCCTCACGGCGACTCGGCCTGCTACGAAGCCATGGTGCTGATGGCGCAGCCGTTCTCCTACCGCTATCCGCTGGTGGACGGGCAGGGCAACTGGGGCGCCCCGGATGATCCCAAGTCCTTCGCCGCCATGCGTTACACCGAGGCGCGTCTGGCCCGTTACAGCGAAGTGCTGCTGACCGAGTTGGGACAGGGCACGGTGGATTGGCAGCCAAACTTCGACGGCACCATGGAAGAACCCATGGTGTTGCCGGCGCGGTTGCCCAACCTGCTGCTCAACGGCACCACCGGTATTGCCGTCGGTATGGCCACTGACATTCCGCCGCACAACCTGCGTGAGGTAGCCGCCGCCTGTGTGCGACTGCTGGATGAGCCGGGTGCCGGGCTGGATGAGTTGATGGAGCATATCCAGGGGCCGGATTTCCCGACCGAAGCCGAGATCATCACTCCGCGCCGCGAGTTATTGAACCTGTACGCCACCGGCCGCGGCTCGGTGCGTTGCCGCGCGGTCTGGACCCGTGAGGATGGCGATATCGTGATTACCGCCTTGCCGCATCAGGTCTCCGGGGCGCGGGTCATAGAGCAGATCGCTGCGCAGATGCAAGCCAAGAAGTTGCCGCTGGTTGCCGACCTGCGAGACGAGTCGGATCATGAAAACCCCACGCGCATGGTTATCGTGCCGCGCTCCAATCGGGTGGATGCCGAGGAGTTGATGCAGCATCTGTTCGCCACGACCGATCTGGAGCACAGCTACCGCGTCAACATGAACGTGATCGGCACCGATGGCCGCCCGGCGGTCAAGGATCTGCGTGGTCTGATCAGTGAATGGCTGGGCTTCCGGATCACCACGGTGCGGCGGCGTCTGCAGTTTCGCCTGGACAAGGTGCTGGCCCGCCTGCACCTGTTGGACGGCTTGCTGGTGGCCTTCCTCAACCTGGATGAGGTAATCGAGATCATCCGCAGCGAGGAGCATCCCAAGGCGGAACTCATGGCTCGCTTCGATTTGAGCGAGCTGCAGGCCGACTACATCCTCGATACCCGCCTGCGGCAGTTGGCGCGGCTGGAGGAAATGAAGATCCGTGGCGAGCAGGATGCGCTGGCCAAGGAGCGTGACCAATTGCAGAAGGTGCTGGGCAGCGAGAAGCTGTTGCGCAAGACGGTGCGCGGCGAGTTGCTGGCTGACGCCGAAACCTACGGCGACGACCGCCGCTCCCCGCTGGTTGAACGCCAGGAAGCCCGCGCCCTGTCGGAAACCGATCTGGTACCGGCCGAGGCGGTGACTGTGGTGTTATCGGAGAAGGGCTGGGTGCGGTGTGCCAAGGGGCATGAGGTTGATGGCGCGGGGCTGTCCTACAAGGCTGGCGACAGTTTCCGCGCCCAGGCCAGCGGGCGTTCCAACCAGCAGGCGGTGTTCCTCGATTCCACCGGCCGCAGCTATTCGCTGATGGCGCACAGCCTGCCTTCGGCCCGGGGGCAGGGCGAGCCGCTGACCGGTCGTCTGAGCCCACCGCCGGGTGCCGAGTTCGTTGGCATACTGGTGCCGGAAGATCAGCAGCTGTATCTGCTGGCGTCTGATGCCGGTTACGGTTTTGTGGTGCAAGGCGCAGATCTGCAAGCCAAGAACAAGAACGGCAAGGCGCTGTTGAGCTTGCCCGAAGGTGGCAAGGTCATCGCACCGGTGCCGGTCAAACAGCGCGACAGTGATCAGGTGATCGCCATCTCCAACGAGGGTCGATTGCTGGTATTCCCGCTCAAGGACTTGCCGCAACTGTCCAAGGGCAAGGGCAACAAGATTCTGTCGATTCCGTCGGCACGGGTGAAGAGCCGTGAGGAGTTCCTGCTGGCGCTGGCATTGCTGCCCGAAGGGGCGAGCGCGGTGCTGACCGCCGGTAAACGGACCCTGACACTGAAGCCGGCCGATCTGGAGCACTATCGCGGCGAACGCGGCCGCCGCGGTAACAAGCTACCCCGCGGCTTCCAGAAAGTGGATGCGCTGCAGATAGAGGATGGCGTGTAAGGCGGCATCCTGCCTGGGTCGTCGAGCATCAGCTCGACGAGTGGTGTTGGCCGGCACCGCGGTAACGCAGGCTAACCCTGGTAGGAGCGGGTGCTCGAATCTCCCGTGGTTTGGCATGCCGGTCGCCGCTCGGCCGGCTTCCATCCCGGCCAGCGGCGTTTCTCGCGCTCAGTCTTGCTGTTTGCCCAGCACTTCCAATTGCTGTTCCAGCTGTCTCTGGTAGGGCTCTCGCAAGCGCTCTACACAATAAATGCCTGGCGGGGTGGCCAGCCTGCGTAGCACGGCCCGGTCTCTGATCAGCGCGTCGTTGGCGAGTTCGGCATCCAGCAACAGCAGGTTGCGGCTGTACTGCATGCGTTCAAGCATCTGCGCACAATCCGGTACCTGCTCCGTCAGATCATCAGGCGCAATATCTGCACAGGGTGCATGACACAGGGCGATCTGCAGATGCAGGGCGACTCCGGTGTCGGCAATCTGGACCTGCAACTCATGACCCAGCACGCGCATCAACTCGCCACAGCACAGGGCGTCGCCGAGCTGATCGGTGTCCGATGGATGAAAGAACACCAGGCTGGTGCCGTCCTGCAGGGTATGCAACTGGCCGCCGCAGGCGCGGCTGGCCTGCTCCAGTTGCTCGCGGTAGCGCTCCAGCAGCCCGAGCAGACGCGGGCGGGGCAGACGGTGCAGGGTATGATGATTGCCCAGACGGATGGCCAGCACCGTGCTGGCAGGCGCCGGCATGGCAGCTGCTTCCGGCAGTTCGTCGAGTTGCTCGCTGAGCATGGCAGCGGCTTCGGTGTCCTCGGTATCGATTGGTGCGGTGGGAGGCGCATCGGCTGCAGTTGCCAGCTCATCGCTCGTTAATGCGTCGATATCAGCTTCATCAACCTCACGCTCAGGCTGGTCTTCAGGCGTGGATTCGGCAGTGTCAGCCGTGACGCTATCTGGTTCCTCAGCCGGGTCTTCCAGCAGCGTTTCATCGAACACTTCCTCCTCAGGCTCCGGTTCGGGCTCGGGTTCCGGCAGCGGCGGCAGATCGACAATGCGGCGCTCGGCAAGGCGTCTGGCCAGGTCGCCCAGTTCGTCGGAGCGGGTCATGCCCGGGGGCGCTATACCGGAATCGCCATACCAGTTGCCCAGCCCGGCCAGCACGCGGCGCATGCCCGCGCCCAGGCGCCAGGCAATCAGGCCGGCGATGATGATCAGCAGTACCAGGGCCCAGATCAGACGTTGCAGCAGGTTGGCCGAAGGTGCGGTGAAGGGTGTTTTCGCCAGGCTCAGATGCAGCCGGCCAATGAGTTCATCCTGAAAATGCACGGCGGCGATGAATTCGCCCTGACCGGGGGCCAGATTATCGGCGGGCGGCTTTTGCCCGGCCTGGGCGACGATGCGGTTGCTGCCTGCCGCGGTCAGGCTGGTATGCGCAATCAATGGGCTTTGTGTCCATTGGGCCAGGGTGATGTTCAGGCTCAAGGTGTCATTGGCCGCCAGCGGATCGGCTATCAGGGTAGCAATCTGTCGGGCCAGCTCGCTGCCGGTCCGGTCTGCCTGGGTGGCGATGTCGCGCTGCAGCTGAACCTGACCGAACCAGAGCACCAGTACGAGTATCAGCAGCAATGGGACAAGAGTCAGCAGTATCAGCGTGCCTGGCAACTTGAGTCGCTTGTTACGCAGGGAAGCGTGGCCACGCAGAAACAGATTGTCGGATGAACTCGGTGTGTGATTCAAAATGGTCTCGATCGGTAGATTGGCGGCAGGGACACGAACAGGTGACAGTATAGCCAGTCGCCGCAGGTGGAAGAAGGCGGGCGCTGGGATGAGTCGGGCATTTGCGGGTAGAATAGCGAACTTTGTTTTCTGACTGGAGCGGTCCCTTGAAGGAAATTGTCCTGATCAACATCACCGGTCCCGATCGCCCTGGCCTGACGGCAGCTATCACCGGCATTCTGGCGCGGGCAAATGTCAAGATTCTTGATATCGGGCAGGCTGTTATCCATGACACTCTGTCGTTCGGCATCCTGGTGGAAATGGCGGGTGAGGACGGTCTTTCTGACGTGTTGAAAGACGTTTTGTTCCGCGGCTACGAGCTGGATCAGCAGGTGCGCTTCACGCCAGTGAGCGCTGAGGAGTATAGCCGCTGGGTTACTGGGCAGGGCAAGCCACGGCATATCGTCACGCTGCTGGCACGTCGGGTTACCGCCGAGCATATTGCTCGGGTCAGTGAGATTACGGCCCGTTACGGTCTGAACATAGACCATATCGATCGTCTTTCCGAGCGTATTCCCGAGGGCATGCCGAGTGATCAGGGCAAGGGCTGCATCGAGTTCTCGGTGCGCGGAGAGCCGGCCGATCCTGCGGCGCTGCGCACCGAGTTCCTGGCCATTTCCCAGGAGCTGAATGTCGATATCGCCTTCCAGCAGGACAGCGTGTTCCGCCGCAATCGCCGGCTGGTGGTCTTTGATATGGACTCCACCCTGATCGACGCCGAAGTGATCGATGAGCTGGCCAAGGCGGCCGGGGTTGGTGATCAGGTTGCCGAGATCACCGAACGGGCGATGCGTGGCGAGTTGGATTTCAAGGCCAGCTTCCGCGAGCGCATGGCATTGCTCAAGGGGCTGCCGGTCAGTGTGCTGGAGGAAATCGGCCAGTCGCTGCGGTTGACCGAAGGTGCGGAAACGCTCATCGCCCAGCTACGCCGGCTGGGTTACAAGACCGCTATCCTGTCCGGCGGCTTCAGTTATTTCGCCGAAGGGCTGCAGCAGCGTCTGGGCATCGACTATGTCTATGCCAACGCCTTGCCGACCGAAGATGGACTGGTGACGGGTGAGGTGCTGGAACCCATCGTCGACGGCCAGCGCAAGGCCGATCTGCTGCGGGAATTGGCCCAGCGCGAGGGCATCAGCCTGGAGCAGACCATTGCTGTTGGCGACGGCGCTAACGATCTGCCAATGCTGTCCATCGCCGGCCTCGGTGTGGCCTTCCGCGCCAAGCCGCTGGTCAAGCAGTCGGCTAAACAGGCGATCTCCACTCTGGGCCTGGATGGCATTCTCTATCTGCTGGGCTTCCGCGATCGGGAAGGGTTCTGACGCTGCAAGAGGCCCGCGGGATATTTGGAAGACTGGCTTTCTGTGGAAGATTCCACGGCCTGGCCAGTCTTCCAGACTGCTTCTTGAGGGCAGTTCAGGGAGCCGGGCAGCTCACTCCCCCGAGAAATTGAAGTTCATGCTGTCAGCGGGTGGTTGCAGATAATCGCCCTGGATGTAATTGACCCCAGCCTGCCATAGCGTTGGCATCATGGTGGCGCTGCTGACGTTGGAGACGATGGTCAGTTTGCCTTGGCCATGCAATGTCGTGACCATTTCCTTGAGTTGCTCCACCGCTGCGGGTGTGGACAGGTCCCGGCTGAAGGCGTCGTCGATCTTCACGTAATCGACCGGCAGGTGTTTGAGTATCGCGTAGGGGTTGAGCGCGCCGCCGAAATGGCTGAGCGCGATCCGCGCGTGGATGGAGCGCAGCGCTTCGGCCAGTACCTTGGCGTGCTTCAGGTAATGGTTGGCTTCGGCATCGTTGAACTGGAATACCAGTGCTTCGGCTGACAACCGGCTTTCCTTCAGCAGCGTGGAGATCCACTGCACAATTTCCGGATCCTGCAGGCTGGCATTGCTCAGGCTCAGCACCAGCCGGGTATCCGCGCCTTTGCTGCGGTGCTGGGCGAGCAGTTTGACGGCCCGGGCGATCAGCCAGCGATCAATGTCCATGGCCAGACCAGATTCCAGCGCCGCAGTATAGAATTCCGCGCTGGGGATCTCCTCGCCCTGGCTGTTGAACAGTCGGAGAATGGTTTCGTAATGCTCGGCACTGTCCCCGCGCAGGCTGATCACGGGCTGGAACTGCAGGCTGAACCCATCGGTTTCCAAAGTGTGGCGGATCAGGGCGATGATATTGCCCCGGTTGGCCTGCTGCGCCAGCTCTTCGAGCGGATTGAATACCTTGATGGTATTACCACCGGCCTGGCTGATCTGCTCGGCCAGGCGATGGGCCCGCTCGATGGCCAGCGTCGGCTCCGGGTGAGTCTCGCTGATGCAGGAGACGCCGATGCTGACGGTGATCTGGATGGTGCGGCCATTGGCCTCGAACAGGTTGCCTTCGACCTGCTTCAGCAATTCTCCGAGCTGAGCGGTGACCGCCTCCGGTTCCTTGCCCTCGATCAGTACGCTGCAGGCGTCGTCACTGAAGCGGGCCAGCAGGGTGTTTTCGGGGAAGAATCGCCGCAGGATCTGCGCCAGGTCAGCCAGGATCAGATCCGAGCCGCCGATCCCGATGTCGCTCTGCAGCACGTTGAAGTTGTCGATGCTCAGGTATGCCAGGGTGCTGGGCTGGCTGTTATGGACGGCCAGCTCGCTGATGTGGTCCAGCTGTTCCTGAAACCAGGACCGGTTGAACAGTCCGGTCACCAGATCATGGCTGGCCATGGCCTTGAGCTTTTCTTCGAACTCGGCGCTGGCTGTTTCGGCCCGAATGACCACTTGGGTGCAGGGCTCGCCGTCGTAGTTCGCCGGCGAAAAGCTGAGCATGATCGGGAACTCCTTCCCCTCGCTGTCCCGCGCAGTGCAGCGCAGTTCGCTCTGGTCGCCGCGGGTGGCGTAATGGCGGAGAAAATCCTTGAAGGTGTGCTGGTCCTTGGCGGCGATCAGGCCGACCATGGGTTCGGCGGCCAGGTCGTCCGCATCATCGTAGCCAAACAGCCGGCTATAGGAACGGTTGGCGTAAATGTGCATGCCATCCAGCACATAGGCGATAGCGTCCACCGAGCTGTCCAGCAGTAGCTGACAGCGCTTCTCCGTTTCGCGCAGGGATTGTTCGGCAATGCGCCGCTGGCGTCGGGCCGTGAGGTTGGTCAGCTCGCGTTTGACGACGAGGACAATCAGGCTGTCGGCGCTGACCAGTACGGTATCCTGCATGCCGCAGCGCATGGCCTCGGTACGGGTATCGACATCAATCTGGTCGGTCAGCAGGATGAAAGGCACATCATGGGACTGGCTGATGATCTGGCAGGCTTCCTGCGCCGTCATGTAACTGGTTTCGGGGCAGGCCAGGCACAGATCCCAGGTCTGCTGCAAGGATTCCTGCAGATCTTCGCGAGAGGTGACCCGATGGGCACGGGTAGCATGCCCCGCGTTGCGCAGAAGGCTTACCAGACGTTCCGCATGGTTTTGCGAGTCGTCCAGAATCAATACTCTTATGGCTTGTGCGTCGATGCCCATGCTAGTCCATTACGTCCAAGTGGCCGCGTCCCTGAGATCCAAGTGGCTGAATTTACAGAGACTTCCACAGGGAGTCAAAGTCATCCTCGGTGGCGATGCTGAAACTTGTGCTATCGGTCTCGCTTTTGCCGGCGGTTTTCTCTGCCTGGCCCAATATGTGATGCTCGAATTGGCTGAAGCTGCCGGTGGCCGTCACCCGGTCGGCCAATTGCGCGCGCAACTCCTGGCCGCCCAGGCACAGCATCACCTTATGGTTGACCTGAAAGGGCAGGCGTGGGGTGAGCAGCGTTGGCGGACGAGCGATAGCAGTGACTTCCGGCAGCAGCAGAGCGCGCAGGTAGCGGCTCGGCTGCTCGGTCTTGCGCAGCAGTTTGACAGCGCAGGGTGTGCAATGCGGAGCGATAAGCTCGATGCCCATCTGGGTACCGCCGCCGCGCACCTGGCGAATCCAGCGGACCACCGCCAGGCTCCAGCTCTGGTCGCTCTGCTCCTGTACACCCAGCAATTCGCCGGCCTGCAACTGTTTGGGCACCTCACGTGGCCAGGTCAGGCAGAAGCCGCCGGGGCTGTGGTTGACGATACGCAGGTTGTGGACCGGGTAATGTTCAGAGTTCTCTTCCTCGCTGGGTTCGTTCGGACTGTGGTAGTTGATCTTTTCCACATCCGGCGCCCACTCGATGTCCTTGTCGCCATCGAAGGCGTTACTCCAGCCTTCCTGGGCAGCACGGCGGCTGCTGTCGGAGAAGGGGTTGCTGTCCTCGGCATTCATGAACTGCGAGAAGCTCTTGCCGGCGATCTGGAAATGGGTGGCGCTCATGCCGATGGTGACGCGCAGCTCACCGCGGCCCGGCATGCGGTTGAAGGTCCTTTCGGCGAGATCGCCCCAGGACTGGCTGACATGCTGCAATAGCTCCACGCCCAGGCCTTCGGGCACCCGCAAGCGGTTGCGGGCCGGTTCGTTGTCGAGCAGATACTGCTTGATGGTGTCGACCAGCTGTCGGGTATCAAGGCCCAGGCTGCCGGTGAGATCCTCGTCCAGCACCAGCGAGCGGTAGCGGGGCGGGCAGTCCATGTCCGGATTGATGATGAACAGTGCATCGGTGGACTCTGCTTCAGTCAATCTGACCAGGCTGCTCCAGTCTTCCAGCTGGGCAAACAGTTTGCCCATGGCGCTCTGGCGGATCTGGTTGGGCCGGGCGGAGCCCATGAGCAGTACTGTCAGATAGGTTCGCTCGATACTGAGGTGCTTGCCATCGAGACTTTCCGGATCGCTGACCGGTGTCTGATGCAGATCGCGTTTGCGGGCGAGCAGGTACAGTTGGTGAATTTCCAGCCAGATACCATCGGCCACCGGGCAATACAGTTGATAGGCGCGCAGCAATGGGCCGCTCAAGGAGCGAATGGCGCGCTGGATGGCCAGTGACATGAGCTCTTCGCGATCGCGGTTCTTCATGCCGGCCTCCTGGCCCACCACAATCTTGTAGCCGTTGGCCAGGTGATTCTGCAGCGACTGGGAGAGATTGGCCACCTTGCGCGGGCGGTCTTCGAGAACGATCGACTGGCCCAGATAATAGCGTGCCAGGGCGGAGCAGACGTAATGCACGCTGGGGCGGATCTGCTCCAGCATGGCCAGGCGCTTGTCGGGGGCGACTTGCAACTGGTTGAGTTCGATCAGCCCCTGGTAGAGCTGGCGTGCGGTCTCGCCGATGTTGGCCTTGGGCAGATTGGCAAGCCAGTCGATAATGCCCTTTTCGCTGCCATCGGCAAAAGACAGGGACGTGAGAGTCTGCTGTGGCACCCGCAGATTCAGGGTGTGCGCCGTGTTATCCATAACATTTTTCTTCCGTTGCAGCCCTTTCAGGCTAAATCGAGAACGAATCAATCTGGAGTCCCATACATGCGTCACACCTTGATGATGTTTTGATCACAATGTAGCAGCTGGCCCCAACCCAAGCGAAGGGGTACGGGTAAAGCGGTCTGCTACTGACTGATCAATGTGGGCGGCAATGGCGTCTTGCTGGTTGCCCCTGCGACCTCTCTTACCAGGCGGGGTACCAGGAAGCCCGGCAACCTTGCCAACAGCTCCCCGGACAGTCGTCTGGCGGTATCATCGTCCACATGAAAATGCTGCGCTCCCTTCACATGATCCAACACATGAAGATAGTAAGGCAAAACGCCATTATCGCCTAGCGCTTCGCTGAGAGCGACCTGCGCCTCGATATTGTCATTGACGCCGCGCAGCAACACGGCCTGGTTGAGCAGCATGACTCCCGCCTGGCGCAAGGTCTGGATGGCGCTGCCCAACTGGCTGTCCAGCTCATTGGCATGATTGCAATGCAGCACCATGCTGACCGGTAGCCGGGTGCCGCACAGCGCGTCGATCAGCTCACTGGTGACCCGTTGGGGAATGACCACCGGCAGCCGAGTATGTACTCGCAGCCGACGCACATGGGCGATGTCGGCGATTTCCCGCGTCAGCCAGGCCAGGCGCCGGTCACTTGCCGCGAGGGGATCGCCGCCGCTGTAGATGACCTCAGCGATGCTGTCATCCTGGCGGATATAGTCCAGCGCCTCACGCCACTCGTCGGTGCTCAGGTTATTGTCTTCATAGGGAAAGTGCCGCCGGAAACAGTAGCGGCAGTTGACCGCACAGCCACCGCTGACCACCAGCAACAGCCGTCCGTGGTACTTGTGGATAATGCCCGGGCGGGCGTTGGTCTGTTGTTCCCCAAGCGGGTCGAGTACGAAATCCGGATGCTCCAGCAATTCCTCTCCGACCGGCAATACCTGACGGAGCAGGGGGTCGGTGGGGTTGCCGCGCTGCATACGGCTTAAATAAGGCTCGGGTACGCGCAGGGAAAAGTCGGCACTGGCGGCGCGAGCGGGCCCGAGTAGGGCTGGGTCCAGGTCGAGGCGGCTCAGCAGTATCCGTGGGTCGGTAATGCTGCCGGCCAGCAGACTTTGCCAGTTGACAGACTCAACAGGCGCTAAAGATCCATGTATCATTGGCGTTTTTCCGCGCATGGGTGACAGGGCATCCGTCGGACGTTGCGAGCAACGTCAGGCAGCAACCATCGGTCGGCGCGATTTCGGATGTATCCGTTCAAACTGTAAGTGGGAAATCTATGGCCAACTATTCTACCAACGAATTCAAGCCGGGTCTTAAAGTCATGCTCGACGGCGATCCTTGTGCGATCCTCGAGAACGAGTACGTCAAACCCGGCAAGGGACAGGCCTTCAACCGGGTCAAGGTGCGCAACCTGAAAACCGGCCGGGTCAACGAGCGGACCTTCAAGTCAGGAGATTCCCTGGAAGGCGCCGACGTGATGGACCGCGATATGGAATACCTGTACACCGACGGGGAATTCTGGCATTTCATGGCCACTGACGGTTCCTTCGAACAGTTTGGTGCCGACGAGAAGGCCGTGGGTGATACCTCCAACTGGCTGAAAGAGCAGGTCATCTACACTGTCACCTTGTTCAACGGGGCGCCGATCGCAGTGACTCCGCCGAACTTCGTCGAGCTGGAAGTGGTCGAGACCGATCCGGGTGTGCGTGGTGATACCTCCGGCGGCGGCACCAAACCGGCCAAGCTGGTCACGGGCGCGGTGGTCAAGGTACCGCTGTTCATCAACGTGGGCGACGTGCTCAAGGTTGATACCCGTACTGCGGACTACGTAGGTCGCGCCTGATATAGGCGCACAGCAACAGACCTTTGAGCGGCCCGCCTCGGATAGAATTCGAGGCGGGCCGCTGCGTTTCAGGACCTCTGGTTTCACTGGTAATTGATTCAAATTACTACAGGGACGCTTTTCTTCCTGCTTATTTATAGCCTTTGCGGGTTCGTTCGTGAGTATCGGAACCGCTTGGCTTGTCAACATATTCCTACACGGCTCAAGCGTGTAAATTGTGAATATCACAACTTGACGGAGCCCTGTGACTTCCATGCCTTTCCTCATTCAATCGGGACCTGACTGACCATGCTGATCAGTTTGCTCGGTATCTTCATCAATGGACTCTGTGCGCCTTTTGTATGGCGCCTTGCGCATCGTCATGCGGGACTGCTGTTGGCGGTGGTTCCGGCGGCCAGCTTCATCTGGTTCGCTCTGCAGGTTCCGGAGATTTCAGGGGGTGGGGCGCTATTCGAAAGCCTGGCCTGGGTCCCGGCGCTGAATATCACTCTGGGTTTGCGACTGGACGGTCTGGCGTTGCTGTTCGCTTTGCTGATTACCGGCATTGGCACGCTGATAGTGATGTATTCCGGCGCCTATCTGCGTGACCATCGGCAACTTGGCCGTTTCTACGCTTACCTGTTGATATTCATGACGGCGATGCTCGGACTGGTGCTGGCTGACGACCTTATAGCCATGTTCGTGTTCTGGGAGGCGACCAGCATTGCCAGCTATCTGCTGATCAGCTTCAACCATGAAAAGGCCGAATCGCGCCGCGCTGCGCTACAGGCTCTGCTGATTACCGGCGGCGGTGGCCTGGCACTGCTGGCGGGCCTGGTGCTGTTGGGGATTGCAACGGATACCTGGCAATTTTCCCAGCTGCAATCCGAGATGGTGCAGGGACATGCGCTGTTCCCGGCGATCATGGTGCTGGTGTTGATCGGTTGTTTTACCAAGTCGGCGCAATTCCCCTTTCATCTCTGGCTGCCCAATGCCATGAACGCGCCCACGCCCGTTTCTGCGTATCTGCATTCCGCCACCATGGTCAAAGCGGGTATCTATCTGCTCGCCCGGCTCAATCCCACATTGGGTGGAGGCACGGGGTGGAGCACGGTACTGATTACCCTCGGGGCATTAACGGCATTGCTGGGCGCCGTTCTGGCGATTCGCCAATATGATCTCAAGCGTATGCTGGCCTATACCACGGTGACCGTACTTGGCCAGCTGACCATGCTTATCGGCACCAATACCAGTTATGGCCTGCAGGCGTTCGTGCTCTACCTGGTAGCGCACTCCTTCTACAAGGGCGCTTTGTTCATGGCGGTGGGGGCCATCGATCATGCCACCGGTACGCGGGATATCCGGCGTTTGAGCGGCCTGTTCACGCTGATGCCGCTCACCGGCATCGCTGTCGGGCTGGCGGCCTTTTCCAACGCCGGCCTGCCACCTTTCTTCGGCTTCATCGCCAAGGAGTTCAAGTACGCCGGCCTGATCGAAATGGGTTCGATTGGCTGGACGGTTACCGTGGTGATGATCCTCACCAATGCGCTGCTGGTGGCTGCTGCGGGCCTGATTTTCCTGAAGACCTTTCTGGGCTCGCCCGGCAAGCTGAGCCACAGCCTACATGAGGTCAGCCCGCTGATGTGGATTGGCCCGCTGCTGCTGGCCGTGGGCGGCTTCGGCCTGGGTGCCGGCAATCAATGGCCGGAAATCTGGCTGGTCAACACCGCGGTGCAGGCCATCGCCAGCGAAGAAGTGGATGTGGGGTTGTACCTATGGGGTGGGATTACCCCTGCGGTCATCGCCAGCGCCCTGACGCTGGGTCTGGGTACGGTGTTCTACTTCAAGGCCGATGCCGTTCGCGCCCTGGCAAACCGGCTGGGAAGCATATGGACATTCAGCGGGGACCTGCTCTGGGACAAACTGCTCAAGCGACTGTTCCGCTTTGCCGGTGCCGTGGCCGCTTTGTTCCAGCACGGGTCGTTGCGTTTGCATATGGCGCTGATGACATTGGTGGTGAGTATCTGCGTGTTGTTCGGCATGCTCATGATGAAAACGACACCCTTCGATGGCCACGCATTATCGGAGGTCAGCCTGCCGGGCGTGATTGGCTGTTTGCTGGCGCTGGGAGGCGCCGCGGGGGCGGCTTTCATGGCTGGGCGCCTGGCGTTGGTGGCATCGCTTGGGGCAAGTGGCCTGGGCCTGGCGTTGTTCTTCGTTTCGATCAACGCGCCGGATGTGGCACTGACGCAACTGATGGTCGAGACCCTGACCGTGGTCTTTCTCGCCATGGTGCTGCGGCGTATGCCGGTAGTGCCGGCCAGTGGTGGGAGTGGCGCCGGTGCGAATATCTGGCATGCCGCCGTGGCGGTGGTTTTCGGACTGGCAGTGACCTTGCTGATCATGACCGCAGTCAGTCAGCCATTGCCGGGTGATCTGGCCGACTGGTTCCTGGTCAACAGCCTGCCGAGTGGGTACGGCAGTAATGTGGTGAATGTCATTCTTGTGGATTTCCGGGCTGTCGATACGCTCGGCGAGATCCTGGTGGTAGCCATCGCTGCGCTGGCGGCATCGACGCTGCTTGGTGTCGGACAACCACCCACAGCCAAGCCCCGTGGCTTGCCCGAATTCAGCTCCCTCATGTTGCGCCAGGGTATGCGCCCGCTGGCAGCCATTCTGTTTCTGGTGTCGCTGGCCATTCTCTGGCGAGGACATAACCTGCCGGGGGGCGGGTTTATCGGCGGGCTGGTCGCTGCGACCGGCTTTACGCTGCTGATAGTAACGTTCGGGCGAGGCATTCAACGCGGACTGGCGCGCATTGCACCGCCGACCATTATTGGTCTGGGGTTGGCTTGCGCCGTCGGTGCAGGGCTATTTGGTCTGGCTGCCGAGCTTTCTTTCATGACTGGGCTCTGGGTTGCACCTTTCGGTGTGAAGCTGGGAACCCCCTTGTTATTCGATCTGGGGGTTTTTCTGACGGTATTCGGTTCGGTCATGCATATGTTGCGCAATCTGATCGGGAGGGCTGTCTGATGGAATGGATCGGTGCCATCACCGCAGGCATCATGGCGGCGCTGGGCGTATGGATGATGCTGGACCGGCATTTGATGCGCGTGGTATTGGGCATTGCGGTTCTGGGTAATGCCATCAACCTGGGGGTGCTGACGGCTGGACGCTTCGCCGGTAGCGAGGCCGCCTTCACCTTCGCTGGCCAGCAGGTGCTGGATTCCGCCAACCCGCTCCCTCAGGCGTTGGTGCTTACCGCCATCGTGATCGGTTTTGCGCTTTTCGTTTTCGCCTTGTCGGTGCTCAAGCGGACCCATGAATTGCATGGCGACAAGGACACTGATCGAGTCAGCCAGGTGACCGAGCGGCCCGCTCCGGATCAGGATGAAGAAGAGCCGTATCCGCCGGCAGAGGATCGCAAGCCATGAACGTGTTGGTTATTCTGCCGATCCTCATTCCATTGACGACGCTATTGCTCGCGTTGCTGGTCAGACGCCACCACGCCTGGGTGACCGTCATCAGCATGACAGGCTCGGCAATATTGTTGCTCGCCGGTATCTATCTGGTTGCTCTGGCCGCCGAGGGCACGGTACTTAGCGCCCAGATGGGGGGCTGGGCTGCGCCCTACGGTATCAGCCTGGTCATAGATCGGTTGTCGGCGGTCATGGTTGCCATCAGTGGGGTAATCGGCTTCGCGACCCTGGTCTATTGCTTCCGGCAGCCGATGCCGGCGGACTTTCTGCGCGATACCCACCTGTTCATTCAGGGCTTGCTGGTAGGCATCTGCGGCGCCTTCGTCACCGCTGACATCTTCAACCTCTACGTCTGGTTCGAAGTTCTGCTGATCGGTTCTTTTGCGCTGATTGCCCTGGGCGGCGGGGAGCGACGCCTGTCGGGGGCGATGACCTACCTGGTGCTGAACATGTTGGCGACGCTGCTGTTCCTGCTCGCGGCGGGTCTGGTGTACGGGGCAACCGGCACGCTGAACATGGGCGAGCTGGCCTTGTTGTTCCGCGCCGATGAAGCCAGTGCCGGAGCATGGTTGGGCGTCATCTTGATGCTGGTTTCCTTTTCTATCAAGGCTGCGCTTTTCCCGTTGTTCGGCTGGCTCCCGGCCAGCTATCACGTGGCCTGGACGCCGGTCTCTGCCTTGTTTGCCGGGCTGCTTACCAAGGTAGGTGTGTACGCACTGATTCGCCTGGTGACATTGCTCTGGCCAGAGCCCGGCGTAGTGCACTCGGTGCTGCTATGGGTCGCCTGCGCCACCATGATCATTGGCGTGCTCGGGGCGGCCGCGCAGACCGAGGTGCGGCGGATATTGTCATTTCATATTGTCAGCCAGGTGGGCTATATGGTGCTCGGGCTGGCCCTGGCGACACCCTTGGCACTGGCCGGGGCGGTCTTCTATCTGATTCATCATATCGTTGTTAAGGCCAATCTGTTCTTCGTCGGCGGCATCGCGGCCAGGTTGAGCGGGTCTGAGCGTCTGGCGGCGATGGGCGGGCTGTATGCCCGGACGCCGTTGCTGGCCATCCTTTTTGCCATCCCGGCGTTGTCGCTGGCGGGCATACCGCCGCTGTCCGGTTTCTGGGCCAAATTCGTCCTGGTCAAGGCCAGCCTGGACGCTGGAATCTGGGTAGCGGCCTTTTTCGCCTTGTTTACCGGGATATTTACCCTGTTATCGATGAGCAAGATCTGGAACGAGACTTTTCTCAAGGCGCACCCCGACCCAGAACGGATTGGCGCGACGGGCAATGGGCCGCGGTCCGCCTGGTTCACAGTCGCCGGGCTGGCAGCGATCACAGTGATGATCGGCCTGGGCGCCGGCCCGGTAATGGATTACGCCATCGCCGCTTCAACCCAGCTGATCGAGGCGCCCGCCTATCTGCAGTTGCTGAACAGAGGAGGCGAATAATGGTGTATCTGCATCTGCTGCTCGCGACGGCGCTGGCCATGCTGCTGGCCCAGGCGAGCCCGCTCTACTGGATGCTGGCGTTTGCCGCGCTGTATCCGCTGTTTCGGCTGGGCGGCCTGGTCAATGGTGCCTGCCGGTTGTATGCAATGCGTATCGAGGCAGGTACCACATTCATCTGCTGGTTTACCTATCAGGTCTTCAGTGCATCGATGAATGTGGCGAAGATGGTCTTGAGCCCACATCGGCAACCCGAGTCCGCTGTAGTCCGCGTACCTTTGCAAACACGGGATAAGCGTTTGGTGACGTTGATTGGCTGCTTGCTCACGCTGACGCCGGGCACGCTGGCATTGGACTACTGGTCGCGCACCGGCGAGATGTTCGTGCACATTCTGGATACCCGCTCGATCGAGTCGGCCACTGGCTCCATTGCAGAAATCGAGAGGCGTCTCATGCGCTGGATCCAACCATTGGGAGGCGGCCGATGAATGTGCTACTGGCTGGACAGTATTGGGTATTGCACCTGGCCGGGGGGATCCTGGTGGTCAGCATGGTGCTGCTGATGTGGCGTCTGCTGGTTGGTCCGAGCAGGCCGGACCGGGCCGTCGCCATGGATGCGTTGACCATGATAGGCGTGGCGGGAGTCACTGTTCTGGCGCTGATAACCAGGCAGCAAGTGCTGCTGGATGTAGCTATCATCCTGGCCATTGTCAGCTTCCTGGGAAGTGCGGCTTTTGCATTACTGTTCCGGGGGGCTCACAGCAGCGACGAGCAGCCGGGACCCCAGCTTCATGAGGACGACAGATGAAAGAGGCCATGGCATTTGCCGGTTCCATATTGATACTGCTCGGCGCACTATTCAGTTTGCTGGGCGCGCTTGGCGTGTGTCGGTTGCCTGATGCCTACAGCCGCATGCATTCAGCGAGCAAGGCCGGCGCACTGGGTGCCATCCTGATATTGCTGGGGGCCCTGTTTGCCACGGGTGGACATGCCTGGTTCAACGTTTTCCTGGCCGTTGCCGTACTTCTGGTTAGCGCACCGATGGCGGCTCATATAATATCGCGTGCCGGCCACATGGCTGGTGTAAGGCCCAAGGTCGGCCCGCTGGGAGATGCTCTCGAGCGCGCCAAGGACCGCAGCAGCAATCGCTGAATGACGCTATTTCCCTGGAGAACATATGAACGATTGGCAACCGGCTGCGCCCCTGGGCAACCTGCGCCGGCGAGCGGAGATTATCAATGGTATCCGCCGGTTCTTCGCCGCGCGTGATGTGCTGGAGGTAGACACGCCCAGTCTTTCTGCCGCAGCGGTCAGCGATCCGCACCTGTTTCCCTTTACCACCGATTATGTGCCCGAGGGCGGTGGGGTCTCGCAGACCCTGTATCTGCACACCTCGCCGGAGTATCCGATGAAGCGCCTGCTGGCTGCTGGCAGTGGTTGTATCTGGCAGCTATGCCGGGTCTATCGCAACGGCGAAACCGGTAGCCGGCACAATCCCGAGTTCAGCATGCTGGAGTGGTACCGCATTGGTTTTGATCATCACCAACTGATGGATGAGGTCGATGATCTGGTGATGTCATTGCTGGGCAGCGAACGCTCGCGGCGGGTGACCTATGCGGCATTGTTCGCGGATTTCCTTGCTGTCGATATCCACACCTGTGGCGACGCCGAGCTGGCGCGGCTGGGGCGTGAGCATTGTGACTTCCAGGGTCAACTGGATCGGGATGGCTGGTTGAATCTGCTGTTCTCCCACTGCATCGAGCCGCAATTGCAGCAGCCGACCATGGTGTATGCCTTTCCGGCATCCCAGGCGGCGCTGGCTCGTGTGGTGGAGGGGGATGACTGCGTGCCCAGCGCGGCGCGTTTCGAGCTGTTCATCCGCGGAATGGAGTTGGCCAATGGCTATTTCGAGTTGACCGATGCCGATGAGCAGGCCCGCCGTTTCGCTGCTGACCAACAGCAGCGCCAGACGTTGGGGCGGCCGGTATTGCCGGTGGACGAGCTGCTGTTGAGCGGGTTACAGCAGGGGCTCCCGGAATGTGCGGGCGTAGCGCTGGGAGTGGACCGGCTGGTGATGCTGGCACTGGGAGCGACCCGGATCGACGAGGTGATCGCCTTTCCCCTGGCTCGCGCCTGACCGGATAATATTTCGCCGCCCATGACCGCTTGGGAAGGTGGCACGGGCAAGCAAGAGAGGGGAAGTGACAACGCCCCCCCGGCGAGCGGGGGCGTTGTGCTTACAGCTTCAATGGCTCAGTCAGCGGGGCTGAGTCGCTCGCCCATCTTCTGACCCATGCGTACCAGGCTACCGGCCGCCAGGTGTTCATCCCAGCGCGCGCGTCCGGGAGCGAACAGCACAATAGCCGTGGAGCCGAGCTTGAAGCGGCCCATCTCCGCGCCGCGTTCCAGTTCCGGGGCGCGGTGGCCGTAGGATTCACTGCGCAGCTGGCGTTGCGGTGGCGCCACCAGGCCAGCCCAGACGGTTTCCACTGAGGCCACGATCATCGCACCGACCAGCACCACGGCCATGGGGCCGGCATCGGTATCGAACAGACAGACCACCCGTTCGTTGCGGGCGAAGAGCTCCGGCACGTTCTCTGCGGTGGTCTGATTCACTGAAAACAGCTTGCCCGGTACATAGATCATGTCGCGCAGTGTGCCGCCCAGGGGCATGTGTACGCGGTGATAGTCGCTGGGCGACAGATATACGGTGGCAAATTCGCCGCCCTGGAATTGCTCGGCATGGGCCGGATTGCCGCCGAGCAGTTCAAGCACGCTGAAACTCTGGCCCTTGGCCTGGAAGATGCGGCCATGCTCGATCTTGCCCAGTTGGCTGATGGCGCCATCGGCCGGGCAGAGAATGCTGGCTTCGCCCTCATCCAGTGGGCGGGCGTCGGGCAGCAGGGCGCGGGTAAAGAAATCATTGAAGCAGCGGTAGGCGGTCGGGTTCGGCTCGACGGCCTGGCTCATATCGACCTGGTAGCGCTTGACGAACCAGTTGATAAAGGGGTTTTTCACCCAGCTCCAGGTACAGTTGGCCAGCCCGCCGGCCAGACGGGACAGCAGGTGCTGGGGCAATAGGTATTGGGAAGTGATGAACAGGCGATCGCGCATGTAGAGGTCTCAGAGATCAATGGGTGTGTCGGGATGGTTGCCCCATTCGGCCCAGGAGCCGGCATAGGCCCTGACCCGTGGGTAGCCAAGGATCTTGGCCGCCAGATAGGTGAAGCCGGAGCGGTGATGGGTCTGGCAATGGGTGACCACGTCCCGGTCAGGAGTGATGCCCAGGGCTTGCAGTTGTGCAGCCAGGTTGGCGCGCAGGCGCAGGCCGTGCTGCGGGTCCATGCCGGCCGTCCATTCAAAGTTGATGGCCCCGGGGATATGCCCGCCGCGAGCGGCCAGCACCTTGTCGCCCCGGTGCTCGGCCGGCGAGCGAGCGTCCCAGATTACCTGATCAGAGTTATTCAGGTTGGCCAGCAGCTCATCCAGAGTCACGCTGTGATCGCCATTGACGGTCAGGGTGGGCTGGGTTGGCTCGGCCTGATGCGCCTGTTGCTCCAGCGGCAAATTCTCGGCCTGCCAGGCTTTCAGACCGCCATTCAGATAGCTGTAGTGCGGGTGGCCGATGCTGTCGAGAATCCAGATGAAGCGTCCGGCCCAACCGCCGCCTTCATCGTCGTAGACGATGTAATGCAGCTCACTATGATGGCCCAGGCTGCCGAGAATCTGCTGCAGGCTGGCCACGTCGGGCAGTAGCCCGGGAACCGGGGCAGGGCTGGTGATGCTGCCGGGCGGCAGATGCACGGCGCCGGGGACATGGCCGGCCAGGTACTGCTCGGACTTGCTCAGGTCGACCAGCCGAAATACCGCCGGATCGAGCGATGCCGGTAACTGGCTGGGCTCCAGCAGTAACGGCAATGCAGAAGAGGAAGTGGTCATGGTTCGAATCTCTTTTCGTTGTTGCAGGCATTATACAGAGCAAAGCCGGCAAAGCTGGGCTTGGCTGAAAAAGCCGATGCGATGAGTGGCAGCAGCCGCTGCAATTTGTCATTCAGAATTGGCGCGCTGTGGCCGATATAGGCCGGTATGATGGTTTTTTGGGTGCCGGTCGGGCGCCGGGCGAGTCGGAGATAGCGGGGCATATGCTGAAAATTGTGGGTTATGTGATAGTCACCATCAGCGTGTTTGGTGGGTTCATGATGTCGGGCGGGATGTTGGCGGCGCTGTGGCATCCTTTTGAAATCGTCATCATTGGCGGTGCGGCGTTGGGTATCTTTCTGATTGCCAACAGCATGGCGACGGTAAAAAAGGTACTTGGCAAGATCCCGGCGATCTTCTTTGGACACCGCTTCAACAAGGCTTTTTATCTGGATGTGCTCGGGGTGCTCTATGAGATCCTCAACAAAAGCCGCCGCGAGGGCATGATGGCGATCGAGGCGGATATCGAAGAGCCCCAGGAAAGCCCGATTTTCAGCAAGTACCCGGCGATTCTCAAGGATGCGCATATGACCGCTTTCATCTGCGACTACCTGCGCATCATGTCCACCGGCACTATGGCGCCCCACGAGCTGGAGGCGCTGTTCGATGTGGAAATTTCCAGCCTCACCGAGGAACTGAACGAGCCGGCCCACGCCCTGAACCGGATCGCCGACGCCCTGCCGGGTTTCGGTATCGTCGCTGCAGTGCTTGGGATCGTCATCACCATGAGTATCCTCGGCGAGGCGGACAACGCCTTGATCGGCGAGAAGGTTGGTACTGCGCTGGTGGGGACTTTCCTGGGTATCCTCGCGGCCTACGGTTTCGTTGGACCTTTCGGCACCGCGGTCCAGCATGACGCCAACGAAGAGGCCAATACCTACGAAGCGATCAAAATGTGCCTGGTCGCCAGTGCCCAGGGCCTGCCACCGGCATTGGCGGTGGAGTTTGGCCGCAAGGCAATGCTGCCGGAGCAGCGGCCAAGCTTTGCCGAGCTGGAAACGTCGGTCAAGGGGCGCTGAGCCGTGGACAGTCCTCAGCCGATCATCGTCAAGCGAGTCAGCCGCAAGGCTGACGGCCACCACGGCGGCTCCTGGAAGATCGCCTTCGCTGACTTCGCCATTGCCATGATGGCGTTCTTCCTGGTCATGTGGTTGGTCACGGTAGCGACGCCGGAGCAGCTGAAAATGGTCTCCGCCTATTTCAAGGACCCGATCAATTTTGATGGTGGCAGCCCGCACCCAATTGATCTGGGCGGCTCGCCGACACCGGCGCCGCAACGTACCCTCAATGAGTTGGACAGTGGCAGGGACCAATTGCCGGAGCTGTTGGAGCAACTGGAGCCGATGGTGCCGGCGCGGCCGGAGGTGGATGAGCTGCCGGACAAGATGGAGCTGCGCGAGCTGGACCTGCTGTTGCAGGAACTGCAGAACAAGATCGATACCGAGCCGGTTCTGCAGCGCTTCCGTGATCAGATCCTGATGGAGTTTACCCTGGAGGGGTTGCGCATCCAGATCGTTGATGCGGAAAATCAGCCCATGTTCGCCAGTGGCAGCCCCGAATTGCGGCCGTATTTCGAGGAGATCCTGTTGACCCTGGCCGATACCATCGCCAAGGTGCCGAAGCGTATCAGCATCAGCGGCCACACCGACGCCATGCCTTATACCGGACGCCGGGATTACGGCAACTGGGAACTGTCGACCCAGCGCGCCAATGCGGCGCGGCGCACGCTGCTGGCCGCCGGGTATCCCGAACAGCAGGTGGCGCGTGTGGTGGGCTACGCCGACTCGGCGCTGTTCGACGCGGACGACCCGCTCAATCCGATCAACCGGCGGATCGATATCGTGGTCATGAACAAGCGTGCCGAGTTCGATATGCGGCGGCAGGCCGGCGCTGAGCGGCCGCAAGGTGGCTCGGCGCAGGCCGACCCGGAAGGCGCATCGCTGGACTCGCAATCGGCTGGGGATAGCGCGCCGGCAGCCGACGAGCTGCCCGCCACGCCACCCTCTGAGCGCCCGCGTAACCTGTTCGATGATGACAGTCAGTCCCTGGAACTGAGGCTCTAGAAGCGCCGCAGCAGGAGAGATCTATTGTGGGAGCGGCCTTGGCCGCGAGGCCTCACCCGGAACGCTTCGCGGCCGAGGCCGCTCCTGCAGTAGGGCTTCTGGGCGCTGGAGCACCGGCTCAGTTGCCGCTCAGACTTGCCAGAATATGCCGGTAGCTGTTCATTCGGCCGGCGGAAATCTCGCCGCTGGCCACCGCTTCGAGCAAGGCGCAGCCCGGTTCGTGCTTGTGCTGGCAATCGCGGAAACGGCAATGGCCGAGGAATGGGCGAAACTCGATAAAGCCTTCCAGCAGCTCATCGGGGCTGATATGAGTCAGGCCGAATTCGCGGATGCCGGGGGAGTCGATCAGATCTCCGCCATCAGGAAAGTGAAACAGCCGGGCGGTGGTGGTGGTATGGGTACCCTTGCCGGTCATCTCTGATAGCGCTCCGACGCGCAGGTCCACATCCGGCAGAAGAGCGTTGATCAAAGAGGATTTGCCCACCCCGGACTGACCGACCAGCACATTGACATGATCACGCAGCTCCCGGCGCAGGCCATCCAGCCCTTCGCCCGAGCCAGCGGACAGGCACAGGGTGCGATAGCCCAGGCGGGCGTAGTCATCCAGCCACGAGCGGATGTGCCCGAAGTCGCCCTGATCCAGCAGGTCAGCCTTGTTCAATACCAGCAGCGGTTCCAGTCCAGCCTGTTCGGCGGCGACCAGATAACGGTCGATCAGGTTGCTGTGTGGCGTGGGCAGGGGGGCGAATACAATCACCAGACGGTCGACGTTCGCTGCCACTGGCTTCAGCTGGCCGCGATGGTCTGGTCGATGCAGCTCGGTTGCTCGCGGCTGCAGTGCGACGATCACGCCACCTTGCTGATTATCGGCACGCCAGACGATGCGGTCGCCGGTTACCAGTGCCGGCAGGTTGGCGCGCCGATGGCAGCGCCGGACCTGGCCTTGCAGCGGGCCGGAGCTGGCCTCGACATCCACTTGCACCCCGAAATGGGCGATGACCTGGCCTTCCTGTTCTGGCCCGAGGTCGCCGCCGAGCAGGCTTTCCTCGGCCAGATCGGCCCGCCGGCTGGCGCGCGCGCTGCGCTCGTCCTGGATTTTTTGAATCCGCCAGCTCTGGCGTCGGGTGAGATGTCGCTTGGCCATAAATTATGCATCTTGAGAATCCGCCGCAGTGTAGCACGGGGCGCGTATACTGCTGCTACCCGGCGGCGCCAATATGCAAAGGAGCGACTATGAAGCACCCAGATAACCTGATCTGGATCGACCTGGAAATGACCGGTCTGGATCCGGACAAGGACGTGATCATCGAAATTGCCACCATCATCACCGACCCCCAGCTGAACGTGCTCGCCGAAGGGCCGGCGCTGGCCATCAAGCAACCCGATGCGCTGCTCGACGGCATGGATGAGTGGAATACCCGCCAGCACAACCAGTCCGGTCTGGTGCAACGGGTCAAGGACAGCCCCATCAGTCTGGCCGAAGCAGAGCAGATGACCCTCGAGTTCATCTGCAAATGGGTGCCGGCGGGACGCTCACCGATGTGCGGCAACAGTATCTGCCAGGATCGGCGTTTTCTCTATCGCGGCATGCCGAACCTGGAGCAATTCTTCCATTACCGCAACCTGGATGTGTCCACGCTGAAGGAGTTGGCCGCGCGCTGGGCGCCGGCGGTGCGCGATGGTTTCCAGAAAGAGAGCAGTCATCTGGCGCTGGATGATATTCGCGATTCGATTGCCGAGTTGCGGCATTACCGCGAGCACTTCATCAAGTTCTGAACGGTGGCGGGGCGGACTGGTGGGGCGGCCAGCCCCTGCACTCAAGGCAGATGCCACTCTAGCTTTCCGGGCTGGTTCCGTGCCGTGTCAACGCCCAGCGCACATGTTCGCGCACCAGCTCAGAGGGGTGATCGAGCCGACTGCGGAGTGCCTCGACCACCGGGATGCTGGTATGGGCGTTGCCCAGACCTACGGCCAGATTGCGTAGCCAGCGTTCGTGGCCGATGCGGCGCAGCGGTGACCCCTCGGTGTTTTTCAGAAACTGCTCTTCATCCCAGCGGAACAGGCTGATCAGATCGGCCTGATCCAGCTGATGGCGCGGACTGAAATCCTGCTCGTTGGTGGGCTTGGCGAACTTGTTCCAGGGGCAGACCAACTGGCAGTCATCACAACCGAACACCCGGTTGCCCATTTGCGGACGCAACTCCTCTGGAATCGCGCCCTTGAGCTCGATGGTCAGGTAGGAAATGCAGCGCCGGGCATCCAGCACATGCGCCCCGACAAACGCATCGGTCGGGCATTTGCTCAGGCAGGCGCTGCAACTGCCGCAGTGGTCCTGCTCATAGGCTTCATCGGTAGGCAGCGGCAGATCGGTATACAGCTCGCCGAGGAAGAAAAAGCTACCGGCCTTGCGGTTCAGCAGCATGGTGTTCTTGCCGATCCAACCCAGCCCGGAGCGGGTCGCCAGGGCGCGTTCCATGACCGGGGCGCTGTCGACGAAGGCGCGAAAGCCGAACGGGCCGATCAGGTTCTGGATACGCTCGGCCAGTTGCTGCAGGCGGCGGCGGATCAGCTTGTGATAGTCGCGGCCCAGGGCGTAGCGGGAGATATAGGCTGCATCGCGGTCGGCCAGTCGTTTGGCCATGCCGGTGTCGGTGGGCAGGTAATCCATGCGCACCGAAATGACCCGGCGCGTTCCCGGGACCAGCTCTTCCGGGCGTGTGCGCTTGCTGCCGTGGCTGGCCATCCACTCCATTTCCCCGTGGTAGCCCGCATCCAGCCATTGCTGCAGACGCTGTTCATGGGCGCCGATGTCTGGGTCGCTGATGCCCAACTGCTGAAAGCCGAGCTCGGCGGCGATCTCGCGGATCTGAGCGGCAAGCTGGACATAATCGGGAGCGGTATCGGGCATGGGGATGGGGTCTGTGCTTGAGTGAACGTATAATTCTGCCAGACAACACATCCGGGTGACATGTCCATGCGTCCTGATCTTCCTCGCCACATCTACAGCTCCGCGGCTACCAGAGAGCTGGATGCACGCATTATCGCCGCCGGCACGCCTGGTTTCGAGCTGATGCAGCGGGCCGCCGCCGCTGTCTGGCGCGAGCTGCGCCGGCGCTGGCCCCATGCCGACCGGCTGACCGTGCTGTGCGGCGGCGGTAATAATGGCGGCGATGGTTATCTGGTGGCGCGCCTGGCCCAGCGGGCCGGCTGGCACGTGCAGGTATTGACGCTGACGCCGCCGGAGCGTCTGCAAGGCGATGCGGCAGCGGCTTGGCGCGCCGCTCAGGAAGCGGGCGCCAGCATCGAGCCCTGGCGAGGCGTTCTGCCGCGAAGTGGTGTGGTGCTGGATGCCATGCTCGGCACCGGGCTGCAAGCGGCGGTGCGTGATCCCTTCAGCAATGCCATTACAGTGGTCAATGCCAGCGGCCTACCGGTGGTGGCGGTAGACCTGCCCAGCGGCTTGAATGCTGATCGCGGAGTAATCGAGGGCTGCGCTATCCGGGCGGATCTGACGGTGACCTTTATCGCCCTCAAGCCCGGCCTGCTGACCGGCCAGGGGCCGGATCAGGTCGGTGAGCTGTGTTTCGCCGCACTGGCCGAGGCGTCCGAGCCGGGCGTGGCGCCGCAGCTCGAACGGCTGGATCTGGCGTTCTATCATGAGACACTTGCGCCGCGGCCCCGGGCCGCACACAAGGGTATGTTCGGCCACCTGCTGGTCATTGGCGGCAACCAGGGGATGGGCGGCGCTATCCTGTTGGCGGCAGAAACCGCGCTGCGCTGCGGCGCGGGCAAGGTCAGTGTGGCGACCCGCAGTGAACATGTGGTGCCTATGCTGGCCCGATGCCCGGAAGTGATGGCGCATGGGGTGGATGATCCGGCACAATTGGCACCTTTGCTGGACCAGGCCACGGCGGTGGTGCTGGGGCCCGGATTGGGCTCTGGTCCCTGGGCTACACAACTGCTGAATGCAGTGCTGGAGCGCGACCTGCCGCGAATACTGGATGCCGATGCGCTGAATGCCATCGCCGCCGCGCCGCAGGCTGTCTCGCTGGGCAAGCGGACGATCATCACGCCACATCCGGCCGAGGCGGCCCGGTTGCTCGGCTGCGCGACCGCAGACATTCAGGCCGACCGGCTGGCGGCGGTCGAGCGGTTGGCGGAACGCTTTGGCTGTGCGGCTGTCCTCAAGGGTGTGGGCTCGTTGGTGGCCGGGCCCGCAGATGAAGTGTTGCCGGGGTTATGCCAGTACGGTAATCCGGGTATGGCCAGTGCGGGGATGGGGGATGTCCTGTCCGGTTTGATCGGCGCGCTGTTGGCCCAGCGGTTGGAAGCGGGCGCAGCCGGGCGTTACGCGGTATTGCTGCATGCCCTGGCGGGTGACCGGGCGGCAGAGCAGGGCGGTCAGTTGGGTATTATCGCCAGCGACCTGATTTCATCCATACGTTTTTATCTGAACCTGCGGGATATTTGATGACCCTGGAATTGCATGCACAAGGTGATCAGGCCATGGAACGCCTGGGCGCGGCTATTGGTGAGGCACTGAACTGGCGCGGTAGCGTCTGGCTGGAGGGCGACCTGGGCGCGGGCAAGACTACCCTCAGTCGTGGCCTGATCCGCGCTGCCGGTCATGCCGGTGCGGTGAAAAGCCCGACCTTCACGCTGGTCGAGCCCTATAAGCTGGAGCAGCGGAGTATCTACCATTTCGATCTGTATCGACTGGCCGACCCCGAGGAACTGGAGTTTCTCGGTATTCGTGACTACTTTTCGGACAATAGCCTGTGTTTGATAGAATGGCCCGCGAAAGGCCAGGGCATGTTGCCGCAGCCGGACCTGATCATCAGCATCACGGTTGACGGCGATGGCAGAAGACTGCAGATTGAGGGGCATGGGGAGCGCGGCCTGGCTGCTGGCCACAGGCTGCACAGCACAAGAGGCGAAGCAACGCCGTGATAAAACTCAGAACAATGACGCTGCGTGCGCTGGGGCTGTTACTGCTGGTCACCGGCACGCTGTATGGCGGCCTGCTGCAGGCCGCGCAGATCGAAAGTGTGCGCCTGTGGCGCGCGCCGGACAACACCCGGCTGGTCTTCGACCTCACCGGCCCTGCCGACCACAAACTGTTTACCCTGTCCAATCCCGAGCGGATCGTCATCGATATTTCGGGCGCGCGCTTTGCCGCCAGTACCGGTGATCTGCCGCTGCAGAACACCCCGCTGACCGGCTTGCGTTCGGCGCCTCGTGACGGCAGCGATCTGCGGGTGGTGTTGGACCTGTCCCGTGAGGTCAAGCCGAAGAGCTTCTCGTTGCCGCCGAATCAGCAGCACGGCCACCGACTGGTGATCGACCTCTATGACAACGAGCCGCGACCGGACCTGCCGGCCACGGCCGAGCCAAGCGCTTCGCCCTTGCCGCAGACGCCGACCCGCTCGGTGAGCGAGGCCGGCCAGCGGGATATCATTGTTGCTCTCGATGCCGGTCACGGCGGTGAAGACCCGGGCGCCATCGGCCATAACAAGGCGCGGGAAAAGGACGTGGTGCTGGCAATCGCTCGCGAGACGAAAGCACTGATCGATGCCGAGCCGGGGTTCAAGGCGGTGCTGGTGCGGACCGGGGATTATTTCATTCCGTTGCGCAAGCGCACCGAGATCGCCCGCAAGCACAACGCCGACCTGTTCGTCTCCATTCACGCCGATGCTTTTACCCGGCCCAGCGCCTTCGGCGCGTCGGTGTACGCCTTGTCTGATCGCGGTGCGACCTCGGAAACCGCGCGCCTGCTGGCGGACCGGGAAAACCGCTCCGACCTGATCGGCGGTGTGGGCGGCGTGAGTCTGGACAACAGGGATCAGGTGCTGGCCAGCGTGCTGCTGGATCTGTCCATGACCGCTACCCTGTCCGCCAGCCTGGATGTCGGGCAGCAGGTACTGGGCTCTATCGGCAAGCTGACCCCGTTGCACAAGCGCCGGGTTGAACAGGCCGGCTTCATGGTGCTCAAATCCCCGGACATTCCATCGATTCTGGTTGAGACGGGGTTCATCTCCAATCCCGGGGAGGCCAGGAAGCTGGTGACCCGCAGCCACCAGCAGGGCTTGGCGCGGGCGATGCACAGCGGTATTCGCAGCTACTTCCACCGCAATCCGCCGCCCGGTACGCGCATTGCCGCGCTCAAGAGCAACGGTCAGCTGGCGCAAGGGCCACGTGAGCATACGGTGACGCGGGGTGATACCCTGTCGATGATCGCTACCCGCTACGAGGTCAGCCTGGCCAGTCTGCGCCAGGCCAACGGCCTGGGTAGTGATCAGATTCGCGTCGGTCAGGTGCTCAAGGTGCCGGCCGGCAACATGCTGGTCAAAAATGACCCCTGATACTGCTAACGAAGTCTGACATGCCCCGAATACAGTTGTTGAATCCGCGTCTGGCCAACCAGATTGCGGCTGGAGAGGTCGTCGAACGTCCCGCCTCGGTGATCAAGGAGCTGCTGGAAAACAGCCTGGACGCCGGCGCCACGCGAATCGACATCGACGTCGAACAGGGCGGCGTCAAACTGTTGCGGGTGCGCGATGACGGCTGTGGTATTGAGGAGGATGATCTGCCGCTGGCGCTGTCACGCCATGCCACCAGCAAGATCATGGACCTGGATGATCTGGAGCGGGTCGCCACCCTGGGCTTTCGTGGTGAGGCGCTGGCCTCGGTAGCCTCGGTGTCGCGGCTGCTGCTGACTTCCTGCTCGGAGACCGCGGAACAAGCCTGGCAGGTGGAGACCGAGGGGCGCGACATGAACCCGCGGGTGCAACCGGCGGCGCATCCCCGGGGCACCACGGTGGAAGTGCGTGACCTGTTTTTCAATACCCCGGCGCGACGCAAATTCCTGCGCACCGAGAAAACCGAATTCGGCCACCTGGAAGAGGTGGTCAAGCGCCTGGCCTTGTCACGCTTCGATGTCGCTTTCAATCTGCGGCACAATGGTCGCTCGGTACTTAGCCTGCGACCGGCGCACACCGAGCAGGAGGCGCGGCGTCGGGTCGCCAGTATCTGCGGGCCGGCTTTCGTCGAACAGTCGGTGACCATCGACCAGGAGCGCAGCGGATTGCGCCTGTGGGGCTGGGTCGGACTGGCGACCTTTTCCCGCAGCCAGGCGGATCTGCAGTATTTCTGCGTCAATGGCCGGATGATCCGCGACAAGCTGGTGGCCCATGCGGTACGTCAGGCCTATCGTGATGTGCTGTTCAATGGGCGGCACCCGACCTTTGTGCTGTTTCTGGAAGTGGATCCGGCGGTGGTGGATGTCAACGTACACCCGACCAAGCACGAGGTGCGCTTTCGCGACGGTCGCATGGTGCACGACTTCCTGTTCAGCACCCTGTACCGGGCGCTGGCCGATCAGCGGCCGGACTCGCAGAGCGGGGCGACGGATGATTCAACTGGTGAAGGCCTGCAGTCAACGGCCATGCCAGCCGCCACGGGCCTGAGCGCCGGGGTATTCTCCGGGCAGACCCATATGCCGCTGAATGAACCCGCACCAGCCTGGTCGGTTGCGCCTGCGGCGCTGGAACGCCCTTCGCCACAGGCATTGGCTGGCGCCACGCAGGCTTATACCGGGCTTTATGGTGAAACGGCGGGTCAGCCTGCGCAGATGCCGCCAGCCGGAGACGCCGGCGAGGTGCCGCCGCTGGGCTACGCCTTGGCCCAGCTGCACGGCGTATTCATTCTGGCGGAGAATGCCGACGGCCTGGTAGTCGTCGACATGCACGCCGCCCATGAGCGCATCACCTATGAGCGCCTGAAGCAGGCCATGGAGCTTGAGGGGCTGCGCAGCCAACCGCTGTTGGTACCCGAATCCATGGCGGTGAGTCAGCGTCAGGCCGACTGCGCCGAGGAACATGCCGCCTGGTTCGCCCGGTTGGGCTTTGCCTTGCAGCGCATGGGGCCGGAAACCTTGGCCATTCGTGAAATTCCGGCATTGCTGCGCCAGGCCGATGCGGCGCAATTGGTGCAGGATGTACTGGCGGACCTGATGGAGTTCGGTACCAGCGATCGCATCGAGGCGCACCGCAACGAATTGCTGGCCACCATGGCCTGCCACGGCTCGGTACGCGCCAATCGGCGCCTGACCCTGGCGGAAATGAACGCACTGTTGCGTGACATGGAGCAGACCGAGCGCAGTGGCCAGTGTAACCACGGGCGGCCGACCTGGACCCGCATGAGCATGGGCGAGCTGGATAAACTCTTCCTCCGGGGCCGTTGAATGGGCGCTTCTGCGACACCCACGGTGATCTGCCTGATGGGCCCGACCGCCGCGGGCAAGACCGATATGGCCCTGCATCTGGCCGAGCACCTGCCATGCGAGCTGATCAGCGTGGATTCGGCACTGGTCTATCGCGGCATGGACATCGGCACCGCCAAGCCCGACGCCGCGACCCTGGCGCGTTATCCCCACCATCTGGTAGATATCCTCGATCCAGCCGAAGCCTACTCGGCGGCACGTTTTCGCCATGATGCCCAGGCGCTGATCGCCGATATCATCAATCGCGGCCGCATTCCGCTGCTGGTCGGCGGCACCATGCTGTATTACAAGGCTCTGGCCGGCGGACTGGCCGCAATGCCGGCGGCTGATCCGCTGGTGCGTCAGCGCATCGAGGCCCTGGCTGCGGCGCAGGGTTGGGAGGCAGTGCATGCCGAGCTGGCGAAGGTCGATCCGACCGCGGCCGCCCGCATTCATCCCAATGACCCGCAGCGGATTCAGCGTGCTTATGAAGTCTTTCTGTTGAGTGGCGTGACGCTGACCGATTGGCATGCCCGCCAGGCGCTTGAAAATGCCGAAAGCAGGGCGACTGGTGGGGCAAATATGTCCTATACTACGCGCTATGTGGCTGTGGCTCCCCGCGAGCGGCATATCCTCCATGAACGCATTGCCCTGCGTTTTTCACTGATGTTGGAGCAGGGTTTCATTGCTGAAGTGGAAGCCTTGCATGCGCGGGGTGATCTGGATGTGTCGATGCCGTCGGTTCGTGCAGTGGGGTACCGGCAGGCCTGGGACTATCTCGACGGGAAACTCTCTCTCGATGAAATGGTCGAACGCGGTGTAATTGCCACCCGGCAGTTGGCGAAGCGCCAGTTTACCTGGCTGCGCGGTTGGCGTGAGGATATCGAATGGTTCGACAGCCTGGACCCGGAAAGATCGGACAAGCTCTTGAAATACCTCGGGTCAATCGCCATATAGCTTTCTCGTACTGCTGTCGGCAGGTGTCACGTAGTCATCTGGATACTGGCTGTCCGTCCTGATGGACTGGCCGGATAATGCATTTCAATTTAAAGCGGTTCCCATAATGGTTTCCATAAGGAGTGAGGCAATGTCAAAAGGGCATTCTCTACAAGACCCTTACCTGAACGTTCTGCGCAAGGAACGTGTTCCGGTATCCATCTATCTGGTCAATGGCATCAAGCTGCAAGGCCAGATCGAGTCTTTCGACCAGTTCGTCATTTTGCTGAAGAACACTGTCAGCCAGATGGTTTACAAGCACGCCATTTCCACCGTGGTGCCCGGTCGCCCGGTTCGCCTGCCGGTGCAGGGTGGCGATGAGGCCGAGGCTGGCAATCCTTGATCGCGCTGGAGGCCTGATTGTTTTTTGAACGTCATGAGGGGGGTGAACGTGCCGTACTCGTTCACCTGGAAGGCCAGGATGAACAGAACCGTGAAGACCCTCATGAGTTTCTGGAACTGGTACGCTCGGCCGGCGCGGAGATCGTCGATTTCCTGACCATCAATCGTTATCAGCCCAGCCCGCGCTTTCTCATCGGCACGGGCAAGGTTGAGGAGCTGCGCGCGCTGGTCAAGGCGGGTGAGGGTGATCTGGTCATCTTCAACCATGTGTTGACACCGAGCCAGGAACGCAACCTCGAGCGCGAGCTTGAGTGCAGGGTGATTGATCGTACCGGGCTGATTCTGGATATCTTCGCCCAGCGTGCGCGTACCCATGAGGGTAAGTTGCAGGTTGAGCTCGCCCAGCTGGATCACTTGAGTACCCGCTTGGTTCGCGGCTGGACTCACCTTGAGCGGCAGAAAGGTGGTATTGGTCTGCGTGGCCCGGGCGAAACTCAGCTGGAAACCGACCGCCGCCTGTTGCGGGTGCGCATCAAGCAGATCTCCAAGCGCCTGGAGAAGGTGCGCAGCCAGCGTGATCAGGCTCGCCGCGCCCGTCGCCGGGCGGAAATTCCTGTCGTCTCCCTGGTCGGATATACCAACGCCGGCAAGTCCACTCTGTTCAATACCTTGACTGAATCTGCGGTGTACGCGGCCGATCAGCTGTTCGCTACGCTCGATCCGACCCTGCGCCGGGTTGAGCTGGACGATATCGGCCCGGTCATCATGGCTGATACGGTGGGTTTCATCCGCCATCTGCCGCACAAACTGGTTGAAGCCTTCCGCGCCACCTTGGAAGAATCCAGTCAGGCTGATCTGTTGCTGCATGTAATTGATGCCGCGGATGAGGAGCGCACCTCGAATATCGAGCAGGTCAATCTGGTACTGGGTGAGATTGGCGCCAATGAACTGCCGATGCTGGAGATCTACAACAAGATCGATCTGCTGGATAACTTCGAACCTCAGATCCAGCGTGACGGCGATGGCGTGGCGGTGCGGGTCTGGCTGTCGGCACGCGAAGGCAAGGGTCTGGAGCTGCTGGCGCAGGCTGTCGCTGAACGCCTGGGTGACGATATCGTGCAGCAGAGCGTTGTGCTGGAGCACGCCGAGGCCCGGCTGCGCGCGCAGTTCTACGCTGCGGGAGCGGTCACTGCCGAGCGCATCGCCGCTGACGGCCGTCAGGAGCTGGATCTGCGCCTGCAGCGCAGCGACTTCAATCGGCTGCTCAAACGTGAAGGCTGGCAGCCGGACAGGTTTCTCGAACAACACACTTTGCAATAATGGATGGCGGTCGCGGTTCGCGCTGCGGCTGACATTTGCTGTAGGATTGCAGAAATGACTGCGCCGGCCATCCACGTCGGCGGAAGCAGTTTAATGGTTTTGGATAACGGAGAACGCTATGGCGTGGAATGAGCCTGGTGGTGGCAACAACTCGAACAACCAGGATCCCTGGGGTAGTGGCGGTAACCGTGGCGGTGGCAATCGCGGCGGCAAGCAGGGACCACCCGATCTGGACGAGGCGCTGCGCAAGTTGCAGGACAGCCTGAACGGTATCTTCGGCAGCAAGAAGCGCGGCAGCGGCGATGGCGGCAACGGCCGGCGTGTCGGCGGTGGACAGGGCATCCCCAAGGGGCTCTGGGTCATCGGCGGCCTGATCATCTTCGTTTTCTGGCTATTCAATGCGGTCTACAAGGTCGACGAGCAGGAGCAGGCAGTGGTGCTGCGTTTCGGTGAATATCACCGGACTGTTGAATCGGGTCTGCATATCTACTTCCCGCCGATCGAGAAGAAATTCCAGCGCAACGTCACCCAGGTACGCTCTTATCGTCAACAGGGTCAGATGCTGACCGAAGACGAGAACATCGTCGAGGTGCCGTTGGCGGTGCAGTACCGTATCTCCAATCTGGAGGACTTCGTCCTCAAGGTGGAAGATCCCGAGACCAGCTTGCGCCATGCAACCGAGAGCGCGCTGCGTCATGTGGTGGGTTCCACGGGGATGCACCAGGTGCTGACCGAAGGTCGTGAGCAGATGGGCGTCGAGACTACAGAGCGTCTGCAGCGTTATCTGGATGCCTATCAGACCGGTATCACCGTGGTTCAGGTGAACATCGAAAGCGCGCAGGCTCCGGCCGAGGTGCAGGACGCGTTTGACGACGTGATCCGCGCCCGGGAAGACGAGGTGCGTGAGCGCAACCAGGCTGAATCCTATGCCAATGGCGTGATTCCGGAAGCTCGCGGTCAAGCCCAGCGCCTGCTGGAAGAAGCCAGCGGTTACCGTCAGGCCATGGTCGCCCGTGCTCAGGGTGAGGCTGAGCGCTTCAACCTACTGGTGAGCGAGTACCAGCAAGCGCCGGAAGTGATGCGCGAGCGTATGTTTATTGAAACGCTGCAGGAAGTGATGAGCAACACCAGCAAGATCATGGTGTCGGGTGATGGCAACAGCAACCTGCTGTACCTGCCGATCGACAAGCTGATGCAGCAGGGCGGTGGTTCGTCATCTTCGTCCTCGGCCGTTCCTTCTGCCGCTGGCGCTGATGCCAATACCCGTCTGCCTGTACAACTGCAGCAGCGTGATGTGCGTACAAGGGAGGTCCGCTGATGAGTAACAAGTCAATTTTCGGACTCGTAATCGCCCTGGTGGTGATCGTGGTCGGTTGGAACAGCTTCTTCATCGTCGAGCAGACCCAGCGCGGTCTGGTACTGCAGTTCGGTAAGGTCGTCCGTGTCGACGTGCCACCGGGGCTGCACTTCAAGCTGCCGTTCGTGCAGGAAGCGAAGATGTTCGATGGCCGCCTGCTGACCCTGGACACCACCACCCAGCGTTACCTGACGCTGGAAAAGAAGGCGCTGATGGTGGACTCCTTCGCCAAGTGGCGCATCGCCAACGTGCAACGCTACTACACCGCTACCTCCGGACTGCGTTCGATTGCCGAAGAGCGTCTGTCTCGCCAGCTGGAGTCGGGTCTGCGCAACGAAGTGGCGCGCCGTACCCTGCATGAGGTGGTGGCCGGTGAGCGCGATCAGTTGATGGCCGATATCACTGGCGATCTTAACGAGAGCGCGCGCCGCGAACTCGGTATCGAGGTGCTCGATGTGCGGGTCAAGGGTATGGACCTGCCCCGTGAGGTGAACCGTAGCGTGTTCGAGCGGATGAGTTCCGAGCGTGAGCGCGAGGCCCGCGAGCATCGCGCCAAGGGTCGTGAGCTGGCCGAAGGTATTCGCGCCGATGCCGACCGGCAGCAGCGCGTGATCCTGGCTGAAGCCTTCCGTGAAGCTGAAGAAATCCGTGGCCAGGGTGATGCCGAAGCGGCATCCATCTATGCCGAGGCGTATAACAAGGATCCTGAGTTCTACTCCTTCTATCGCAGTCTGCAGGCCTACCGTGAAAGCTTCTCGAGCAAGTCCGATGTGCTGGTACTTGACCCGAGCAGCGAATTCTTCAAGTTTTTCAAAGGGGCGCAGCAACCCTGATTCGAGCCTGGCTGCACTCGTCCAACGAACGGGTGTAGCCAGTCGAAAACATGCTACAATCGCGCAGCCGGGTCATCCCGGCTTTTTTGTGACCGGCAGATCCGGGCGAGGGGTTCGAGTTCATGTGGCAGAATCTGGCCGCGGCACTGTGTCTGGTGCTGGTTCTGGAAGGTCTGATGCCCTTTCTGGCTCCCCGCCGGTGGAAACGAATGCTGGTTGAAGTGAGCGGTATGAGTGACCGGCAACTGCGGGTTGCCGGGTTGCTGAGCATGCTGGCGGGTACTGCCTGCTTATATCTGATCCGCTAGGGTGGGTCGACAGACCTTTGCCCTTTACGTAATAAAGGTTTTGAAAATGCCTACTGTTGATCGCTGGCTCTTGCCTGACGGGATCGAAGAAGTGCTGCCGGAAGAGGCGGCGCGTACCGAAGCAGCCCGTCGGCAACTGCTGGATCTGTTCTCCCGCTGGGGGTATGACCTGGTCATCACCCCGCATATCGAGTATCTCGAATCCCTCCTGACCGGCTCCGGTCATGATCTGGAACTGCAAACCTTCAAAATGATCGACCAGATGTCTGGGCGTATGCTCGGCCTGCGTGCGGACATCACGCCCCAGGTGGCGCGTATCGACGCGCATACGCTCGGCGCCGAAGGTCCCAGTCGTCTATGCTATTGCGGTAGTGTGCTGCACACGCTGCCGCGGCCGTTGTCCACTTCCCGCAGTCTGATCCAGCTGGGTGCCGAACTCTATGGCGATGCGTCCAGTGCCAGCGATATCGAAGTTATTGCGTTGATGCTGGAAACCCTGGCGGCGTCGCGTGTCGAGGGTGTGCATCTGGATATCGGCCACGTGGGTATTTACCGTGGTCTGGTCGAGGCGGCGGGTTTGGACGGCGCGGTCGAACGCGCTCTGTTCAATGCCCTGCAGCGCAAGGCGCTGGACGAGGTGCAGGAATTGACCTCGCGTATCGAGCAACCAGCCCTGGCGGCCATGCTCTGCAGCCTGGCTGAGCTGTCCGGTGGGGTCGAGGTTCTGGAACGTGCGCATATTATGCTTGACGGTGCGCCCGAGGCCATTCTGGCAGCGCTCGACGAGCTGGCGGAAATCGCTCAGGTGATTTCCCAGCGCTATCCGCAGGTGCCGCTGTATTTCGATCTGGCGGAGCTGCGTGGTTATCACTACCACACGGGCGTGACCTTCGCGGCATTCGTCGCTGGCACCGGTCAGAGCATCGCCCAGGGCGGTCGCTATGACGAGATTGGCCGTGACTTCGGCCGTGCGCGCCCGGCTACGGGTTTCTCAACTGACCTGCGGTTGCTGGTGGCCTGCGGTGAGATCGACGGTGGTCGTCGTGATCACGGCATCTGGGCGCCGCATGCGAGCCAGCCTGGTCTGCACGACAAGGTCATGCAGCTGCGTCAAGCCGGTGAGCGGGTGATAGTGGCATTGCCCGGTCAGCTCGATGCCGAGGCGGTGGGTTTCGGTTGTGATCGGATTCTGCATTTTGCGAATGATGGTTGGCAGGTAAAAGAACTGCACATTTGACTTTCATGGCCTGCTGGGCCAGTTCCTAACGAGTGAGGCAAGAGCTGAACATGGGTAAGAATGTTGTCATCCTGGGCACCCAATGGGGTGATGAGGGTAAGGGCAAGATCGTCGATCTGCTGACTGATCAGGTATCAGCGGTGGTGCGTTATCAGGGCGGGCACAATGCCGGTCACACGCTGGTGATCGACGGTGAGAAGACCGTTCTGCACCTGATTCCCTCGGGGATTCTGCGCGAAAACGTGATGTGCTACATCGGCAACGGCGTGGTGCTGTCCCCGGAGGCGCTGCTCAAGGAACTGACCGGCCTGGAAGCCAAGGGTGTGCCGGTGCGTGATCGTCTGCGCATCAGTCCGGCTTGTCCGCTGATCCTGCCTTACCACGTGGCGCTGGATCAGGCCCGTGAACTGGCCCGCGGTGAAGCCAAGATCGGCACCACCGGTCGTGGTATCGGCCCGGCCTATGAGGACAAGGTATCCCGCCGCGGTCTGCGCGTGGGCGACTTGTTCCACCGCGAGCGCTTCGCTGCCAAGCTGGGGGAGGTACTGGATTACCACAACTTCGCTCTGCAGCATTATTACAAGGTGCAGCCGATCGACTTCCAGAAGACTCTCGACGAGGCCATGGAATATGCCGAGTGGCTCAAGCCGCTGATGCAGGATGTGACGGCACGGCTGCACGAGCTGCGCCGCGAAGGCGCCAATATCATGTTCGAGGGAGCCCAGGGCTCGCTGCTGGACATCGACCATGGCACCTACCCCTACGTGACCAGTTCCAACACCACGGCTGGCGGCACCGCCACCGGTTCCGGTTTTGGTCCGCTGTACCTGGACTATGTGCTGGGCATCACCAAGGCCTACACCACCCGGGTCGGCTCTGGTCCGTTCCCCACGGAGCTGTTCGACGACATCGGTGAGCGTCTGGCCCAGCGCGGTCACGAATTCGGTTCCACCACAGGTCGCGCCCGTCGTTGCGGCTGGTTTGATGCGGTTATCCTGCGGCGCGCCATTGAGATCAACAGTATCAGCGGGCTGTGCCTGACCAAGCTGGACGTGCTCGATGGTCTGGATGCAATCCAGATTTGTGTCGGTTACCGTAACGCTGCAGGCGAAGTGCTGGAAGCGCCGAGCGACGCGGATAGCTATATCGGCTTGGAACCGGTCTACGAGGAAGTACCTGGCTGGAGCGAGTCGACCCTGGGCATCCAGACGCTGGAAGGGTTGCCGGCTAATGCCCGGGCCTATATTGCCCGGATAGAAGAGCTGGTCGGCGCGCCGATCGATATCATCTCCACCGGTCCGGATCGTAACGAGACCATCATCCAGCGGCAGATTTTCTGATCCGCGTGGAGTAAAAAAAAGCGCCCTGTGGGGCGCTTTTTTTATGGCTCATAGAAAGTGAGCGTACCGGACCCCTGGGAGGTTCGAGCACCAGCTCGTACCCAGCTGGCCAGCACGCCGCTGCTGCCGGCTGGCAATGCTATGCCACCAGCCAGCACTTCCTCTGGAGGGCCGATGGCGACCCCGTCGACTTCCATCTCGATCAGCGGCCCTGCCGCCAGCACCGTCCTGTTAATTGGGTATGGCTGAAGGAAAACCCTGGCTTCAGGGTTAACCGGCCTGCGGCAGCGCTCGCTCGACCAGCGTGCGCACATCCAGGCCGCGGGGCAGGGTGCCGTAGACTCGCCCATGCCCTTGCAGGCGACTGGCGATAAAGGCATCGGATACGGCACTGTTACCCGCTTCCAGCAGCAGTTTCGCCTGCAGTGCCACGGCCACATCTTCGGTCAACTGACGGGCACGGTACTGGATCTCATCCTTGTCCGCAAAGTGCTGTTGCAGTTGGGTGATATGGGCCTGCAGCCGCCGATCGCCAGCGCCATCACCCAGCTCGGCGAACAGCATCTCGACGATGCCCGGTTCCTTCGACAGGGCGCGCAACACATCCAGGCATTGCACATTGCCGGAGCCCTCCCAGATCGAGTTCACCGGCGCTTCGCGATACAGTCGCGGCAGAATGCTGTCTTCCACATAACCCGCACCGCCCAGGCACTCCTGAGCTTCGTTGATCATGGCCGGGGCGCGTTTGCAGATCCAGTACTTGCCGATGGCGGTGACCAGGCGGGCGAATCCGGCCTCGTGTGGATCATCGGCGTGGTCCAGCGCGCTGGCCATGCGCATGGTCAAGGCCAGCGCCGCCTCGCTTTCCAGGGCCAGATCGGCCAGTACGTTCTGCATCAGCGGCTGATCGATCAGTGGGCGCCCGCCGACATTGCGGTGGGCACAATGATGAGTGGCCTGGGCCAAGGCCTGGCGCATCAGCGAGCTGGAGCCGATCATGCAATCGAAGCGGGTCAATGCCACCATTTCGATAATGGTCGGTACGCCGCGGCCTTCCTCGCCGATCATCCAGGCCAGGGCGCCGCGAAACTCCACTTCGCTGGAGGCGTTGGCCTGATTGCCCAGCTTGTCCTTCAGCCGTTGTATATAAAATTGGTTGCGACTGCCATCGGGGCGGTGGCGGGGCAGTAGAAAGCAGCTCAGGCCCTTGTCGGTCTGCGCCAGGGTCAGGAAAGCGTCGCACATGGGGGCCGAGCAGAACCATTTGTGCCCCAGCAGCTCATAGGCGTGGCCAGGGCCGGCATTGGCGACCGGCCAGGCGCGGGTGGTATTGGCCCGCACATCGGTGCCGCCCTGCTTTTCGGTCATGGCCATGCCAATGGTCAGGCCGCTCTTTTGCTCCATCGGCAGATTGCGCGGATCGTACTGGCGCGACAGGATCTTCGGCAACCAATGCTCCGCCAGATCCGGCTGCAGTCGTAGCGCCGGTATGCAGGCGAAGGTCATGGTCATCGGGCAACTGGTGCCGGCCTCTGCCTGGTTGTGCAGGTACATCGTGGCGGCGCGGGCTACATGGGCGCCGGGGCGCGGTGCAGTCCAGGGAGCGCTGGTGATGCCATGGGCAATACCTGCGCTCATCAGTTCATGATAGGCGGGGTGAAATTCCACCAGGTCTATCCGGCGGCCCTGACGGTCATGGCTGTGGAATACCGGTGGGTTTTCATTGGCCAGAAAGCCGGCCCGCATCAATGCACCGCCGGCCAGTTGGCCATAGGCAGACAGTTGTTCATCGGCCCAGTCACCTCGGTAACGATGGACCCATTGCCGCAGGGGCAGATCGCTACGGTACAGGTTGATACCATCCAGCGGCGGCACCTGATTGGTGACTTCATGGGTTTCAGCGTACTGATGCAGGTTCATGGTGCGGTACTCCGATGCTTGTTTTTATAGTCGGCGGAACCCGAAAAGCCTGGCGTCGTGCTTCGGGTGCTCGTCAGCCATCCACACTACCAAGAATCACGGCCTTGATCACGAAGCCCAGCACGCCCAGGCCCAGGGCGAAGAACAACACCATGGTGCCGTAGCGGCCAGCCTTGGACTTCTTTGCCAGATCCCAGACAATGAATCCCATGAAGGCTACCAGGGCAAAGATGGACAAGGGCAGGGCAAGGGCTTCGAATTCTTCGTAGGACACAATGGTCTCCTGTCAGGAAAAAGGGCTGTCTATTTTGTGACCAGGTGGTTGAGCGGCAATTCCGTACTCGAGACCACCTGGTTCAGTACAAAGCTGGAGCGCACGCTGGACACTCCCTCGATGCGGGTGAGTGTACCCAGCAGAAACTGCTGATAATGGTCCATATCGGGCACCACCACCCGCAACTGGTAATCCGCTTCCATGCCGGTAACCAGGCTGCAGTTCAACACCTCGGGGCATTGGCGGATGGTGTCCTCGAAACCGGCAAAGCGATCCGGGGTATGGCGGTCCATGCCGATCATCACGAAGGCGGTGAGGGTCAGCCCCAGCTTCTGCGGGTTGAGCAATGCCACCTGCCGGGTGATATAGCCGCTTTCTTCCAGCTGTTTTACCCGTCGTGAACAGGGTGAAGGCGACAGGCCGATGCGCTCGGCCAGTTCCTGATTGCTGATACGGGCGTCCTGCTGCAATGCGGCCAGAATTTTCAGATCATATCGGTCCAGAGTGTATTCATTCATGCGTCCACCTCGTGTAGTTGCAGGAATATTGAGTTGGTCGCGATATTATTGCGCAATTGACCGCTTGATGGGCAATAAAAGACAAGAAATGGTGCTGCCTGCGCGTTACCATAATCACAAGTTTCAAGCCTTGGCCGGCGAGTCCAAACAGGTGCTCCACTCGAGCAGCCCTGAGACGGAAGGTTCTACCGGATCGATTCGTCACCCGGCCACCCCAGCCCACAAGGCACGGAGGACAGGCAGTATCCAACCCGGATACCTCAACGGACCCAGCGCAAACGGCCGACTCAGTCGGCCGTTTGCGTTTGTGCGGACGGCTGGGGGTGGACCGGGTCCTTGTGTACCAGCACATCCGCCTGGGGAAAGCGCCGGATGATCGTGTGACGGACCTGTTCGCCCAGCTCATGGGCATCGGTCAGCGACAGGTCGCCGGGCAACTCCAGGTGCAACTGCATGAACCACTGCTGGCCGGACTCGCGGGTGCGCAGATCATGCACGTCGATCACGCCGGGCACGCTACGAGCCAGCGCCATGGCTTCCTTGCGCACCGCATCGGGCAATTCGTGATCCATCAGGATCTGCACCGCGTCGCGGCCAATCTGCAGGGCGCTGAAAGCGATCAGCAGGGCGATGCCGATACCGAACACCGCATCCGCTCCAGGTACGCCGTAATAGGCCAGGATCAGCGCGATGATAATGCTGGCGTTCATCAACAGATCGGAGCGGTAATGCAGGGCATCGGCACGGATCGCGGTTGAGCCGGTGTGTTGAATCACATGGCGCTGAAAAGCCAGTAGCAACAAGGTCGCGATGATCGAGATCAGCATTACCGCCACCCCGAACCAGGCTGCTTCCAGCGGCCTGGGGTTGAGCAGATGATCGATACCCTGTTGCAACACCACGATAGCCGAGATGGCAATGAACACCGATTGCGCCAGACCGGCCAGCGCCTCGGCCTTGCCATGGCCGAAACGGTGGCCCTTATCCGCCGGGGTCAGCGCGTAGGCGACCGCGACCAGATTGATCAGCGACGCGCCGGCATCCATCAACGAGTCGATCAGTGAAGCCAGCAGGCTTACCGAGCCGGACATGAACCAGACGACGGCCTTGAGTGTGATCAACAGGATCGCGACCATTACCGAAGCGTAGGTGGCCAGCCGTAGCAGGCGGGCATTGCGCTTGCTCAGCTGCTGGGCGGATATCTCCATCAGGCGCGGGCCGGCAGCCCGAGCAGGGCCAAGTGCGCGCCGTTCGGGCTGTTCAGCAGCCGAGCATGCTGCATGGGCAGCTGCAGACCCAGATCCTGTTGCAGAATGGCTTCGAGTTTAAGCGGGTCGACTTGGCCCTGGGCATCGACAGCTTCCTGCAGGCGTTCGGGGGCCAGGGTGTAGCGTTCATCGGGGAAATAGATGGCGCCTGTGGCGAAATCCACAGCGAAGGCCACCAGCCCCGGGATGACATAGAACAGCAGGCCGATACCGTTGAGAATCGCCACGCCGGGGTCGATCTCACCGCTGATCTGACCGCGGCGTTCGGGGTAGAAGATGCTGCCGCAGGCGGTCAATTGGGAAACCAGAGTGGTGGTCAGCAGAACGCTGGCCAGAGCTTTCAGGCGCATGATATTCCTCGGGGTAGGCAACGTATCCAGACCCTGCATACTATACGCTGGTGCCGTGACGGCTTGAAGTCGCGGGCGGTTATAATGCCCCCTTTGACCGGATATCCCGTGCATGTCTGATCTTCCTGTACAAACGGTGCTGGCCGAGCTGGATCAGCAACTGGCCCGCTCGCCGGCGGTGGTGCTGCAGGCGCCGCCTGGCGCCGGCAAGACTACCCTGGTGCCGCTGGCGCTGCTGCGCAGTGAATGGCTGGCGGGGCAGAAGATCATCCTGCTGGAGCCGCGGCGGCTGGCGGCCCGGGCGGCTGCCGAGCGCCTGGCGCAGATGCTTGGTGAGCCGGTGGGCCAGACGGTCGGTTATCGTATTCGCCTGGAAACCCGGGTCAGCGCCGCGACTCGCATCGAGGTGGTAACCGAAGGCATTCTGCAGCGCCTGCTGCAGGCCGACCCCGAGCTGCCGGGCATTGGCCTGGTGATCTTCGATGAATTCCATGAGCGCAGCCTGGACGCCGATCTGGGATTGGCGCTCTGCTTGCAGACCCAGCAGTATCTGCGCGACGACGCCAACCCACTGAAATTACTGATTATGTCTGCCACGCTGGACGCCGCGGCGGTCAGCCGTCTGCTGGACAACGCGCCCTTGGTGAGCAGCGATGGGCGCCAGTATCCGGTGCAGGTGCATTATGGCTCCGCCGCCACGCCGGGCCAGCCGCTGGAGCCGTTGCTTGAGCAGACGATCCTGCAGGCACTGGCCACCGAGTCCGGCAGCCTGCTGGTGTTTCTACCCGGAACAGCCGAGATTCGCCGATTGCATCGGCGGCTGGAACATGCGTTGGACAGCTATCCTGACGTGGATATCGCCCCCCTGTATGGCGACCTGGACTTCGCCGCGCAGCGCCGGGCTATCAGCCCGGCACTGGCCGGGCGGCGCAAGGTGGTGTTGGCTACACCGATTGCCGAGACCAGTCTGACCATCGACGGCGTGCGGATAGTCATCGACTCGGGGTTGCACCGCGAGCCGGCCTTCGACCCGGTGTCCGGTATGACCCGGTTGCACACACGCCGCATATCCAAGGCGGCTACAACGCAGCGTGCAGGTCGTGCCGGGCGTACCGAGCCGGGTGTGTGTTATCGCCTGTGGTCGGCTGGCCAGCAGGAGCAGCTGGCTGCCCAGGGTCAGGCGGAGATACTGCAAGCGGATCTCGCGCCCCTGGCCCTGCAACTGGCGCAATGGGGTATAGATGACCCGGCGGAGCTGCGCTGGCTGGACTTGCCGCCGGGAGCGGCGCTGCAGCAGGGGCGGGATCTGCTGATCCAGTTGGGGGCGTTGACACGAACTGAGCGGGGCTGGCAGCTGACCGACCACGGCGCGGCGCTGACAGCGTTGCCGATGCATCCGCGGCTGGCGCACATGCTGCTGCGGGGGCAGCAGTTGGGGCTGGGGCGTCAAGCCTGCCGGCTGGCCGCGATTCTCGGCGAGCGGGACCTGTTGCGCGGCGTGGAGGACGCGGATATCGCCCGCCGGCTGGCAGCATTCGACCACCCCGCTGGCGAGCCGGCCCTGGATCGCGGTGCGCTGCAGCGGGCGCGCCAGCTGGCCGGGCAGTGGCAGCGATTGATCGAGCGCATCGATGTTGCGCAACCCGTGCCGGAGCCGGACAGCGAGCGCTGGGCCGGCCTGTTGCTGGCGCTGGCCTATCCGGACCGCATTGCCCAGCGCCGTGGCGAGCAGGGCGCGGACTACCGATTGGCCAATGGCCGCGCCGCCGCCTTCGCCCAGGTCGACAGTCTGCAACAGCGGCCCTGGCTGGTGATTGCCAGTCTCGGCGGCCATGCCAGCCAGCGCAATGCGCGGATATTTCTCGCTGCGGCGCTAGACCCGGAGTGGCTGGAGCAGTATCTGCCGGAGATGCTGCAGATCGAGCAGACCCTGGAATGGGACCCGCGTAGCGAAACCCTGATCGCCGAGCGCCAGCAGCGCATCGGTACCCTGGTGCTGCACCGCGAGCCGTTGGCGAATATTGACCCGGCCCAGCGCAGCCGGGCCCTGTGCAATGTAGTGCGCAAGCAGGGGCTCAGCCTGTTGCCCTGGACGCCGGCGCTGCGCCAGTGGCAGGCACGTATCCTGCTGCTGCGCCAGCTGGATGAGCAGCAGGACATTGATAGCCGCTGGCCGGACGTCTCCGACCAGGCCTTACTCGATGGCCTGGAAGACTGGCTCGCCCCCTGGCTGGACCGGGTCACCCGGCTCGCGCACTTCGCCAACCTGGATCTGCCAGCCATCCTCACTGGCCTGTTGCCCTGGCCGCTGCCGTCACAGCTCGACGAGTTGGCGCCCACGCACTGGACGGTGCCCACCGGGTCACGTATCCGTATCGACTACAGCGAGCAACCGCCGGTACTGGCGGTGCGTCTGCAGGAGATGTTCGGCAGCCGCGAAACGCCGCGTATCGCCCAGGGCCGGGTAGCGTTGAAGCTGCACCTGCTTTCCCCGGCGCGTCGACCGGTGCAGGTGACCCAGGACCTGGCCGGGTTCTGGAGTGGCAGTTATGCCGAGGTGAAGAAGGACATGAAAGGGCGCTATCCCAAGCATTACTGGCCGGATGACCCATCGCAGGCCGAGCCGACGACGCGGGCCAAGCCAAGGAAAGGCTGAGGTTCGGGGCAATCCATCTTTAAGCTCCTGCTGCCCCCGCGTACAATGCCCGGCCCGGTTCACCTTCGGAGCACAGCCATGGATAATACCAGCCAGATACTTGAACGCAGCGCCGAGCTGTTTGCCAGCCAGCGCCTGCTGCTGGTCAACCCACCTGTGGATGGGCTGACTCGACAGTTGCCGGCCGATTGGCATGTCTGGACCTGGGACTATTTCGTGCAGCAGGGCCTCAGTGCCGGACTGGATGAGGCGCATCTGAGTTTCTCCCATCTTTGCCCACAGGTCGATGGGCTGGAGGGGGCGATTCTGGTGATGCCCAAGGCCATCGAGCGCGCCGAGTTCGCCTTGGCGCAGATAGCGCCGCTACTGCGGGCCGGTTGCCCACTGTATCTGGTGGGGGAGAAGAAGGGCGGCATTACCCGGGCGGAAAAACTGTTGGCGGCACATGGTGCTGCAATCGAGAAACTGGATTCCGCCCGGCATTGCCAACTGTGGCGCTGCATCGTCCAGGATCAGCCCGCGCCATTTCGCCTGGAAGACTGGCAGCGCTCCATTGCCTTGACCTTCCCTGACCAGACCGTTGAACTGGTCAGTCTGCCCGGGGTTTTCAGCCATGGCCGGCTGGATGAAGGCAGTCAATTGCTGCTGGAGGAACTGGCACCGCTGCCGCCGGGCAAAGTGCTGGACTTCGGTTGTGGTGCCGGGGTGCTGGCCACGGTGTTGGCCCGGCGTAATCCGGACACCCGCTTTGAGCTGGTGGATGTCGATGCCATGGCGCTGTACTGTGCCGAGCAGACCCTGCTGGTCAATGGAGTGCAAGCGCAGGTCTATCCTTCCGATGGCCTGAGTGACGTGCATGGCCGCTTTGCCGCAGTGGTCAGCAACCCGCCATTTCATACCGGCATCCGCCATGACACCAGCATCGCCGAGGCATTTTTCAATGAAGTCACCCGCAACCTGCTGCCCGGTGGTGAGCTGCGCATCGTTGCCAATGGGTTTCTGCGATATCCGCCGCTGATCGAGGAGCACATTGGACCATGTCGGGTGCTGCGCGAGAACAATCGGTTCAAGGTGTATTCGGCGATCGCGCCGGGTTGATTCAACCGGCGGGCCTTGCTACAGTGGCCGCCGTCTTAGGGGAGTAGTCTCTCCGGAAGAGATTTCTTTCTGAAGTTTCTTCCACGGCAAACGTCAACATATTCGGCCCGCAGGCCGTGGCGTTTGCGACCCGCCGTCACCTTGGGTGACTGGGTCTGACGAGACCTTTGACATAGGAACACCAGCCGAGGGCGGGGGTGTTCGTATGTCATTGGAATGGTCGACCCGCCCTCTTGTGGAACATCCGTGGAAGCTTTTTTCGTTTCAACCGGGGTAGTCACGCTGGCAGAGATCGGCGACAAGACCCAATTGCTGGCGTTATTGCTGGCAGCACGTTTCCGTCGGCCCTGGCCGATCATCTGGGGAATACTACTGGCCACCGTGGCCAATCACGCCTTGGCCGGTGCGGTGGGGCAACTGGTTGCCGACCTGCTCAGCGATACCTGGCTGTACACCTTGCTGGCGATCAGCTTTCTGGCCGTGGCGGCCTGGACCCTGGTGCCGGACAAGCTGGATGAGGACGACACCCCGCCGATCAGCCGTTACGGCGCCTTCATGGCAGCGCTGGTGGCCTTCTTTCTGGCCGAGATGGGCGACAAGACCCAGGTGGCAACCGTGGTACTGGCTGCGCAATTCGATGCCTATCTGTGGGTGGTGCTGGGTACCACGCTGGGGATGATGTTGGCTAACGTGCCGGTGGTATTTCTTGGCAATGCGGCGGCGGGCAAGCTGCCGTTGGGGCTGATTCGGGGGATTACCGCAGTGATCTTCCTGCTGCTGGGCCTGTACGCAGGCTGGATGGCGCTGGGGTAGGCACCATGGGTGAGCGGGGCGTCCTGACGGGCGCCATCGCGCCGATAGGGCGCTCCTACCCTTCTGCAACATGGTTTTATTCCTTTAATATATAAGTAAGTTCCAAAATATTATTTTTAGCTATATGTCTCCCTGTCTAATATCTGCTCCGTCGATACGCGAGTATCAAACCATGATCCGGAGCAAGACCATGACCGCAACAACATCACTGCATGCGGCTGTGGACGATCAGAAGGTGCTGGCCGCCATCGCTGAAGCGCTGCAAAGCATTCAGTTCGGTGCAGTGGAAATCACCCTTCATAACGGTCAGGTGGTGCAGATCGAACGCAAGGAAAAGATCCGCTTCCAGCCGCCGACACGAACGTCCTGATTACCCGACCACGGGGATTGCGCCAACACAGTTTTCAGTAAACACCCGCCGACTGGACCACCAGAGGTGTGTGCAACCGTCACGATAATGGAGAACACCATGACACGGCTTGCCACATCCAGTCAGACCCACCTCAGTAAAAGCGTCATCACACGAATGTGCCAGTAATCGAAGCCGACTCTGACCGATTTCCCAGATTGCTTTTACCGAGTGCTTATCATGAAGAAAATTCTGCGCAATACCCTGGTGGGTGGCCTTGCCACGCTGCTGGCCGGCTCCGTGCTGGCGGACAATATCACCCTGCTGAACGTGTCCTATGATCCTACCCGCGAATTCTATCGCGAGTACAACCGGGCGTTTGGTGACTACTGGAAGCAGGCTACCGGCGATACCGTTACCGTGCGTCAATCGCATGGTGGGTCGGGCTCCCAGGCCCGTTCGGTAATCGACGGTCTGGATGCCGATGTGGTGACCCTGGCATTGGCCTATGACGTGGATGCGTTGCGTCAGCACGCCCAATTGATTCCGGAAAACTGGCAAAGCCGTCTGGACAAGAACAGCTCGCCCTATACCTCGACCATAGTGCTGCTGGTGCGCAAGGGTAACCCGAAAAACATCAAGGACTGGAATGACCTGGTGCGCGATGACGTGCAAGTCATCACTCCCAACCCGAAAACCTCCGGTGGTGCACGCTGGAACTATCTCGCGGCCTGGGGTTATGCCCTGAAGCAAAACGGCGGCGATCAGGACAAGGCTTACGAGTTCGTCAGTAAGCTGTTCGCCAACGTGCCGGTACTCGATCCAGGCGCCCGAGGCGCCACTAACACTTTCGTCCAGCGCGGCCTGGGTGATGTATTCATCGCCTGGGAAAACGAGGCCTATCTGTCGGTCGAGCAGTTGGGCAAAGGGCAGTTCGAGATCGTCGTGCCGTCGGTCAGCATTCTCGCCGAGCCGCCAGTGACCGTGGTCGACAGGAACGTCGACCGCAAGGGTACACGCAAGACCGCCGAGGGCTACCTGCAATACCTGTACAGCGATGACGCGCAGCGCCTGGCGGCCAAGCACTACTACCGTCCCAGCAACCCGGAGATCGCCAGGGAGTTTGCCGACAAGTTCGTCGATGTCGAGCTGTTCGGTATCGACGAGGTGTTCGGTGGCTGGGAAAAGGCGCAGAACGATCATTTCAACGACGGTGGCAGGTTCGACAGCATTCTTGAAAGCATTTCCAGACGTTGATCGACGCCGGTACATGGCCAACCCGGGCGCTAACGCCCGGGCTCTTTTCGAGGTGATGAATGTTGTCTGCCGCCAAGCAACGACGGGTCATACCCGGTTTCGGGCTGACCTTGGGTTTCAGCCTGCTATATCTGGGCTTCATCTTTCTCATTCCGGTGGGTGGGCTGCTGCTGTACACCTCCATGATGAGTTGGGATGACTTCTGGAAAGCCGTCAGCCATCCCCAAGTGGTTGCCTCCTACAAACTGTCCTTCGGCGCTTCGCTGATCGGCGCGACCATCAACCTGGTGTTCGGTGCGCTGGTTGCCTGGGTACTGGTGCGTTATACCTTCCCCGGCAAGAAGATCGTCGATGCGCTGGTGGATCTGCCGTTCGCCCTGCCTACCGCGGTGGCCGGTATCGCATTGGTAACGCTCTACGCATCGACCGGCTGGGTAGGGCGGTACCTTGATATCTTCGGCATCAAGGTGGCCTACTCGCAGCTGGGCGTGGTGGTTGCGCTGACCTATATCGGCTTGCCCTTTGTGGTACGTACCGTACAACCGGTGCTGGAGGACCTGGAAGCCGAGCGCGAAGAAGCCTCCGCCAGTCTGGGCGCAAGTCGTTTCACCACGATCCGCCGAGTGATACTGCCGTCGCTGTTACCGGCCCTGTTGACCGGTTATGCGCTGGCCTTTGCCCGTGCCGTGGGCGAGTACGGCTCGGTGGTGTTCATCTCCGGCAATATGCCCTATCGCACCGAGATCACCCCGCTGCTGATCGTTTCCAAGACTGAACAGTACGACTACCAGGGTGCTGCGGCCATTGGCACCGTCATGCTGGTGGCCGCGTTTCTGCTATTGCTGCTGATCAATGGGCTGCAGTGGTGGACACAGCGTCGTGGCTGGTGAGGAGACTCCAATGACGACTCAAGTACTGACTCACGTGGGCAACCCCGAGCTGGCGGCCCGTTGGCGCCGCGCTACCGACGAACCGGCCTGGCTGCGCTGGATGCTGATTGGCATTGCGCTGACCTTTCTGGCGCTGTTTCTGGTGCTGCCGCTGACGGTGGTGTTGTATGGCGCCTTCGAGCAGGGCCTGCAGGTCTGGTGGGCCGCGATCAACGAGCCGGATGCCTTGGCGGCGATTCGCCTGTCCCTGTTGGTGGTGCTGATTGTGGTGCCGATCAACCTGGTGTTCGGCGTAGCTGCCGCCTGGGCGATTGCCAAGTTCGAGTTCCGCGGCAAGCCGATCCTGATTTCGCTGATCGACATGCCCTTTGCCATCTCGCCGGTGGTGGTGGGGCTGATCTTCGTCATCCTGTTCGGCTCCCAGGGCTGGCTCGGTCCATGGCTGGCGGCGCACGACATGCGCATCATCTTCGCCGTGCCCGGCATCATCATTGTGATCGCCTTCGGCACCATGCCCTTTATTGCCCGCGAGCTGATCCCGCTGATGCAGCAACAGGGCAAGGAAGAGGAGGAGGCGTCGCTGACTCTCGGGGCCAGTGGCTGGAAGACCTTCTGGTATGTGACCCTACCGAACATCAAGTGGGGGCTGATCTACGGGGTGATCCTGTGCAATGCGCGGGCGTTGGGCGAGTTCGGCGCGGTGGCAGTGGTGTCGGGGCGTATTCGCGGGGAAACCAATACCATGCCGCTGCATATCGAGGTGCTGTACAACGAATACATGTTCACCGCCGCCTTTGCCGTGTCTTCGCTATTGACCGGGCTGGCGCTGGTCACCATTGCGGTGAAGGGTTTTGTTGAATGGTTGGGCGAGCGCAGGACGCGGCGGTAGCTGTGGGAGCGGTCAGCTCTACAAGGTCAGGGTAAAGAAGCAAGTTGTGATTGTTGGGAAATGCCCGAGGTAATCCCGGTTCCCCTTTGAAGCGAGTACGCGCAATGAGTATTGAAATCGATCAGGTAAACAAGCGCTTTGGCGATTTTGTCGCCGTAGATAATGTCAGTCTCTCCCTCAATAATGGCGAACTGACCGCATTGCTCGGTCCATCCGGCTCGGGCAAGACCACTTTGCTGCGGATCATTGCCGGACTGGAGCAACCGGACAGCGGGCGTATCCGTTTCCATGGTGAGGACGCCACCGATCTGCACGTCAGCGAGCGCGGCGTCGGCTTCGTCTTCCAGCACTATGCGTTGTTCAAGCATATGAGCGTCTATGAGAATGTCGCCTACGGCCTGACCGTCAAACCCCGCAGTCAGCGGCCGAGCAAGGCGGAGATTCGCAGGAAAGTCATGCACCTGCTGGAGATGGTACAGCTGGACTGGACCGCCGACCGCCTGCCCTCGCAACTGTCCGGCGGCCAACGCCAGCGTATCGCGCTCGCCCGGGCGCTGGCGGTGGAGCCCAAGGTATTGCTGCTGGATGAGCCTTTCGGTGCGCTGGATGCCAAGGTACGTGCCGAACTGCGGCGCTGGCTGCGACGCCTGCACGATGACATCCACGTCACCAGCGTGTTCGTAACCCACGATCAGGAGGAGGCGCTGGAGGTGTCTGACCGGGTGGTGGTGATGAACCACGGCCGGGTGGAACAGGATGGCAGCCCGGAAGCGGTCTATGACCATCCGGCCAATCCGTTCGTTTATCAGTTCCTGGGCAGCGTCAATCAGTTCGGTGCGCGGGTTCGTGACGGCGTGGCGCAGATCGGGCAGCTGCAGGTTCCCGCGCCGGAATATGCCAGCCAGCCGGACAGTGCGGCGGTGGCCTACGTACGGCCTTACGATATCGACGTGCTGCCGGGCGCCAGCGCCGCTAGTCTGCATGCGCGGATCGACCTGGTGTCGGTGATCGGGCCGCGGGTACGGCTGGAGCTGCAGACGGAGAGCAGCAGCCAGACGGTACATGCGGAAATGTCCCGCAGTCGCTTCCGCGAACTGGGTTTGGTGCAGGGTGGCGATGCCTGGATCAGGCCACGAAACAGCCGAATCTTCCTGGAGGACGGGGAAATCCGCAGCGCCTGATTCGGTGACTGCGGTGGCCAGTGGCGCCCGCCGGGGCTAGTATCCTCCCATGTCATTCTTCTCCGGCGGGCGTCCCGCTGGAATCAGCATGGGAGAACAGAATGAGTAACGACACCTACACACCACCCCGGGTCTGGACCTGGGACAAGGATAATGGCGGCAAGTTTGCCAACATCAATCGTCCTATCGCCGGCCCGACCCACGAGCGTGAGTTGCCCCGAGGCAAGCACCCGCTGCAGTTGTACTCCCTGGCAACACCCAACGGGGTCAAGGTCACTATCATGCTGGAGGAACTGGTCGCGCTGGGCATTGCCGAGGCCGAATATGACGCCTGGCTGATTCGCATCGGTGAAGGCGATCAGTTCGGCAGTGGTTTTGTGGGCATCAACCCCAACTCGAAGATCCCGGCGCTGCTGGATACCAGCATCAATCCGCCGCTGCGGGTGTTCGAGTCCGGCTCCATTTTGCTGTATCTGGCGGAAAAGTTCGGCCACTTCATCCCGCAGGACATCGCCGGGCGCACCGAATGCCTGAACTGGCTGTTCTGGCAGATGGGCAGCGCACCCATTCTGGGTGGCGGCTTCGGTCATTTCTATGCCTATGCGCCGGAGAAGTTCGAGTATCCAATCAACCGCTACACCATGGAGGTCAAGCGGCAGTTGGATGTGCTCGATCGCCAGCTGGCGGATAACCGCTACGTTGCCGGCGAGCAGTACAGCATCGCCGATATGGCAATCTGGCCCTGGTACGGCGGGGTGGCCACTAACCAGGTATACGAGGCGGCGGAGTTCCTCGAAGCGCACAGCTATACCCATGTATTGCGCTGGGCCGAGGAGGTTGGTCAACGTGCTGCCGTGCAGCGCGGCCGACAGGTCAACCGCACCTGGGGCGAGCTGGATGAGCAGGTGCCGGAACGGCATGCGGCGAGTGATTTCGATCACTGAGCGTGAATAGGTAATAGCTCGGGAAAATCGACCAGCCAGCGAGAGAAGCCTCTGTAAGAAGATTATCTCTGGTTGGCTGGAATAATCACTTTGGCGGATAACCCCAAGTTGAAAGGGCGTTGTAGGATGGCGATCTGCTCAAGCTTCTCTCTGACATGACGGGGCAGGGTCAAATAGTTGGCCTCCGCCCTGGCTTTAGCGAGATGGGTATGAATGATGAGCTCGTTGCCGTCACGAATATCGTCTGCCCGATCAGGTGCCAATGAAGCCAGAAGAGCAGCTTCCAGAAGATAGCTCTTCACTGCTTCTTCAGTACAATCGGTTATGTTCTTGAAATAAAAATAGGACAACACCACTTTCTTCTGTTCAGGATCCAGCGCTACATTATGCAGCGTATCCTCTGGCAGCACGTTTTCATCCGCATAGCAGTGCTCTTCCCGGCCCTCAAGGTGGGTGATGCTGTCATTCAATCTGATTTGAATTAAATGGGATGGATTGTCTTTCGCATGGACGATGCCGGCTATCACGAAGATCAGCAAACACATGGGTATCGGTTTCATTGTTTGCATCCCGCAACGACTGCGTTCCAAAAGACCATCTCATTGTGGTCGGTTACGTAGAATGCCGTTTCCTGAGCGATATTGGAAATACGGCGACGGGCGATACTGGGGATTGCTGCCAGTGCCTTCGTCATGGCAACGAAATCAGTGGAGGCGATTGCATAGGAAGATTGCAGCGAGTTGTTGCCTGCGAAGATATTCATTACTACACCGCCCACAGCCACGCGCTGCAGTGCCAGAGAAAAACGCTCTACACTACGTATTGACTCCACCGCATTCTTGCTGCGCTGAGATAGCTCCAGGTTATCGATGCTTGGGCATTGCATGAGGCTTCCATAGTGTCGTTAGTCAGAGCGTAGATCCTCGCGACCGGCGAAACTCAAGTCAAATCAATGCGCTCGAAATTGTGAAGTGGTTACCTTTAAAGGCAAATCGGCTGGCGCATTACCGTAGTCTGATTCGGGGTTGGATACTCCCAGGCGCAGCATTAACCAAGACGCTGCAGTTGATGCCATTAGTGAAGGGGCTGTGTCGACTTTCTCCATATTTGAGGATCAGTAGCGATTGCCTTAGCGGTAAAACCTGTCTAGAATGCGCTCCACTTCGAGAGCAAATGGGTGATTAGCTCAGCTGGGAGAGCATCTGCCTTACAAGCAGAGGGTCGGCGGTTCGATCCCGTCATCACCCACCACTCGAGGTAACGCGCAGCGGTAGTTCAGTTGGTTAGAATACCGGCCTGTCACGCCGGGGGTCGCGGGTTCGAGTCCCGTCCGCTGCGCCATATCCGAAACCCTCGCATCGAGAGATGCGAGGGTTTTTTCGTTCAGAAGCGCGCCAATTGCATTTCCTGCAAACGGCTGAGCGTGCGGCGGAACGGGAAGGTGAGGGCGCCTTCGGTATAGAGCTCGGTCAGGGGCACCGCGGCTTCGATATACAGCGGCACTCGCCGGTCATAGCATTCATCCACCAGGGCAATCAGCCGGCGCACACTGTCGTCCTGTTTCGATAGCGGCGGTAACACCCGGTCGCCGGCCGTTACCTGCTCCACCGCATCTTCCGTGCCGCGGGCGATCTTCGCGTCCCGCTGGGCGCTACTCAGAGCGGGCACCTGCCCCAGGAGAATGGCCGGGAAACGGTCGCACAGCGCCATGAAGTCAGCGGCAGCCAGGGGGCGTTCGCAGAGTTCGGCAAAGGTGAGCCAGACCGCCTGTGAACAATGGCGCAGCGGTTGCAGCTGTTGATGATTGAGTTGCACCGGTTCGCTGGATACCGCAGTACCGCCGCGCAGCCGCTCGAATACCCCCGCCAACGCTGCTGCGTCCTGAACCCAATAACGCTGGTGTTGCTGCCCCGGATGTAGCCGGTGATCCTGGCCGCCATCCACATCGACCACCTGCATGTTCCGCTCCATGGCTGCCAGCGCCGGCAGCAGCCGTTCGCGGTTATGGCCATGCTCATACAGCTGCTGCGGCGGCTGGTTGGACGTGGCGACCAGCACCACACCTTCCTCGAACAGCGTGATGAACAGCCGGCCGAGAATGCTGGCGTCGCCGATATCGCTGATAAACAGCTCATCGAAGCAGAGCACCCGCACCTCGGTCGCCAGTTCACGGGCGATACTGCTCAGTGGGTCGGCGGTGCCGGTCAGCTGGAACAGCCGGCGGTGCACCCATTGCATGAAGTGATGGAAATGCTGGCGCCGGCTGGGCACCTGCAGGCTGCTGTGGAAACTGTCCATCAGCCAGGTCTTGCCGCGACCCACCGGACCCCAGAGATAGACTCCGCGGGGTGGTGTGGTTCTGCCGGTGTGCAATGCCTCGAAACAGTTCTGCAGATGGTCAACGGCGTTCTGCTGCGCCGGGTCGGGGATGAACCCCTGGTAGGCGATGGCCTGTTGGTACAGGCTCAGGGGAGATTGCGTGGTCATGGGGCCGGAGTGTATCAGCAATATCATTCAGCCCGCTGGCCATAAACCGATATGCGGCTTGCCAGCGCGAGCGGTAACCGGGCCGTCAGGGCCCGGTCTGGTTGGCGTATTCAGCTTTCGTCATTATTGAGAAAATCGACTGCCAGCATGGTCATCGCCCGGCTGCCTACCACCAGTGCGCTTTCATCGACGAAGAATTCCGGGTTGTGGTTGGGCGCGGCGGTGGCCGGATCCTGGCCGTCAGGCGTTACCCCGAGAAAGAAATACAGGCCGGGTGCCTCTTGGGCGAAGAAGGAGAAGTCCTCGGCGGCGCCGGGCAACTCTGCTGTCGCGACCTTGCCATCCGCGGCGCGTTCCAGCACCGGCGCCATGCGCTCGGTAAGCTCAGCGTCGTTGATGGTGGTGCTGTACATCGGCTCGATGGAGACCTTGGCAGTGGCACCGGCGCTTTCGGCGATCTTTTCCGCGCTCAGCGTCAGGTCATCGCGCAGCTTGTCGCGAACGCCCTGGTCATAGGTGCGAATGGTGCCGGACATGGCCACGCTTTCCGGAACGATATTCGGCCCGCTGCCGCCATGAATGCTGCCAATGGTCACCACCGCCGGGGAGCGGGTCAGGTTGGCCTTGCGGCTGACCACGGTCTGCACGCCATTGATCACCTGGGCTGACGCCACCACGGGATCGATGGTATTCCAGGGCATGCCGCCGTGGCCTTGATGGCCGGTCACGGTGATGTTCAGCATGTCGCTGGCGGCGGTGGTGGCGCCGCTGCGCCAGCTCAGCTCGCCCGATGGGCCGGGCATCACGTGCATGGCGAACACCGCATCGGGTTTGTGCGTCTTGAACAGGCCATCCTCGAGCATCAGCTTGGCGCCCCAGTTGGCGTCCGGGCCGGGCTGGACCAGGCTGGAGCCTTCTTCGGCGGGCTGGAAGATGAACATGACGGTGCCCTCGAGCTGATCGCGCATGCCGGTCAGCACCTCGGCGGTGGCCATCAGCATGGCGGTGTGAGCGTCATGGCCACAGGCATGCATCACATCGACTTCGGTGCCGTGATAGATGCCGGTAGCCTGCGAAGCGAAGGGCAGGCCAGCAGGTTCTTTCACCGGCAGAGCATCCATGTCGGCGCGCAGGGCAACCGTGCGCCCGGGCTTGGCACCCTTGAGAATGCCGACCACGCCGGTGCGACCGACCTCGGTCTGCACTTCCAGCCCCAGTTTCTTGAGATGCTCAGCCACCAACCTCGCTGTGCGGGTTTCCTGCTCGCCGAGTTCCGGATGCTGATGAATGTCGCGTCGCCATTCGATCAGTTGCGATTCAATGCTGGCGATATCCTTGCGGATTTGCTGCTCGAGGTCGGTGACTGGGGTTTGGGCGTAGGCACCGAGACTGAACAGGAGGCCGGCGGTGACGCCGGGGAGAAGGGAATTGCGTAGCGTGATCATGGATCTGCCCTGTTGGGTGTGCATGGGTGGTGAGACGCTATCTACGGTACCATGTTCGGCCAAGATGGTCCCGGCGGTCGGGCGGTAACGGAGATGTGAGATGTGTGAACTGATGGGTATGAGTGCCAACGTGCCGACGGATATCTGCTTCAGCTTTTCCGGATTGATGCAGCGTGGCGGCAAGACGGGGCCCCATTGTGATGGCTGGGGCGTGGCCTTCTATGAGGGCAAGGGCGTTCGTTGCTTCCATGACCCGGCGCCATGCCACAGTTCGGCCATCGCCCAGTTGATCGAGCGCTATCCGATCAAATCGGAAAATGTGATCTGCCATATCCGCCAGGCCAATGTGGGGCGCGTCAGCCTGGCCAACACCCATCCGTTTACCCGCGAGCTATGGGGGCAATACTGGACCTGTGCCCACAACGGCCAGATCAATGGCTTCGTGGCTGGCCCGGGTCCGTTCCAACCAGTGGGCAACACCGACAGCGAAGCCATCTTCTGCGATCTGCTCAATCGTCTGCGCGGCCAGTTCGCTGAACAGCCGAGCCAGGCCGAACTCCTCGATTGCCTGACGAGTGCGTGCGCCGGGTATGCGGCGCGGGGGGTATGCAATTTGCTGCTGAGCAATGGTGAGTGGCTGTTCACCCTGTGCACCACCAAGCTGGCCTGGATCACCCGCCGAGCGCCTTTCGGCCCGGCTCATCTGCGCGATGTGGAAATGGCCGTGGATTTTCAGGAACACACGACGCCGAATGATGTGGTGACCGTAATTGCCACCGAGCCGCTGACCAGCAACGAGCAATGGCATGCCTGCCAGCCGGGCGAGTGGCACCTCTGGCAAGGCGGTGAAAGTATTCGGCAAGGCCGTCTTGCTGATTGAAATGCAGGTAAGGGCAGGCGACGGCAGGCGGTCGGACTGTCTGAACTCGCAGCCATCAACCTCGTCGTAATCAGGGAGGCTCCACGATCGAGGTGACTGCATATGTACGAACACATCACGCGAGCAGCACTGGCTGAACTGCTGAAGTTACAAGGTCAGACTTTCGTTTCGCTCTACATGCCCATGGAGCGGACATTTCCCGAGCGAGAACAGAACAAGGTCCGTTACCGGAATCTCCTGCGCCAACTGCGTGAGCAGATGGACGGAGCAACCGCCCCGACGGAGCAGAAGTTACTGCAGAAGTTTGAGGCGCTGCTCAACGAAGACGAACTATGGAATTCCCCGCGGAGCGGGCTCGCGGTGTTGGGCAGCGAAGACCTGTTCAGGGTCTTTTCCCTCCATCAGGTCGTGGAGGAGCGCATCCGGGTGGATCGCCAACCCTATCTGCAACCGCTGCTGCGTATCAGCCAGTTGGCGGAGAGCTTCCAGATTCTCTGTGTGACCCGAGATGCGGTGCGGCTATGCGAGGGGGATCGCCACGTCACCCATCAGGTCGAGCTGCACCCATCGGTACCGCGTAACCTGGAAGAGGCACTGGGTTCGGAATTGACCGACAAGAATCAGGCCGGGTACCCCGGTGGCTTCAGTCGGGCTGCAGAAAAGGCCGGAGGCATGACTCCGCATGAGGCCGGTGGCGGTGGCAAACAGGATGAAATAGACGTCGATCGTGAGCGCTATTTCCGTGCGATCGACAAAGCCATCACTGAGCATCATTCCCGTCCGGGCCTGCCCTTGATTCTGGCAGCCCTGCCCCGTAACCAGGCGGCTTTTCGGGCGATCAGTCACAATTCACAGCTGCTGGAAGAAGGTATCCCGATGGATCCTTCCTTGCTGGAAGCCGCCGAACTGCGTCGCGAGGCGACGGAAATCATGAGCCGCCGGCACAGTGCCTGGCTGGACAGCATTCTGGAACGCTACGGCGCTGCCAAAGGCAAGCAGTTGGCCTGCGATAGCCTTCCAGAGATCGGTGAGGCGGTATATGCCGGGCGGGTAGCGCTGCTGCTGGTCGAGTCGGGTCGCAGCGTGCCGGGGGTGGTGAATCCGCAGAACGGAGCGGTGGATCTGTATGACGCGGATAGTGATACCACGCAAGGGGGTGCCGATGTGCTCGATCAGTTGATTCCTCGAGCATTCCAGACGGGGGCCGAGGTAGTAGTTCTCCCCAAAGGCATGATGGAGGGCGGCGCCGGCGCGGCGGCGGTATTCAGGTTCTGATCTTGTGACCCCCCTCTCCTGCGAGGGGAGAGGGGGCGAAAGCGGCCTTACAGCTTGGCGATCGACACCTCCGTCGACTTCACAAATGCGATCACTTCCGAGCCGATCTTCAGATCCAGCTCATCCACCGAGCGGGTGGTGATCACCGAGGTAACGATGCCGGCGGCGGTCTGCACGTCGATTTCCGAGAGGACGTCTCCGCGCAGAATCTCGCGGATGTGGCCCTTGAACTGGTTGCGTACGTTGATGGCTTGAATGGTCATGTTGGTGGTTCCTTTTACTTGATGGGAGTTAGAGTGCCCAGCGCAGCTGCGTGGGCAGGGGTGATAGTTTTTCCGGCTGTTCGGGATTGGCCGGCCTGGCCAGAACCCGGTCGAGTACCTGGGCTTCCAACTGCGCCAGGCGGAAGGAGCCATGGGCCCGGGGTCGGGGTACGTCGATGGTCAGATCCAGGCCGATCTCGCCCTCTTCGATCAGGACCACCCGATCAGCGACACTCACCGCTTCGCTGACATCGTGGGTGACCAGCAGCACGGTGAAGCCATGCTGCTGCCAGAGGCTTTCGATCAGTTGTTGCATTTCGATCCGGGTCAGGGCATCCAGCGCTCCGAGCGGTTCATCCAGCAACAGCAGGCGCGGCTGATGGATCAGCGCGCGGGCCAGGGCCACGCGTTGCTTCTGACCACCGGACAGGGTGGCCGGCCATTGCCAGGCCCGGTCCGCCAGGCCTACCGCCCTCAGGGCCTCGAAGGCTTTGGGGCGCCAGTCGCCCTTGAGACCCAGGCCGACGTTGTCGATGACCTTTTTCCACGGCAGCAGCCGCGAATCCTGGAACATCAGGCGGGTGTCGGCGCGGTTGTCCGCCAGTGCTGTACTGCCGGCCAGCAACTCGCCGCTGCTGGCCTGATCCAGCCCGGCCAGTAGCCGCAGCAGGGTGCTCTTGCCGCAGCCGCTGCGACCGACCACGGCGACGAATTGGCCAGCGGGAATCTCCAGATCGATGTTGTTCAATACCTGCAGGTCGCCAAAGGACTTGCTCAGCGCCTGCACCGTCAGCGCAGTGCCGTTCTTCGGCCGGGGTGGCTGTTGGGCGGTCATGCCTTGGCTCCTTTTTTCTGATAGGCCGGGTGCCAGCGCAGCCACAGCCGCTCCAGCAGGCGGGCGGCGGTGTCGGCCAGCTTGCCGAGCAGCGCGTACAGTACGATCGCCAGCACCACCACATCGGTTTGCAGGAATTCGCGGGCGTTCATCGCCAGATAGCCGATCCCCGAACTGGCGGAAATGGTCTCGGCAACGATCAGCGTCAGCCACATGAACCCGAGGGCGAAGCGCAGCCCAACCAGGATCGAGGGCAGGGCGCCGGGCAGGATCACCTGCCAGAACAGGCTGAAGCCGGACAGGCCATAGCTGCGTGACATCTCCACCAGGCCGGCATCGACGTTACGAATGCCGTGGTAGGTATTGAGATAGATCGGGAACAGCGAACCCAGTGCGACCAGAAAAACCTTCGCCGACTCATCGATGCCGAACCACAGGATCACCAGAGGAATCAGTGCCAGGTGTGGAATATTGCGGATCATCTGTACCGAGCTGTCGAGGAAGCGCTCGCCCCAGCGTGACAGGCCGGAGATAAAGCCCAGCACCAGGCCGAGCCCGCCGCCGATAGCCAGACCGACCCCGGCGCGCCAGCTGCTGATCGCCAGGTGAGACCAGATCTCCCCGCTTTGCAGTAGCGCCCAGCCGGCAGCCAGGACCGCCGTGGGCGAGGGCAGAATGCGACTGGACAGCCAGCCGGTGCTGACGGAGATCTGCCAGGCCGCCAGCAGCAGGATGGGTAGAGCCAGTGGTGCCAGCCGCTCCAGCCATTGATCGGAGGTTCTCATCATCGCGTCCTCAGCTCTGCGCAGCGGCTTTGGGCAGGATGTCGTTGGCCAGCATCTCACCGAACGGGCTGATGTACTGCTTGCCGCTTGGCTGCTCGGGTTGCGCCAGCTCCAGATACGGGAACAGCAGTTCGGCCACCCGGTAGGACTCTTCCAGATGTGGATAGCCGGAGAAGATGAAGGTATCGATACCCAGCTCGGCGTACTCCTTCACCCGCGCCGCTACCGTCGGGCCATCACCTACCAGCGCGGTACCCGCGCCACCACGTACCAGACCCACGCCCGCCCACAGGTTGGGACTGACCTCGAGGTTGTCCTTGTTGCCGCCGTGCAGGGCAGCCATGCGTTGCTGGCCGACGGAGTCGAAGCGTGCCAGCGAGGCTTGGGCGCGGCTGATGGTGTCATCGTCCAGGTGGGCAATCAGCTTGTCGGCCGCCTGCCAGGCCTCTTCGTTGGTTTCGCGCACGATCACATGCAGACGGATACCGAAGCGCACGCTGCGGCCCTGCCTGGCGGCCTTTTCCCGCACCTGGGCGATCTTCTCCGCAACGGCGGCTGGTGGTTCACCCCAGGTCAGGTACAACTCGACCTGCTCGGCCGCCAGGTCCTGCGCGGCCTCGGAGGAGCCGCCGAAGTACAGTGGCGGGCGTGGCTGCTGCACCGGCGGGAACAGCAGTTTGGCACCCTTGACCTGGATATGCTTGCCGTCATAGTCCACGGTTTCGCCTTCCAGCACCCGGCGCCAGATGCGGGTGAATTCGACGGACGCTTCGTAGCGTTCGGCATGGCTGAGGTTGAGGCCATCACCGGCCAGCTCATCCGGATCACCGCCGGTGACCAGGTTGAACAGGGCGCGGCCATTGGACAGCCGATCCAGCGTGGCCGCCTGACGCGCCGCAACCGTGGGGGAAATGATCCCGGGGCGCAGCGCGACCAGGAATTTCAGCCGCTGGGTGACCGGGATCAGTGACGCTGCCACCAGCCAGGAGTCCTCGCAGGAGCGGCCAGTGGGAATCAGCACCCCGCCGTAGCCGAGCTTGTCGGCGGCCTGAGCGATCTGCTGCAGGTAGCTGTGGTCCACTGCCCGTGCACCCTGGGTGGTACCCAGGAAGCGGCCGTCGCCGTGGGTCGGCAGGAACCAGAAGATATTCAGTGACATGTTTCATTCTCCAGCTGTTGTGATGCATATGTGGTCAGGTGCGATGGATTGCCACGCTGCTGCGCAGCTCGCAACGACGAGCAAGGGGTTGGGCGCCCTGGTCCTCCCTGCCATTGCCATGGTGAAAGTGGGTGCCGGCAGACTGTGACATGGCTGCCTTCCCCCACTCCGTCATTGCGAGCCCGAAGGGCGCGGCAATCCATCGGTTCTCAAGGCGCCTTCGCCGTCTCGATCTGCGGTGTCCAGATCACCTTGCTGATATCCACCTTCTTCGGAATCAGCTTGAGCGAATGGAAGGTGTCGGCGATGTCCTGCTGCGCCTTGGCGACCTCCGGACTGATCAGGCGGGTGCCATAGCTCTGGCGCTGGATCGCGGTGCGGGTGATGTCCGGGTTCAGGCCAATGACCGGCGCAAGTTGCGCGGTAGCCTCATCGATGTTGTCCAGCGTCCATTGGCCGATGGCATCGATTTCCTCGATCAGGATCTGGATCACCTTGGGGTTGGCCTGGGCGTAGGACCCGGTCGACAGATAGAACTGGTGGTTGCTGACCAGCCCGCTGCCGTCGATCAGGGTGCGCGCGCCGATCTGTTGTTCGGCGGCTGCCTGGAAGGGATCCCAGATGACCCAGGCATCCACGGAGCCACGTTCGAATGCCGCGCGGGCATCAGCCGGAGGCAGGTAGATGGGGGTGATATCCGTGATGCTCAGCCCGGCGTCTTCCAGCGCACGAACCAGCAGGTAGTGCACATTCGAGCCCTTGTTCAGGGCGATCTTCTTGCCCTTGAGCTCGGCTACGCTCTGGATCGGTGAGTCCTTCGGCAGCAATATCGCTTCGCCGGTGGGCGCCGGCGGTTCATGGGCCACATACAGCAGGTCCGCGCCCGCCGCCTGGGCGAATACCGGCGGGGTTTCACCGGTGGTGCCGAAATCCACCGCACCGACATTCAGGCCTTCGAGCAGTTGCGGACCAGCGGGAAACTCGGTCCAGGTGACCTTCACGCCCTGTTCGGCCAGCCGCTGGTCAAGGGCGCCACTGGCCCGCAGCAGGGTCAGGGTGCCGTATTTCTGATAGCCGATACGCAGGGTGTCGGCAGTGGCTTGTGTTACAGCGCCGAAGGCGAGGGCAGCGGTCAGTAGCGCTGCCAATCCCCGGCGCAAAGTGACCTGTTTCATGGTCGTCTCCTTTGCGTGTGGTGTTGGTAGCCTGCTGACCCGTTGGCGGGAGAGTAAGGCGGGTGGCCGTGACCGGCCTATTACGTGGTCAAATGCTCCAGTGAGCGTTGATCAATCGGTCATTCAACAGCTTTGGATCAATCGGCGCCGGCCGGCGGGCCAGCGCTGCGGCGAAATACTCCAGCGCTTCCTGGAGTCGTAGCAGCAACTGATCATCGAATGTCGGCGGCTCGCCATACTGGATCTGGTTGTCGGTAGCGAACACACCGTGCAGGGTTTCCTGCGCCTTGAGTGCGGCCAGCACCGGCTTCAGCGCATAGTCGACCGCCAGCATGTGGGTCAGGGTACCGCCGGTGGCGATGGGCAGCACCACCTTGTGGCTCAAGGCCCGTTCCGGCAGCAGGTCCAACAGCACCTTGAGTGCCCCGGAGAAGGACGCCTTGTACACTGGCGTGCCGACAATCAGGCCATCCGCCCGGCTGACCTGGTCAGCAAGGTGGCGGATAGCGGGGCTATCGAAACGGGCCAGCAGCAGATCGGCAGGATCGAACTGGTGAATATCAACGTGCACCCGCTCGATGCCGCGTTGTTCCAGCCAGTGTCCAGCCCTATCCAGTAATAGACCGGTGCGGGATCGTTGGCTTGGGCTGCCGCCAATGGTTACAACCAGCATGAAAGGCATTCCTTATATTGATCGGTTCTAAAAGTCATATTGTTCCCAAGTGGATGCAACATTATCAGGAGATATGTATTACCTGAAATCATATGCTTTCATTTTGTAATTCTTTTTTGTTCTAAGCGGGTTGCTGATACAGTGCCGTCAGGGCCTCGCCCTTGAGGAAGGCCAGCTCTACCGCTCGACGGTCTCGGGGATGGGCAAGAGGCACAGCCAGCTCGGCCACGATCCGGCTGGGTTGTCCGCCGAGGATGATTACCCTGTCGCTCAGGTATACCGCCTCATCCAGGTCGTGGGTCACCATCAGCACACTGATGTCGTACTGGGCGGCCAGCTTGATCACCAGGTCCTGCAGCTTCATTCGGGTGAAGGCATCCACCGCGCTGAATGGTTCATCCAGCAGCAGCACCTGAGGCCGGCCATAGAGGCCCCGGGCGATGGCCACGCGCTGGGCCATGCCGCCGGACAGCTGCTTGGGCAGGGCTTCACCCCGGCCCTCCAGCCCGACGTCATGGAGCAGTTGCTGAGTCCAACGGTGATCGGCCTTGCGTCCATCAACGAAGCCGATGTTTTTCGCCACGCTGAGCCAGGGCATCAGACGCGGTTCCTGGAACACCACTCCAATGCCGGAGCTGGAGCCGAAATCCAATAAGGGATTGCGCTCCAGCTCCCCTTCAAAGTGCGCATCGAGTCCGGCGGCGATACGCAGCAGGGTGCTCTTACCGCAACCACTGGGTCCCAGCAGGCTGACGATTTCTCCCGCGGCCAGTGCCAGGCTGACGTTGTCCAGTACCGTGAGTTCGGCAAAGGATTTTCGGATACTGTGCAGACGTAGCAGCGCGCTCATGGTTTCTGCTCCTGTCCCGAGAAACTGTCCCGCCAACGCAGCATGCGTTTTTCTGCATGCTTCAACAGGCTGTCGGTCAGCTTGCCCATCAGGGCTAGAGTGATGATGGCGGTCAGTACCAGATCAGGACGGGACACCTCCCGCCCGTCGGTAAGCAGGTAGCCAATGCCTTCAGTGGCGGCCAGCAACTCAGCGGCGACCACGCACAGCCAGGCCATCGACAGGCCGTTGCGCAAACCAGTGAAAAGGTAGGGCAGGGCGGCCGGTACCATGATCCGGCGCATCAATGTCGCCTGGCTGAAGCCGAGCTGAGCCCCCACTTCGACGAGCTTGCGATCCACATTGCGTACGCCCGCCACCATGTTCATGTACACCGGGAAGAAGGAACCTATGGCAATGAGGGTAACCTTGGAGACTTCATCAATGCCGAGCCAGATCAGTAACAAGGGAACCCAGGCCAGGCCCGGTACAGCTCGCAGCGCCTGGAAGGTGGGATCGAGATAGGCTTCGAGACGCCGGCTCATGCCCACCAGGGTTCCCAGCAGTATTGCCAGCCCGGAGCCTATGGCAAAACCCAGTAGAACCCGCTGGGAACTGGCAAGGATATGACTCCACAACGGCCCGGCTGCCAGCTCATGAAAGGTCAGCACCAGCGCACTCGGGGCGGGCATCAGATAGGCCGGAATCCAGCCGCTGTACACGCTGAGTTCCAGCAGGATGATGAAGGTCAGTGGCAGCAGCAACCCGACCGGGGTGAAGCGCACCAGTCGCCTGGCGGGCTGCCATACCGATGCTGGTCGTTCGAGAGGCTGAACACGGGTATTCATGGTGCCTGGCCTTCGACAACACGTTGGGCGATGTCTGCTGCCAGCAGCGAGGCCAGAGTGCCCTCGGTATCCGCGGTGCTGCGCAGGATGTTGTCTGCCTGCAGTAACGGAACGACCGGCCTGATGGCGTCGAGATGTGCCTGACCGGGAACGGGGCGACTGAAGTCATAGCGCGCGAGCTGCAGCCGAATCACCTCCTCCGGCAGGCCAGTTTCCCGAGCAACCAGCTCGGCGGTTTGATCCGGGTGATCAATGATCCACTGACGGGCCCGCTCATAGGCGTTGACTACCGCTTCCACCGTCTCTGGTTGGCTCTCCAGAACCCGTTCGCTGGTATTCAGGAACGCCGCCAGGCCAAAGTCAGGGTTACGGTAGAGGAACCGGGCGCCGGCTGCCTCCGAAGCCGCCATATGCGGGTCCAAGCCGGCCCATACGTCAACCCGGCCTTGCTCCAGAGCGGTTCGTCCCTCCGGGTGTTGCAGATGCACGATACGTACATCCCTTGAAGTCAGGTTGTGGCGCTCCAGGGCGCGCAGCAGAAAGAAATAGGGATCGGTACCCTTGGTGGCGGCCACCCGTTTTCCGCGAATATCCTCGAAGTCACTGATCTCCGACTGTTCCGGTACCACCAGGGCGCTGGGTTCGGCCCACAGATAGCTGTAGACGGTCTTGACCGGTTGGCCATTGGCGCGACTGATGAAGGCCGAGATGCTGGAGGTCAGTGCGAACTGCGTGGCGCCACTGTTGAGAAATTCGAGGGAGTTGTTGCTGCCGCGGGACAGCACCCACTTAACATTTCTACCCTGTTCGGAAAAGTGTTCCTCCAGCCAGCCCTGATCGCGGATTACCAGGCTGGGTGGCGAGTAGTAGGCATAATCGAGGCTGACCTCGCCGGTGTTGCTGAAGGCGGACAGGGGGGTTAACGCAATAAGGGCGGCGGCAAGGCGTCGACGCCAGGATGAAAGCGGCATGTATTGGCTCCTTTCTTATATCAATCGCATGGTTTTCTCCTTCTTGAGGTCAAGTCAGGCAAACAGCCGCCTGGTCGAAACCAGGCGGCAAAGGGAGTAAATCGGGTGCTGTCAGGCAGTCTTGCGGTTCGGTTGCGGTGTCAGGCGCAGGTACGGGCGCACCGCGCGATAGCCGGCCGGGAAGCGCTGACGGATTTCTTCCTCGTCCTGCAGCGACGGTACTATCACCACTTCGTCACCATCCTTCCAGTTGCCCGGGGTGGCGACCTTGTAGTTGTCGGTCAGTTGCAGCGAGTCAACGACGCGCAGGATCTCATCGAAGTTGCGCCCGGCGCTGGCCGGGTAGGTGATGGTCAGGCGCACCTTCTTGTTCGGGTCGATGACGAACAGCGAGCGAACGGTCAGGGTGTCGTTGGCATTCGGGTGGATCAGGTCGTACAGCTCGGACACCTTGCGGTCATGGTCGGCAATGATCGGAAAGCCGACGACGGTGTTCTGCGTCTCATTGATGTCCTTGATCCATTCGATGTGCGAGTCGACCGGATCCACCGACAGGGCAATGGCCTTGACGTTGCGCTCGGCGAACTGATCCTTCAGCTTGGCGGTCAGGCCCAGCTCGGTGGTGCACACCGGGGTGAAATCCGCCGGGTGGGAAAACAGAATGCCCCAGCTGTCGCCAAGCCATTCATGGAAACCAATGCGGCCCTCACTGGAATCCTGCTCGAAGTCGGGGGCGATATCGCCGAGTCTGATGCTCATGGTGCTCTCCTGTGATCTGTCTGGATGCCTGCGCGCTTCGGGCGCCGGGCGATGAGAGCATCATGCATGGCTATGGATTGGAATAAAAAGAATAAATAGTGATTTTAATATTCGATTGTAGAATAAGCGGGTGTCCGCACCAGCCTCGACAAGTCGGCATAACTTAATTCCAAAAAAGTATTTATTTTTCTGTTTTTAGATTGTTTAGCTTTGCTTCACCGGATCACCGGACAGTATCGAGGCCAACCTCGCTTGTTCCTGATCCGGCTCTGCTTCTGTGACGAGACGGATCATCCCTGTCACGTTGTAGAGAGAGTCCCATGTCCACTCCAAGCAAGACCCCTTATCGGAAGCGTCGCACGCTGTTGGCTTCCCTGTTTACCGCTGCCAGCCTGCTGTTCACCGGCGCGGTAGCTGCCGATACCACGGTGCGTATCGGCTTTCAGAAATCCTCCACCTTGATCACCCTGCTGCGCAGCCAGGGCACCCTCGAACAGGTGCTGGGCGAGCAAGGGGTCAAGGTTTCCTGGCATGAATTCCCCAGCGGCCTGCCACTGCTGGAAGCGCTGAATGTGGGCAATGTGGATTTTTCCGCTGATGTGGCGGACACCGTTCCGGTGTTTGCCCAGGCTGCCGGTGCGCGCCTGGTCTATGTTGCCCAGGAAGCGCGATCGCCCACTGCCCAGGCCATTGTCGTGCACAGCGATTCGGGCATCGACCAGCTGAGCGACCTGAAGGGCAAGCGCGTGGCGGTCACCAAGGCGGCGGGCAGCCATTACCTGTTGATTCAGGCGTTGAAAAAAGCCGGGCTGAGCTTTGCCGATATCCGTCCTTCCTATCTGACGCCGGCTGATGGGCGTGCCGCCTTCGAGAATCGCAATGTGGATGCCTGGGTGGTCTGGGAGCCCTTCCTGACCAGCGCGCAGCGCCAACTGAACCCGCAGGTGCTGGCCGATGGCAGTGACGGCCTGGCTGATTATCAGCGTTACTACCTGAGCTCGGTCAGTTTCGCCCAGCAGCACCCGGACATTGTCGCAACCATCTTCGAGGAACTGCGCAAGAGTGGCGAATGGCTGCGGGCGAACCCCAGAGAGGCTGCTGACATCCTTGGGCCGCTGTGGGGTGGCCTGGATCCGGAAATCGTCGAGGTGGCCAACCGCAAGCGCAGCTATGAAGTGCGCCTGGTGCAGCGCGACAGCCTGGCTGAACAGCAGCGTATTGCTGACACCTTCCATGCCGAAGGACTGCTGCCGGTGAAAGTGGATGCCAATGATGTCGACATCTGGGCACCTTGAGGAGCGAACATGAGCATCTCGAGCGCAGCCTTGCAATCGTCCCTTGAAGTGGCCCCGGTCATCAACCCGCGGCTGTTGGCGCTGGATGACAACGCTTGGCGCCAGGCCACACTTTCCCTGGCTGCACAACTGGCCGAGAGCGCCGTGCAGCGGGATCGCCAGGGTGGTTCGGCACAGTCGGAGAAGCAGCTGATTCGCCAGAGTGGACTGCTGCGGTTGAGCATTCCCCGGTACCTGGGCGGTTACGGCAGCCGTTGGCCGGAGATCTACCGTACCACCCGCTATCTGGCGGCGGTGGATAGCTCTCTGGCCCATCTGTTCGCCTTTCACCATCTGCAGGTAGTGACCCTGCAGTTGTTCGGCAGCGCGCAGCAGCAACAGCAGTGGCTGAGTCGCACGGTGGAACAGGACTGGTTCTGGGGTAATGCCACCAATGGGCGCGATACCGGCCTGCAACTGCGCCGCGAAGAGGAGCACTACCAGTTGCACGGCAGCAAATCGTTCTGCTCCGGCGCACTGGGTGCGGACGTATTGATGGTCAGCGCGCCGCGCGGGCCGCGTCCGGAAGACCGGGTATTCCTGGTGGTGCCGGCGCAGCGTGACGGCCTGCTGGTCAACGACGACTGGGATGGCTTCGGCCAACGCCAGACCGACAGCGGTACGGTGAACTTCGAAGGGGTGTTCGTCGACCCCAAGGATCTGCTGGAGCAGGGGCTGGGCACGGTACGGGCGAGTTTGCGTACCTGTTTCTCGCAACTGGTACTGGTGCAGATCTATCTGGGCAACGCGGTGGGCGCACTGGACTCGGCGGTGCGCTATATCCGTGAGCGGGCGCGCAGCTGGCCCGGTTCGACGGCGGACCGTCCGACTGCGGACGTGCTTATCCAATTGCGTCTGGGGGATCTATGGACGCAACTGCAAGCCGCCAGTGTATTGGCTGACAGGGCCGCAGAGCGCCTGCAGCAGCTATGGGAAAGCGCCGAGCCGACTGCGCTGCAGCGCGGTGAACTGGCGCTGCAGATCGCCGAAGCCAAGCTGCTGTCGGCCCGCGCGGCGCTGGATATCACCAGCCAGGTATTCGAAACCATGGGCGCACGGGCGACCTCGGCCAAATTCGGCTTCGACCGCTACTGGCGCAACGTGCGGGTACACACGCTGCATGACCCGCTGGATCACAAACAGAAGGATATCGGCCGCTGGCTGCTGACCGGGGAGCATCCTGCGCCCTCGGTCTACAGCTGACGGCAGAACGGAGACTGACCGGCGCCGGTGCGGCGTCGGCAGCTTGAGCAGCCCGCACGGGCTCACCCTGAAAGGCAAGGAGAAGGTATGAACATCAAGCAATGGCTCGGAGCCGGGGTATTGGCTGCCGCAGCAGTAGTGCAAGGGGCGCAGGCTGCCGCCAGTGATGTACTGGTGAGTACCGACTGGCTGGAGAAGAACCTGGATCAGGCTGATCTGCGCATTATTGAAGTCAGCGTCAATCCCGGCCAGTACGAGCGGGGGCATGTCCCTGGCGCGGTGAATTTCAACTGGCATACCGATCTGGTCGATCCGGTACGCCGGGATATCGCCTCGCAGGACAGCTTCCAGAAACTGCTGCGTGAGGCGGGGGTGTCGCAGGACAGTACGGTGATTCTCTATGGCGACAGTAACAACTGGTTCGCTGCCTGGGGCGCGTGGATCTTCGACGTGTACGGTGTGGACAACGTCAAGCTGCTGGATGGTGGTCGGGCCCAGTGGGAAAGCGAAGGACGCCCGCTGACTACCCGTCAGGTCACCCATACCGCGGGTGATATCACTCTCGGTGAGCGTAACGAGGCGCTGCGTGCGCGCTTTGTCGATGTGGTCGCGGTGGCCGAGGGCAAGGACCAGGCCAGGCTGATCGATATCCGCTCGCCGGATGAATTCAACGGGCGCATCTTCGCCCCTGATGGCGTGCAGGAGCTGGCCATCCGGGCAGGGCATATTCCCGGCGCGGTGAATGTGCCCTGGGGTTCGGCGGTGGCTGCCGACGGCACCTTCAAGTCGGCGGATGAGCTGCGCAAGGTGTATGCCGCGGTGGGCGTGGACGGTTCCGAGCCGATCATCACCTATTGCCGCATCGGTGAGCGTTCCAGTCATACCTGGTTCGCCCTGAGCAAGATTCTCGGTTACGAGGTGCGTAACTACGATGGTTCATGGACGGAATACGGCAATGCCGTAGGCGTGCCGGTGGTGAATGTCGCTGGCACGGTATGGGGTGGCAAGTAACCGCAGTGCTTTCAACCTTTCCAGTACCCCGGCTCCGGCTTGAGTGAACAGCATTGCTGCTCTGGCTGGGGCTTTTTTGGAGGGTCGAGTTCCATCTCGACCATTGGGGTCGTCTGAGCCTCCGTTGGCCGGGATGGAACCCGGCCCTCCATGTGTGGGCCGGGTGTAGGGACAGTCTGGTAATACAAGGGAGGACTTGCGGATGATGAAGCACACAACGGCAGACCGGCCGGCCAGCGGCGCTCTGCTGCTGGCGCTGGTATTGGCCAGCGGCATTCTGGGCTGGGCCTGGTTACTGTTCGAGCCGACCCCGACGGGGCGCGCCTTGAGTTTCTCGTTATTGGCCGGGGCGGTGTTCGGGGTGCTGCTGCAGCGTTCGCGCTTCTGCTTCTTCTGCATCACCCGGGATTATGTGGAGCGCCGCGACCCCAATGGCCTGCTCGGTCTGCTGGCGGCGCTGGCAGTAGGCAGCCTGGGCTATCACGCGCTGTTTGGCACCTTTGTGCCGGACCCGTCCAGCGGCCGTCTGCCACCGGATGCGCATATCGGCCCGGTCAGCGTGGTGCTGGCGTTGGGTGCAGGCCTGTTTGGCCTGGGCATGGCGATCTCCGGTTCCTGTATCAGCGCGCACCTGTATCGGCTGGGTGAAGGCGCCTTTGCCTCGGTATTTGCCCTGCTGGGCGTACTGCTGGGGTTCGTGCTCGGCTTCCTCAGCTGGAATCCGCTGTATCTCACGCTGATTGCCGATGCGCCGACCATCTGGCTGCCAGGCCGACTGGGCTATGCCGGTTCGCTGCTGGTGCAGTTGGCGCTACTGGCGGTGCTGGCCTGGCTGTTGCTGCGCTTTGCCCGGCCCCAGCCACATGAGGCAGCAGCGCTGTCGGTTGGTCAGCGCATCTGGCGTCGGCGCTGGCCGACCTATGTCGGTGGTCTGCTGATTGGTGCGCTGGGGGTGATCTGCTACCTGCGGGTGGCGCCGCTCGGCGTGACCGCTGAACTGGGCAGCATCTCACGCACGGCGGCAGATAGCCTGGGCTGGCTGCCGGGTCGACTGCACGGGTTGGATGGGTTCTCCGGCTGCGCCACGGCGGTCAAGCAGGCGCTGCTGTCGAATAACGGGGCCTTTATCAGTGCTCTGGTGCTGGCGTCCTGGGCGAGTGCGCTGATCTCTGGCGATTGGCAACCGAAACGTCCGGCTGTTGGTCAGTCCCTGCGCGGTCTGCTGGGCGGGGTACTGATGGGGTGGGGCGCCATGCTGGCGCTGGGTTGCACCGTGGGCACGCTGCTGTCCGGGATCATGGCCGGTGCGCTGTCGGGCTGGGTATTTGCGTTGTTCTGTCTGGCGGGTCTGCTGGTCGGGTTATGGCTGCGGCGGCGGTTGGGCTGGGTGTGAACGTCCGGTTCACACCAGGTGCAGATCCTGCTCGCTGATCAGCCCATTCTGGCTGGTCAGCAGGGCAAGGTGCACCACCTGTTCCAGTTCGCGGATATTACCCGGCCAGCGATGGGCCAGCAGGCGGCTGATTGCGCCCTCGTCAAACGCGGGCAGCGGCAGTTCCAGCCGTTGCGCATGAATGGCGAGAAAATACTCGGCCAGCGGGAGAATATCGGCCACCCGCAGACGTAGCGGCGGCACCGGTAGCAGGCCGTCGGTCAGGTACTCATGGAGGTGGGCGTTGAAGGTGCCGGCCTACACCGCTCGGGCCAGATCGAAACTGCTGGAGGCGATCAGACGGACATCCACCGGTGTGTAGTGGCCCGTGCCGACCGGGCGGATTTCATGTGTCTGCAATGCAGTAAGCAGCTTTGCCTGCAGGGTACGCGGCAGATCGCCGATCTCGTCCAGATATAGCGTGCGGCCATTGGCTGCGCCGTACCAGCCGGTTCGGCCGCTGGGCAGTGCCTGCAGTTGGGTGCCGAACAGTTCTTCCTCGGCCCGGCCTTTGCTCAGTGCACCGCAGTTGATGGCCACGAAGGGGCCGGGTCGCTGGCTGGCACTGTGCAACTGGCGGGCCAGCAACTCCTTGCCGGTGCCGGTTTCACCCTGGATCAGCACGGCCAGCGGGGTGGCAGCCAGGCGTTCCAGCTCGGTGTGCAGGTGCTGCGAGGCCGGGTCCACGAAAACCAGTGCCTTGGCGCGTATGCTCAGCGGGCCGGGTGCGACCTGCTCGAGCGTGAGGATGGTGTCAGGTGACTGATATAGGGTCATGGGTATCTATGTAACCGGTCAGGCGCGCTGACGTCGTTGTTCCTCGATTCGGCTCTGCAACTGATACAGGTGCACGAAGCCGTCTTCCCAGCGGGTATAGCCCGCCGCCGTATTGATATGGCCCGCCTGGTCCAGGATCACTGTCTGACTGCCCCAGCCGCTGCCCAGGGTCACTGCGCGGTGTTGGCTGGCGGCGTGGTCATTGCTCGAACCGACCAGCACACTCGGAAAACCCAGGTGCTGACGCGGGATGGGGGCAAAGTCGCGTAGCGGCTCGGCGCAATTGTCGCGCTCCACATCCGCCGGTGCCACCAACAGCGCACCGCGCACCCGGCTACGCAATGCTGGTGACGTCGCGGCGGCCCAGTGTGCGACGGTGATGCAGCCCAGGCTATGGGCGATCAGCACCACTGGAGTCGGATCGGCGGCCACGTTGCGCTCAAGCTCGGCCACCCAGTCGCTCCGCTGCGGGTGCTGCCAGTTCGCCTGTTCCACCCGCTGGGCGTTGGGCAGCAATTGCTGCCAGTGCGTTTGCCAATGGTCGGGGCCGGAGCCTTGCCACCCCGGCAGGATGAGATATCGGATCAGTTCGTTGCGCATGGGTATTGCCCCCGTATGGAAATATGGGTATTGCCAATTCAGTACCGAGCCCGGGCGCCAATCGCGGCGGGGCGCCGCTCCCACCCTCCGTCATCCTTCGCGAAGGCGAAGGATCCACAGGTCACTATGAGTCAACCTGCACCATGGATCCTTGGCCCCGGCTCCGCCTGGCTGTTACAGCAGGGTAAAGGTGTAGTTGACGATGGCACGGACCTCATCGCGGTCGCGCTGCACATCGCTGCGCAGGCTGGCATGCCGCAGGGAGAAGCCGACATCCTTGAGGAAGCCGTCCTGTATCGTGTAATCGACCCGCAGATCGCGTTCCCATTCGGTATCGCGAACGCCGGGGGTCGTATCGATGTCCTTGCCGCGCAGATAGGTCGCCGAGGTTTTCAGACCGGGCAGGCCGGCATTGGCGAAGTCATAGCCGTAGCGCGCCAGCCAGGTCTTCTCGCCGGCGCGTTCGAACTTGCCGATCTGCGAGTCGGTAATCAGGTAGGCGGTGGCGCCGTCGCCGTTGTTGATGAACGGGAAGTTGCTGTCGCCGCTCAGTCTCTGATAGCCCACACCCAGGTTATGGCCGCTGTGGCCATAGCTGAACAGGATGCTGCTGGCGCGGTTGTCGACCTCGGCGCCATAACCGGCATCCTGATCATCGTTGGCGCCATGGGCATTGCTGTCGAAGTGGCGCAGGTCGGTGCTCAGCTTGCCGCCACCGAGGGTGATGTGATGCACAGCACCCACATAATGCTGGCGATAGTAGTCTTCCAGTTCGCCAAAGTAGTAGCTGGCGGTCAGGTTGTCGGTCACCTTGTAGTCTCCGCCGGCAAAGCGGAACTGATCGACCCGTTCGGTACCGCCGGCGATGCGCAGTTCCTCATAGTCGCTGGATGCACGGCCCTTGGCCTTCTCGATCTGGCCGGCGACCAGGCTCAGGCGATCTATATCGGTGGAGCTCAGCTGGCCGCCGCGGAAGGTCTGCGGCAGCAGGCGACCATCGTTCAGCGTCAGTACCGGCAACTTGGGTAGCAGGGTGCCGTATTTCAGTTCGGTATTGGAAATCTTGGCCTTGGCGGTGAAGTCGATACGACTGAAATCGCTTACTGCGCTGCCGTCACTCTCAACCGGGAATACGATGCCCGGATCACGGCTGCGGTCGGCTTTGCCCTGGCGTCCACCCGAATCCAGGCGGATCCCCACCTGGCCAAGCGCATCGAGACCGAAGCCAACCGGGCCTTGCGTATAACCGGATTGAAAGTCCAGCAGGAAACCCTGGCCCCATTCTTCCGCCTTGGAAGGGGCTGCGTCGCCACTGCGGTTGTCCTGGTTGATGTAGAAGTTGCGCAGCCCGAGGGTTGCCGAGGCGCCTTCGACAAAGCCTTCAGCGGCAGAGGCCAGTGAGGGCAGGGCGGTGGTCAGGATACCGGCGGCCACAGCGCGGGTAAGCAGGGAATAGTTCATGGTTCAAGCTCCGTTGATATGTTGACGATGCGTCATCCGGCTCTGCGTGGTCGAGTGGCACCCTGACGTAGAGCTGTAACATAAACGACAGCTTGACTTTTAAAAAAGAATAAAAAAGAATTTATTTATTCTATATTTGTATATGTGGCCGATGAAGCCGTTGATGTGGGCCTCCCTGTCGCAAGTCTGCATCTTGATATCCATGGCCTTGAGTTCGGGGTCTTCGAGAAAGGCAGCTTTGACTCGCCTGTCAGTCAGGCTGGTCGGTTCTGACGGGGATGGGGCTGAACCACCTGCCCATGGTCTGGCGGGTGCGGTCCTTGATTTCGTCGGTGATGTACATGGATACCGTGGCCAGTGCCGCGGCCAGCACACCGAGATCGTCGGTATAACCTACTACCGCAGCGAAGTCGGGAATGGCATCCAGCGGGAAGATGAAATAGCCCAGTGCGCCGTAAATGGCTGTCTTGGCCCAGCGCGGGGTGTTCGGATCCTGGGCGGCGTAATACAGCCACAGCACCTTTTCCACCACCTCTTTGCCGGCAGTCCTGGCGTAGCGGGACAGCTTGTTCCATAAGCCGCTGTCACTGAACGTTTTCTCGAAGCTTTGAAAGTGTCTGACCATGGTCGCCTCTGAAGTCGCAATGCAAGAACCAATACGTACTTGCTCAGACTACAGACCACTGCAGGCAGGGGAAAGTGCGGAGGGGGAAGTGGGTGGGGAGAGGGAGAGAAAAGGGGATGATGCCCCGGCGTACCGGGGCATCTGATCGACTTAGAGCAGAACGAAGTTGTAGGTCAGATAGACCCGTACCTGGTCCTGGTCGCGGTCCGCATCGGAACGCAGGCTGGCGTGACGCAGGGACACACCCAGATCCTTCAGGAAACCTTGCTGGACGGTGTAATCCAGACGCAGGTTACGCTCCCATTCCTTGTCGCCTTCGCCGGGTGCGACGTCGAAGTCGCTGCCTCGCAGATACTTGGCGGAGAACTTCAGACCCGGTACCAGGTCGGCGAAGTTGTAGCTGTACTGACCAACCCAGGTCTTCTCGCCGGCACGCTCGAACTTGTTGATCTGCGAGTCGGTGATCAGGTAGGCAGTGGCACCGCCACCGTTGTTGAGGTAGGCGAAGTCACTGTCGCCGCTCATCTTCTGGTAGCCCAGGCCCAGGCCATGGTTGCTCAGCTTGTAGGTGAACATGGCGCTCATGGCGCGGTTGTCGACTTCGCCGTCGTTGTATACGCCGCGGGCTGCATAGCCGGCTTCACCGCTATCGTTGGCGCCAGTGGAGCCGCTGTCGAAATAGCGCAGGTCGGTAATCAGCTGACCGGCACCCAGGTCCAGGGTGTGGACGGCACCGAGGTAATGCTGCTTGTAGTAATCCTTGAGCTTGGCGAAGTAGTAGCTGGCAACCAGGTTATCACCCAGTTGGGCATCACCACCGGCATACTGGAACTTGTTCACGCGCTCGGAACCACCGCCCAGCAGCAGGCCTTCATGGGAGGTGGAGTTACGGCCACTGGCTTCATCCATCTGACCGATGCGCAGAGTCAGATTGTCGATTTCCTTGGAAGTCAGCGTCGCGCCGCTGTAAGTCTGGGGCAGCAGGCGACCATCGTTGCGTGTCAGTACCGGCAGGCTGGGCTGCAGGCCACGGCCGATTTTCAGCTCGGTCTCGGATACCTTGGCCTTGGCGGCGAAGTCGATCTGGCTGAACTCGGAAACGGCGCTGTCGTCATGATCCAGCGGGAACATGGTGCCGGGGTTGCGGCTGCGGTCAGCCTTGCTGGTGCGGCTACCGGAATCCAGACGGATACCCGAGCGGGCGAATACGTCCAGACCAAAGCCGATCGGGCCCTGGGTATAACCGGACTGGAAGTCGAGCATGAAACCCTGACCCCATTCTTCATCTTTCGAGTAACCATCACCTTCGCGGTAATCGCCATTGAAATACAGATTGCGCAGGCCAAGAGTGGCCTTGGCGTCATCAACAAAGCTGAAGCCGTTGTTCTGAGTCTGGGCAATGGACAGGGTGGGCAGAGCCAGCACAGCAGCGGCGACACTGCTGGCGATCAGGGTTTTTCTCATTATGTTCATCCTCGAGTACTGCATCTCAGGGTTTGCCCAGAGGGCGATCGTTTTTCAACCGCTGTAACATAGATGAAATATGCAGGAAATCAAGTGATTGAATAGTGATATTAGACTTATGTATTAGGAACCTGAGCTATTCATACCGGTCTTATCGCGCCGCTTCATACAGTGGCTGCACCTTGGGAATAGTGTTTTGCAGGTTCTGGATGCGCCCCGAGGAAGAGGGGTGCGTACTCAGGAAGGCCGGCGGCTCACCCTCAGCGGCGCGCGCCATCTTCTGCCACAGGGTGACTGCGGCCTCCGGTTTGTAGCCGGCGCGGGCCGCCAGCTCCAGACCGATCAGGTCCGCTTCGGTTTCGTTGGAGCGGCTGTTGGGCAGGGTCAGTCCATACTGAACCGCCATGTCGGCAGCCTGCCGTGCGCCATCGCCCAGGCCCAGCAACGAACCTATCACCTGGGTGCCCATCTGCGTGGTGTAAGCACGGGAAATGGCTTCGCGGCCATGCTCACGCAGAGCATGGGCGATTTCATGCCCCATGATCTGGGCGATCTCGTCGTCGGTCAGCTGCAATTTGTCGACAATGCCGGTAAAGAAGATGATCTTGCCGCCGGGCATGCAGCTGGCGTTCAGTTGATCACTCTTGATCAGATTGACTTCCCAATTCCAGCTCTTGGCATCGGGACGGAAGTGATCCACTTCCTTTACCAACTGATCAGCAATCCGGTTCAGACGCTTGAGCATGGCGGTGTCGGTGTTCAAGACCTTTGCGGCTTTCGCTTCGGCAAGCATCTCGTTGTACGACTCGGCGGCCATCTGGTCGACTTCAGCGCTGGACAGCGCGCTGAACATGTACTGACTTCGATCGACACCGACGGCGCCGCCCTGGGTGGTGTTGACGGTCTCGCAACTAGCCAGCGCCATGAACGGAAGACAGCAAAGCAGGCGGATACGCATGGTGATTTCCTTCCATGTTTCGGGTTTAACAGCTTTGACCTGATGAACGATATCAGATCATGGCTGGAGGTTTGACTATCACGGCCGATAAAGCGTTCATCAGCTCCCTGGCCGAGGCCCCTATGAAACTCAGATCCATCCAGTTTTCCATAGCCGCGCTGGCAGGTGCCTGCCTGTTCATCGCGGTCGGTATCATGACTCTGTACGCCCTGTTGGCATTCGAGCGCAACCAGAGCATGGTCATCGAACGCAGCGAGCAGATGTTGGGGCAGCGTGTGCGCAGCCAGTTGGAAGCCATTGCTACCGCTGAAAGCCTGCGCATCCGTCGACAGCTGGAGCAACCCTTTGCGGTGACCGAACAACTGGCGTTGCTCAATCGCCAGCTGGGCGAAATGCAGGAAGATGGTCTGCCGGCACTGATGATGAGCCGCGAGGAAATGGTTCGTTATATTCGACGGATACTGGAGGAGCAGCCGACGCTGCTGGCGGCTTACGTTGCCTGGGAACCGGGCGCGTTCGACGGGCTGGATAGTTTTTATCAGGGTGCTGGCGAGTCGGGGCATGACGAGCAGGGCCAATTCATGCCTTTCTGGTATCGCGAACTCGATGGCACACTGGCGCTGGAGCCGCTGGGCGATCTCACGGACGAAACCATGCTGGAAACCGGCGTGCGCGTCGGTGAATATTATTTCTGCCCGCGTGATACGCAGCGTGCCTGTGTGATCGACCCGGCGCCCTACGAGCTGGGCGACAGCTGGGTCATGCTGTCGTCTTTCACTGCCCCGATCATGCTCAACGGCCAGTTCATGGGTATTGCCGGTGCGGACCTGTCGTTGCAGTTTCTGCAATCCATGCTCGAAGAGAGCGACAGCCGACTTTACGAAGGGCGTGGCACTCAGGCCCTGATCAGTCCCAACGGCCGACTGGTTGCCTGGACCGGTGAAGGGGCCGCGCCGGGGGACCCAGCCGAACGCGTGATCGATAAGCAGGGGCTGGCCAACCTCGCTGGCCTGGGCGATGACTTTCACTACGAACTGGATACGGCGGGTAATCGTGTGCAGTTGTGGATGCCGATTCCGATTGGCGACACCGGCACGCACTGGACGATGTTGATCAACTTGCCACTCGACGTGGTGATGGCTGACCTGCAGGCGCTGGAGACCGAGCTGACGCAGCGCCAATCCAGTGAGGCAATTACTCTGGCGGTGATCGGTGGGCTTACCGCCCTGGTTGGCCTGGGTGTGATGCTGGCGGTCGGTTACGGCTTGGCACGGCCAGCGCGGCAGTTGGTTTCCATGCTCAATGATATCGCTCGCGGCGAGGGTGATCTGACCCAGCGCCTGGCTGTCCAGCGCAGCGACGAGTTCGGGGATATCGCCCGTGGTTTCAATGCCTTTCTCGACAAGTTGCAAGACATGATCCGTGAGGTGGTCGGCTCGGTGCAGCAGGTGACCGATGCTGCCGAGCATACCGCCGACATTGCCATGCGTACCAATGATGGGGTGCAGCGCCAACTCGGCGAGATCGAGCTGGTAGCTACCGCAGTGACGGAAATGACCGCTACCGCCCAGGATGTGGCCCGTAACGCTAGCCTGGCCGCCGAAGCGGCGGGCAACGCCAACGGCTCGGCCGGTCATGGCCGCGAAGTGGTGCAGCAGACCGCGGCGACCATTCAGGGGTTGGCTGAGGATATCGAGCGCGCCTCACAGAGCGTGCAGCACCTGGTCCGTGACAGCGAAAACATCACTTCGATCCTGGATACCATCCGCGGCATAGCCGAGCAGACCAACCTGCTGGCGCTGAACGCAGCAATCGAGGCGGCGCGCGCCGGGGATCAGGGGCGCGGTTTTGCCGTGGTCGCCGACGAGGTGCGCTCGCTGGCGCTGAAGACGCAGAACTCTACTGAAGAAATCCAGAAGATGATCGAGCAGTTGCAAGCCGACACCCATCAAACGGTGAGAGTCATGGAGCAGAGCCGCAGCCGGACCAGCGATAGTGTATTGCAGGCCGAGGAGGCGGATGCGGCCTTGACCTCAATTACCCAGGCGGTATCGGTGATCAATGACATGAACATCCAGATTGCCAGTGCGGCGGAGCAGCAGAGCGCCGTGGCCGAGGATATCAACCGCAACGTCAACACCATCGGTGAGGTCGCCAATGCGGTGGCCGAAGGGGCTGGTGAGTCCTCCAGCGCCAGCGCCGGCCTGACCAAGCTGGCCGAACATCAACGCCGGCTGATCAACCAGTTCAAGGTATAGGATCATCCAGCCTGACGGCGTGCCCGGTGGGGTTGCAGCATTGTGGCCCCTGGGTCGCCGGGCTGCTGACCGCCGGGTTGACCGGGTACATCAGTCGCACCTGGGAATCGGCATTGAGCAACAGTGGTTGCAATGCGCTCGGAGCGGTGGCCGCAGCGAGCCAGATGGCCTGTTCGGCCCGGTTCAGGGTGACCGGCATGCGTTCTCCCAGTCGGGCCGGCAGGCCCTTGGCCGGTGCGGTGATCAGAACGCAGCTGTCCCAGTACTCGCCATCATCCAATGCATAGCGCTCCCATAATCCAGCCAGTGCCAGCCCACCCTGTTCCTGTCGCAGGTACCAGGGCTGCTTGCGTTGCCCCTGTTGCTGCCATATATAAAAACCATCGACCGGCAGCAGGCAGCGCCGCTGTACCAGAGGTTCGCGGAACATCGGCTTGTCGTGCAGGAACTCGGCCTGAGCCGAGAAGGGCGCACGGCTCAGATCACGCAGCCAGCCCGGAGTCAGGTTCCATAGCACCTCGGCGCAGTCGAGGCGGTTGTCCAGCTTGCGCAGGATCAGTACGCGATTGCCGGGGCTGAGGTTCCAGTTGGGCCGCCAGCTCTGGGGCACCTCTGCCACCGGCGCATTGAACTGGGCGATGCGGCCGGTCACAGCGGGTCTTCCTCACGGCGCAGATCCAGCTGGTAACCTTCCAGGTCCGCATCGACCCACAGGTTGATGAGGATGGGCTGACAGCAAACGGCGCAGTCTTCGATATAGCTCTGGGTCCCGCCGCTGAGATCGACCAGCAAGCGGATGGGCTCGCCGCAGTGCGGGCAATGGCGGGCACATTCGTCCAGCAACGGCATGGCTATTCTCCTGGCAGCAGCTCGATGGGAAGGGGGAAGGGGAGTCTAGCTCCTTCCCCAATCCGACGAAACAGTCATTCAGCAATTGTGAGTCGAATCGCTGCGCCGCATAATGCGCGGTTTCCACCCAAGGTAATGAGGAATGCATGGGCGAGTTTGATGCCATCCGGCCCTATGGAGACGATGAGGTGCCTGCCGTCATGCAACGGCTGTTGCATGATCGCGAGTTGCTGCAAACGCTGGCCCGCTACCGGTTCCCGCGGCTCAGCCGCTGGCTGCCGGGCATGGCCTCGGCCCTGGTTGGTGGTGGGCTGCGTCGTGAGGCGCGGGGCATTACCACTGTGGATGCGCTGCAGCACCGGCTTGAGCCATGGCTGGACAAGGTCATCGAGCGCAGCGCGCTCACCGTTACCTACAGCGGGCTGGAGCATCTGAGCAAGACGCGGCCTCATCTGTTCCTGGCCAATCACCGGGATATCGCCATGGATCCGGCCTTCGTCAACTATGCGTTGTACCATGGCGGCCATCCGACGCCGCGCATCGCGATTGGCGACAACCTGCTGCAGCGGCCTTTCGTCAGCGACCTGATGCGGCTGAACAAATGCTTCATCGTGCATCGCTCGGTGGCCGGGCGGCGGGAAAAACTGGCGGTTTATCAGACCCTGTCCGCCTACATCAGCCATTCGATTCTGGATGGGCACTCGGTGTGGATTGCCCAGGCTGAAGGGCGCGCTAAGGACGGCTGCGATCGCACCGACACGGCGATCATCAAGATGCTGTGCATGAGCCGCAAGGGCGAAGCCTTTGCCGACGTGGTGCGCTCACTGAATATCGTGCCGGTTTCCATCGCCTATGAGTGGGACCCTTGCGATCAGATGAAGGCACGTGAGCTGGAGCAGCGTGAACGCACCGGCGGCTATACCAAGCAGCCGGGCGAGGATGACCGCTCCATTGCCATGGGCCTGACCGGCTACAAGGGGCGCGTGCATATCGCCTTCGGTAAGCCGCTGACCGAGGAGTACACCGATGCCAAGGCGGTGGCCGCGGAGGCGGATCGCCAGATTCTCGGGCTATATCGTCTGTATCCCAGCAACTATCTGGCGATGGAGCAACTGCTGGCGGAGCATCCAGCAGTAGACATCGCTGGCTGGCGCGGGCAGTTCAATGCTTCGATGCTGGTGGCTGAGGAACAACGGTTTGCCGAGCGCCTGGCGGCCTGCCCGCCGGATCAGCGCCCCTGGTGGTTGCGCCAATACGCCAACCCGGTGGCTAGCCGCCAGTGGGTGTCAGACCAGGCGGGCAGCGAGCGTGAGCAGTAGTGCCAGACCCAGGCAGACACCGCCGACCAGCATGAACATCCGGTTGGCGGGATGCGGGCGGGCCGTCGGGCCGGTTAGCGTCAGTGCGCTGCCGCCGGTTGCCAACCGCATGGCGCGGGCGGTACGCCACTGGGTAGCGATGATCAGCCAGCTGCCACTGAGGCCGTAAAACAACGCCAGGCAGTTGAGTACAAAGGCGCTATTGTTAAGATAATAAAGCCACGCAAGCTGCAATACGGGCATGCAATTCTTCTCCGAATATATCGAGTGCTCGTGAGCTGCGGATTTAATTGTTATTCTGGCTGGAGCAGTGGGAAGGTGAATGATCGGCGCGGATTCTAAAGGAAACCGCAGTGGACCTCGACCCACGCCGAAGAAAACCCGATGAAAGGCCCCCGCAACATTCGCGGGCTGGCCCGGTCCAATATTCAGTGGCAGAAACTGCACACTAACCGGTAGCCTTCAGGGTTGCTGCACAATACAGAGGTGAATCATGAATATACGAATTCTCCAGAGCTGCCTGCTCGGTGTTGCGTTGGTGCTGGGTGGTTGTGCTTCGGGATTGACCGGTGACACCTACAGCCGCGATGAAGCGCGCGCGCCGCAAACAGTGCGTATGGGCACCGTCGAATCGGTTCGCCTGGTGCAGATCGAAGGCACCAGGACTAATATCGGTACCGGCGCTGGTGCAGTGGTTGGTGGTGTTGCCGGTAGCTCGATCGGTGGCGGACGTGGCAGCATTATTACCGGCGTGTTGGGTGCCGTCGCCGGTGGCATGGCGGGTGCGGCGGCCGAAGAAGGCATCACCCGCAATCAGGGTATCGAAATCACTGTGCGAGAGGATGGTGGCCAGACCCGCGCCTATGTGCAGGAAGTCGATCCGAGTATCTCCTTCGCTCCGGGCGAGCGAGTGCGGGTACTGACAGTCAACGGGGTTTCGCGTGTAAGCAAGTAGTAACCTGGCTGGCATGGCGGGTCGCTCATTGGCCCGTCATTGATTGACTGCCCGCTTGCCTTCATCCTGTCGTTCCCGGACATTTCCCGCCGCCGCGCTAGCGGGATGGACCATATTGTGCTGAGCACGTTCGAACAAACGGAGTTTCATGAATGACCCTGGCGCTGATCGTGCTGCTGCCACTGCTGAGTTTTTTCCTGCCACTGCTAACGGATACTAAAGGCCGCTCCCTATGTGCCTTGGCGACCATGGTGGCGCCAGTTCTGGGTCTGATACTGCTGTGGAGTCATGCCGCCACCGTTTTTTCAGGTGGGGTGGTGGTGCAGAGCTGGCCGTGGATCGAGCGGCTCGGACTCACCATCAGTTTTCGCCTCGATGGGCTGAGTTTCCTGTTTGCCTTGCTGATTCTCGGTATCGGCATTCTGGTTATCATCTACGCGCGCTACTACCTGTCGAAGAACGATCCGATGGGGCGCTTCTTCTTTTTCCTGCTGCTGTTCATGGCCGCCATGCTGGGGGTGGTCCTGTCGGAAAACCTCCTGTTGATGATGTTCTTCTGGGAGTTGACCAGCCTGTCGTCCTTCCTGTTGATCGGCTATTGGTCGCACTCTTCCGATGCACGCAAGGGCGCGCGCATGGCGCTGGCGGTGACCGGGGGAGGTGGGTTGGCCCTGCTGGCCGGGGTGCTGCTGCTGGGGCAGGTGGTAGGTAGCTACGAGCTCAGTGTGGTGCTGGCTTCAGGCGATCTGATTCGCGACCATGCGCTCTATCCGCTGATTCTGGTACTGGTATTGCTGGGAGTGTTCACCAAGTCTGCGCAGTTTCCTTTCCACTTCTGGCTGCCCCACGCGATGGCTGCTCCCACGCCAGTGTCGGCCTACCTGCATTCGGCGACCATGGTCAAAGCCGGGGTATTTCTGCTGGCGCGGCTGTACCCGGCGCTATCAGATACGGACCTGTGGTTCTTCCTGGTCAGTATCACCGGTATGGCTACGCTGCTACTGGGCGCCTGTACCGCACTGTTTCAGCATGATTTGAAAGGGTTGCTGGCTTACTCGACCATCAGCCACTTGGGCCTGATCACGCTGCTGTTCGGGCTGGATACCCAGCTGGCGGCGGTAGCCGCCGTGTTTCATATCATCAACCATGCGACCTTCAAGGCCTCGCTGTTCATGGCTGCAGGGATCATCGACCATGAGACCGGCACGCGGGACATGCGGCGCATCAATGGCCTATGGAAGTACATGCCACATACCGCCACGCTGGCTATGGTTGCGGCCTCGGCGATGGCCGGCGTGCCCCTGTTGAACGGTTTCCTGAGCAAGGAGATGTTTTTCACCGAGACCCTGCAGCAACACCAGTTCGGCAATTTCAGCTGGATGGTGCCGCTGGTCGCGGTAATAGCGGGCGTATTCTCGGTGGCGTACTCGCTGCGCTTTATTCATGATGTGTTTTTCAATGGCAAACCGGTGAATCTGCCGAAATTTCCACCCCATGAACCCAGCCGTTACATGAAGATTCCGGTCGAGATTCTGGTCGCCCTGTGTCTGCTGGTAGGCCTGGTCCCAGGCTTTACCGTGGCCGGGTTGCTGGCAGTGGCAGCAGCAGCGACGTTAGGGGGAGACTTGCCGAGCTACAGCCTGGCTATCTGGCACGGTTTCAACCTGCCGTTGGCCATGAGTGTGGTGGCATTATTAGTGGGTGTGCTCATCTACTTCGGGCGGCACCGTTTGCTGGGTTGGCACGTGCACCTGCCGCGGTTGGATGCGAAAAATCTGTTTGAGCGTGTGATCCAGCGGCTGGTGAACCAGGCAGCAATGCTTACCTTGCGAATCGAGAACAGTTCGTTGCAACGCTATCTGCTGTGGATGCTGCTGACGGCGCTGCTGATGAGCGGTTTCTGGTTGATGCAGCTCCCGTCACTGGTGGGGCCGATGCCCATGACCCCGGTGGATGGGGCAACTCTGGTCGGTGCCGTCCTGCTCATGCTGACCGCCGCCGCCACTGCGTATTGGCATCGTCGGCGGCTGGTGTCACTGGTCATGCTCAGCGTAGTGGGGCTATTCGTGGCCCTGGCCTTCGCCCGTTTCTCGGCGCCGGATCTGGCACTGACCCAACTCTCGGTCGAATCGGTCACCATTATCCTGATGATGCTGGCGCTGTTCTTCCTGCCGCGCACCTCGCCGGCAGAGTCATCCGGATTGCGGCGCGGTCGAGATCTGCTGATCGCCGGATTGGCTGGTGTTTTGGTTGCCGGGCTGTGCCTGGCCGTACTTACCCGCCCCTATGAGAGCATCGCCGGGTATTTTCTGGCCAACAGTCTGTCGGGTGGTGGCGGAACCAACGTGGTGAACGTGATCCTGGTCGATTTTCGCGGCTTCGATACCCTGGGGGAAGTCACTGTCCTGGCGATTGCAGGCGCCGCTATCTACGCGCTGATCCACGGCCTGCGGTTGCGCAAACCATCGGTGGATGAACAGGGATGGACCTGGGCGCGAGATGCTCATCCCTTCATGCTGGTGAACCTGTCACGGCTCATTCTGCCGTTGGCCTTGATGGTATCGGTGTACATTTTCCTGCGCGGGCATAATCTCCCGGGTGGCGGTTTCATCGCGGGCCTGATTACCGCCGTGGCGCTTATCCTGCAGTACATCGCCAGTGGTCACGCCTGGAGTCAGGCCCGTTGGGGTGTCGATTTCCATCATCTTGCCGGGGCCGGCGTAATCATCGCGGGGCTGACCGGAGTGGGTAGTTGGTTGTTCGGTTATCCTTTCCTGACCAGCGCATTCGATCATTTTGCCATTCCGCTGGTCGGTGAAATCGAGCTGGCGACGGCCCTCCTGTTTGACCTCGGTGTGTATCTGACGGTGGTCGGCGCCACACTGCTGATTCTGTCCAATCTGGGCAAGCTTTCCATCCATGCCGCCAGGGAGCCTGAATAATGGAACTGCTGTACGCTCTCACCTTGGGTGTGTTGACGATGTCGGGTGTTTATTTGCTGTTACGGGCCCGTACTTTTCCTGTGGTAGTGGGGCTGACGCTTATCAGCTACGCAGTGAATCTCTTCCTGTTTGCCATGGGGCGTCTGCATACAGGCAAGCCAGCGGTGCTTGGTCAGGTGGCCGAGCATGGCGACCCCCTGCCGCAAGCGTTGGTACTGACTGCCATCGTCATCGGCTTCGCAATGACTGCCTTCGCTCTGGTACTGGCGCTTCGCGCGCAGGGTGAGCTGGAGAATGATCACGTTGATGGGCGGGGCAAACGTTGATGGATCATCTGGCCATACTGCCAATACTGTTGCCGATGTTTGCCGGCGCCCTGCTGTTATTGAGCGGCCGGGCGAGTGAGGGATTCAAGCGCAGCCTCTGTCTACTGGCAACACTGTTACAACTGCCACTGGCGATAGCCTTGATGGCACAAGCCAGCGGGGGATTGCAGGTTTACGCCGCCGGTAACTGGATGCCACCGTTCGGGATCGTGCTGGTGGTGGATCATCTGGCGGCGCTGCTGCTGCTGGTGACTGCGGTGCTGGCAATAGCGGCGGTGGTGTACGCCGTGCGCGGCGACGATCTGCTGGGGGCGAACTTTCACGCGCTGTTCCAGTTTCAACTGATGGGTATCAATGGTGCCTTTCTGACAGGTGACCTGTTCAACCTGTTCGTTTTCTTCGAAATCCTGCTCATCGCCTCCTACGCCTTGCTGTTGCATGGGACTGGTTCAGCCAGGATCCGCTCGGGGTTGCACTATGTGCTGCTGAACCTGTTCGGCTCCGCCCTGTTTCTGATCGCCATAGGTACTCTATATGGTGTTACCGGCACCCTGAACCTGGCCGACCTGTCCCAGCGTGTAGCCCAGCTGCCAGCCCCGGATGCTCCTCTTGTAGGGGCAGCAGCCATGCTTCTACTGGTGGTGTTTGGCCTCAAGGCAGCTGTCTTCCCTCTGTACTTCTGGTTACCCAAGGCTTATGCCGCTGCTACCCCGCCGGTGGCGGCGCTGTTCGCCATCATGACCAAGGTCGGGATCTACTCGATTCTGCGGATATACACCCAGGTTTTCGGGGATACTGCCGGTCCGCTGGCAGACCTGGCTAACGGCTGGTTATGGCCGGCGGCGTTATTGACCCTGGTTCTGGGTACCATAGGCGCGCTGGCTGCCAGCACCCTGAACGGTCTGATTTCCTACCTGCTGGTGGTATCTGTCGGCACGCTGCTGGCCGGGCTGGCGCTGGACAGCCACGATGCGCTGGTAGGCAGTCTCTACTATCTGATTCACTCGACCTGGGTCTGCGGCGCCTTGTTCCTGTTCGCGGGCATCATTTCCCGTTGCCGCGGGCCACGCTTTGTCGGTCGCCTGGTGCCGGGCCCGGCGCTGTCCAGGCCGACATTACTGAGTGGCCTTTTCTTCCTGGCGGCGATATCGGTAATCGGCTTGCCGCCCTTGTCCGGTTTCATCGGCAAGCTCTTGTTGCTGCGTGCGGCGGAGACCGGGGTGGCTGCGGGTTGGCTGTACTCGTTGTTGCTGGGCAGCGGGCTGGTGTCCATCATTGCCTTCAGCCGTGCCGGTAGCACTTTGTTCTGGCGCACCGATCCGGCGGCCGCTGCCGGCGGATCGGTGGATAATGTGCGATTGGTGGCCGTCCTCGCATTGCTGCTGTGCTCCCCACTACTGGTGGTGTTTGCCGGCCCGCTGCTCGATTATCTCACCATCACTGTCGATCAGTTGCTGGATCCGCAGGCGTATGCGCGGCAGGTATTATCCATGCAGATCAACACGAGCGGAGGTGGACATTGAACGCGCCAGGAAAATGGTTCCCGCATCCCTGGCTCAGCCTGTTGTTGCTAGGGGTCTGGCAACTGCTGGTCAACGATCTGTCGGCAGGGTCGCTCATCATGGGTGCGATACTGGGTTGGGTGATCCCTTTGCTGACGCATGCATTCTGGCCCGACCCGCCCAAGTTACACCGGCCCTGGGTGCTGGTTCGCTTTGTATTCCGGGTTCTCGGCGATATTCTCTTCGCCAACTTCGAAGTGGCCAAATTGATTCTGGGCGCCAGCAGCAGACTGCAACCGGCGTTTGTGGTCTACCCACTCGAACTGCGTAACGAGTTCGGGATCGGGGTGCTGGCGACCACCATTTCTCTCACGCCGGGCACGGTCTCGGCGGATGTCAGCGAGGATCATCGGACCCTGCTGATTCACGGGCTGGATGTGCCGGATGAACAGGAATTGATCGACACCATCAAGCAGCGCTACGAGAAACCCCTGATTGAGGTGTTCGAATGCTCCACAACGTAATCATTCTCTGCCTGGGCATGATCTCGGTGGCCATGCTGCTGAATCTGTTGCGGCTGTTCAAGGGGCCGGATCTGCCTGATCGGGTGCTGGCGCTGGATACCCTGTATGTCAACGCCATCGCCATGATCATTCTGATGGGGCTGCTGCTGCGCTCCAATCTGTATTTTGAAGCGGCATTGCTGATAGCCGTGATGGGATTTGTGGGTACCGTGGCCGTGGCCAAATACCTATTGCGCGGCGACATCATCGAATGAGGAGTGCCTATGGAAACTGCAATTGAATGGCTGGTCGCCGCACTGTTGCTGCTGGGAAGTCTGTTTGCCCTGATCGGCTCGTTCGGCCTGTTCAAGCTGCCGGACTTCTATATGCGCCTGCATGGCCCGACCAAGGCGACTACCTTGGGCGTTGGCTCGCTGGTGCTGGCGTCCATGATCTATTTCAGTACTACAGGGGAGGTGGGGCTGCACGAGCTGTTGATCACGCTATTCCTGTTTATCACCGCGCCCACCAGTGCCTGCATGCTGGCCAAGGCTGCCATGCAGGTGCACGCCGCACGGGTCGAGCGGACCCGGGGCGAGCCTTGGGAGCAGTAGCAGGTATCAGTCGGCCAGAGCGATACTGGTGGGGTAGGGCGTGAGGATGATTTCTACCCGGCGGTTGAGCTTGCGACCGGTGTTACTGGCATTGTCGGCGCGGGGCTGGTTGTCAGCCATCGCGCTCAGACGCATGCGCTGACGCTCGATGCCACCGAGACGCAGCACGCTGGCCACAGCCTGGGCCCGCTCCATGCTCAGCTTCTTGTTCAGTTCGTCGCTGCCATCGCTGTCACTGTGGCCGACCACAGTCAACTGGCTGGCGCCGTCGACTTTCAGTGCCTGGGCAACCTTGCTCAGCGGCACCAGACCCGAGGGCAGCAACAGGGTGCGTTTGGGATGGAAGTTGCCGTCTACCGGTATCAGCAGACGAATCTGCTCCCCTTCGCGCTCGATCTCGTAACCCTGCTGCTCAGCGATGCTGGTGAGGTTGACGATGCGTGATTCGGCCCAGGACGGTGCCGGGGGAGCCTGTACAACTTCCTGTTTGGAGGAACAGGCGGTGACGAAAACCAGTGAAGCAAGTGCCAGTGTTTTTATGCTATTCATGTGCAATCCAGACGGTGAGGTAACCTGGGCCATCGAGTGCACACAGATTACCACCGGAAAATCGGGTTGTGACCACCAAATGCAAGCAATTCATCGGTTTATGGCCGATTCTTCAAAGAGGTTCACACTATGACGGGTTGGATTGGCCGGATACCGGCGTTGGCAGTCGCTGGTTTCTCCCTGATATTGACTGGCTGCGCCTCCTGGTCCCTCTGGCCGGCCGGGGAGGAAGCGCCCTCGCAGCTCGTTTCCGGTCTTGTCGAACGGGGGGGGGATGACCGCTGGGTTCTGCGCCCCTGCGGCCAGGAGCATGAGCGGTTGTTGCAACCGACCCCGCAACTGCGCGAGCTGTTCGATGATGTTGCCCAGCCGGGGCAGGTATCCATGTTCGCGGAGCTGCGGGTGACCGAGAACGAGGGCCGCTGGGTCGTCCAGCAGACCCAGCGGCTGCAGACCACCGGGCGTGGCTGCATGGACAACAGCGCCAGGAACAGTCAATGGGTCGGTTTCAGCCATGAGCCGGCCTGGAGGGTGGATATCAGCGCGCAAGGGCTGACGCTGACCACCGAGGATGCGGAAAGCGGTCGGCAACTGGCGACCATTCATGAACAGCTGCCGGATGGCGCGCAGGTATTCCGTGGAGTGCATGACCAGGGGCTGGAGCTATGGTTGTACCCCACCGGCTGCATCGACCGCAGCACCGGCGACTATTACCACCTGAGCGCGACGCTGATGCGCGACGGGCAGCGGTTGCGCGGCTGTGGGTATCAGGGGGCTGAGCGATAACTTTTTATCGCCTATGACAGGAGATTACCAGGGTCTGGTCCTGCTCAAAGTCTGCTCCCAGGGATGGATCCATGACGGGGCTCAGGCACCCAGATACGCCTCCCGCACCTGCGGATTGGCCAGCAACTCCTCGCCGCTGCCCTGCATGAGAATGTGGCCGTGTTCCATTACATAACCCCGGTCGGCCAGTTTCAGCGCCTGGTTGGCGTTCTGCTCGACCAGGAAGATGGTTACGCCCTGGCGTCGCAGCTCTTCGATGATCTCGAAAATCTGCTGGATGATGATCGGTGCCAGGCCAAGAGAGGGCTCGTCGAGCAGCAATAATCGCGGTTTGCTCATCAAGGCACGGCCGATGGCAAGCATTTGCTGTTCGCCACCGGACATGGTCCCGGCACGCTGTTGAAAGCGCTCCTTCAATCGGGGAAACAGCTCCAGGGTGGCCTGCAGTTGTGCCTGCACCTCATTGCGCTCGAGAAAGAACGCACCCATCGCCAGATTCTCTTCCACCGTCAGCCGGGAAAATACCCGCCGCCCCTCGGGCACGATGGCGATGTCCCGCCGCATGATGTCGCAGGTGTCCATCCCCATCAGTTCCTCGTCACGGTAGCGAATACTGCCGCTGGTCGGTGCGGGGTCGCCACACAGGGTCATCAACAATGTGGTCTTGCCGGCGCCATTGGCACCGATCAGGGTGACGATCTCGCCGGCTTCCACCTGCAGGCTGACATCGTGCAGCGCCTGGATCTTGCCATAGAAGGTATTGACGTCAGTGAATGACAGCATGCTTCAGGTCTCTCCCAGATAGGCCTTGATCACCTCGGGATCGCAGCACACCTGCTCCGGTGTACCGGCGGCCAGCGGGCAACCCTGGTTGATCACTACCACATGGTCGGAGATTCCCATTACCAGCTTCATGTCGTGCTCGATCAGCAGGATGGTCAGCCCATGTTCGCTGCGCAATTCGGCGATCAGTTCCTGCAGGTCGGCGGTTTCCCGCGGATTGAGCCCGGCGGCGGGCTCATCGAGCATCAGCAGGGTCGGGCGGGTGACCATGCAGCGGGCGATCTCCAGGCGGCGCTGCTGACCGTAGGCGAGGGTGCCGGCGGTGCGGTTGGCAAACTCCAGCAGCCCGGTCCGTTCCAGCCACTGCGCGGCGCGGTCCAGTGCTTCCTTTTCGCTGCGGCGAAAGCCCGGCGTCTTCAGCAACCCCGCGAGCATATTGGTGTTCATGTGATGATGCTGGGCTACCAACAGGTTCTCCACCACGCTCATTTGTTTGAACAGACGCACATGCTGGAAGGTACGTACCATGCCCTTGCGCGCCAGCTTGAAGCCGGGCATGCCGCTGACTTCCTCGCCGCGAAAGCGGATGCTGCCGGCACTGGGCTTGTAGAAGCCGGTCAGGCAGTTGAATACCGTGGTCTTGCCCGCGCCGTTGGGGCCGATCAGCGAGACGATCTGACCCTCGGCGACCTGCAATGCGACTTCGTTGACCGCCAGCAGTCCACCGAAACGCATGCACAGGCCGGATACATCCAGCAAAGGAGCGACGCTACTCATGTTCCCAGCTCCATATGCGGGCGCTTCATCGGCAGCAGCCCCTGGGGCCGCCAGATCATCATCAGCACCATCAGCAGGCCGAACAGCAACATGCGATATTCATCGAACTGGCGCGCCACCTCCGGCAACAGGGTCATGATGATGGCCGCCAGGATTACCCCCAGTTGCGAGCCCATGCCGCCGAGTACCACGATAGCCAGGATGATCGCCGACTCGATGAAAGTGAAGGACTCCGGACTGATGAAGCCTTGGCGCGCGGCGAAGAAGCAGCCGGCAAAGCCGGCGAAGGTCGCGCCGATGGTGAAGGCGTTGAGCTTGACCGCGGTGGGGTTGATGCCCAGCGACCGGCAGGCGACCTCATCCTCGCGCAGAGCCTCCCAGGCGCGGCCCACCGGCATGCGCAGCAGGCGATTGATAACGAACAGGGTCAACAGCACCAGCAGCAGGGCGAGGAAATACAGGAACATCACCCGGTGCACCGAATTGAACTCGATGCCGAAGAACTCGTGGAAGGTCTGCATGCCCTCGCTGGCGCGGCGGCTGAACTCCAGGCCGAACAGGTCTGGCTTGGGGATGCTGCCGATGCCATTGGGACCATTGGTCAGCGCGGTAAAGTTATTCAGCAGAATGCGAATGATCTCGCCGAAACCCAGGGTGACGATGGCCAGGTAGTCGCCGCGCAGGCGCAATACCGGAAAGCCCAGCAGAAAGCCGAACAGCGCCGCCATGGCCCCGGCGGCGACCAACCCGGTCCAGAAGCCGACGCCAAAATACATGGCCAAAAGCGCGTAGGTATAGGCGCCGACTGCGTAGAAGCCGACATAACCCAGATCCAGCAGCCCGGCCAGCCCCACCACGATATTCAACCCCAGTCCGAGCATTACATAGATCAACACCAGGGTGGCCAGGTCGATATTGCTGCGGTTGCTCATGAACGGCCAGATCAGCGCAGCGGCAATCAGAAAACACCAGAACAGCCGGCGCATGGCAGGTCGCCCGGCGAGAATGCTGAACGCCGCCGGGGTGCGGGGCAGGGCCGGCACCTTGAACCACAGCGCCGTCAGTTGATCGCGGAACAGATTGAACAAGAAGATGAACAGCGCCGCTGCGGCGATCTTCATGGCGACATCAGGTCCGGCGCCGGTCAACGCCAACCCGGTACCTTGCTGACTGATTCGCACGCCCATCAGCAGGCCACTGAGCGCGACCACCACCACGGCGGAGATCAGCGCCGGTTTCAGATTGCGCATCATACCTTCTCCACCTCCGGCCGCCCGAGAATGCCACTGGGACGGAACAGCAGTATCAGAATCAGCAAGCTGAAAGCCACCACGTCCTTGTATTCGGCGCTGAAATAGCCAGAGGTCATGGCTTCGGCCACGCCCAGCAACAGCCCGCCGAGTACCGCGCCGGGAATGCTGCCGATACCGCCGAGTACCGCTGCGGTAAACGCCTTGAGCCCCGCCATGAAGCCGATATAGGGGTTGATCACCCCGTAGTACATACCCAGCAGCACCCCGGCTACTGCCGCCAGGGCGGCGCCGATGACGAAAGTCAGGGCGATGATGCCATTGGTATTGATGCCCAGCAGGTTGGTCATCTTCAGGTCTTCGGCGCAGGCGCGGCAGGCACGGCCCATGCGTGAGCGGGTGATGAACAACGTCAACAAGGTCATGCTGATCAGGGTCACCACGAAGATGATGATCTGCATGTAGGACAGGGTCGCATGGAAGCCGGTCGTGGGGCCGATGTCGAGGCCGCCGCGCACCAGGTTGGGCATGGCAATGTCCCGCGAGCCCTGGGCCAGACGCACCAGGTTCTGCAGGAAGATTGACATGCCGATTGCGGAAATCAAAGGAATCAGCCGGTTGCCGCCGCGCAGCGGCCGGTAGGCGACCCGCTCGATACTGTAGCCGTAGGCACTGGTAACGATCATGCTGACCACCAGGGCGCCGATGATCAGTAGCGGCAGCGACTCGATGCCCATCAACGCCAGCGCTGCCAGCACGATAAAGGCGATGTAGCTGCCGATCATGTACACCTCGCCATGGGCGAAGTTGATCATGCCGATGATGCCGTAGACCATGGTGTAGCCGATGGCGATCAGGGCATAGGTGCTGCCCACGGTCAGGCCATTGAGCAGTTGTTGCAGCAGATAGTAAAAACTGTCGGGCATGGATACATCCTTGAGCGCGGGGTCGGCGTTGCCGCCGACCCGTGAGCAGGTTGTGTTACTCGCTCAGTGCGGTCTTGGTTCCGTCCGCATGCCACTCATAGACCACGAAGTTGAAGTCCTTCAGGTCGCCTTTCTCGTCAAACGCCAGCTTGCCGGTAGGGGTATCAAAGGTGTTGCTGCGCAGTGCTTCGGCCACATCGACTGGGTCGGTACTTTCCGCCAGGCGTATGCCATCGGCAATCACCTGTACCGCAGCGTAGGATGGGAACACGAAGGGGCCGCGCGGGTCCTGCTTGCGCTCCTCGAACGCCTCCACCAGGTGGGCGTTGGCCGGGTCTTCATCGAATGCCTTGGGCAGGGTGACCAGCATACCTTCGGCTGCCTCACCGGCGATCGCGCTGATATCGCTGTTACCCACGCCTTCCGGCCCCATGAAGGTAATATTCAGTCCCTGTTCGCGGGCCTGGCGCAGGATCAGCCCCAGTTCCGGGTGATAGCCGCCGAAATAGGCGAAATCGACGCCGGATTGGCGCAGACGGGCGATCAGTGAGGAGAAGTCCTTGTCGCCGGCGGTGATGCCATCGAAGATCGGCACATCGATACCGGCCTCGGTCAATACACCGCGCACCGCGGTGGCAATGCCTTCACCGTACTGCTGTTTGTCATGGATGACTGCTACCTTCTGCGGCTTCACGTGCTCGACGATGTACTTGCCGGCAGTCGGACCCTGGAGGCTGTCGAGGCCGATGGTGCGAAATACCAGTTCGTAACCGCGGTTGGTGATGTCCGGGCTGGTGGCGGCGGGGGTGACCATGAGGATGCCTTCATCCTCGTAGATATCGGTGGCCGGCTGGGTGGAACTGGAGCAAAGGTGGCCGACGACGAAGCTGATGCCCTCGTTGACGATGCGGTTGGCCACCGCGACAGCCTGCTTCGGGTCGCAGGCATCATCGAACACCACGCCTTGGAGCTGGGCACCGTTGACGCCGCCAGCCTTGTTGATCATCTCGATGGCCATGTTGGCGCCGGTGAACTGCATGTCGCCATATTGCGCCACGGCGCCGGTCACCGGGCCGGCGAGGGCGATGCGGATATTCTCGGCGGCCAGGGTAAGACTGCTGACGCCGGCGAGGGCGGTGATGACGATGAATTGAGAAAGAGCCTTGCGCTGTGTCTTTTTCATGCCATTTGCTCACTTTTTATTGGAGTTGTAGTCGGGTCTGCTGGCGCTATCTTGCATTGCCTCGGAGAGTCGGCATGGTCGAAATGGAGCGCCCACAGATAAGTGAACTGTAGCGGAGGCGATGCCAAGTCGCTACTCCCCTGCCGCTTCGGTTTCCAGTCAACGGGATATTGCATCTGGCGCTGTGATGGTTACCATGCGCAACAATCATTCCCCAGAGGTAGAAGCCATGCCCGCGCCAAGCGAAACCTATGCCGCCATTCTCGGCGCCACCGCCCAGATCGAATGGAACGCACTCGAGCCGCATTTTGCCCGCGGCGAACTGCTGGTGGTCGATAGCGGGCTGGATCTGGTCACCGTCGCTCAGGCTTTTATCGACGATGATAGCGCCAAGGTGAAAGACTGGATGGCGCAGGGGCTGCTGGGCGCCGCCACAGATACCCAGGCGGCGGACTGGTTCGAGCGCAATCCGGATACGCTGTGGGCGGTGGTCATCCGGCCGTGGGTGCTGATGCAGGAGCGGAGCTGAGTTTTACCGCGCCGCCGACTGCAAGGTTTACCCCCAGCGCCGCCGCAACCAGGCGCTCAGCGCATCCACCAGCAATACCATCACCAGCATCGCCAGGATCACACTGGCGGCGCGGGGTTGCTGGAACAGGCTGAGGGTGACGTAAAGCATCTGACCCAACCCGCCGGCACCGACAAACCCCAGCACCGCGGCCATGCGGATGTTGTTTTCCCAGCGATACAGGGTGTAACTCAGCCACTGGGCCAGGACGCCCGGCAGGGTGCCGTAACAGAAGGCCGCTACCGGGCCGGCGCCGGCTTCGCGCAGGGCGCGGGTCGGGCCGGGCGGGGCGTTTTCCAGCGCTTCGGCAAACAGCCGGCCCAAAACCCCAGCCGTGTGCAGCGCCAGTGCCAGGGTGCCGGCAAAGGGGCCGAGGCCGGCAGCCAGCACCATGAGCGCGGCCCAGACCAGCTCCGGTATCGAACGCAAGGCATTGAGCAGCAATCGCGCCAGCAGCTTCGCCACGGTGCCCAGCCGCCCGGCTGCCAGCAGGCTCAGGGCGGCGCCGGCCAATGCAGCCAGCAGTGTTCCGATGGCGGAGATGGCCAGGGTTTCCAGCGAGCCATGGAAGATCTGCCGCAGCCAGTTGGTCGAGGTGTCCGGCGGGAAGAAGGAAGCGGCATAGCTGTGCATCTGCTGCAACCCGTCACCGGCGAACAGGGCGACAAAATCCAGCTTCAGCCAACTGAAGGACGCTACCACCGCCGCCAGCAGCAGGGCGACCCAGATCAGCGCTTCGAATTGGCGTTTCATGCCAACCGCCGGCGCAGTAGATTGCTGAGCTGGTCTGCCGCCAAGACCAGGACCAGGAAGGTCAGCAGGATGGTCACTACCTCGCCGCCGGCGAACATGCGAATTGACAGGTCGATCATCTGCCCCAGCCCGCCGGCTCCGACGAAGCCCATGATTACCGAGGCACGGATAGCGCATTCCCAGCGGTACAGCGTGTAGGAGGTCAATTCCTGCGCGGCAGCGGGCAGAATCCCGTAGCAGAACGCAGCCAGCCGCGAGCTGCCGGCCTGCAGCAGCGCCTGGGCCGGGCGTCGATCCACCGACTCGTAGATTTCCGCATAGACCTTGCCGAGCATGCCGCTGTAGGTGATGGCAATGGCCAGCACCCCCGCCGTCGGCCCCAGCCCCACGGCGCGTACGAACAGCAGCGCCCAGACGATTTCCGGGATGCTGCGCAGAATGATGAGTAATAGTCGCGCCGGATAGCGCAACATTCGACCGACAGGGCTTGGCTGTCCGCGTGCTAAGGCCGACACCGATAGCGCATGACTGGATATCAGACTCAGGGGTACCGCCAGCAGCAATGCCAGCACCAGCCCAGCGGTGGCCATGGCCAGGGTTTCCAGCGTGGCCTTGCCCAGCAGGGTGAGAAAGCCCGAAGACAGTTCCGGCGGCCAGAAGCCGGCCAGAAAGCGCGCAAAGATATCAAGATTGCGCGGATCGACCAGGGTCGCGAGATTGAACTCGGTCAATACCAGACCGGGCCAGAGCACCAGCAGGGCGAGAATAGTCAGCAGCAGCCGGGGCAGGGCGGCTGGATCACGGGGGCGGCCATGGACCCCGACATCGGTACCGCTCAGGTACATCGGCGTGGTGCCTCGAGGGATGCAGCGGCTATTGCAGATACCGGATCGGCAAAGACGGGCTCGTTGAAGCTGTCGTTGCTATACAGCTGGTCCAGCTCCGCCTGGGAGACGCGTTCGGCCGGCAGGTCGAACAATACCCGCCCGGCCCGCAGGCCGATGATCCGGGGGAAATGCCGTAGCGCCAGGTCCACCGCATGCAGGCTGGCGACCAGGCTGATCTGGCGCTCGGCTGCCACCTTGCCCAGTACGTTCAGCGTATGGTCGGCCAGCACCGGGTCCATCGCCGAGACTGGTTCGTCAGCCAATAGCAAATCAGCGCGTTGATACAGCACGCGGGCGATACCGACACGCTGCAGTTGGCCACCGGAAAGCTGATCGCAACGAGCGAACAGCTTGTCCTGCAGGTCCAGCGGTTCCAGCGCGGCACGGGCCCCGGCGCTATCCAGGGGGTAGCATAGCGAGATCAGGGAGCGCAGCAGCGACCATTGACCCAGCCGGCCGGCCAGCACGGCGGTGACTACGCGTTGGCGCGGCGGCAGTGGAGGACTCTGATGGATCAACCCGATGCGGGCTCGCAGCCGGCGCAAAGCCTGACCCTTGAGCGTGGCGGGGTCAACGCCCAGCAGGTGCAGTTGCCCGGTGCTGGGCGCAAGCCCCGTGCCGAGCAGCCGCAACAGACTGGTCTTGCCCGCGCCGGACGGCCCGATAATGGCGACCCGTTCGCCCTGGTTAATGCTCAGATCGATGTCATGCAGGGCTTGAAAACCACCGGGGTGGGTCAGGCCCACCCCGTCAAGCCGTACGGTCACTGCAACAGGCCGGCGGAGCGGGCCGCCTCTTCGATGCCCTCGTAATTCTCGGCACTGGTTTCAACGAAGCGAGAGGCCCGCTGCAAATCCAGAATTGCCTTGTGTTCGGGGTTTGCCGGGTCCAGCTTGAGGAAGGCGGCCTTGATGTCCTGCACCAGTTGCGCGTCCAGATCGCCGCGCACGGTCCAGTTGTAGTCGAAATAGGTCGGCGTGGTGCCGTAGACGCGCACCTTGGCGGTATCGACCTTGTTTTCCTCGACCAGTTTGTCCCACACCGAGGTGTTCAACACACCCGCATCCACCCGGCCGGCTTCGACCCAGGCGACGGTGGCGTCATGGGCACCGGAAAAACCGACTCGGCTGAAATCGTCATCCGGATTGATGCCGTCCTGCAGCAGGAAGTAGCGCGGCATCAGGTGGCCCGAGGTGGAAGAGACCGAGCCGAAGGCGAAGCTCTTGCCCTGCAGATCCTTGTGTTCGTTGATTTCAGGGTCGGCAGTGATGAAGGTGCTGGTGAAGACCTCATCCTCTTCTCGTTGCACCACCGGAATGGCATCGCCGGTACGCAGCCGCGCCTGAACGAAGGTGAAACCACCGAGCCAGGCCATATCCAGGCGCCCGGCGCCCAATGCCTCAACCACGCCAGCGTAGTCGGATACCGGCTGGAAGGTCACTTCGATGCCCAGCTCCTGTTCCAGGTAGGCAGCCAGCGGCTCGAATTTGCGCAGCAGCTCGGTAGGCGCTTCATCGGGGATGGCAGACACGCGCAGCACCTTGGTCTCGGCATGGGCGGGCAGAAAACTGGCGGCAAGGGTCATGCAAACGCCAGCCAGAATGGCCAGCGGGCGGCGAAAAGTCGACATGTGATGCTCCGGTTCAATAGCGGAAGACTCCCATCCGGAGGTCGAGGCCGGATGAGGCGTGGCGCAAGTTTACTGGAACCGGCCGGGCGGGCAAACTGCTACAGTACTCAGACACGTTTCGGAGGGCTCATCATGTCCTGGCCGCTGGCTGCCAATCTATCCATGCTGTTTGCCGACCTGCCCATGGCGGAGCGGTTCCATGCCGCCGCCGAGGCGGGGTTCGATGGGGTCGAAATCCAGTTTCCCTACGATATGCCCGCCGCCACTGTGCAGCACCATCTCGCCGCTGCCGGCATGCCGCTGGTACTGATCAATGTCCCCGCTGGCGATCTCCTGACCGGCGGCCCCGGCCTGGCTGGTGTGCCGGCGCGGCAGGCCGAGTTCGACGCTGCCCTGGAGCTGGCGCTGGAGTATGCGCTGGTGCTGCGCCCGGAGAAGGTCAATGTCCTGCCGGGGCGGCTTGCCGAGGGCGTCAGTCGGGAGCTGGCGCTGGATACCCTGGCCGGCAACCTGGACAAGGCGGCCAGCGCGTTTTCCGATATCGGGGTATGCCTGGTCTGCGAAGCAGTCAACCGCCACGATATGCCCGGCTTCCTGCTGGGCAGCACCCTGGAGTTGCTGGACATGCTGGATCGGGTTGCTCACTCGAACCTCTCGGCACAGGTGGACCTGTACCATCTGACGCGGATGGGTGAGTCGCTGCCCGACTCGATTGCGCAGCTGGAAGGGCGGATTGGCCACGTGCAGTTTGCCGACGCGCCGGGCCGCGGCGAGCCGGGCACCGGGAATATGGATTTTCATGAAGCTTTCGGCGCGCTGTCGCGGCACGGTTACCGCGGCTGGCTCGCGGCGGAGTACCGGCCGGCATTATCGCCCGAGCAGTCGCTGCAATGGCTGGCACAATGGACTGCCGCCGGAACCTTCAGACTCCAGGGCCGCAGCGTATGACCCTGGCGCGTACCAGCCGCTCGCCGGCGGCGTTTTCCAGGTAGCCTACCGGCTGCCAGCCCAGCCGGTAAGCCGTCACCCGATAGTGCTGCCCGGCGGCGAAATCCCAATCCAGCCCTAGAATGCAGGTACGGCGGCGTGGTTCGGATATCTCTCCCAGCCCACCCATGCTGCCCAGCACCTCGAACTGATAACGCACCTGCAGTCCGTGGCTGCCGGGCGGCAGGTCCGGAAAGCGCAACTGCCGCACCAGTTCACCGTCCAGCCGATAGGCGCGCATGTCCGCCCGGTTGCCGCTATCCAGGCCCACCCGCGCGAAGTCTGGGGCCAGAGGCGGCAGCGGGTGGGCGCACGCCGTCAGCAGCAGCGCCAAGGGCAACAGGAATCTCAATGGCATGCGGATATTCCCTCCTGCAGGCTTTCATAAACCGCACTGCTGTTCTCTGATCAACCGGGCGCATAGCGCTGGCGGGGAGCGGCGGGGCGCGGCATGCTCGCTGCATCGGCTCACCCGCGCTGCATAGAGTGCCAGCGCATCAACAGGAGAACTCAGGCATGCAGGACTTTCAGAACAAGGTAGCAGTGATCACCGGCGGTGGCAGCGGTCTGGGCCGGGAACTGGCGTTATGCTGTGCGGCGCGTGGCATGAAACTGGTATTGGGCGATGTGGACGAAGCCGGTATGCAGGAAACTCTGCGCCTGGTAGATACAGCGCACCCGGGTACCGAGTCGGTCACCATGCGCCTGGATGTATCCCGGCTGGAGCAGGTCGAGGAGCTGGCGGCGCTGAGCAAGAGTCGCTTCGGCGGCGCGCATCTGATCTTCAACAATGCCGGTGTCAGCGTCAACGGGCCGATCTGGCAGAGCACCGTGCATGACTGGGACTGGGTGCTGGGCGTGAATCTGTATGGCGTGGTGTGGGGCATCAAGGCATTCACCCCGATGCTGATCGAACAGAACGAAGGCCATATCATCAATACAGCCTCCGCTGCCGGCTGGCTCAACGGCCCGAGCAGCGGCATCTACAACGTCAGCAAGACCTCGGTGGTGGCGATCTCCGAAACCCTGGCGCTGGACCTGCGCGATGCCCAGGCCAACGTTGGCGTGACCGTGCTGTGCCCGGCATTCTTCCCCACCGGCATTCACCAGTCCGATCGCAACCGCCCGGCAGACAAGGCCGAGACCGTCGAGAAGAGCGAAGTCTCGCTCAAGCGTGCTGCCGCGCTGAAATATGCCGTTGAGCACGGCCGCATCCCGGCTGCCGATATCGCCGAAATGACCCTCAAGGCCGTGGAAAATAACCAGTTCTATGTCTTCCCCCATCGCAAGATCAAACAATTGATCAAGCTGCGCGCCGAGGCGGCGGACCGGGAAGAAGGGGTGTTTGATTCGATGAATCCCTGAATTCACCGGCCAGGCCCCGAGTTCCAGGGGAGCACGGGCGCTATAGGCCGAGGTGGAGTTCAACGGGAAAATAGGGCACTGCCAGCCCAAAAGCGTGTCCAAAGCAGGGACGACCCCTGCTTTGGAGAGCTGTGATGCGACTGACTTACTTATCCATACCCTTGTTTGCCCTGCTGCTGGCTGGTTGCGGGGAGGAAGAAGAGGCCACCTTCCCGGAAACCAATACCGCCCCGCAAACCGAAGAGTACGGCGCTCCGACGGACCCGGCCAACGATCCAGCGGTGCCCAATAACAGCACCGCTGTGCCCCCGGCGGATGGCGATACTGGCGTATATGGTACCGACGGCGACGACATGACCGCCCCGGGTCCTGACAACGACTCCGGCATTACGCAATAACGCCCACGGCTGCACCGGCCGGCATGCGGAAAAAATTCGCACTTGCCGGTCGCGCGCCTGTCCAAACGCATGGACCTATCAGATGCGGAGAACCGCCATGCGACTTACCTACCTGAGCATACCCCTGTTTGCCCTGCTGCTTGCCGGTTGCGGCGATGATGAGCCTGACACCGCGCTGCCCATGGACAACGAAGCGCCGGCCGAAGAGGCCTACGGCACGCCGGTCGATCCAGCGGACCAGCCGATGTCACCCACTGATGACACGCCAGCACCGGCCACCGATCCGCGGATGCCGGCCGATGAACCCATGCCACCGGCTGAAGACCCCATGAACCCGCCGGATGAAAACCTGCAGCGTTCGCTGGACCGGGACCCGGGGCTGGGCACCGACAGCGACTCACCCAATGAGCGGGTGGATCCGGGCATCGACAGCGATACCAGTACCACGCCTTGAGAGGGCAGGTGCGTCAGTAGCTGAGTCTGCGGGCGGTCTGTTGTGGGAGCTTCCTGATGCGGGGGTAGGCTATTAGCGGCCTAAGGCCGCGGATAAGCCTACAGAAACCCTTGCGGCCGCTCCCGCAGCCCGAGCAAGGCTGCAGCTTTCAGCTCCTTCACCGAGTTTCTTCACCGCTCGGCGAAAGATTGCGACACCTTGAGCGTCGATACAATCAACCAACCATGGCCAGCCGGTGGGCATTTTCCGTCTCACCCGGCAACAAAAACCGCTCCACCGCCTCGCGCACATCTTCCCAGGCGGTCTGATGTTCGTTTTCCAGGAAATGCCCGGCATTGCGAATGGTCACATACTCGGAACGACGAGCCAGATCGGCAAAATACAGGGCATCGTTCGGTGTGGTGTACTTGTCCAGTTCGCCATTGAGAAACAGCAGCGGAATGTCCACATTTCCCACGCACTGCATATAGCGATCAGCATCCAGACTCAATACCTGGCGAATGTGATGGAGCATCTGCGCATACTCATGCACCTCCAGCGTAGAGACATGACGGAAGTTACAGCGCTTGAACAGTGGCGGCAGATGCTCGCCGATGGTGTCGTTGACCAGTGTCGCGATGCGGTTCCGGTCACAGGCTGCCAGGCACTCCTGACCGCGCGCCAGATAATCCAGCATCTCGCGGTTCAGCACCGGTGAAAACGAACTGATCACCGCCCGCTTGATCCGCGCCGGCCGCTGCGCGAGAGCCAGCAGCGTCGACACCGCACCCCAGGAAAACGCCATGACCTGGTCTGCCCGGAAATGCTCGATCAGCTCAAGCAGGATCAGCGCCTCATCCTCCTTGCCCAGCATGCTCAAGGATTCATTGTAAGGCCGCGACATGCCGCAATAGGGCTGATCGAACAACACCACGTTGAACAGCGGCTGCAGAAATCGCAGCGCCTGATGAAAGGAGGCACTGGTCGCCAGCGAACCGTTGACCAGAATGATGGTGCTGTTGCTGCGCGGATTCGGATAAAAGCGCGTATGCACCTTCAAATCACCCTGCACCCGCACCACTGCCTTTTCTGCATACATGGCCACACACCTCGGAAGCTGAATATCACTTGGGGTGCAGTTAATCGTATGGAGGTTACAGCGGGGTGTCAGAAAGTGACCGTTCGGCGGGAAGGGGAGGCATTGCCATAACGGAATTATCTCTTTCGCATTGCAGCCCGTTTTTCGGGCGTAGCGCACCCGCGCTACGCCAGCGGCCTTGCGTCAAGTCAGCCCTCCGCCTTGGCCCTCTGCATCAACGCCGCATAGTCGAGGCCATAGATGCCGATATGGCAGGTACCGCTGCGTAAGCGCTCGGACAGGTTTACCAGAGCGGGCAATGGCTCTGCGGGTGCGCCATGGGCGGGGGGCTGGTGTCAGCATGGGGCACGGGAAAATCCTTGTTCCGGTAGGGCGAGGTGTTGGCGATGATGGCAAATGCAGGGGAGCGGGGCAAGAGCTGGTAAGGTTGGAGGCCGTGAACTTGTCCCGTGCGACATGTCATGACCCTACTTCATCACCCATCCTGGATTATTCACCTCACGCGACCATGTAGCTATGACATTACACCAGTACTCTCCCTCTCCCCGCCGAGTCTTACGGCTGACATCTACACCATGGTATGGCATCCAGCGTCTTGTGCCTGGCATTGTTGCATTACTGATCAGCGCAGGTGCACAGGCAGCACAGGTGGAGGATGTGCCGGCAACCATACAGGACTCTGACAGTGGGCCGGGGCTGCTGCAGCGGCCTTTGGAGTTGGCCAGGGAGTTGGCGGCTCCCGTTGATTCGGAGGAGGGTTGGTATATCCAGGGTAGCGTCTGGACCACGCACTTTGATCCTCAGCCAGACCATAACAATAATCAGGACCTGATCGGTCTGGAGCGACACCGGGATGACAGTTACCTCTGGGGTGCCGCCACCTTTCGGCACTCTTTTGGTGAGCGGTCCTGGTATGGTTATACCGGCAAGCGTTTCGAATTTGCCGGTACGCCCTTCAATGCCAAGCTCACTGCGGGGCTGTTGTATGGTTACCGGGGAGAATATCGCGACAAGATACCCTTCAACCGTTTTGGTGTGGCGCCGGCAGTGATTCCGTCCGTCGGTGCCAGTTATCAGCGGGTGGGGGTGGATGTGGTGCTCTTAGGTGCGGCGGCGGCCATGGTCAATGTTGGGGTGCGTTTGTAGTGTCAGGGTTGGATACGCGGTAGCGCGGAGGATGGTGGGGCTAAGTGAATAGCATTACGGCCTGCGCCGAGAATGACGAGGGTAGGTGACTCGCTCATCATTCTGGCGTCATTCAGGTCAGACGAAATACAGCGCCAGTGTCTCGGCGATGTAGGCCGGCTTGTCCACCCCTTCGATTTCCAGTGTCGCGCGGGATTTTACCAGCCACTGGCCAGGGTTCTTTTCGGTGACGTCCACGACTGTCAATTGCATGCGTACGCGGGAGCCGACGCGGACCGGCTGGATGAAACGGACGCTGTCCAGGCCGTAGTTGACGGCCATCTTAAGGCCTTCGGGGCGCATGGAAATGCCGGCGGACAGGGCGGGGATCAGGGACAGGGACAGGAAGCCGTGGGCGATGGTGCCGCCGAAGGGGGTCTGTTTGGCCTTTTCTTCGTCGATATGGATGAACTGATGATCGCCGGTGCATTCGGCAAACTGGTTGACGCGCTGCTGGTCGATCAACAGCCATTCGGAATGGCCAAGGTCCTTGCCGATGAAGGAAGTCAGTTCGGATACGGCTACGGTGGTCATGGTGTTCTCCACGGCGATATTGTTGTTGGTGCGCCGACGAGCAGCGACAGGGTGCAGCCATGGTGGCAAGACGGTGCGGCAAGGGTCAATGCGTGTGCGCTTCCATTGGTTTGCTGAATGCCGCGACCGGCGTGTAAAGCTATAGGTCGTTCAGAAACCGGCCAACAGCAGCAGGCCGGCTACCATTGGCCAGGCAGGTACCAATATGGACCAGTGGGGCGACAGAGGAGGCAGTGGTCCGCCGCGTTCCACCAGCCAGATGGCCAGCAACACCGCGGCGGCCGATTGCAGTACGCTGCCTAGCACCATGGGTGTTGCCATGGGCAGGAGCAGCCAGGCGGTAATCAGTAGGGCGCAGATGGGGCCGGCGTAGAAGGTCCAGCTCAGGCGCAGCCAGAACGATAGATGCCGGTTGCCCAGCAGGACCACGCCAAGCAGCAGGGACAATTGCAGCGCCAGCAAAGTGGAATGCATCCCGGGCAGCAGGCCCAGTGCCAGGCAGAGAATTGCGCACAGCAGCAAGAACAGCAGTTGCCAGCCGTGACGCAACACCGCCAGCAATCCCAATACTGGCAGGTAAAGCAGCCACAGGAAGGCTTCACCGGTCAGCGGTTGCAGTTCAAGCCGCACGGCTGACAGGCGCGGCCAGGCTGCGTGGGCCAGCCACTCGGCAAGGGTGCCATAGACTACCGTCAGCCAAGGCTCGGCCTGCGGCAGGCAGAGCATGGTCAGCAGACAGAGTGCGGCTGCAGCGAGACTGCTCCAGCGTTGCTGGGTGCGCAGCAGGACCAGCAGTGCCAGGCCGAGCAGTGCCAGCCCGCCGGCCAACAATCCCGCCTCATGCCAGAAGGATTCCGGCACCGGCCAGCGGACCGCGCTGCCGGCTAGATAGCCGGGCAGTACATACACTGGGGCCCAGGCCAGAGCCGACAGGATATTGACCAGCAGAAAGCGCCAGGCGGGCATGTCGAACATGCCGGCGACCATTGGGATAATGGGGCGGATCGGGCCGATAAAGCGCCCCAGAACAATGCTGTACATGCCATAGCGGCGGAAGAAGCTCTCGCCCCGGTCAATCCATTGCGGATGACGGGCAAAGATCCGTAGTCGGCGGATATCCTGATGAAACCAGCGGCCCAGGGCGAAGCTCAGTAAATCACCGCAGACGGCCCCAGAGAAAGCCCAGGCCAATGCACCGAAAAGACTCAGGTCGCCGCCGCCAGCCAGGGCGGTGGCGGCGAACAGCAGCACCACCCCCGGCACCACCAGGCCCGCCACCGCCAGGGACTCGACCATGGCAATGAGAAAGATGGCCAGCCCGAGCCAGCGGGTATGGCTGCCCAGCCAGGCGATAAGCTCGCCGCTCAGCAGGCTTTCCATTCAGACACATCATCGATCAGTTGATAATCGCGGCCTTCCTGCCGAGTGCGCCCCAGAGGGTTACGGGTGCACCAGGGGGCGTAGGCGGCGTCGACGAAACGGTAGGGTAGATGCTCGTCCCGGCCCAGCGGAATGCCCAGCCGGGTGGCCTGGATGATCTGATGCGGACGGTAGCCGTCGTCGTCGATAAGCAGCTGTTCCGGGTCCGGTATCTGCGCATTCCAGACGGGCACCTTCAAGTGCAGCGAACGGCACAGCAGGGTCTGGCCGTTGCACAGTCTGGTTGTTGGGCGCACCTGCCCGTTGGCGGCGGGGTTGAGTTCCTGCATCAGGGCGAGACTGTCCGGGCCGCTGATATCGTCGACCACCGGGTAGCCGGACTTGATCAGCACGCCGTCGCCTTCGCCGGCGGCGCTGATGTTCAGTGAGTCGCCGCCGCGGGCGTAATACATGTACAGGGTGCCGGCTTCCATGAACAGGGCGCGCCGGGAATGGGTCAGGCCCAGCGAGGCATGACTGCCTTTCTCTTCGCGCAGGTAAGCCTCGGTCTCGATGATACGAGCCGACAGCCAGTGGCCCTGGTGATAATGACGGATAACCTTGCCCAGCAAATGCACCGCCAGTTCGCGGCTGTCACGCCGGAAAAAGGCCCGTGGCAGAGGGTTTGGTGCCCGATGGAAAGAATTGGTCGCAGACATATCAGCGATGATAGCAGGTTCGCCCTGTCCAGCGTCTGGAGGCACCGGTATAATGCTGGTTTTCCGTTTTGGTCGCAGGATGGTGAACAAATGAGCGCTGATCAGGTAACCGAATACATGTCCGTGCTGGGACGCCAGGCGCGGCAGGCTTCGCGCGTGATCGCCCGGGCCACCACGGCGGTCAAGAACCGGGCCCTGTTGGCCACTGCCGAGGCTATTGAAGCCGCCGAGGCGAGTCTGATCGAAGCCAACGGGCTGGATCTGCAGGCCGGGCGCGACAACGGGCTGGATGACGCCATGCTGGATCGTCTGGCGCTGACGCCGGCTGGTATCCGCAGTATGGTCGAAGGGCTACGCCAGGTGGCGGCACTGGCCGATCCGATTGGTGCGATCCGCGACATGAAATACCTGCCGTCGGGCATCCAGGTTGGCCGCATGCGCGTGCCGCTGGGCGTGATCGGTATCATCTACGAATCACGACCGAACGTGACCGTGGAGGCCGCCAGCCTGTGCCTGAAATCCGGCAACGCCTGCATCCTGCGGGGCGGCTCTGAGTCCATTCACTCCAATCGAGCCATTGCCCAGTGTATCCGCCAGGGGCTGGATGCCGCCGGGCTGCCCCAGGAAGTGGTGCAGGTGGTGGAAACCACTGACCGCGCTGCTGTTGGCGCGCTGATCACCATGCCGGAGTACGTGGATGTGATCGTCCCGCGTGGCGGCAAGGGTCTGATCGAGCGCATCAGCCGTGATGCCCGGGTGCCGGTGATCAAGCATCTGGATGGTATCTGCCATGTCTACGTGGATGACCGCGCCGACCTAAACAAGGCCGAAGCTATTGCGCTGAACGCCAAGACTCATCGCTATGGTGTGTGCAACGCCATGGAGACGCTGTTGGTGCACGAAGGCGTCGCCGCGCAATTCCTGCCGCGCATGGCTGCGCTGTATGGCGAGAAGGGCGTGGAGCTGCGTGGTTGCCCGCAGACCTGCGCAATCCTGCCCCAGACCATCGCCGCTACCGAAGAAGACTGGGCCACCGAATACCTGGCGCCGATCCTGTCGATTCGGGTGGTGGCGGATATGGATGAGGCGATGGATCACATCAACCGCTACAGCTCACAACATACCGAATCGATCATCACCGAAGACTTTACCCGCGCCCGACGCTTCCTTGGCGAGGTGGACTCCAGCTCGGTGATGGTCAACGCCTCGACCCGCTTCGCCGATGGTTTCGAATACGGCCTGGGCGCGGAGATCGGTATCTCCACCGACAAGCTGCATGCCCGTGGTCCGGTTGGTCTGGAAGGGCTGACCAGTGAAAAATATATCGTCCATGGCGATGGGCATATTCGTCAGTGACACTCCGTGTCGGTGTCCTGGGCGGTACCTTTGATCCGATTCACTTCGGACACCTGCGCAGCGCCGTGGAGGTTCGTGAATGCCTGGCGTTGGATGAGCTACGGCTGATCCCCAACGCCACGCCGCCGCACCGGGATATTCCCGGTGCCAGTGCGCCGCAGCGGCTGGAAATGGTGCGCCTGGCCACCGCGTCGGATGACAACCTGCTGGTTGACGACTGCGAGCTGCGACGCGACCGTCCGTCGTATACGGTGGAGACGCTGGAGTCATTGCGTACCGAGTTAGGCGACAATGCCACCCTGTTTCTGATCGTCGGCTGGGATGCCTTCAGCGGTCTGCCCGGCTGGCACCGGTGGGAAGATCTATTGCAGCTCGCCAGTCTGGTCGTGCTGCAGCGTCCTGAGCAGGACCAGGAATTGCCGGAAGTACTCAAGGATCTGCTGGCGGCGCGCAGTGTGGGCGACCCGTCGGCCATGCAAGCGGCCCATGGCGAGATTCTCTGTCTGGCACAAACACCCCTGGCCATATCGGCCACCCATATCCGCTCACTGATCCAGGCAGGGCGCTCTCCGCGATTTCTGTTACCCGATTCGGTGCTTGGCTATATTGAAACCAATGGGCTGTACCGGCCCTGATTGAGGAATTGAACACCATTATGCAGATTGAAGATCTGATCAAGGCAGTAGAAGACGCGTTGGACGAGCTCAAGGCCAAGGACGTGGTGCGCATTGATGTGCGTGAGCTGACCGGCGTAACCGATTACATGTTCATCGCCAGCGGTAACTCCAACCGCCAGGTGAGTGCACTGGCCGATAACGTTATTGAAAAAGCCAAGGCGGCGGGCGCGCGTCCGCTGGGCGTGGAAGGCAAGGACTCCGGCGAGTGGGTGCTGGTGGACCTGGGTGACATCGTGGTGCATGTCATGCAGCCGGCCACTCGACAGTTCTATGATCTGGAGCGCCTCTGGCAGAGCGCTGAATCCCGTCGGGCGCAGCAACAACCGACCGCGGAGTAAGGCTCCTTGCGTATTCGCCTGATCAGCGTGGCGTCACGTATGCCGCGTTGGGTTGAGCAGGGCTATCAGGAGTATGCCAAGCGTATGCCTGCCGACTTGCCGCTGGAGCTGGTAGAGATTCCGCTGGCCACCCGTGGCAAGAACGCGGATGTCGCCCGGCTGATGCGCCGCGAAGGCGAGCAGATGCTGGCGGTCACGCAGCCCGGCGAACGAATCGTTACGCTTGAGGTCGAAGGTCGGCCCTGGTCTACCGAGGCGTTGGCCGGGCAGCTGGAAAGCTGGCGGCTGGACGCCCGCACAGTCAACCTGATGGTGGGTGGCCCGGAAGGTCTGGCCAGCGAGGTTGCTGCTCGCAGCGACCAGCGCTGGTCGTTGTCGCCGCTGACCTTACCCCATCCATTGGTACGCATCCTGCTCGCTGAGCAGTTGTATCGCGCCTGGACCATTCTGAACCGCCACCCATACCACAAGTGATACATGGCCAAGCCGATTCGCATCAAGGACCACCTCAATGACGCGGGGATAGTACAGCGCAGAATCATTCTCGCGGTGCTGTTCATTCTGTTGTTGGCTTTCGGCTTGCTGGCACGCATGTACTGGCTGCAAGTGGTGCAGTACGAGCATCATTCCACCCTGTCCGAGAACAACCGGGTGCACGTGCAGCCGATCCCGCCGGCGCGCGGTCGGATCCATGATCGCAATGGGGTGGTGCTGGCCGAGAACCGGCCCAGTTTCAGCCTGAGCATTACGCGTGAGCGAACCACCGATCTCGACGCCACCATCGAGCTGCTGCGCGAACTGCTGCAGCTGGGCGATGATGATATCGAACAACTGCGCCGACGGCTGCAGCAGGCGCGCCGGCCCTTCGAAGCGGTACCGGTGATGTTCAACCTGACCGAGGAGCAGATCGCCCGTATCGCGGTGAACCAGTTCCGTTTGCCGGGCATCGATGTGCAAGCCAGTTTCGTGCGGCATTATCCGCAGGCCGAGCATTTCGCCCACTCCGTCGGCTATGTCGGGCGGATCAACGAGCGGGAACAGGAGCGCATTGATCCGGTGGCCTATGCCGGCACGCACTATATCGGCAAGACCGGGGTAGAGCGCTTCTATGAGGATCTGCTGCATGGCAAGGTCGGCTATGAAGAGGTGGAAACCAACGCGCGCGGTCGCGTACTGCGGGTGCTCAAGCGTACCGAGCCGGTATCCGGCAGGGACCTGACCCTGCATCTGGACAGTGATTTGCAGGCCGTCGCGGAGCAGGCGCTGGGCAACCGCCGGGGTGCGGTGGTCGCCATCGAGCCGAAGTCCGGTGGGGTGCTGGCATTCGTCAGCCAGCCGGCGTTCAACCCGAACCTGTTCGTCACCGGCATCAGCCATGCCGATTACGGCGCGCTGCGCGACTCCCTCGACCAGCCGCTATTCAACCGCGTGCTGCGCGGACTTTACCCGCCCGGTTCGACGATCAAGCAAATCGTGGCGCTGGCTGGCCTGGATTATGGAGTAACCACGCGTACAGCCCGAGTCTACGATCCAGGGTTTTATCAGTTGCCAAACAACAGCCATAAATACCGCAACTGGAACCGTTACGGGGATGGCTGGGTGGATATGAAGCTGGCCATGGCCCGTTCCAATGACACCTACTTCTACGATCTGGCGCACAAGCTGGGCATCGATCGCATGCATGAATTCATGAGCCAGTTCGGTCTGGGCAGCCGGGTATCGCTGGACATGTTCGAGGAAACGGCCGGCCTGATGCCCTCGCGTGAATGGAAACGGGCTTCGCGCCGCCAGCCCTGGTATCCGGGAGAAACGTTGATTACCGGGATCGGCCAGGGCTATATGCTGACTACGCCGTTGCAATTGGCCCAATCCACCGCGCTGATTGCCAATCGCGGTGTGTGGAAGCGTCCGCGCATGCTGATGACCGCAGACGGACTACCGCCGGATGAAGAGGATACGCCGCCGGACGTGGTGTTGAAGAACCCGGACGACTGGGACTTCATTATCAAGACCATGGAGGAGGTGATGCACGGTGAGCGGGGCACATCCCGCGCTGCCGCCGCCGGCGCACCCTATCGTATGGCGGGCAAGACCGGTACCGCCCAGGTGGTCGCCATTGCCCAGGGCGCGCGTTACGATTCCGAAGCGCTGAAGGAGCGGCATCGGGACCACGCTCTGTTTGTTGGCTTTGCACCGTTGGATGATCCGCAGATTGCTGTTGCAGTCATGGTCGAGAACGGCGAGTCCGGAGGCCGGGTGGCGGCGCCAGTGGCCCGTGCGCTGTTCGACGCCTGGCTGCTGGAACCCGAGCCGTCTCCCGAGACGGATGATCCTGAGGCCGATAACGTCATGGAGGAAGCACCATGAAGCCGCTGGCCGGTATCTCTCCGCCTGATTCGCGGGGGCTGCGTCGCGAGCCCTGGTGGATGCGGTTGCATGTCGATCCCTGGTTGTTACTGCTGGTATTGGTGCTGGCCGGTGTGGCCGGTTTCGTCCTCTATTCCGCCAGCAGCAAGAGCATGGCGATGGTCTATCGGCAGGGGGCGCATTACGCGATTGGTTTGGCGGCGATGATCTGCGTTGCCCAGTTCAAGCCTCGCTTGATGGAGCGCTGGCTGCCGCCGGCCTATCTGATATCGGTATTTCTGCTCCTGCTGGTACTACTGGTCGGTACCGAAGCCAAGGGTGCACAGCGCTGGATCAGGATCCCCGGATTGATCACTTTCCAGCCATCGGAAATCATGAAGCTGGTGATGCCCATGAGCGTCGCCTGGTACCTTGGGCGGCGGGAGATGCCGCCGCGTTTCAAGCATGTGTGTGTCTGTTTGTTGATCATCCTGGTGCCGGTGGTGCTGATTCTCAAGCAGCCAGACCTGGGGACGACCCTGCTGATTGCCGCCTCGGGTCTCTTCGGGCTGCTGCTGGCAGGGCTGCGCTGGCGCTACATTCTCGGATCAATACTGTTATTGGTGCCGGGAGCGGCAGCCATGTGGTTTTTCGTCATGCATGGCTATCAGAAACAACGGGTATTGACCTTTCTCAATCCGGAAAGCGATCCGCTGGGCGCGGGCTGGAACATCATTCAGTCCAAGGCGGCGATCGGTTCGGGCGGTGTGTTCGGCAAGGGCTGGTTGCAGGGCACCCAGTCACACTTGGACTTTCTGCCAGAAGGCCATACCGACTTCATCATCGCCGTATTGGCCGAGGAGTTCGGGCTGGTCGGGGTGGCGCTGCTGCTGTTCGTCTATCTGCTGATCATCGCTCGTGGGTTGTATATCACCCACCATGCCCAGGAAAGTTTCAGCAAGTTGCTCGCGGGCAGCATCACGCTGACGTTTTTTGTCTACGTATTCGTTAATATCGGTATGGTCAGTGGTCTGCTGCCCGTGGTCGGCGTACCCTTGCCGCTGATCAGCTACGGCGGCACCTCGTTGATTACGCTGCTGGTTGGCTTCGGCATCCTGATGTCCATTCACACGCACCGAAAGTGGATGACTCAGAGATGAAAAATTATCTTGGGAGGTCGGGATTGCTCATGTTTGATCGCGTTTCAGGTTGGTTGCGCCACAATGCACTGGGAGCGTTGCTGACCGCCGGGTTCAGTCCCGCGCTGCTCGCCGCTGGACCCTATACCGCGGAACATCCGGCGGTTGACCCCTTTGTCGAGGAGATGCGCAGCGAGTACGGCTTCAACTCCGAGCATGTACGCCGATTGCTGGCACAGGCCGAGCGCAAGGACGCTATTCTTGAGGCTATCGCCCGGCCTGCCGAGCGGGTTCGGCCGTGGCACGAGTACCGCAAGATCTTCATCACTGATCGACGGGTGAAGGAGGGCGTGGCGTTCTGGAACCAGCACGCCGACGCGCTGGCCAGAGCCGAGGAAGTGTACGGTGTTGAACCGGAGGTGATTCTGGCTATTCTCGGTGTCGAAACATTCTATGGCGGCAACAAGGGCAGCCATCGGGTGATCGATGCGCTGACCACTCTGGGCTTCGATTATCCGCCGCGGGCAGACTTCTTTCGTCGTCAGCTCAAGTCCTTTCTGGTGCTAACCCGCGAGCAGCAGGTCGATCCGCTTGAACTGACCGGCTCCTACGCCGGCGCCATGGGGTATCCGCAGTTCATTCCCAGCAGCTACCAGGCCTTTGCTGTCGACTTCGATGACGACGGGGTGGCGGATATCTGGAACAATCCGGTCGATGCCATTGGCAGTGCGGCCAATTACTTCGCCGAGCACAAGTGGCAGCACGGCGCTGATGTGGCGATTGCCGCCGAAGTTTCGGGGGATGATTTCGCCAAGGGGTTTACCCTGGACCGCGGTCTGGAGGCGAAGATCAGCGTCGGCGAACTGAAGCGCCTGGGCTGGACTCCGCAGCAGGAGCTGGATGACGCTACTGAGGTGATGGCCTTCGAGTTCGACGCCGGGGAACATAAACAGTATTGGCTGGGTCTGAACAACCTGCATGTCATTACCCGGTACAATCGGAGCGTCATGTACGCTATGGTCGTGCATCAGTTGGCCGACCTGATAAGGGAAGCGAGGGACCAATGAACAAGCCATTGCGCAACGGCCCGGGCGTTGCCGTCGTCTGTCTGCTGTTGGCGCTGCTGAGCGCCTGCTCATCGTCGCCGGTGCAGCAGGGCCAGGGTGACACAGCCAGCGCCAGCAAGCCGCGCCCAGCCCAGGATGGTGCGCCGGATTATTTTCAGGATGTATCGCAAATTCCGGACGCGGTCCCGGTACCCCATACCGGCGCGTACAAGGCCTCGCCCTATCGGGTGCTGGGGCGCAACTACAACCCGATGAAGGACGGCCGCAATTACCGCGAGACCGGTCTGGCGTCGTGGTATGGCACCAAGTTTCATGGCCAGTTGACCGCCAACGGTGAGTCCTACGACCTGTATGGCATGACCGCCGCCCACAAGACCCTGCCGTTGCCGACCTATGTCCGTGTGACCAATGTGGATAATGACCGCAGCATCATCGTGCGGGTTAATGACCGTGGACCGTTTCACTCAGACCGTATCATCGACCTGTCCTACGCTGGCGCCGTCAAGCTGGGCTTCGCCGAGAAGGGCGTGGCGCGGGTGCGGGTGGAGGGTATTGACCCGGTGGTCTGGCAACAGCAGAACAACCCCGGTTATCTGGTCAAGGCGCAGCCATCGGCGGCGCCAACTGCGGCGGCAGCCAGCCCGGCACCGGCCACAGTGGTAGCGAGCGCCGGGTTGTACCTTCAGGTTGGCGCCTTTGCCTCTGACCAGGCGGCCGAGCAGTTACGTAGCCAATTGCAGGGCATGGTCAGTGCGCCGGTCTTTGTTACCCCGATAGAGCAGGATTCCCGTACGTTGCATCGGGTCCGGCTCGGGCCAGTAAGTGATCATGCCGAGGCAGAAAGGCTGATGGAGACATTGCGCCTGGCCAATCTTGGCAACCCGTCGCTGGTCAGCGCCAATTGATATTGCCGTTGTCTGCCAACGGCCCCTTGCGTTCCACATTTTCCAAGACAGTGAGCATCATGTTTAAAAAATTCATTCACACCCTGTTGATTTCCAGCGCTGTGCTGCTCGTCCCGGCAGCCCTGGCTCAGACGCCGCAACCGCAGCCGCAACCCCAGGCTGCCGCCCCGCTGATGCCGCCGGCACCAACAGTCGCTGCCTCGAGCTATCTATTGATTGACGCCGATAGTGGCAAGGTCCTGGTCGAACACAATGCTGACCAGCCGCTGCCGCCGGCCAGTCTGACAAAGATGATGACCAGCTATATTGCCAGCATGGAGATTCTACGCGGCCAGTTGAAGGAAACCGATCAGGTGCTGATCAGTGAAAAGGCCTGGCGCATGGGTGGCTCGAAGATGTTCATCGAGGTGGGCAACCAGGTGCCGGTGATTGACCTGCTGCGGGGCATCATCATCCAGTCGGGCAATGACGCCAGCGTTGCGATGGCCGAGCACATCGCCGGCAGCGAGGACTCCTTTGCCGATCTGATGAACAGCCATGCCAAGCGTCTGGGCATGGTCAATACCCATTTCGAGAACGCCTCCGGCCTGCCGTCGGAGAATCATTACTCCAGCGCCCGGGATATGGCCATCATGGCCAAGGCGATCATCAACGACGATCCCGAGCACTACAAGTTGTACAAGGAAAAGGAATACGTCTGGAATGGTATTCGCCAGCCCAATCGCAACCTCATGCTGTGGCGTGACAAGTCGGTGGATGGCCTGAAGACCGGCCATACCGAGGAAGCTGGTTACTGTCTGGTGGCCTCGGCTGAGCGCGATGGCATGCGCCTGATCTCGGTGGTGATGGGGACTGTCAGCGAACAGGCTCGCGCTGCTGAAACCCAGAAGCTGCTGACCTGGGGCTTCCGTTTCTTCGAGACCAAGAGTTTCTATCAGCCGGGCCAGGTGGTTGCGCCGGCGCGGGTCTGGGCCGGGCAGGCTGACCAGGTGGATGCCGGTCTGGCTGAAGGTCTGGTGCTGACTCTGCCCAAGGGGCAGGCCGACAAGCTGGAAGCGGGTGTTACAATGAATCCGGTTATCAAGGCGCCGATCGCTGCGGGCGACGTGCTGGGTCAGGTCGAAGTCAAGCTGGGTGAAGAGGTGGTCCATACCGCCCCGCTGGTAGCTCTGGCTGATGTGGAAGAAGCCGGTCTGTTCGGTCGCCTGTGGGACAGCATCCGCCTGTTTTTCTACGGCCTGTTCAACTGAGGACTTCGCCATGAGCGACAAGACTCCTGAAGCGCCGAAGATCGAGTTTCCTTGCCAGTACCCGATCAAGATCATCTGCAGTGCCGGTGACGGCGTCATCGAGCTGGTACTGGCAGTGGTCAGGCAGCACGACGCTGCGCTGGATGCCGACAAGCTGGTAGTGCAAGACAGCAAGAACGGTCGCTTTCAATCCCTGCGGCTGGTGATGACGGCAACCGGCGAGCAGCAGCTGCAGCAGTTGCATGCTGATCTCAAGGCCACCGGCCACGTGCATATGGTGCTGTGATGTCGGAGCTGATCGTCCGAGCTCTCGGGCTGGTGGATTACCAGCCCACGCTGGAGGCCATGCGTAAGCTGACCGCCGAGCGTGATGCCGATACCCCTGATGAAATCTGGTTGCTGCAGCATCCGGCGGTCTTCACCCAGGGACAGGCTGGCAAGGCGGAGCACTTGCTGGCGCCGGGGGATATCCCGGTGATCCAGGTCGAGCGCGGTGGCCAGGTAACCTATCATGGCCCGGGCCAATTGGTCGGCTATCTGATGCTGGACCTGCGGCGCCTGGGATTGGGTGTGCGCGAGCTGGTCACCGCCATGGAGCGGAGCTTGGTCGATCTGCTGGCGTCTTATGACGTGGAAGCAGCGCCGAAGCCCGATGCGCCGGGCGTATATGTGAACGGTGCGAAAATCGCTTCACTGGGCCTGCGCGTGCGCCGTGGTTGCTCGTTCCATGGTCTGGCGCTGAATGTGGACATGGACATGCAGCCGTTCCAGCGCATCAACCCTTGTGGTTACAGTGGCTTGCAAATGGTCCAGCTCAGTGAGCTGGTAGCGCAGCCGGTGAGCATCGAAGAGGTGGCGCAGCGGCTGGAACAGGCGCTGCGCAAGCAGCTCGGGTTTCCGCAGGCGTAGATCGTTACATCTTTTTCCCATCCTGGGAAGGTCGAGCCCGCAGGCCGCGATCGGACTCGATGCGCAGCCTGCCGGTAACCCCGACGGTGTCGGCTGATTTGGTACGAGCTGGTGCTCGAATCTCCCAGGCTATCCTCGGCGGCGTCCTGGTTATCTGAGATTCAGAGTCGGGATCAGGTTGCTATCGACGTCCTGCCCCGGTACCGGAATAGGGGCGGCCAATCCGAGATTGTTCTTCTCGAATACCCGGTCGGCACGGTAGCTGGAGCGTACCAGCGGCCCGGAAGCGACTTCCATGAAGCCCTTGGCCAGACCCAGTTCACGGTAACGATTGAACTCCTCGGGGCTGACCCAGCGCTTGACGGGCAGGTGATTGCGGGTGGGTTGCAGGTATTGGCCGAGGGTGACGATATCCACGCCAATGGCCCGCAGTTCATCGAAGGTCTGCAGGATCTCCTCATCGGTTTCACCCAGGCCAACCATCAGGCTGGTCTTGGTCAACACCTGAGGGCGATGGCGCTTGGCGTGCTCCAGCACCTTCAGGGTCTTGCCATAGCCGGAGCGCGGATCACGTACTTCCCGGGTCAGTCGTTCAACGGTCTCAACGTTCTGGGCGAAAACCTCCAGCCCGGAGTCGACCACCAGTTCCACTGCGGCCAGGTCAGCGTCGAAGTCCGGCGTCAGGGCCTCGACCACTACCTGCGGTGTACGCTGCTTGATGGCGCGTACGCACGCGGCGTAATGACTGGCACCACCGTCGTCCAGGTCGTCGCGGTCCACCGAGGTGAGCACGATATAGCGTAGCGCCATGAGTTCGACCGACTTGGCGGTATTCTCCGGCTCCTCGAGATCCAGCCAGCCGTTGGGGTTGCCGGTGTCCACGGCGCAGAAGCGGCAGGCGCGAGTACATACCGAGCCCATCAGCATGATGGTGGCAGTACCGTTGGACCAGCACTCGCCCATGTTCGGGCAGTGTGATTCCTGACAGACGGTGCTCAGACGGTGCTCAGAAACGTTGCGCTTGACCGCCTCGAACCGATCACCCGCCGGCGCCTTGACACGCAGCCACTTGGGTTTGGGTTCAAATACTGTGGGTTCGGCGTTGGCACGGCGCTTCTGGCCATCCTTGATGGCGGCAATACCTTGGGCATTGCGGAATTTTTCACCACTGGCAACGTTGGTTGGCGTGCTGTCAGACATCGGGATTCAGGGCTCCTGGTAGAGGCTCCATGGGAGTGTGCGCGGACACGGGCTGGCTTGTAGCCACGGAGCAGTTTACCACAGGCGCTGTAGGTGTGGGGGGAGGGCGTAGATCGGGCTGGCGGTGCTATTCGCGGCCAAAGCCGCCGCACCAACAAGTGGTTGTTACTTCTGGGTGCGGCGGAAACGGTCAGTCGCGTGACTGACCGCCTACTTCGTCCAGCCGCGTCAGTTCGACCCGGGCGATGCGCATATGCTCGATCTCGAGGATGCGCATCTGCCAGCCTTCGACGTTCAGCAGCTCATTCTGCTCGGGCATGTGTTCAAGCTGATTGAGGATCAGGCCGGCCAGAGTGGTATACAGCTGGCTGCGCGGCAATGGCTCGGGTAGCTGGCGGTTGATCTCTTCCAGGTTTTCGCTGGCGTCGGCCTCATAGCGACCCGGTCCGATTTCGATCACGCTGGGCGTCAAATCCATGCCCTGTTCAACCTCGGGCAGTTCCCCGGCGATGGCTTCCATGATGTCGGTCAGACTGACGATGCCCTCCAGAGTACCGAACTCATCGACCACGAACGCCATCTGCTTGCCCTCATGACGGAAGGCTTCCAGCGCCTTGATCGCGTTCTGGGTCTCGAATAGCACGACAGGCTGCTCGATATACTGCTCGAACTGCAGCTCGCTGCCCCGCAGGATGGCATCGAGCAGCGTCTTCTTCTGCACTATGCCCAGCGGTTCGTCATGTTTGCCATCACGGATCACTGCCAGACGCGAATAGGGCGAATCCAGCAGTTGCTGACGTTGTTCGTCCAGGCTGGTACTCAGGTCCAGCGCATGCACCTCGCGACGCGGTGTCATCAGTGCCTTGATGTTGGTATCGGCCAGGCTGAGTACACCGCGAATCATGTCCCGTTCATTCTCATGGAATACCGGTGCCGAACTATCCTCGCCGGTAAAGCCTTCATCGGACACCTGTTCGGCGCTGTCACCCTTGCCCAGCAGGCGCAGAATGTTGTGGGCGGTGCGCTCACGCAGGCTGCCGCCACTGTCCAGCCATTTCTGCTTATTGTGGCGGGCCAGTTGGTTGAAGAACTCGACCATGATCGAGAAGCCGATAGCGGCATACAGATACCCCTTGGGTATATGCAGGCCAACCCCTTCGGCGACCAGGCTGAAGCCGATCATCAACAGAAAGCCCAGACACAGGATGATCAAGGTCGGGTGGGCATTCACAAAGCGGGTGAGGCGCTTGCTGGCCAGCAGCATCACGGCCATGGCTACGATCATGGCAATGGCCATTACCGCCAGCTCGTCGGCCATGCCGATAGCGGTGACCACCGAGTCGATGGAAAACACCGCATCAAGGATAACGATCTGGGTTACCACCACACCGAAGCTGGAATAGGCCAGACGTGCGCCGCTGCTGTGCTGGCGGCCTTCCAGGCGCTCATGCAGCTCCATAGTGGCCTTGAACAGCAGAAACAGGCCGCCCGCCAGCATGATCAGATCGCGCGCTGATACGGCATGCTCACCGAAGTGGAATAGCGGATTGGTCAGGGTCACCAGCCAGGCGATGCTCATCAACAGCAACAGGCGCATGATCAGCGCCAGAGACAGGCCGAGGATCCGTGCCTTGTCACGTTGGTGCGGCGGCAACTTCTCCGCCAGAACGGCGATGAATACCAGGTTGTCGATACCAAGAACGATTTCCAGGGCGATCAGCGCGAACAGGCCTGCCCAGACGGTAGGATCAGCCAGCCATTCGAACATGGACGGCCTCCTTGGAGGTCTGGGGCAGTGCAACTGCGGGGATTGATTGTGAAGATGGGGTGCGAAGACGGTCTGTCATCGCGTTTGTTCGGGGAGGGACAGAGTTCAAAACGGTAAACCAGTGGCTTATGGAAAGATCCTTATACGCCTTCTTCGGTTATCGGACAAACTGATATTTGTTGCCGTCTGTCAGTTTGTCCGATGGCGCAGGGCTTTCAGCAGCTGTTGATCGGGGTAGCCGTCGGCCGGCCAGCCCAGGGCAATCTGCAGACGCCGTATTGCCTGGCGGGTATTGGCACCGATGATGCCATCAACGCTGCCGGGCTCGTAGCCCTGAGCTTGCAGATGTTCCTGCAGCTCCAGACGTTCGGTGCGTGACAACGGTTTGTCATCGGTCGGCCAACTGGCTTGAATCGTGCCGCGGCCCTGCAAACGTTCCGCCAACAGCCCGATGGCCAGGGCATAGCTGGTGGAGTTGTTGTAGCGCAGAATGCTGCGGAAATTGTTCATCGCCAGAAACGCCGGGCCGCGATGGCCGGCGGGCAGTACCAGCGTGGCCTCGGTGCTCGGCTGGCCGGTCAGCGGGCGACCACGGGCGTCGGTCACGCCGAGACCGGCCCACTCGGACAAGGGTTTGCGGATGGACATGTCCGCCAAGGCATAGTCGAAACCCTCGCCCAGGCGTACTTCCATGCCCCAGGGCGCACCGGATTGCCAGTTGGAATCGCGCAGATAGTTCGCGGCGGAGGCGAGGGCATCGGCTTCGGTATGCCAGATGTCACGCTTGCCATTGCCATCGAAATCCACTGCGTGGTCGTTGTAGGTAGTGGGAATGAACTGGGTTTGCCCCATGGCGCCGGCCCAGGAGCCGGTCATGCCATCGACGGTGATGTCGCCCCGTTGCAGAATTTCCAGAGCGGCCAGCAGTTGGGCCTGGGCGAAGTCGGAGCGGCGGCCCTGGTGAGCGAGGGTGGCCAACGAGCGAATGACCGAGCGATCGCCCATATTGCTGCCGAAATTGCTTTCCAGGCCCCAGATGGCAACCAGAATATGCCGGTCCACGCCATAACGCGCCTCGATCTCCTGCAGGATACCGGCATGACGTGTCAGCATCAGACGCCCGGTGGCCTGGCGTTGCGTGGACAAGGCCCCGTCCAGGTACTCCCAGACTGGCCGAGTGAATTCGGGCTGACTCTGATCGGCCTTCAGTACTGCCGGATCAGGTCCGATGTCATGGAATGCCTGGTCGAACAGCCGGGCATCGATGCCGCTGGCCAGTGCCTGGGCGCGAAAGCCATCACGCCATTGGCTGAAGGTAAGGTTGTCTGCTTCAGCTCTGGCGGTGTTCACGCCCGGCTGAACCGAGGCTTCCAGACGGTTCTCACCGCAGGCGGACAGGACCAGCAGACCGGCGGCCACCGCAAGAAGATTGCGGCACAGGGTGCTGAAACGAATGGGCTGATTGCGCATGTATCGGTTCCGACAGATTCAGATTCCGGCCCACTGTAGCACGCACCTACGCAAGGGCGAACCGCCGGGCCTGATGTTGTATTGCTGTTGGAGGGCGCCGACCGCTCCAGGTTCCTTGGTCGAGTCGAAAGATAAAAATATGTCGATCGGGCAAAGGGGCTGGTACTATCCACGGATGTCGTTTTGCAGCCAGGCTGTTTGCGCATATTCGGGGGCGTTCGACGCTGCAGACACAACAGGACATGAAGAACTAGAACAATGCAATGGAACAGTAATACCAGTCGATGGCGGATGCTGGCGATTCCCGCCGTGCTGGGTGTTTTTCTTGCAGCCTGGTCGCTGCATCCGGCTTATGAGATGTCGGATTTCTCGCCTTTTCCCGCCGCTGACTTCAATACTGCGCAGGTGGATCAGGAAGCTGAATTTCAGCAGGGTTTCGCGTCATCGGACCTGGACGAGTTCGTTCATTCGCCTTCCGTAGCGGCTTTGCCCGGTGGTGACCTCATGGCGGCATGGTTCGCCGGCTCCCGGGAAGGTGCTGCTGATGTGGATATTCGTGGCGCGCGGTTCGATGCCGTCACGGGCACCTGGGGCGAAGAACGGGTACTGGTGACCCGGGAAATGACCCGTCGTGCCATCGGTAAACCCATTCGCAAGCTGGGCAACCCGGTGATCGCATTTTCCCCGGATGAACGCCTGTGGCTGTTCTATGTCTCGGTGTCGGTAGGCGGCTGGGCAGGCAGCGCAGTCAATGCCATGGTGTCCGATGATCTTGGCGTCACCTGGTCGAAACCCCGCCAGCTGGTAACTACTCCTTTCGTGAATATCAGCACCCTGGTCCGCTCCGCGCCGGTGTTCCATGAAGACGGCTCGATCGGCGTGCCGGTGTACCACGAATTCCTTGGCAAATTTCCGGAATACCTATATCTGGACGCCCAGGGGCGGGTCGTCGACAAATTCCGTATCGCCGATGGTACGAATTCCCTGCAGCCTACGGTGGTGCCCCTGGATGGCAAGCGGGCCGTGGCGCTGCTGCGTCATGCCGGGCGCGAAGGGCATGTGCTGGCAACCGTGACCGAGGATGCCGGACGAACCTGGCAGCCGGAATGGCCCGTTGCACCATGGAACCCCAACACTTCCCTCGCTGCAGTGCGCTCGGGGTCGGGCAGTTTGTTGGTGGCGCAGAACAACTTGCTCGATGGGCGATTCAAGCTGAGCCTGGATGAAGCCACCAACAATCTTACCGAGTGGTCGCTGGTAGCCTCGCTGGACGCCTCCCCGGACCCCGACGGCAAGCCTTTTCCGCGGGTCAGGTATGAAGAGCTGATGCGCAAGAAGTTTCTCGACTCCAGCGGCACATCGCGTCAGCAACTGTTGACCGGCTATCTGCGGGAGATCGACCAGCGCATGTGCCACGACGGCATGTGCGACTTCGAATACGAATATCCCTACATGATCCGGGCCACCGATGGCCGTTATCACCTGGTCTATGCCTGGAATAACAGCTTCATCAAGCATGTAGCCTTCAACGATGCGTGGCTGGAGGCGCAGCTATGATTCCGATTAGTGTGCAATCCTGCCTGAGTTTCGCCTTGTTGGTATTCCTGCTGCTGCCCAGTGGTCGGCTGCCCCAGCGCTATCGCGCTCTACTGCTGATCGGCGTGCTGCTGGTGGGCATGGTGCCGTTGCCCGGCGGGTTGTCCCTGGCAGGCTATCTGCGTGGGCTGACCGACGAGTTGTCGATCACCGCCATGCTCTGGCTGCTGGCCGGTGCGGCGTTGCGCCTGGGCTGGACGCGTGGCCGCTCGGCCTCGGCTACCTGGCAGTTGTGGTCGGTGTTTGCAGTGCTGGGGGTGGTGCTCTATCCCGCTTCCATGGGTGTGGGCATGCTGGACACCTACAGCTGGGGTTACTCGCCCCGGTCGCTGATCGTGCTGATTGGCGCATTGACGCTGGCACTTCTGCTGCTGGGCAATTGGTTGGGTGTCTTCATGCTGACGTTGGCAACGCTGGCTTTCACCCTCGATATCAAGGCCTCGGAAAACTACTGGGACTATCTGATCGACCCCTTCGTCGCGCTCTTCGCCATTGCCATGCTACTGGGCAACGCGGTTGGTGCCATGCGCCGGTGGCGGCGTGGCGCGCTCACGCCGGTCCCGCAGTTGGATGACGGGTTGGACTGAACCCGAGCGCAGCGCTCAAGCGGCCTGTCGATTGGCGCTGCGCATGGCCTTGGCGCGTTTTTCCAATACCAGATAGATGGCGACTGCCACGCTCAGTGGCAGCAGAAAATAAACTGCCCGATAGCCAATCAACGCTGCCAGCAGGCTGCTTCTCGGCAGTTCATCTTGTAGCAGGGTGAGAAAGATCATTTCCAGCACACCCAGACCGGCGGGAATGTGGGTGATGACCCCGGCGATGCTGCTGATCAGCAGCACCCCCAGAACCCCGGGATAGAATGCCTCGGGGGGTAGCAGCAACCAGATGATCAGTGCCATCAGCGACCAGTTGAGTGCGCCCACCGCGGCCTGGACCAGCGCCAATTGCCAGGACGGCAGTTCGATGGTCTGGCCGCGTATCTGCCAACTGCGCTTGCGCGAGAAGGCGCAGGCCAGCACATAGATGACGGCGGCTATGATCATTGCCACCCCGATCACCCGCAAACCACCATTCCCCACCGCCCAACCCGCCGGTAGCTTTACCCAGCCCATTGCGAAGACGCAGCCGGCCAACCACAGATAGCCCAGCCAGTTGGTGATGATGCTCAGGCTGAAGACCCGGGCGATGGTCGGTATATCCAGCCCCAGTCGTGAATACAGCCGAAAGCGCAGCGCCACGCCGCCCACCAGGGCGTTGAGGTTGAGATTGAACGCATAGCAGACGAAAACCAGGGGGATCACCTGGCGAATCGGCAAGCGGTGCCCGGTATAGTACCGGCCCAAGAGATCAAAGCTACAGTAGGTCAGATAGCTCAGCAGCGCGACGCCGACGGCAGCCGCCACTACCCATAGCGGATAATCGCGTAGTGCCCCGCCCACGGCCTGCCAGTCGGTATTGCGCAATTGCATATACAGCAATACCGGGATGGCGATGAAGAAGAACAGGGTCAGCACACGCTTGCCCCAGCGCAACCAGGGATTGCCAGGTGCGGATTCGTGTTCGTCGCTCAAAGCAACTTCTCCTGTTCGAGAGTGGCGAGCTCTTCCTCCGCGGGGTCGTCCTGAGGCAGGAGCGGCTCCAGGCGCGGGGTGTGGGCGGGCAGGCTGCCGGCAATGGCCGGAAAATGCCGCAGAAAGTGGAAGAACAGAAAGGTCATCGGCGCTCGCCACCAGAAGCCACGAGTAGCCTTGGCCGCGGTGATCTCATCGCAGTGCTTATTGGCCAGAGATTGCAGGTGGTTGTACAGCCGCTGGTTGAGCTGCGGATCGCGGATGAACAGGTTGCCCTCCAGGTTCAGCGACAGGCTCAGGGGGTCCAGATTGCTGGAGCCCACCGTCACCCATTCCCGGTCCATCAGCGCCACCTTGCCGTGCAATGGGCGTTTGCAATATTCGTGGATGACCACGCCGCTGCGCAGGAGGTAGCTGTAGAGAAAGGTCGAACAATGACGTACCCAGGGCATGTCCGGTTCACCCTGCAGAATGAGCGTGACGTGCACGCCACGGCGGGCAGCGTTGCGCAATTCGCGCAGCATGCGATAACCGGGAAAGAAATAGGCGTTGGCGATCACCAGGCGGTGGTTGGCCGAGCGTATGGCACGTAGATATTGATCTTCGATGTCGGAGGTGTGGCGATTGTTGTCGCGGATCGCCAGCATGATCCAGGCGGCGCCGGCGTGGCGCGCGCGCGCGCGGTCTTCCGGGTTCAGCGGCAACGGTAGTTCACGGCGGGCATGACGGAACAGATTGAGGCTGGCATGGCGGATATCGCTGACCACCGGCCCGCGTACTTCCACGGCGTAGTCCTGTTTGGCACCTGGACCATAATCCCCCAGATGCACGGCAGTGAAATTGATGCCGCCGACAAAGGCCACCTCGCTGTCTACCACCACGATTTTGCGATGCAGGCGGCGGAAGAGGTTGGTGCGCATGCCCATTAGCTTGGGCTGGGGATCAAATACATGCACCCGGATGCCGGCTTCGATCATCTCGCCGATGTACTCGTTACTCAGGTCCACGGTGCCGTAGCCATCGACGATGACTTCCACATGGGCGCCATTGCTCGCGGCGCTGATCAATGCTCGCTGCAGCTCCTTGCCAACCTTGTCTTCCAGAATGATGAAGGTCTCCAGCAACACCTCCTTGCGGGCGTTGCGGATACGTTCGAACACGCGAGGAAAGAACTCCTCGCCGTTGATCAGCAGGTCTGCATCATTGCCTTCACGCCAGACGGGTCTCATCAGAAACGTACCTCGACAGACAGTGGCGCATGGTCCGACAGGTGTGACCAGGGGCGCCGGTAAAGCGTTTCCGGTCCATGGGTTGTCAGGTTGCGGACATAAATCCGGTCCAGACACAGCACTGGCCATTGCGCCGGAAAACTCTTCGCCGGCGACCCGTTGGCGGTGACGAAGGCCTCTTTGAGACCGCATCTGTCCAGCCTGTCTCCGGCGCGCTTGAGCCAATCATTGAAGTCTCCGGCAACGATTACCGGATCGTCCGGCGGCAACTCGTCGAGCAGTCGGCACAATAGGCGCAACTGACGCCGACGGTGGCGTTCCCACAGGCCCAGATGCACACAGATGGCATGCAGGTCCGCCTGGCCCGGCACGTCGAGGATGGCATGCAGTAAGCCACGCTCTTCGGTGCCACTGATAGATACATCCAGATTCTCGTAGTGCAGTATCGGAAATTTGGACAGCAACGCATTGCCATGGTGCCCTTCGGGATATACCGCATTGCGGCCGTAGGCGAACTGGGGCCAGATGGTATCGGCCAGGTATTCATAGTGAGGCGCATCCGGCCAGTTATCGATGTTGCGACCATGGCGATCGTTGTTGCCCAACACTTCCTGAAGAAACACCACATCCGCAGACAGGGTGCGCACGGCGTCGCGCAGCTCCGGCAGGATGAAGCGCCGGTTCAGCCAGCTGAAACCCTTGTGCGTATTGATGGTCAGCACCTTCAATGAATGGACCGTGGGCGCCCGGTTGGTGAGATGTTCCTGGGTGGAGCTCAATGGGGTCACAGAAAACGCTCCGGCAGCTGGCCCGGCTTGATTTCCAGTCCCTCGGCGCGCCCTAGCTTCTCCAGAAGCTGGCGCGCGTCATAGGGCGCGCGGACCTTGATGTCGTTATCGAAGTAGCAATAGATGTCGCGCTCGGCGCTTGAACTATCCCCCTGTTCGGATAGTCGGCGGGCACCTTCCGGCTGTTTGCCGCCGGCCCAGGCGCGGATGCGGCGCGCCCAGTCGTCCAGCGCCGAATCATCGTAGCCGCTGCTATACAGCTCCTTGTCGCCATGCAAACGCAGGTACATGAAATCGGCGGTCAGCTCCTCCACCAGCGGCCATTTGCCTGCGGTATCCGCGACCACCAGGGCGATCCGATGCTTGCGTAGCAGCTCGATGAAGCCCTCCTGCATGAAGCTGCGGTGGCGAATTTCCACTGCATGGCGCAGGCGGGTTTTGGCTCCTGTAGTTAGCCCCTCTGGCGCGGGAAAGCGGGGGCTGCGCGCGGCGCATTGGACGGCCTCGCCGAAGGTGCGCGGCAGCTGTTCGAACAACTCAGTGAACAGGGCTGGGTCATAGCGAAAGCTGGGCGGGAACTGCCAGAGAAAGGCGCCCAACTTGCGCTCCAGTTGCAGCGGCCCGGAGGCGAAGAAGTTGGCCAGCGGCTCATCCAGCTCGCGCAGACGTTTGACATGGGTGATATAGCGGGGCGCCTTGACGCTGAACACGAAATCATCCGGTGTGCTGTCGCGCCAGTTGCTGAACCGCTCCGGGGTTTGCAGGGCATAGAAGGAGCCGTTGATCTCGATGCTGCTGACCGTGCGCGAGGCATACTCCAGCTCCCGGCGCTGCAGCAGACCTTCGGGGTAGAAGTCGCCGCGCCAGGGTTCATAACGCCAGCCGGAAATGCCAATACGGATATCACTGCTCATGGGGACAGGCCATTCAAGGTTTCGGGGAAGCCATGGCAGGTGGATCGCTGGCCGGGAAGGACTCATCCAGCGCTTCGTCCAGCTGCGCTTCTTCATGGCTGCCCTGTGGTTGCAGCGCGACCTTGACCCAGCCGCAGGCGCGCCGGTCGAACGCCTTGAAGGCCTCGATGCTGTCTTCCATGGGCTCGACGCGGGTGAGAATCTGCGTGGGATCGACCCGGCCGCTGAGCACCAGCTCCAACAGGAGAGGAATGTAACGCCGGTGATGGCAATTGCCCATGTTGACCGTCAGGTTACGGCTGGCGGCCAGACCGATGGGAAAGGTGCGTGATTGCGGTGCATAGAGGCCGATCACCGACAGGGTGCCAGCCTTGGCGAGACCGGCCACGGCCCATTGCAGCGCCTGGCTCGGCGCATCGCCGGGATGCCAGTTGTCGCCGTCGGGGTTGGTGTGCGGGGCATTTTCGGCCATCTCCTGACGGAACCGCCCCCGTTGCAGCAGATCATGATCCTGGCAGGAATGTTCGGCGTCCACCCCTACGGCGTCAATGGCGCGGTCCACGCCGATACCGCCGGTCAGACGTTGCAGAGTGGCGACGGGGTCTTCGATATCGAAGTTGATGACCTCGGCACCCTGGCAACGGGCCATATCTAGCCGGTCCGGCAAATGATCAATGGCGAACACCCGCGCTGCGCCCAACAGCAGGGCGCTGGCGATGGCAAACTGGCCGACCGGCCCGCAACCGAATACCGCGACGGTATCACCGGGCGTAATTTCTGCCATCTCGGCGCCGAAGTAGCCGGTAGGGAAGACGTCGGACAGCAGAATTGCCTGGTCATCGGTAATGGCTTCGGGAATCTTGATCAGGCCGATATTGGCATGGGGAATACGCGCTTTCTCAGCCTGCAGACCATCGAAACTGCCGCTGGATTCCGGCCCGCCAAAGAAGGCGGTGCCGGCCTGGGGGCCCTTTGGATTGGCGGTATCGCACTGGGCGTAGTAACCGGCGCGGCAGTAGGAGCAGTTGCCGCAGGCGATGGTCGAGGCGACGATCACCCGATCGCCCACCTGCAGATTGCGCACATCGGTGCCCAGGGTTTCGACCACCCCCACACCTTCATGGCCGAGGATGGTGCCCTTGCGCATGCCGCTGATGCTGCCGCGGACAAAATGCAGATCGGTACCGCAGATGGCCGAGGCGGTCAGGCGGATGATGGCATCGGTTGGCTCATGCAGCACCGGATCAGCCACTTCTTCCAGGCGTATGTCACCGACATCATGAAAAACGACGGCTTTCATCCTCAGTCCTCCCGTGTCGCTGCGTTTTGTAGTGCCTACAGTTTCCGACTGGCGGGCCCAGGCTTGGTTCAGCCTTTCTGCGAAGCGGCAAAACAGATCAGGCGCTGTCCTCCCGTTCCAGAACGAACAGCAGCAACGAATGGCCGGTCATCAAGAACTCGCTTTTGAACTCATGAACCTCGCGTTTGCGCAGCGTCGGGCGGTGGGTGTCGATCAGGCAGCGCCAGCAATTGCCCTCGGCCACCTCGGGCAGGCAGAAATTGACCACGTCATGGTGCGCGTTGAACAGCAACAGCAGGGTGGCATCATCACCGCTGCGGCGGATGCCGGTGGGCTGCGCTCGCCCGTCGAGTAGCATGCCAAGGGCGCGCGCATGCGGGTCCTGCCATTGCTCATCGGTCATTTCATCACCGCTGGGGCAGAGCCAGGTGACATCCTTGACGCCGAGTTCCTCGTTGTATTCGCCAACCAGAAAGCGCCCGCGGCGCAGGGTGGGATAGGCGCGGCGCAGGGCGATCAGGCGGCGGGTGAATTCGAGTAACTGGACGCCGTTCTCATCGATATTCCAGTCGATCCAACCCAGCTCATTGTCCTGGCAGTAGACGTTGTTGTTGCCCTGCTGGGTTCGGCTGAACTCGTCGCCGGCCAGCAACATCGGCGTGCCCTGGGACAGCAGCAGGGTGCTGAGCAGATTGCGCATCTGGCGCATGCGCAGTGCATTGATCTCGGCATCGTCGGTGGGACCTTCGCAGCCGTGATTACGCGAAATGTTGTGGTCGCTGCCGTCCTGGTTGTCTTCGCCGTTGGCTTCGTTGTGTTTTTGCTCGTAACTGACCACGTCGCGCAGGGTGAAGCCGTCGTGGGCGGTGATGAAATTGACCGACGCATAGGGGCGTCGGCCACGTTGGTTGTAATAATCTCCGGAGGCGGTGAGCCGGCTGGCCAACTCGGCGATCTGGCCTTCCTCACCCATCCAGAATGCCCGGGCGGTATCGCGGAAACGGTCGTTCCATTCCACCCAGCCCGGCGGAAACCCGCCCACCTGATAACCGCCCGGGCCGCAATCCCAGGGTTCGGCGATCAGTTTGCACTGGCTCAGTACCGGGTCCTGGCGGCAGGCCACCAGGAAGCCGTGACGCTCGTCGAAGCCATGGGCATGGCGCGCCAGAATGGTCGCCAAGTCGAAACGGAAGCCATCCACCTGCATTTCCTCGGCCCAGTACCGCAGGGAGTCGGTGACCATCTGCAGTACGCAGGGGTGGCCCAGATCCAGGGTGTTGCCGGTACCCGAATCATTGATGTAGTAGCGTTTCTCGTCCGGCATCAGCCGATAGTAGGTGGCATTGTCGATGCCGCGCATGGACAGCGTCGGCCCCAGCTCATTGCCTTCGGCGGTGTGGTTGTACACCACGTCCATGATCACCTCCAGTCCGGCATCGTGCAGGTGGGCGACCATTTCCTTGAACTCGTTGATGCTGCCGGAGGCCAGATAGGCCGGATGCGGAGCAAAAAAGGCGATGCTGTTGTAGCCCCAGTAGTTGCTCAACTGCTTGTCCAGCAGGTGCTGGTCATTGACGAAAGCGTGCACCGGCAGCAGTTCGACACTGGTGACTCCCAACGAGCGGATATGCCTGAGCAGCTCCGGATGCATCAGTCCGGCGAACGTGCCGCGGACCGATTCAGGCACCGCCGGATGGGTCATGCTGATGCCCCGTACATGGGCTTCATAAATAATGGTCTGGTTCCAGGGCGTATATCGATGGGTATGCCGGCCCCAGGTGAAGGCCGGGTCGATCACCCTGGCTTTGGGAATATGGGCGGCGCTGTCGCGATCATCGAAGCTGAGATCCGCATCCGCGGAACCGAGGGTGTAGCCGAACAACCGATCCGACCATTTGAGTTCTCCCACCAGCTGTTTGGCATAGGGGTCGATCAGCAATTTATTGGGATTGAAGCGATGCCCGGCATCCGGCTCGTAGGGACCGTACACCCGATAGCCATAGACCATGCCGGGATGGGCATCGGGCAGATAGCCGTGCCAGATCTCATTGGTGTACTCCGGAAGCTCGATGCGCTCCAGCTCCCGCTTGCCTTCATTGTCGAAGAGGCACAGCTCGACCTTGGTGGCATGGGCCGAGAACAGGGCGAAATTCACACCCAGGCCGTCCCAGGTGGCGCCCAGGGGAAAGGGCTGGCCTTCGGCGACGCGGGATTTCTGCTGGATCTGGGGTGGCGATTGCGGCCCCGGTTTTTTCGCGGTCATGATGATCTACTCTTTGCTTCGGCCCGGTGAAGTCTTGCCGGTCTTGCTGCTTTTGCCGGTGCTGGCTGCGGGCTGGCGGGGCGTACGGGCGGGTTTTTTAGAGCTGGCAGGCTTGCCCAGCAGGGCGGGTTTTTCCAGTTGGGTTTCATCCTCGGGCGGTAATTGCGCTGCCGGCTTGCTCCGTGGCTTGCGGGTCTTGGCTGGTTTGGGCTGTAGCTCACCCTGCTGTTCGCTCTGCAACAGCTTGCAGGCCATTTCCCAGTGACGGTCGGTCTGGCCTTCGGGTTTGCCCTCGCTTTCCCAGATCTGGTAGGCCAACTCGCGAATACGCTGTTCATCATTGCTCATGGCGTGGATTCCTCATGTTGGGTGTTCACAAGAAGGTTCACCGGGACGGCATCGAGCAGGTCGCTCAGCGGTACGGCAGGTCCGCTGGCGACGGTTTCTCCGGTCAGGGCGCTGGTCAGGTAGGTAGTAGGCAGATCGATCAGGGTGTCATCCCAGCGTTGGGCCGGAATCAGAGGTATATCGCTGTCACCAAGCAGGGGCGCGGCGAGGCGTGGGACGATGCAGATTGCCAGTTGATCCCCATGCCGCCGGCTGAAGGCGATCAGCCGATCGGCATGGCGGCCATGCAGAGTGAGTGGCTGATAATCGCCATGCCGAAACAGGCCGGGCAAACGGCGTCGGCAGTCCAGTGCCCGGGCGATCAGCCATTGCTTGATTCGTCCGTCGCGCCAGTCCTGCAGCAGTTGCGTGGGGCTGTCGCCGGCGGCCAGGCAGCGTTCGCGGAAGGGGTAGTCGACGGGCCGGCGGTTATCCGGATCGACCAGGCTGAAGTCCCAGAGCTCGCAGCCTTGATACAGGTCGGGCACGCCTGGGGTGGTCATGCGCAGCAGGCATTGGCTGAGGCTGTTCAGCGCCCCGTTGCAGGCGGTCAGCTCGACGGCGTGGGCCAGCGCGCGGCGCAGTTCGATGGCCTCGCGGCTGCCCATCAGACGCTGGAGAAAGCCATGGCAGGCATCTTCATAGGCGCTGTTCGGCGCCGTCCAGCTGCTGCGCAACTTGGCTTCGCGCAGGGCCTTGCGCTGCCAGGCCAGCACCCGTTCGGCGAAGGCCGCGCAGCCGCTGTCGTCATCGGCGCTCAGGCTCAGTGGCCAACTGCTGAACAGGGTCTGGTAGAGCATCAGCTCGTCGGCCGGGGCGGGGGCCGGCTGGCCATCGACCACGGAAATCAGCGGCTCTGCCAGGTTGTGCCAGAAGTGCACCTGAATACTAAACCAGGGGGCGTGCTCACTGACCACCGCGAGTCTGGCGCGGGCGTCCTCGCCACGCTTGTGGTCATGGGTGGCGGTGGTCAGCAGCCCTTGCGGGAAGTGTTCGGCCTGTTCGATGCACTGGGCATGGAACCAGTCCGGGTCGGCACTGAAACGCTGCGGGTCGAAGCCCACATCATTGCGTGAGAGCAGGATGGCCGAGCGGTAGCAGGCGGTATCCTCAACCGCTTTGGCGGCCACCGGAGAGGTCAATTGGTGAAAGCGGGTCAGCAGTCGGCGCTGGAAGCGGCGTTTGGCCCCGGGCGGGCTGGCATGCAGCGGTTCGCCCCCCAGCCAGTGATTGATTTGCTCCAGAGTTGCCCAGTCATTGCTACCCAGTTCGGCCCGGGCACCGAACAATGCCTGATCGAGAAACCGGCGGTCCTGACCGGAGCGTCCGCAAACACTCGTATAGGTGCGGTAGACCGGATAATGCACGATCAATGCGCGCAATGCGCGGCGGATGGCGCCCAAGGTGATATCCCGGGTGGCCAGGCTGCAGCGAGCCAGGCGTAGCAGGGCCTGGCAGAGCGTCTCAAAGTCGGCCGCCAGGGAATTGCTCAGCACCAGGCGCCGGGCGTCGCGGATCTCTTCGGTGAAATCGGTGCTGCGGCCGGTCAGGCTGCTCCAGAGTTCCGCCAGGTCGGCCTGGCCGTTGGGGTCATGCTGCAAGAGTGACACCCGGTTCATGAAATCGTAGCCGGTGGTGCCATCCACCATCCAGTCCGTCGGCAGTTGCTCGCCCGCCGCCAGGATCTTCTCCACGTGGATGGGGAAATGCCCTTGGCGGTCACCCACCAGCCGGTCAACGCGACGGCGCAAACGGCGGCAGTAGGTGCGCGGATTGGCCAGCCCGTCGATATGGTCAATGCGCAAGCCGTCGATAAGCCCGGCCTCGACCAGTTCGAATATCTTGCGGTGCGTGGCCTCGAACACTGCGGGTTGCTCGGCGCGCAGGCTGATCAGTTCATTGACATCGAAGAACCGGCGCCAGTTGATATCGTCATTGGCGGTGCGCCAGCTGGCCAGGCGGTAGTGCTGGCTTTCCAGCAGATGATGCAGGTGTAGGCAACCTTCGGCGGTATCGGGTTCGAAGCGCCGCAGCGCGTGCTCTATATCCTGCAGGGTGTCGCCGGTGGCGGCGGCCGCCAACTCGTGGCATATCCGGGCGCCGAGGGCATGGGCCGAGAACTCATCCTCCAGTGCTGCGCAGCGATCGGCGATGCGGGTCAGAGCGACATTGCCGGCCGGCGTCAGGATATCCACATAACTGGCCACGGCCAGTGGCAGGCGGTGATCGAAGTGGGTGACGAAGAAGCTGCCGGACGTGGCATCGAAGGTAAGGCGCAGCTCGCCGGCCTTGAGTACGTCCAGATAGTCGCTGCGCAGAATGGGCAGCAGCAGGCGGTCGCGCATGAACGGGTCTTGGGAGCGCCAGGTGATGTCGAAGAAGCCGGCATAGGGGCTGGCCGCCCCCCATTGCAATACGTCCTGCCACCAGGGGTTGGCATTATCCACGGCCATGTGGTTGGGCACGATATCCATGATCAGCCCCATGCTGCGCTGGTGCAGCGCATCGGCCAGGCGGCGCAGGGCGTCTTCGCCACCGAGCTCCGGATTGACTTGGGTCGGGTCGATCACGTCGTAGCCATGCAGCGAGCCGGGGCGAGCGGTGAGCAGAGGGGAGGCATAGATATGGCTGATGCCCAGCCGGGAGAAGTAATCGACCAGCGCCAGTGCATCATCCAGAGTGAAGCCGGCATGAAATTGCAGGCGCAGGGTGGCACGCAGTTCAACCATCGAAGCTCTTCCTTTCACGGTTCAGGCGCGCGTTATGCAGCCGTTCTAGCCGGCGTATGGCCTGCGGCGCGTCAAGCATCTGCGCGGCGCTCTGTGACCAGCGCCGGCGCCAGTTGGGGTGGGTATCGCCCGGGCCGGGCAGGTTGGGTTGTTCGGTGGCGCCGAGCAGGTCTTCCAGGGGCACCAGCACCAGGGGGGCTGGCGTGGATCCGAGGAAGCCGATGCTGGCATCCAGCTGCGTCTGCGGGTCTTGTCCACCCTGGGTCAGCCCCTCCCGTTGCAAGGCCTGATGCAAAACATGGACTTCCTCGGTGCGCTGCCGGCGATCCTGTTCGGCCTGCTCGGCGCTGCTCTGGCCAACATGTTCGCGCCAGGCGATGTCACGGCCCGACTGCCAGCCGGCCAGTGTCGGCAGATCATGGGTGGTGGTGGTGGCCAGCGCGGCATTGCTCCATTGCTCCGGGGCGGGCAGCTCGCCGTCCTGTTGTTCGAACAGCAATACCCGCATGCCGAGGATGTTGTGGCGGGCGAGGGTATCCTGCAGCCCTTCGGGCACCGTGCCCAGATCTTCGCCGATGATCAGGGCGCGGTGGCGCCAGGATTCCAGAGCCAGCAGGCGCAGGAAGTCGTCCAGGGGATAATTGAGATAGGCTCCGTCCTGGGCGTCAGCGCCCTCGGGGATGATCCACAGTCGCTGCAACCCCATGATGTGGTCGATGCGCATGCCGCCGGCATGCTGCAGATTGGCCCGCAGCATTTCAATGAAGGCTCGGTAGCCGCTGCGCTTCAGGCCGAGGGGAGAGAACGCGGCCACGCCCCAGTTCTGGCCGTCGCGATTGAGCAGGTCCGGCGGCGCGCCGATGCTGACCTGATTCAACAGCTCCGTCTGGTGCGCCCAACCGAAACTGCCGCTGATATCGGCGCCAATAGCCATGTCGGCAATCAGGCCGATGGCCATGCCGGCTTCACGGCAGCGGCGCTGTACCTGCGCCAGGCAACGATCGATCAGCCATTGGCTGAAAGCGTGGAATTCCAGCTCTGCGGCCTGCTCCCGGGCAAACGCTTCCACCTGGGGCGAGGCGGGATCGCGCAGCGGCTCGGGCCAGGCTCGCCAGTCGCTGCTGCGGCCTTGCTCCAGAGCTTGTTGTTGCAGTGCTTCATGCCGGCAATGGTACTCGAGACGCTGACCACCGGCCTGGCGGAAATCATTGAAGTCCTCCTGCAAACGGGTGGGCGCGCTGGCAAAATCGGCATGCAGCTGGCGCAGCAAGCGCAGGCGCAGGGTAGACACGGCTGGCCAGTCGATCAGCTCCAGCTGCTCCAGTTCATCCAGTTCGTCCTGCAGGCCAAGGCGGGCGATGGCCTGTTCGACAGCTTCGCTGCCGAGTACCTGAGCCGGTGCGGCATGCAGGATGTTGAACAGGGAGCGGCTGGATGGAGAATACGGACTGTATTGCTCGGGGCGGGCACTGAACATGGCATGTAGCGGGCTGATCGCCAGAGCATCGGCGCCCTTGTCGGCGGCGGCTGCGGCCAGCTCAGCCAGGGCCGCGGTATCGCCGAGCCCTCCGTCATCTGGCCGGCGCAGGGAATATACCTGGGCGGCAATGCCCCAGATGTACCGCCGGTCGCCGGTCAGTTGGGGGACCGACAGGGCTGCCGGGGGTGTGCAAGCCAGAATCCATTGCCGTTCGCCACAGCGCAGTTGGTGATAGCCGCAGGGTAGAGCTGGCAGGCAGCCGCGTGCGTCCACCTGCAGGCTCTGTCGCTGGCCGTCCTCCATGACGAGCTCGCAACGGCTGCCCGCAGTCAGGCGGCATTGCAGGTCGATGGGTTGTTCGGCATCACAGAACAGCAGTGGGCCGTTGTCCGCTTCCTTTCTGAGTTGTTTCGCGCGTTTGAGACTGGCGCTGATCTGGTCGGAATCCTTCGCCGGCAGGCCAAGGGCAGCCAGCACGGCGCGCAAAGGCGCCTCGCCAATGCTGGCGGGCTCGCCGTGGGCGTCGGTCCAATCGCAGCTGACTCCGGCTTCCCGGGCCAATTCACGTAACGCCGCGGGGATCATGTGGCTTGGTCCAGAATCGCCCTTGAGCTGTAACCCGGCAATATGGTCGGGTCTTTGGACAGGCTGGCGCGATAATCATGAATGATCCGGGTGCCGGGATCCGGAGCGGTCACCGGTACCGAACTACCCGACAGATTCAGGTCGATGCGTAACCGGCTGCCGTCGCCCAGCCGCCAGCAGGCGGAGACGGCTTTTTCGCCGGTAATGGTAGTGCCATCGGACAGGGTGCCGGGCAGGCGTGGCACGATGTGCGCATGGCGCAGGCGCAACAGGCTGCGGTAATAGGCCAGCCAGTCATCCTGCAGGGTTGGGTTGCCGCCGGTGCGATCAGGCACCGAGGTGATATAGGTGCTGTGCGAGTTGGGATCGGGAATGCGCTGTCGGATCATCTCATCGGCGAAGGCGGTAAAATCCGCGAACTCGTTGCGACGCCCCTCGCGTACCGCCTTGCCCAGCTCTTCGTCATGGTCGGTGAAAAACAGGAAGGGTTGCTCGCAGCCCCATTCCTCGCCCATGAACAGCAGCGGGATCATTGGGCACAGCAGTACCAGTCCCAGCGCTGCCTTGACCGCACGGTGATCGGCCAGGGTAATGAGACGTTCGCCGAATGCGCGATTGCCGACCTGGTCATGGTTCTGCAGGAACAGGATGAAGGCGGTGGGGGGCAGATGCCCGCTGGGTTCGCCTCGGCTGCTGCCAGTACGGGTGGTTTCACCCTGGTAGATGAAACCTTCCTTCAGACAGCGTGCCAGCTTGATGGTGGCGTCATCGGCAAAGTCCCGGTAGTAGCTCTCGTTCTCGCCGGTGAGCAGCACATGCAGGGCATGGTGGCCATCGTCATTCCACTGGGCATCGAAACCCTCGGTCAGCAGGCTGGCCTGGTTATGCTCGTTTTCCAGCATCAAATGCACATGGCGTTCCGGGGGCACGGCGCTGCGCACCCGGCGGGCCAGGTTGGTGAGAAAATCCATGTCGTTGATGGCATGCACGGCGTCCAAGCGCAGGCCGTCGACGCGGTAATCGAGGACCCACATCAGCGCGTTCTCACAGAAGAAATCGCAAACCTGGCTGTTGCGAAAGTCGATGGCCGGCCCCCACGGCGTGTCGATATCCTCGCGGAAGAAGCTCCTGGCATATTTCCCCAGGTAATTGCCGTGCGGCCCGAAATGGTTGTAGACCACGTCCATGAACACCATCAGACCACTGGCATGGGCGGCATCGATCAGCCGTCGGAGATCATCCGGTGTACCGCAGCTGGATTGCGGAGCAAAGGGAAACACGCCGTCATAGCCCCAATTCTGCTTGCCGGGGCACTCGTTGACTGGCATCAGCTCAATGGCGGTGATGCCCAGGTCGAGCAGCTCCGGGAGTCTGGCCTGGATGCCGGCGAACCCGCCGAAGGCCCCGGGATGCAGCTCATAGATGACGGTTTCATGCCAGGGGCGGCCTTGCCACTCCTTGATCTGCCAGGCGAAGGCGTCCGGGTCCAGCACGCAACTCGGGCCATCGACGCCCTGGGGCTGGTGACGCGACGCCGGGTCCGGCACCGACAGCTGGCCATTGATCAGAAAACGGTAGGCGGTGCCGGGCCCGCAATTGACGCGGGCGCTGTACCAGCCGCTGGCCTGGTGATGCAGCGTATGCACGCTGCCATCCCCAAGCTTGACCGCGACGGTATCGGCATCGGGGGCCCACAGCGAGAAGCAGGTGGCGCCATCGCTTTGCACGGTGGCGCCGTGCAGGCGGGTTATTTCGAACATGCGCGTGATCTCCTGCCGGGCAAGGCAAAAGAATCATAGGTACGCTCAATCAGTCTGCGATAGAGACGGTCGTAAGGGCGCACCGACTGGTGCCAGTAGAGCGGCGCGGCCATGGCTTTGCAACGCATGGCATTGAGCAGGACCGGGTGGCGGTGCACATTCAGCGCACGGCGGATTGCCTGCAGGTAATGCTCCAGGGTGGGCTCGCGGAACAGGAAACCGGACACGCCATCTTCGATGGTGTCGGCCAGGCCACCGGTACGGCGCGCAATGGGCAGCGAGCCGTAACACTGGGCATAGATCTGGCTGAGACCGCAGGGCTCATAGCGTGAGGGCATGAGCAGAAAGTCACTGCCGGCGATGATGCGGCGGGCTTCGGTTTCACAGAAGTTCAGGTTTGCCCCGATCCGCCCAGGATGTCGCTGGGCCAGTGCCTGTACCCGCTGCTCCAGCTCGCGCTCGCCCTGGCCAATGATGGCGATGCGCCCGCCATGGGCGACGATGGTTTCGGCCGCGGCGATGGTCAGGTCGACACCTTTCTGGTGGACCAGCCGCGACACCACGGCAAACAGCGGTCCGTCTTCCCGGGCAAAGCCGAAGGATTGCTCCACGTAGCGGGTATTGGCCTGCTTGCCCACCCAGTCGTTGGGCGAAAAGCCCTGGATCAGGCGCGGGTCGGTCTTCGGTTGCCAGCTGGTGTCGATGCCGTTGACGATACCGGTCAGCAGGCCTTCGTCAGCCTTGCGTCTGAGCAGCCCCTCCAGCCCGCAACCAAAGGCGGGGGAAGTGATTTCGTGAGCATAGGTGCGGCTGACGGTAGTGATCCGCGACGCATAATTGATCCCGGCCTTGAGGAAGGACAGCTTGCCGTAGTATTCCATGCCCTCGGTACGCAAGGCTTCTTCCGGCAGGCCGAGTTCGACTTGGCACTCGACCGGACACAGGCCCTGATAGGCAAGGTTGTGAATGGTGAAGATGCAGGGCGTCTGCTGCCCGCGCCAGGCCATGTAGGCGGGTGTCAGGCCGGATGGCCAGTCATTGGCATGCACCAGGTCCGGACGCCAGCCGCGTATGCCCAGACCATCGGCGATCTTGCTGGCGGCCAGGGCCAGCCGGGCGAAGCGGATATGGTTGTCGGGCCAGTCGATACCGTCGGCGTCGCCATAGGGGTTGCCTTCCCGGTAATAGAGTTCCTGGCAGATCACCACGTGCACGATGAGGCCGTCATCCATGGTCATCTGACCAATCAGGCAGGGCGGAATGGCGGCATGGCCAGGCAACTTGCCTACTACTCGCAGCGGTCGCCCGCTATTGATGACCTGCCGGTAACCCGGGATGAGTACCCGTACCGAATGATGTTGATTCAGGGCGCGGGGCAGGGCAGCTGACACATCGCCCAACCCGCCGACCTTGACGAGGTCGGTGATCTCGGAAGTAACGAAAAGTATGTTGTGGCCGGTTTCAGCAGGCGGAGTGGGGCGTAATTGAACCCCCTTTGATGCGCGTGATGCGCCCTTGAATAGCTCATCCGGCATGACCGCCGCTGCAGCATTTCCCATGACACCCTCCTAATCGTTAACTGATTTCTGGGAGAGCGTTGGTGTGTTAAGGATGTCTGAGGTAAACGATCACGCTGCGCCGAAATCGAGCCCGGAGATACAGGGGTGGTCTGTCGTGACCACAGGGTCTTCCCGTCATCCGGTGTCGTTATGCCAGGCCAGCTGCGCTTTCCAGGACTCCTTATTCACACAGACGCTTTTGCCGGCACCCCCGCCGTAACAGATCAGAAGACTTGTTATCCATCCCTCAAAATAGTGACCGGTTGGTTTTGCAGAAGTTTAGACTTTTTTTGCCGCTGATCCTGCGGTTGGAAGGGGAACTGAACCGCTCTGTTGTCGACTCTAAATACGTATCGTAAAACGACCGCAGCAGACCGGAGCCAGCCATGCAGAACCTGCAACAGGTAGTGGATTTTCTCAAAGGCAATAACCTCATTCTGGCGACGGCCGAGTCCTGTACGGCCGGGCTCATGGCGTCGTTGGTGGCGGACATATCCGGCAGTGGGGCGGTCATGGAGTGCGGCTATGTGGTCTATGCCGTGCGCGCCAAGCGCGAGATGCTGAGTGTGAGTCTGGAAACCATCGATCGCTTCGGACTCACCAGCGAAGAGGTGGCGCGGGAGATGGCACTAGGCGCGTTGCAGCGCTGCGGTGCGGGCGTCACCCTGGCCAACACCGGGCTGGCGGAGGCAGAAGGTCCGATGGATGGGGTGGTGTGCTTCGCCTGCGCCATGATCATTGGTGGCGAGCAGCGTGTGCTCAGTGAAACCTGCAAATTCGATGGTGAACGCAACGCAGTACGCGAGCAGGCTGCTCGTCACGCCCTGCTGGCATTGGACAGGTATGTCAATGACCTGCGCAACCCCGCTATGACGCAGGGTTGAAGCCCTCACCAGAAACCTGCTGGGTGGCGCGCAGAGACCGCCGGCAGGGTCAGTGCGAAGCCGTCCCGGAACAGGCTGGCCAGCTGGGTATCGATGACCATGGCGTTGATCGAATCGATTCCACCGTCGAGCGCCTGGGTGGTGCCATCGGCGACAAAATACAGCACGTGATGTACGCATTGGCGTGCGGTATCGGCCTCAATGCGGTAGTGGCTGGCGTAGGGCTGATCGGTCGTCCTCACTTCCAGACAGAGTTCAGGTGGGCTGCCCGCCGTGTGCACCATGGCATCGAGGCCAGCCTGGCGGGCATTCAACGCCGCTTGCTCAAAGAGCGGCGCGGCTCGGGCCAATAGTGTTTCGCCATAGTGACGCAGGAACAGCTCGGTGGACAGCGGCGTAGCGGGGTCGGACATGGGGTATCTCCATGGTGGCCTGGCAGGGTTGTAAGAAGTTGGACCGGGAAATGGGTCGGGAGTTGTGACGGTTGGGATCGCGTGTTTCGTCGCTGGCAGAAAGGGGGCGATGCGGATGGGGGAACACCGTCCGCCTGGTGATTGGAAAATAAGGCGAACCTACGGGCCGGGGAGCCCTCCAACGACATAGGTGCAGCGCACCTGTATTTATAACCCTAACTGGAGGCCAGTCACATGACTCAACGTAAAGGTGGTAAAGGCAATTTTGCCGAAAACCCGCAACGTGCATCGGAAGCCGGCAGAAAGGGCGGTCAAGCCAGCGGTGGCAATTTCAAGAACAATCCGCAACGTGCTGCGGAAGCAGGACGCAAGGGTGGCCAGCAGAGCCGGCGCACCTGAGCGGTGTTGTGTTGAAGCGGGGGCTCCGGCCCCCGTTTTCTTTGGGCGGATGAAAAAATCAGCCCAATCTGGGCGGTAGCCGGACCAGGACTGCGCTGTTATGCTTCTTGCTTTATTTTCGCCCCGAGTGGGCAAGTCGAAGAGGTAAGCATGAAGCGGAATCTGCTGGCAGCCAGTGTTGCACTCAGCGTTATCACTTTGGTGGGTTGCAGTGAAAAGGAACCCGAACTCACCACGTCCATTCAGCAGGCGTCCTATGGCATCGGTCTGAACATGGGTCAGAGCCTGCTGCAGGATGGTCTGGAGGACATCGACACCCAGGCGCTCGCGCTGGGCATGGAAGATGCTCTGGCCGGGACCGAAGCCCGGGTCGGCGAGGAGGAACTGATGGCTGCCTTCGCCGAGTTGCAATCGCAAGCCGAAGAGCGTGCCACCAATCTGAGTACCGAGCAGCTCGAATCCAACACCAGCTTCCTGGCGGAGAATGCCAAGCGCGAAGGGGTGATCACCACGGAATCGGGCCTGCAGTATGAAGTGATCGAATCCGGCGCAGCCGACGGTGCTCAGCCGCAGGCCAGCGATGTGGTCTCGGTCCACTACGAAGGCAAGCTCACCGATGGTACCGTGTTCGACAGCTCCATCAGCCGTGGCGAGCCGGTCGATCTGCCGGTCAGCGGTGTTATTCCGGGTTGGGTCGAGGCACTGCAGCTGATGCGGGTCGGCGACAAGTGGAAGGTCACCATTCCCAGCGATCTGGCCTACGGTCCCGGCAGCCCCAGCCCGGTGATCCCGCCGAACTCCATTCTGGTTTTCGAAATGGAACTGTTGGGCATCCAGCAAGACGACGAGTAAGTCATAGGGTAACACCTGCCGAGGCCCGGAACAGAGATTGCGGGCCTCGGAGTGTTACCGTTATGCACATTCCACCGGTAACAGGCAAGCGACAATTTGCCTCCTTCCAGCATCTTTAACTGCTCCCGCAAGTACCTGTTTTTCAAGGTTTTTGTGGTTGGTTAAAAAACGTCCAGAGTGAGTCGAGGCGCATCTAACCGGGCATTTGCCCGCTTTGCTCAAGCCTTGTTCACAGACTTATCCACAGTAACTGTGGGTAACCTCGAATAAGCAGATCCTTAGCTGCGCCGAGCTGCCTTGGCACATCCCATCTTTTCAGTTCTACCTGGAGCTGCCCGTTCAACTAGATGAACATGCGCTCGGGCAGAGGCTGCACGTGGTTGGGGGATGGAGCTATATGGTGGGGCCATATGTCAGCTGCCTTGTCCGGCGGGGAGCCGGGTAAGGCAGCTGAATGGCCAGTCAGCGAGATGGCAGGAATATAAACGCGTTCCCTTAGCTGGCGCTGGCGACCTGTCGCTTGAGTTCCAGCAGATCAATCAGGATATGGCCGGTTTCCGCCAGGAAGGGATCGTTCTCATCGGTGCTCTCTTCCTCGGCCATGGGCGAGGGAATACCGGTGCCGTCCATCAGCGGATCTTCCTTGTCCAGCGCAGCCAGAGGCTCTTCGCCCAGCGCCTTGCGTCGGGTGTTTTCCATGGCCAGCAACTTGTCCTCGAACTCCTTCTGTTCGGTCCGGCGACGCTCTTCGTTCAGCGGCAGGTACTCGCGCTCCTGCATGGCGCGGTTCAGCTCGATGCGCGCCAGCGTATAAGCGAACTCAGGGTCATTGGCGGCCCGTGCCTTGTGTTTGTCGGTCAGCAGCGGAATGAACTGTTCCAGCCGGCTGTCGGCCTGGTAACGGGCTGCGGGAATGGTGTCCCAGGGCAGGGCGCGGGGCAGGCTGCTTTCGCCGATCTCCACGGTATCCAGCAGCGACGGGTAAGTAATGTCTGGCACCACGCCGCGATTCTGGGTGCTCTGGCCGGAGACCCGATAGAACTTGGCCAGGGTGAATTTCAGCTCGCCGTGATTCAGCGGCTGGATCGATTGTACCGTGCCCTTGCCGAAGGTCGGTTCACCAATCACCAGTGCCCGACCGTAATCCTGCATGGCGCCGGCGAAGATTTCCGACGCTGAAGCCGACAGCCGGTTGACGATGACTGCCATCGGTCCGCCGTAGGTGATACCGGCTTCGGGGTCGTCCAGCACCTGCACGTCGCCTTTGCTGTCACGTACCAGTACGGTTGGCCCCTTATCGATGAACAGGCCGGTCAGCTCGGTGGCTTCCTGCAGGGAGCCACCACCATTGTTGCGCAGGTCGAGCACGATGCCGTCGACTTCCTGTTCCTGCAGGTCGCTGAGCAGATGGCGCACATCGCGAGTGGTACTGCGGTAGTCCGGGTCGCCGCGGCGGTAGGCCTTGAAATCGATATAGAAGCCGGGGACTTCGATCACACCAATGCGGTAATCGTTACCCTGTTCGTTGAATTCCAGTACCGACGACTTGGCGGCCTGATCTTCGAGTTTCACCGCCTCGCGCACCAAGGCCACTTCGCGGCTGGTCATGTCACTGGGCGGGTTGCTGGCGGGAATCACTTCCAGGCGTACCGAGGAGCCTTTCGGGCCGCGGATCAGCTTGACCACCTCGTCCAGGCGCCAACCAACCACATCGACCATTTCACCCTGGTCCTGGGCAACACCGATGATGCGGTCAGCGGGGGCGAGCTGCTTGCTCTTCTCCGCAGGGCCGGCCGGCACCAGGCGGACGATCTTGGTATGGTCGTTGTCGCTCTGCAGGACCGCACCGATACCTTCCAGCGACAGGCTCATGTTGATGTCGAAATTTTCCGCATTGTCCGGAGACAGATACTGGGTATGCGGATCGTAGACCTGGGCCAGGGCATTGATGTAGTTCTGGAAGATGTCTTCGCTGCGAGTCTGGTACAGGCGTTTCTGAGCATTGAGATAACGCTTCTCCAGGAGCTCCTGAATGGAGTCCTGCTCGCGTCCGGCCAGTTTCAGGCGCAGCACTTCATCTTTGATCTGCTGCCGCCAGAGCACATGGAGTGCCTGTTGATCAGCAGGCCATTCGGCCTTCTCGCGGTCAATCAGGATGTTCTGGTCGCTGCTGAAATCCAGCTGGCCAATACCTTCGCGCAGCAATTGCAGGGCGTAGACCATACGCTGGTCGGCGCGCTGGATCTGCCGGGTATGCATGGCGAAACCGACGCTCAAATCACCGGCCAGCAGTAGATCGTCGAGCTTGTGGCGGTACTCTTCGAATGTGCTGATGTCGGCAGCGGTGAACAAGCTGCGCTGGGGGTCGAGCTGGCGCAGATAAGTGTCGAAGATCTCGCTGGACAGGGCGTCGTCCAGACTGATGCGGTTGTAGTGGTGACGGCGCAGCAGCTCAACGGTATTGAGGCTGGCAATCATCTGCTCGCGGGTCGGTTGCAGACTCTCCAGATCGAATATCGGCATTGCGCTGTCGGCTGTTTCTGCGGCGAAAGCGCTGGTGCCAAGGCTGAGCAGAGCAATCAGGCAGGATTTGCGCAAGATGTTGGAAACTGTCATCAAAGGTATCGTGTCCGGAGAGGTGAGGATATGCTTTAGTGCTCGACAGGGGCCCTAGGGTTCCCTTTTCAAACCGATTCGACTGATAACTATGGGGGCACCGTGAGAGGATTGCAAGCTGAAGCCGGGGTACTGAGCTGGCGTACGGAGGCGGCTGTAGCACTGGCGCCGGGGCAGGTTCGGGTACGTATTCGGGCCGCGGGAATCAATCGCGCGGACCTGTTGCAGAAGGCCGGAAACTACCCGCCGCCGCCCGGCGCTACGGACATTCTGGGCCTGGAATGTGCCGGTGAGGTGGTCGAGACCTGTGGCGACAGCCGCTGGTCCGTGGGCGACCGGGTCTGTGCCCTGTTGGCCGGTGGTGGCATGGCCGATGAAGTGGTGATCGACGGACGGCATCTGCTGCCGGTTCCCCAGGGTATGGGCTGGGAAGATGCGGCCGCGATTCCCGAGGTGTTCAGTACCGCCTGGTTGAACGTATTCGAGTTGGGCGCGGCGCAACCCGGTGAGAAGGTGCTGATCCACGCCGGCGCCAGTGGCGTGGGCACCGCCGCCATTCAGTTATGCAAGGCCTTCGACAATCCCTGCTGGGTCACCCTGGGTAGCCAGGAAAAACTGGACACCTGCAAGGCACTGGGCGCCCAGGGCGGCGTGCTGCGCCATGAAGGCATCAGCGGGCTCAAGGCAGATGGGCCGTTTGATGTGGTCTTGGACCCGGTGGGCGCCAATTACGCCTCGGATCATCTCGATCTGCTGGCGCTGGACGGTCGCTGGGTGATGATTGGTCTGATGGGTGGACGCCAGGCTGAGCTGGATCTGGCGAAGGTGCTGGTCAAGCGCCTGCAGCTCACCGGCTCGACCCTGCGTACCCGCAGCGCCGACTTCAAGGCCGGATTGCTGGCGCGTATGGAAGAGCGTCTGTGGCCGCTGTTCGAAACGGGGCAATTGAAGCCGTTGGTGGCCAAGACCTACTCATTCGAGCAGGCCGAGGAAGCCTTTGCCGAGCTGGCCAAGGATCAGATTGTTGGCAAGATCGTGTTGGTGAGCGGGCAAGTCTAGCGCCGCACCCAGACGCCATGCTCCCGAGGGGCGTGGTGTTTGGAGGGTCGAGATGGATTTCGGCCCTCCCACATTAAAGGTGCAAACAACCTGGATGTTATACCCGCTCGCAATCCAGAAACGCGGTCAGCACCTTCTGCAAATACGCCACATCCCTGACCCCCGCCAGCTCTCGAATAGAGTGCATGGCGAAGGTCGGTGCGCCGATATCCACGGTGCGTACACCCAGGCGGCTGGAGGTGATCGGGCCGATGGTGCTGCCACAGCCCATGTCGCTGCGTACCACGAAGCTCTGCACCGGTACATCCACCTGCTGGCACAGGTGGCGGAACAGGGCAGCGGTTTCGCTGGTAGTGGCGTAGCGCTGGTTGCTGTTGATCTTGATTACCGGGCCGGCATTGAGTTGCGGGCCGTGGTTGCCGTCGTGGCGATCGGCGTAATTGGGATGGATGGCGTGGGCGTTGTCCGCCGAGACCAGTACCGAGCGCTGGATGGTGCGGATGCGCTCGCTTTCATCCGGCAGCAGCCGTGCCAGTACATCTTCCAGGAACGGCCCATCGGCACCGCAGGCCGAACTGGAGCCGACCTCTTCATGGTCAGTGCAGACCAGCAGGCAGGCCTGCTTGCCATCACTGCGCAACAGGGCTTCGAGGCCGGCGTGACAGGACAACAGATTATCCAGGCGTGCAGCGGCCAGGAAATCGCCGTCCAGCCCGATTACCCTCGGGGGCTGGGTGTCATAGAAGCTGAGCTCGTAATCCAGCACCTGCAATGGCTCCCGCTCGGGATATTGCTGGGTCAGTTCATTGGCGAGCAGCGCCCGCAGATCGCGATTGGGTTCGATGCCATGGGCCAGTACCGGCGGCAGATCGGTCTGCGCATTGACCGCGAAACCGCCGTTGACGTCCCGGTTCAGGTGAATCGCCAGGTTGGGGATGACAGCGATGGGGCGCTGGAAGTCGAGCAGCAGATTATGCAGTTGGCCGCCACTATCCCGGCAAGTCACCCGGCCGGCCAGCGACAGGTCACGGTCGAACCACGGCGCCAGCAGCGCACCGCCATAGACTTCTACGCCCAATTGCCACAAGCCGTGGCGAGTCAACTCCGGCTGCGGCTTGACCCGCAGACAGGGGCTGTCAGTGTGCGCGCCGATCATTCTGATGCCGTTGCGCAGGGCATTGGACTGCCCCAGGCTGAAGGCGATCAGCGATGACTGGTTGCGCAGCACGAAATAGCGCCCGCCGTCGGCCAGCGTCCATTCATCCCGTTCATCCAGTTCCTGATAACCGGCAGCTTGCAGGCGCTCGGCCAGGCTGCGGGCGGCATGAAAAGGGGTGGGAGAAGACTGGATGAAGTCCGCGAGGGACTGACTGGCATTATCGGGCGTCATGGATACTCCTGTACGTCAGAATGGGGCAGGGCAATCGAAGGTCAGGCGCTCGCCACTCTGCGGATGATTTATTTCCAGGCGGGCCGCGTGCAGTGCCAGGCGCGGGCAGGCAGCCAATGCCGCCTCATGGGCGTACAAACGATCGCCCAACAGCGGATGGCCGATGCTCAGCATGTGCACCCGCAGCTGGTGCGAGCGACCGGTGATGGGCGTCAGTTCCACCCGGCAATGCTCGGCATGGCGCTCCAGTACTCGCCAAAAGGTCTGCGCCGGCTTGCCCTGCTCATGGTCGACGATGTGCCGTGGCTTGTTGGGCGGATCATAGCGCAAAGGCAGGTCGATGTGCCCGGCGTCCGCTTCGGGCTGGCCCCAGCACAGGGCGATATAGGTCTTGCCGGTCTCGCGATCCTGGAACTGACGCGACAGTTCGCGGTGGCTGTCCGGGTCGCGGGCAATCACCAGGATACCGGAGGTTTCCCAGTCCAGTCGGTGCACGATGCGGGCTTCGGGGTAGCCGTTTTCCTGCAGGCGGGTAATCAGGCAGTCCTTGTTATCTTCGGCGCGGCCGGGGACGGACAACAGCAGGGTAGGTTTGTTGACGATCAGAAAAGCCGGATCCTCATGGAGGATACCGATATGGGTCAGGGGCATGGGGTAACCACGGTGCCGCCTGGCGGCGGCACCTGTCTGTTAGCGTTCGGGCAGGGTGATGTTGAGTTCCAGGATCGAGCAGTCATCCTGGTTATCCAGAGCGACATGCACCTGATCACGGTCGATCGGTACGTACTTGCTGATCACGTCGATGATTTCCTGCTGCAGCTGCGGCAGGTAATCGGGTTGACTGCGCTGGCCACGCTCATGGGCAACGATGATCTGCAGGCGCTCCTTGGCCACCGAGGCCGCGGAATCCTGTTTCTTCTTGCGGCTGAAGTAATCAAAAAGACTCATCGTCATCCTCCGAACAGGCGCTTGAGCAGCCCTTTCTTCTGAGCTTCGAGGAAGCGGTGGGGCACTTCCTTGCCAAGCAGGCGTTCGACGGCATCACTGTAGGCCTGACCGGCATCACTCTTGTCATCCATGATCACCGGGATACCCTGGTTGGACGCCTTGAGCACAGCCTGGGATTCGGGAATCACCCCCAACAGCGGGATCGACAGAATGTCCTCGACATCGCTGACCGAGAGCATTTCGCCATTCTCGACGCGCTCCGGGCTGTAGCGGGTCAGCAGCAGGTGTTCCTTGATCTTCTCGCCCTGTTCGGAGCGGCGCGACTTGCTCGACAGCAGGCCGAGCATGCGGTCGGAGTCGCGCACGGAAGAGACTTCCGGGTTGGTCACGACAATGGCCTCATCGGCGAAGTACATCGCCAGGTGGGCGCCTTTCTCGATACCGGCCGGGGAATCGCAGACGATGAAATCGAAGGTTTCCTTGAGCTGGTCGAGCACACCCTGGACCCCTTCCTGGGTCAGTGCGTCCTTGTCCCGGGTCTGGGAGGCAGGAAGGATGTACAGATTGTCGGAGCGCTTGTCCTTGATCAGCGTCTGATTGAGGTTCGAGTCGCCGTTGATCAGGTTGACGAAGTCATAGACTACGCGACGCTCGCAACCCATGATCAGGTCGAGGTTACGCAAACCTACGTCGAAATCGACGATGACTGTCTTGTATCCACGCAGAGCGAGTCCGGTACCGATGGCAGCGCTGGTAGTGGTTTTACCAACGCCCCCCTTGCCTGAGGTAATGACTAGGATCTTTGCCAAAATGACCTTCCTGACTGATCTTGAATTTGATTGTTAGGGTGCACCGGACAACCGGTGTTGCGTGCCATGTGTCCCGGCCTGCCTGGGACGCTCGCGATCGGCGTTGAGCCGCGGCTCATGGGCGTCCCGAATGGCTGAACAGTATCTGTCAAAGGGCTGCTATCTTCAAGATGTCACCTTCGAGTGATATCTGTACCGCCTCTTTCCATTGTTGCCGCCGCAGGTCCTCGGCCACCTTGTATTGCCCTGCCACTGACACCAGTTCGGCCTCCAGCGACTGGCAGAAAATGCGTGCCCTGGTGTCGCCTCTTACTCCCGCCAGGGCTCTGCCACGCAGCGGGCCATAGACGTGGATGTGCCCATCGGCAAGCAGCTCCGAGCCGGCACTGACCGGTGCCAGCACGACAAGGTCGCCGCCGCGGGCATAGACCTGCTGCCCGGAGCGCACCGGCTCGGTTATCACCCGGGTCGGCGTGGTATCTGCCGGCTGGGGTGCGGACACCGGAGCGGCCTCCGCTTGTTGGGCAACAGGTTGCGGCGCAGGTTCCGGCGCTTCGATTATTTTGTCACGGTTGCGTCCCGGAGGCAGCAGCACCAGGCTGGCCTGCTGCGCGAGCGGGCGAAACTGTTCGGCGCCACGCAGGGCTACCGGTTGCAGGCCATGATCCCGACAGATCCGCAGCAGCGCGATCAGCCCGGAGATATCCAGGTTATCGTCCAGTTTTTCCAGACTGATCAACACCGGCGTGTCCTGGAAGAAATTCGGCGCCTGTTCGACCTTCTCCGCCAGCTGTATGGCGAAGCGTTGTGGGGCCAGGTGAACCAGCTCCAACACTGTCATGGTCAGCATGCCGCCCTTCAGTTGGAAGACAGGGTCGGTATCGAGCAGGTCCAGATTTGTTTCAGAAGTCATGGCAGATCCATAGAGCGTTTGGTGGGCACACTTATATAGCCTGACATGTCCGACGGCAAGCCGAAACCGGTAACGGATCAGCCCGGCGCTTTGAGCCTGCGGTTTCCCATCTGGCAGGCGGCTTGGGTAGAATGGCTTTTTTTCAAACTATGGTTGTCTGATGACTCGTCCCGGTTTCAAAGCGGCATTGCTGCATCCACGTTATTGGCCCATGTGGCTTGGGCTGGGCCTGTTGTGGCTGGTGATCCACCTGCCGTTTGCCGTATTGCTGAAGCTGGGGCGTATGCTCGGCTGGGGTATGTATCATCTGATGCGTGAGCGTCGGGAAATCGCCCGCATCAACCTGGAGCTGTGCTTTCCGCAGTGGAGCGCGGAACAGCGTACCCGGGTGCTGCGCGAGAACTTCGCATCCAACGGCATCGCTCTGTTCGAGATGGCCATCGCCTGGTGGTGGCCGCCGCGGCGATTGGCGAAGCTGGCGCAGATCGAGGGGTTGGAGCATCTGCAGCAGGCCGCTGCGGCCGGGCAGGGCGTGGTGCTGATGTCGCTGCATTTCACCACCCTGGAAATCGGTGCGGCATTGCTCGGCCAGCGGGCGACGATCGACGGGATGTACCGCGAGCACCGCAACGCCGCCTTCGATTATGTCCAGCGGCGCGGGCGCGAGCGGCACAATGCCGATGCCATCGCCGTGGAGCGCGAGGATGTGCGCAGCATGCTCAAGTCGCTGCGCAAGGGTCGGGGGATCTGGTATGCACCGGATCAGGATTACGGTCGCAAGGCCAGTGTGTTCGTACCGCTGTTCGGTATCCCGGCCGCGACCGTCACCGCCACTGCTACCTTCGCCCGGCTGGGCAAGGCTCGGGTGGTGCCCTTTACCCAGACCCGCCTGCCCGGGGCCCAGGGCTATCGGCTGACCGTGCACCCGCCGCTGGCGAACTTCCCTCAGGGTGATGAAGAAGCCGATGCGCTGCGCATCAATCAATGGGTGGAGCAGGAGATTCTGCGCCAGCCCGAGCAGTACATGTGGGTGCACCGACGCTTCAAGACCCGCCCGGAAGGCGAAGCGCGCCCCTATCCCAAGCGCCAGCGCAGGCGGCGCAAGCGCAAGAGTCGCAACTGATGCTGCAGGCCGGACCGGGCAGGGATGATTGTCTGGCGCTGATCCTTTCCGGCGGCGGTGCCCGGGCAGCCTATCAGGTCGGTGTGATGGCAGCGATTGCCGAGCTGACGCCGCAGCACACGCCGAACCCGTTCCCGATCATCTGCGGTACCTCTGCCGGGGCAATCAACGCCCTGGCGTTGGCGACCCATGCCGGTAATCTGCATTCGGCAGTAGAGAGCATGTTGGAGGTCTGGTCGGAGTTTCGCAGTCATCATGTGATGCGGACCGACTGGCCGGGGCTGTTGGCACAGGCCTGGCGCTGGAGCCGCACCAACCTGCTCGGCAGCGCTGCCGGAGAGGCGACTACCGCGCTGCTGGACAATCGGCCGCTGCGGCGCCTGCTGGAGGCGCGCATGCGTTTCGGCTGCATCGAAGAGGCGTTGCAGGCGGGCCAGTTGCGGGCAATTTCAGTCAGCGCCTTCGATTACCGCAGCTCGCAGTCGGTGTACTTCTATCAGGGGCGTGAGCGGATCACGCCGTGGCGGCGACACCGGCGCATCGGTGTACAGACCCGGCTGGGGTTGGATCATCTGATGGCCTCCACGGCGATCCCGCTGCTGTTTCCGCCGGTCCTGCTCAACCGCGCCTGGTACGGCGATGGTGCGGTGCGCCAGCAGTCGCCATTGAGCCCGGCTCTGCATCTGGGGGCGAACAAGGTCCTCGTGATCGGCGTGACCCATCATGGTCAGACACCGGCGGCTGGTCAGCCCAGCCCGGTGTTACAGACACCGGCGCCGCCCAGCCTGGCGCAGCTGGGCGGGCATCTTCTGCACAGTACCTTTATCGATAATCTGGAAACCGATCTGGAGCAGCTGGAGCGGATGAATCGCCTGGCCGCCTACCAGCCGTTCGCCATGCGCAGCGGCGACCATGGCGTGCGGCATGTGGATGTGCTGGTGATCTCACCCAGCGAGCCAGTGGACCTGATTGCCGCCCGCCACCGGGCCGCATTGCCGGCCGGGCTGCGCCTGTTCCTGCGCGGCAGTGGCGCGACCCGCTCCTCAGGCAGTGACCTGTTGAGTTATCTGCTGTTCGAAGCGGAATACTGCAATGAGTTGATCGCCCTGGGGCGCCGCGATGCGCTGGCGCAGGCGGATGATCTGCGGCGGTTTCTGGGGTTTGCGGAGACCGGAGCAAGCACGACACACGGCCAGCTGTAGACGCCCCGAGGCGGGAGTGGTGTTGGTGGGAGCGGCTTTGGCCGCGAAGCTGTTCCGCCAGCCTGCTCGCGGGCACGCCCCGCTCCCACATATTGTGGGCGGTTAGCCCACTACCAGAATGCGCAGCGCATCCAATCGGATTTTCGCTTGGTGCAGGACTTCCACGCCGCGTTGACGCTGTTGCTCGAGAGCGTCGATCTCGCTCTGGCGCACCAGCGGGTTGACCTGCTGCAGCGCCTTGAGGCGATTGATTTCCTCGTCCAGGTCGGTAGTGAAGCGGGTCGAGGCCTGTTCCACCAGCTCGGCATGCTGCATATCGGCGAGCGCCTCGGCACGATCCAGCAGGCGTTCGACCTCGTCGCGCTGGGTCTTGGCAATCTTGCTGGCCAGGTGCTTGGGCAAGCCGTCGATCTGCGCTTCCAGAGTTTCGAATGCAACCTTGGATGCCAGGTCATTGCCACTGATATCCAGCAGGCAGCGTACCGGGGTCGGTGGCAGATAGCGCTGCAGTTGCAGCGCACGCGGACCAATCGCTTCGCTGACGAACAGGCATTCCAGCAGCATGGTGCCGGGTTTCAAGGCCTTGTTCTTCAGCAGCGCTACCGAGCTGTTGCCCATGCTGCCGGACAGCACCAGATCCATGCCGCCCTGCAGCATGGGATGTTCCCAGGTGATGAACTGCATGTCCTCGCGAGACAGCGCAGTGTCGCGATCATAGGTGATGGTCACGCCTTCGTCGTCACCCAGCGGGAAGCCGGCATCGAGCATGCGCTCGCCGGGGCGCAGTACCAGAGCGTTGTCCGAGTGGTCTTCGCTATCGATACCGAACACGTCGAACAGCCGTTCCATGTAGATCGGCAGCTGGATATCCCGGCCCTGCTTCTCAATAGTGTCGATCAGGCGCTGGGCCTCGCCGGTATGACCGCGCGAATGCAACTCCAGCAGGCGGTCGCGGCCGTTGTGCAGTTCCGCTTCGAGTGCGGCGCGTGCTTGCTGTGCGCTGGTGATCAGCGCCTGCCATTGCTCGTCCTGCGGTTGTTCCAGCTGTTGCTGGAGCGCTGCGCCGTATTCCTGCTGGAGCGCGTTGCCAGTCGGGCAGGTGGCGCGGAAGGCGTTGAGCGCCTGATCGTACCACTGGAACAGCCGCTGCTGGGCGGTGCCTTCCAGATAGGGCACATGCAGTTGGATGACATTCTTCTGGCCGATCCGATCGAGGCGACCAATGCGCTGTTCCAGCAGATCGGGGTGCGCCGGCAGGTCGAACATGACCAGATGATGAGCGAACTGGAAGTTGCGTCCCTCGCTGCCGATTTCCGAGCAGATCATTACCTGGGCGCCGAATTCCTCGTCGGCAAAGAAGGCGGCGGCGCGGTCGCGCTCTATGATGCTCATGCCCTGGTGGAACACGGTGGCGGGGATGCCGCTGCGGATACGCAGGGCATCGTTCACGTCCAGCGCCGTTTCGGCGTGGGCGCAGATCACCAGTACCTTGGCATGCTTGAGCATCTTCAGGGTATCGATCAGCCAGTCGACACGGGGGTCGTCCTGCCACCAGGCGGTTTCCGCCGGCTCGAACTCATCCTGCAGGCCGACTTCCGGATACAGCGTGTCGCACCCGGCAAGATCCTGGTAGAGCGCCGGGCAGGGCAGCGGATAGGCGTGCAACTCGCGCTCGGGGAAGCCGCTGATCACCGCACGGGTGTTGCGGTACAGCACGCGGCCGGTGCCGTGGCGGTCGAGCAACTGGCGGACCAGGCTGCGGCGCGCCTCGGCTGCGGCCTCTCCACCGGCCTGCACTGCATCGAGCAGGGACTCGGCGCTGTCACCCAGCCATTGGCTGATGACCTGGCGGTTGGCCGCGGCCAGTTCCTCGGTATCCAGTAATTGTTGCACGGCTTCGGCTACCGGCTGATAACGGGCGGTCTCGTCGCGGAAGGCCTGCAGGTCGTGGAAACGGTCCGGATCAAGCAGGCGCAGGCGGGCAAAGTGGCTGGCCTGGCCGAGCTGTTCCGGCGTGGCGGTCAACAACAGTACAGCGGGGATCTGGCCGGCCAGTTGCTCCACCAGATTGTATTCGGGGCTGGCCGCCTCTTCATGCCAGACCAGGTGGTGGGCTTCGTCCACTACCAGCAGATCCCAGTCACTGGCCTGCAGCCACTGAGCGGCCTTGTCGTCTTCCAGCAGGAATTCCAGTGACACCAGGGCCAGCTGTTCTTCCTCGAAGGGGTTTTCTTCGGCACCCGCACAGCGGTCGCTGTTGAACAGGGCGAAACGCAGGTTGAAGCGGCGCAGCATCTCGACCAGCCACTGATGCTGCAGGTTTTCCGGTACCACGATCAGCACCCGGCGCACCCGGCCAGTCTGGATCTGGCGATGAATGACCAGGCCGGCCTCGATGGTCTTGCCCAGGCCTACTTCGTCGGCCAGCAGTACGCGTGGGGCGACGCGGTCGGCAACATCCCGGGCGATATGCAGCTGATGAGCGATCGGCTGGGTGCGAACCCCGGCCAGGCCCAGCAGTGCCGAGCGCTGGATGCGGCAATAATGGCGCAGGCTCTCATAGCGCAGGCCGAACCAGGGCAGGGGGTCGATCTGGCTGGCGAACAGGCGGTCGCTGGCCAGCCGGAACTGAATGAAGTTGTCCAGCATGGTTTCGGCGAATTCGGCGCTGCTGCCGTCGTCGCGCAATCCGCGATAATGCAACAGGCCGTCTTTCTCGGTCACGTCGCTGACCGTCAGGCTCCAACCCTCATGATGGGTGATGCTGTCGCCAGGGCTGAATCGCACACGGGTCAGCGGAGCATTGCGCATGGCATAGTGGCGGGTCTCGCCGCTGGCAGTGAAGAGCATGACTACCAACCGGCCATCCTGTGATAACACCGTACCCAGTCCCAGTTCCGATTCGCTGTCACTGACCCAGCGTTGCCCCGGGGTAAATACTGTCATGCCTCACTCCTGCCCATGCGTAAAGGGCGCATATGGTACCCGATACCGGAGTGCTCACAAACCGTTGATGGCATGGTTTATTTCCGCACCGATCGGCGTCGGGCTGATAGCAGAAATATCGTTCTGTGATGTGCTGCGCATTGCATGCAGTAAAAAACCGCCTTTGACGGCCGATAACATCAGTACCATCCTTGGTATGTACGACACGCACAGGTAAGACCCATGCTCATCCCGAACCTTCCGCCAGCCGGCGCCCAGCAAGATGCATTCAAGCCTGATCGCAAGATCAGGCCGGGTGCGATCGAGGGTGTGCCTGGAGATCCGTTATCGGAGCTGCCGGTGGATGACAGCGGCTCAAAGGGTGGCCACCAGCAGTCAGCCGGCGAGCAACCGAGTCCAGCTCCCGAGCTCGAGAGCGAACAGCCGCCTGCTGTGAAAGCTGCGCCGGGCGGCGCAGCGGACCTGCCGCGCAAGGGCCTGCTGGTTGACATCCGGGCGTGAGACGGTGGTAGGCTTGCTGCTGTCCTGAGGAGTGCGCATGTCCGACCAGCCCGAGTCAGCCCCGGTTATCGATCTTGCCGAAGCGCGGCGCAGCCGGCTGCACGATATCCACGAAGCGCGCCTACTCAAGGTGCGCGCCGCCTTTGAAAAAGCCCTGCCGCTACCCGCTCCGCCCAAGCCTACCCGTAAGAAAAAAGCCAGAAAGCCGAAAAAGCGCTGAAATATTGCGATTAATTGATCCCGGTCAATCAACCGGATGAAGCTCATGGGTATTCTGCAACCATACACGGACATACATGGAAGCGGAGATGCCCTCATGTTTATCGATGATGCAGTGATTGCCGGTTTGTTGACTGTGGGTCTGATGGTCATTTTCCTGGCCGGGGTGGGCGTTTTCATCTACCAGGATGCGCGCAAGAGCAGCAAGAAGAATCCCTGATTCCACTGATTTCGAGAGTTCCGACCAGCGGTGCACGATCTCGGAACCTGCAAATGAGCATGGCTCGCAAGGCCTTTGGCGGTTACCTTCTGGTGACCGCCTTTTTTATTTTCCTGGCTGCATCGGGCGCTCCAGCCTGGGCTTGGGTTGGTTGCCAGGCTAGACTTGTCCGGTCCTGATCACCTGAGCCGGTTCATGTCTGATCCTTCCTGTCCTCCTGTTGTGGCCGCACGGCGGCGATGCGCCCGATGCCTGCGGCCGGCAGGATATTGCCTGTGTCATCTGCTGCCGCACATTGCGGCGCGTACGCAGATTCTGGTCATCCAGCATCCGGATGAGCAGCGTCATGCACTGAATACTGCTCGTCTGTTGGTCGCGGGGCTGGCCGACGCCGAGCTGCTGGTAGCCGAGCGGCTTTCCGAACAGCGGTGTGAGCAACTGCTCGATGCCGCCTGGCGTACCGAGTTGCTGTTTCCTGGGCACGGCGCATCGCCGCTGCAGCCGACCACCGTCGATGAGCGTCCCCGCCGGTTGGTCCTGCTGGACGGCACCTGGCGCAAGGCGCGCAAGCTGCTGTATTTGAATCCGGTGCTGCAACAGTTGCCACAGGTTGCGCTGCCGGAAGGGTTGCGTAGTCGCTATCGGTTACGCAAGGCCCCCTCCGCTGGGGCGTTGTCGACCATCGAGGCGGGCATGCAGGCGTTGCAGATGCTCGAGCCGGACGTGGACTTCAGCCCGCTGCTGGCGCCTTTCGATGCCCTGATCGAAGGGCAGATCCGCGCCATGGGCGAGGCGGTCTACCAGCGTAATCATGAAAAACCACGGCCCGACTGAACCCGCCCCATTCGTGACAGTGATTTTGGTGTTTTCCGCTCCTCTCCGGTTCGCGACCCCGCTAGACTGAAAAAATGAACGGCTTGATACAAAAACAATAATTGACTCGCTGGTGTGTGGTTAACGGAGGCGGTATGCGAAAGACAGGTATGCGGGTAGTGATTACGGGCGCGGGCAGTGGGTTGGGGCGTGAGCTGGCGTTGCGTTATGCGCGGGAAGGCGCGCGCCTGGCGTTGGCCGATATCCAGGAAGACGGGCTCGGCGAGACGTTGCGCCTGGCCGAGGAGGCCGGCGGCAGCGGTTTTACCCGTCGCTGTGATGTGCGTGACTACAGTCAGTTGGCGGCCCTGGCCCAGAGCTGTGAAGAAGTAATGCAGGGTGTGGACGTGCTGATCAACAACGCGGGCGTGGCCTCGGGTGGCTGGTTCGAGGAGTTGTCGCTGGAAGATTGGGAATGGCAGATCAGCATCAACCTGATGGGTGTGGTCAAGGGGTGCAAGGCCTTCGTCCCCATGCTGTTGTCCCAGGGCAGCGGCCGCATCATCAATATCGCTTCCATGGCCGCGCTGATGCAGGCGCCGGGCATGAGCAATTACAACGTCGCCAAAGCCGGTGTGGTGGCGTTGTCGGAAAGCCTGTTATGTGAGCTGCAGCCCAAGGATGTGCAGGTCAACGTAGTCTGCCCGTCGTTCTTCCAGACCAACCTGCTGAGTTCCTTTCGTGGGCCGGACAGCGAGTCCCGGGACGATATCGCCAAGCTGCTGGAAAGCTCGCCCATTTCGGCGGCGGAGATCGCTGACATCATCTACCGGGAAAGTAGTGCGGGTACCTTCATGATCCTGCCCCATGACAAGGGTCGTGAAGCCTGGGCTATCAAGCAGGCCCAGCCGCAGGTTATCTACGATGAGATGGCGCGCCTGGCGGTGAAGAAGATGTCCGCATCGGGCAACTGAACAGCTCGAGGCAACAGCAAGGGAGGCATTCAGGTATGCCTCCCTTTTTTTGTTGTTCCTGTTTCGTCCTGCGGTGTCAAGACCCGCGGCATGTGGCACAATGCAGTCCTGAATTTGAATCGGGATCAGGCGAAACATGGGGCGTTTCCACTGCCACAAGCGGGTCGACGAATGACAGCTGAAGTGCGCCGTATGGCGTTCCTGCTGTGGCCTGGCTGTCATCCGGCGATTCTCATGCCGGCGCTGGCGGTGCTGCGTTCGGCCAACCGCATGGCGGAAACCACCCTTTACCAGATCGAATGCTTCACGCTGGATGACGAGCCCATTGTCTCGCCGGAAGGCTGGGAGTTGCCGTCGCGGCGTTGGGACACGGCGGAGCGTGACGTGTCGCAGCTGTGGTTGGTTGCTGATGCCGACCGCCTGCCTACCTCGGTGAGCCCGACGCTGGTATTGCAGCTGCGTTCGCTGTCCCGCGAGGGCGTGGTGCTGGGGGCGCTGGAGGAGGGGGTCTTTCCCCTGGCCATGGCTGGGCTGCTGGACGGCCATCGCTGCGCCGTGCACTGGCGGCTGCTGGAGGACTTTCGCGAACGCTTTCCCGCAGTGCAGGCCGGTACCCGGCTGTTCGAACAGGATGAAGGACGACTGAGCAGCAGTGGCTGCGCCATCACCGATCTGTTTCTAACCCTGGTCAACGAACATCACGGCGCGGATCTGGCGGCGCTGGCGGCTGAGGATCTCAATGTCGAGCGCATCCGTGATGGCAGTGAGCAGCAGCGGGTGCCCTTGCGCAACCGGCTGGGCAGTACCCATCCGAAACTCACCCAGGCAGTGATCCTGATGGAGTCGAATATCGAGGAGCCGCTTACCACCGATGAGATTGCCCGGCATGTCTGTGTGTCCCGGCGGCAACTGGAGCGGATCTTCAAGCAGTATTTGAACAGCGTACCCTCGCAGTATTATCTGGAGCTGCGCTTGAATCGGGCACGGCAGATGCTGCAGCAGACCAGCAAGTCGATCATCCAGATCGGGCTGTCCTGCGGCTTCTCCTCGGGACCGCATTTTTCCAGCGCCTACCGCAACTGTTTTGGTGTCACTCCACGCGAGGACAGAAACCAATACCGTGCCCAGCAGGCGCAGGATGGCCGGGTCAGCATATAACCGACCGTATTATTACCCGCCGCCATGGCGAATACAGGAGAGTGAGAGGAAATGTCGCAGTCAATGCAGGTCAGTCGCGCCGATTTCGATCGGTTGATGGTACCCAACTATGCCCCCGTGGACATGCTCCCGGTGCGTGGCGACGGGTCGCGACTGTGGGATCAGCAGGGCCGCGATTACATCGACCTGGCCGGTGGTATTGCGGTCAATGCGCTGGGGCATGCCCATCCGCAGCTGGTCGAGGCGCTGACCGAACAGGCGCAGAAGCTCTGGCATGTGTCCAATATCATGACCAACGAGCCGGCGTTGCGACTGGCCGGCAAGCTGGTGGCGGCGACTTTTGCCGACAAGGTGCTGTTCGTCAACTCTGGTGCCGAGGCCAACGAGGCGGCATTCAAGCTGGCGCGGCGCTGGGCGCATGATCAGGTTGGGCCGGACAAGCACGAGATCATCGCCTGCAGCAACAGTTTCCATGGCCGGACCCTGTTCACCGTCAGCGTCGGGGGCCAGCCCAAGTATTCCCAGGGTTTCGGCCCGGCGATCACCGGTATCAGCCACGTGCCCTACAACGATATCGCCGCCCTCGAAGCGCAGATTTCCGCGCGCACCTGTGCCGTGGTGATCGAGCCGGTGCAGGGTGAAGGCGGGGTGATTCCGGCGACGGCCGAGTATCTTCAGGCTGTGCGCGCACTGTGCGACAAGCACAATGCGCTGCTGATCTTTGATGAAGTGCAAAGCGGCATGGGTCGTACCGGCAAGCTGTATGCCTATATGCACAGTGGTGTCGCGCCAGACATTCTGACCAGCGCCAAGGGCATCGGCGGAGGCTTCCCGATTGCCGCGATGTTGACCACCGACCGGGTGGCCCCGGCGCTGTCCGTCGGCAGCCACGGCAGCACCTACGGCGGCAATCCACTGGGTTGCGCGGTGGCCGAGAAGGTACTGGATATCATCAATACGCCCCAGGTACTGGATGGTGTTGGCGAACGTCAGGCGCAACTGACGGCGGGCCTGCGTCAGTTGTCGGACGAACTCGGTGTGTTTTCCGACATCCGCGGCCAGGGATTGCTGATCGGTGCCGTACTGGCCGAGCGCTGGCGCGGCCAGGCGGGCCAGGTAATGAAGTTGGCCCAGGAAGAAGGCCTGCTGGTATTGCAGGCGGGCGCCGATGTTGTTCGCTTCGCCCCCAGCCTGATCATTCCCGAAGCGGATATCCGTGAGGGGTTGGGGCGGTTGCGGTCCGCGCTGCTGCGCCTGGTCGGATAAACCGGAGGCTTGCCATGCTCATCCAGCGCCTGTGTACCTTGACCGATCTGCCCGAAATAGAACGCCTGGCCATTGCCAGTCCGGTGGGGATTACCTCCCTGCCGGCGAACAGCGAGCAGCTGGCGGTGATCATCGAGGGCAGCGAGGCGGCGACGGATGAGACGGTTACCTTCACTGGTGAAGAACGCTATTTCTTCGTCCTTGAAAATCTGGAGACCGGCCGTCTTGCCGGTTGCAGCAGCATCATGTCGGCGGCTGGGTTCAGTCAGCCGTTCCACACCTTCCGCAACGATATCTTCATGCATGCGTCCCGCGAGCTGGGCTTGCACAACCGCATGCATGTCCTGTCGCTGTGCCATGATCTGACCGGCCACAGCCTGCTCACCGGTTTCTATCTGGATACGCCCTGGAAGGGCGACTATGCGACGCTCAAGCTCAATGCCTGCGGGCGACTGCTATTCATGGCTTCGCACCCGCAACGTTTTGCCGAATCCACTGCGGTGGAGATTTCCGGGGTCTGCGATGAGCAGGGCAACTCGCCGTTCTGGGATGGCCTGGGTCGGCACTTCTTCGATGTCGACTACCGCGAGGCCGAGCGCCTGAGCGGCAGCCACGGCCGAGGTCTGTTGGCGGAGCTGATGCCGGGCTATCCGATCTACGTGTCCATGTTGCCGGACGCGACCCAGGAAGTGATCGGGCAGGTACGCCCGGCGTCGCAGGTGGTCTACGACATCCTCATGCAGGAAGGTTTCGAGACCGACAATTACGTGGATATCTTCGATGGCGGCCCGGTCGTGCAGGCCAAGAGCGCCGAGCTGACCTCGGTACGTGGCAGCGAAGTGGCAACGGTGCACATCGGCCAGCCGGCTGCGGCTACCGGCACCTGGCTGGTGGCCAACGAGAAGATACGCGATTTCCGCTCCTGCCTGTGCGAGCTGGCGTGGCAACCGGGCGAGCCCGTGACCTTGGATGCCCGCCTGGCCGAGCTGCTGAAAGTGACCGAAGGTGACACGATCCGTTTGATTGGAGGTGCCTGACATGCTGGTGCGTGCAGCGCGAATGGACGATCTGCCGGCTTTGCTGGAGCTGGCCTCGGGCGTGGGGTCGGGCTTGACCAGCCTGCCGGCCAGCGAGGAGCGGCTGAGCCGACGGCTACAGACGGTAACGGCAAGCTTTGCCGGCGAGCTGCCAAATGCGGATGCCGATTACCTGTTTGTGCTCGAGGATGGTGATGGTCAGGTGGTGGGCACCAGCGGTATGGTCGCCGCCGCGGGTTTGCGCGAGCCCTGGTACAGCTACCGGGTGGGCCTGACGGTGACCGCCAATCGGGAGCTGGATGTCTATCGTCAGCAACCGACGCTGTTCCTGAATAACGATCTGACCGGCGCGACGGCGCTGTGCTCGCTGTATCTGAGCGTGCCCCACCGGCATAGCCTGAATGGGCGCCTGCTGTCCAAGGCGCGCTTCATTCATATGGCGGAATTCGGCAATGACTTCTCGCCGCGCATCATCGCGGAAATCCGCGGGCTGTCCGACCGGCAGGGGCGTTCGCCATTCTGGGACAGCCTGGGCCGGCATTTCTTTCGCATGGATTTTGCCCGAGCCGACTACCTGACCGGGACCGGCAGCAAGACATTCATTGCCGAGATGATGCCGAAATTCCCGCTGTATACCTGCTTCCTCAGTCAGGAGGCGCGGGACGCCATTGCGCGAGTGCATCCGGACTCGGAGCCGGCGCTGGCCATGCTCACCGAGGAAGGGCTGAATTATCAGGGGTATATCGATATTTTTGATGGCGGGATCACCATCGAGGCGCCGCGCAACCAGGTGCGCAGTATCCATGAAAGCCAACAGCTGATATTGGCCACCGGCACGCCGGGGGATGATGCCCAGACCTACCTGGTGCATAACCGGGAACGCGACAAGTGCCGTATCACTGCAGCGGCTGGCCGCATCGCTGCGGGCAGTCTGGTGGTGGCGCCGGAAACCGCCGAACTGCTGCGTCTGCGTGCCGGCGCGCCGGTACGTGCCGTGGCGCTGGTCGGTGCGGCGGATGGGGTGGCCGATCCTTACGCGGGCATGTCCTGACCGCGCGACGCAACATTAATCGCTCCGATAGATACAAACGAACTGACCGCAGGATGCATGCTATCTTGCGATGCCTATATAATGACGAATCCTGCCCGGCGATAGCCCGGCCGACCTGATCCGTGATAAGGGACCTATGAAAAGCGCTGAGATCCGTGAAGCTTTCCTTCGCTTCTTTGAAGAAAAAGGCCATACCCGCGTCGCCTCCAGTTCACTGGTGCCGGCCAACGACCCGACGCTGCTATTTACCAACGCCGGGATGAACCAGTTCAAGGACTGTTTCCTGGGTCTGGAAAAACGTGCCTATACCCGCGCCACCAGCAGCCAGAAGTGCGTGCGCGCCGGCGGCAAGCACAACGACCTGGAAAACGTCGGTTATACGGCCCGTCACCATACCTTCTTTGAAATGCTGGGCAATTTCAGCTTCGGTGACTATTTCAAGCGGGACGCGATTCTCTACGCCTGGGAATTCCTCACCTCGGATAAGTGGCTCAATCTGCCCGCCGAGAAGCTCTGGGTCACCGTCTACGCCAGTGACGATGAAGCCTACGATATCTGGACCCAGGAAGTGGGAGTGCCCGCCGAGCGTATGGTGCGCATCGGCGACAACAAGGGTGCGCCCTATGCCTCCGACAATTTCTGGGCCATGGGTGATACCGGCCCGTGCGGTCCGTGCAGCGAAATCTTCTTCGACCACGGCGACCATATCTGGGGCGGCCCGCCCGGTAGCCCGGAAGAGGACGGCGATCGCTACATCGAGATCTGGAACAACGTCTTCATGCAGTTCAACCGCACGGCCGACGGCGTGATGCACCCGCTGCCGGCGCCGAGCGTGGACACAGGCATGGGGCTGGAGCGCATCAGCGCCGTGCTGCAGCATGTCAATTCGAACTACGAGATCGACCTGTTTCAGAATCTGCTCAATGCAGCGGCCAAAGCTATCGGCTGTGCCAACGAAGGCCAGGCATCCCTGAAAGTCGTCGCCGACCATATCCGCTCTTGTGGTTTCCTGATCGCCGATGGCGTGCTGCCTTCCAACGAAGGGCGTGGCTATGTATTGCGGCGCATCATCCGGCGCGCCTGCCGGCATGGCAACAAGCTGGGCGCGACCGGGACTTTTTTCCATCGTATCGTCGCTGCGCTGGCGGCAGAAATGGGGGACGCCTTTCCCGAGCTGAAGGCTCAGCAGGCGCATATCGAGCGGGTGCTGCAGACTGAAGAAGAGCAATTCGCCAAGACCCTGGAGCAGGGGCTGCGCATCCTCGAACAGGATCTGGCCGAGCTCAAGGGCAGCGAGATCCCCGGCGACGTAGTGTTCAAACTGTATGACACCTACGGCTTTCCGATGGATCTGACCGGTGATATCGCCCGTGAGCGCGATCTGACCATCGATGAGGCCGGCTTCGAAAGTGCCATGGCCGCCCAGCGTGAGCGCGCGCGTTCGGCCAGCCAGTTCGGTCTCGACTATAACCAGCTGGTACAGGTGGATAGTGAAACCCGGTTCGACGGCTACACTGCGACTGTCGGCTCCGCCCAGATAATTGCCCTGTACCGTGATGGCGAGCAGGTTTCCAGCCTGAACGAGGGCGAGGTAGGCGTGGTGGTGCTGGACCAGACTCCTTTTTATGCCGAATCCGGTGGCCAGGTGGGTGATACCGGCTATCTTGAAGGTGCCGGCGTGCGCTTCGATGTGCGCGATACCACCAAGGCTGGCGGTGCCCATCTGCACCATGGCGTGGTGAGCAGCGGCAGCCTGAACGCCGGCACCTCGCTCCGCGCCGTGGTGGATGACAGCGTGCGTGACGCCACCAAGGGTAACCATTCAGCTACTCACCTGCTGCATGCGGCGCTGCGCCAGGTGCTGGGCGAGCATGTCCAGCAGAAGGGATCGTTGGTCGATAGCCAGCGCCTGCGTTTCGACTTCGGTCATTTCGAGGCCATTCGCCCCGAGCAGTTGCGTGAACTGGAGCGTCTGGTCAACGAGCAGATCCGCCACAACTCGGCAGTGGAGATCGAGGTCACTGACATCGAGACCGCCAAAGCCAAGGGCGCGATGGCGCTGTTCGGTGAGAAGTACGGCGATCAGGTACGGGTGCTGACCATGGGCGGCGGTTTCTCCGTCGAGTTGTGCGGTGGCACGCATGTTGAGCGTACCGGTGATATCGGGCTGTTTCGCATCACTGCGGAAAGTGGCATCGCCTCCGGTGTGCGGCGTATCGAAGCCATTACCGGTCAGGCGGCGCTGGACTGGATCAATCAGTCGGAAGAGCAACTGCGCCAGGCGGCCCAGCTGGTCAAGGGCTCCCGTGACAACCTGCTGGACAAGCTGGCCGCGGTCATCGATCGCAACCGCCTGCTGGAGAAGGATCTGGAACAGCTCAAGGCCAAGGCTGCCAGCGCTGCTGGTAATGACCTGGCCGGTGAAGCACAGCAGCTGGGCGGCATGAACGTCCTGGTCAAGCGTCTCGACGGGTTGGACGGCAAGGCGCTGCTGGCGCTGATCGATCAGTTGAAGAACAAGTTGGGTTCGGCAGTGGTGCTGCTGGGCGGCGAGCTGGACGGCAAGGCAGTGCTGGTGGCCGGCGTCACCAAGGACCTGACCGCCAGGGTCAAGGCCGGTGACCTGATCCGCAATACCGCACAGGCGGTGGGCGGCAAGGGTGGTGGCCGGCCGGACATGGCCCAGGGCGGCGGCACCGAAGTGGCCGCGCTGGATGATGCATTGGCCGGCGCTGCCGAATGGATCGCACAGCAGTAAATGAATAGGGGTCGGTCCGCTTCAGGCGGATCGACACAACGGTCGGGATAACCGATTTCGCATTGGGAGTTGGTGCAACAGATGGCACTTATTGTCCAGAAGTTTGGGGGTACCTCGGTCGGCAGTGTGGAGCGCATTGCCCAGGTGGCTGAGAAAATCAAAGGGTTCAAGGCTCAGGGCCATGATCTGGTCATCGTGGTATCCGCAATGAGTGGCGAAACCAATCGCCTCATTGGGCTGGCCAGGGACATCTGTGCAGATCCGGATCAGCGGGAAATGGACGTTATCCTGTCCACTGGCGAACAGGTCACCATTGGCTTGTTGGCCATGAAGCTCAAGTCCATCGGTGTACCCGCCATCTCCTATACCGGTGCCCAGGTGCGCATCGAAACCGATAGCTCTTTCGGTAAGGCCCGCATTCAGCATATAGATGAAGCGAAACTGCGCGCCGAACTGGATGCCGGCAAGGTAGTGATTGTCGCCGGTTTCCAGGGCGTGGACGGGCAGGGCAACATCACGACCCTGGGTCGTGGTGGTTCGGATACTACCGGCGTGGCGCTGGCAGCGGCGCTGAAAGCCGATGAATGTCAGATTTACACTGATGTGGACGGCGTCTATACCACGGACCCGCGGGTAGTGGAGAGCGCCCGCCGCCTGGAGAAGGTCACCTTCGAGGAAATGCTCGAAATGGCCAGCCTCGGTTCCAAGGTACTGCAGATCCGCGCGGTCGAATTCGCCGGCAAATACAACGTGCCACTGCGTGTGTTGCACAGTTTCAAAGAGGGTCCCGGGACCCTGATTACCCTTGAGGAAGATCTTTCAATGGAACAGCCCGTCATCTCCGGCATTGCGTTCAATCGTGACGAAGCCAAACTGACTATCCGCGGCGTGCCGGATACCCCCGGCGTGGCATACAAGATCCTGGGGCCGGTCAGCGCCGCCAATATCGAAATCGACATGATCGTGCAGAACGTGTCCAAGGATCAGACCACCGACTTCACCTTCACCGTCAATCGCAATGACCAGCGGCGCACCGAAGAAATCCTGCGCAAGGTTGCGACCGATATCGGTGCTCGTGAAGTGGCGGGCGACAGTGCCATCGCCAAGGTGTCCATTGTTGGCGTAGGTATGCGTTCCCACGCTGGTGTGGCCAGCAAGATGTTCGAGGCGTTATCGCGCCACGGCATCAACATCCTGATGATCTCCACCTCGGAGATCAAGATTTCCGTCGTCATTGATGAGAAATACCTGGAGCTGGCCGTGCGTACTTTGCATTCCGCCTTTGAGCTGGATGCACCCGAGCAGGATTCTGACCATATCTGACGGCATGAATAACGGGGCGGCCGCGCGGTCATCTCGGTGGGCACGGTTTCTGGCTGTCGTGCCCGCGTGTTGGTCTCGATCAGCATGAAATGGCCATGGCATCGAACGCTCGGTGCCGGTTGTGGTCACATTCATGCAAGCTTGACGGCTGACAGGCAACAAGCCGGTTTATTGCAGAGCTGTGTCCTGATTATTGAGCAAGGAGAAATGGAATGCTTATTTTGACGAGACGGGTTGGTGAGACCCTGATGGTAGGTGATGAAGTTACCGTAACGGTACTGGGCGTGAAGGGGAATCAGGTGCGTATCGGCGTCAACGCCCCGAAAGAAGTGGCTGTTCATCGCGAAGAAATCTACCAGCGCATTCAAAAGGAAAAAGACGAAGCATCAAATGATTAATTTTCTTAAATTTTTCATTGCATTAGCGCAGCCGCGCAGTTAATATTCTGCGCGTGTTACGGAGAGGTGGCCGAGAGGCCGAAGGCGCTCCCCTGCTAAGGGAGTACACCTCAAAAGGGTGTCGAGGGTTCGAATCCCTCCCTCTCCGCCACTTTTGTATTTATAGGTTGTCAATTGTTAAGTTCTTGAATTTAAAAGAAAAAAACATTTGACAGGGAATTAAAAGCCTATATAATACGCACCAACAACGCACTCGTAGCTCAGCTGGATAGAGTACTCGGCTACGAACCGAGCGGTCGGAGGTTCGAATCCTCCCGAGTGCGCCAAGCGAGAAAACCCACTGGACATCCAGTGGGTTTTTTTTCGTCCCGCGAATGCAGTCATCATGGCTGTGTAAAAGCCTGCCAGACTGATCATAGCCGCCATGTCATTGCGGCTGCGCAGAGCCTTGTCTTGTCGGAGGACGCACCGATGTCGGAGCTGAACAGAAAATCCCCAGAGCGGCTGCAGGACCGGGTCGATCAGGTGGTGCAGTTGCTGGAACGGCACGGGCTGGCTGATGCCTTGGTGCGCGGTCATGGCGGTCCCGGGTTGATCAATCCCCTCCAGCAGCAGGACCAGATCGAGCTGCAGCATCGGCTGGATGAACTGCATTCAGCGGATGTCGCCTATATTCTCGAATCCCTGCCGTTGGCCGAACGCCTGGCGGTCTGGCAATTGGTCAAATATGACCGCGATGGCGAGATCCTGCTGGAAGTCTCGGACGCGGTGCGCGAAATCCTGATTGCCGACATGGACAATCAGGAAATCATCGCTGCGGCCAATATGCTGGATGCTGATGAGCTGGCGGACCTGGCGCCGGATCTGCCGCGGGACGTGGTTCGCGAGCTGATGGACATGCTGGACGCCCAACAGCGGGAGCGGCTCAGGTCGGCTTTGTCCTACGACGAGGACGAAGTCGGCGCGCTGATGGATTTCGATATGGTGACCATCCGTGATGATGTCACCCTGGAAGTGGTCAGTCGCTATCTGCGCCGTTTCGATATCCTGCCTGACCATACCGACAAGCTGTTCGTTGTCGATAATGATGGACGGCTTCAGGGCGTACTGCCGATCAAGAAACTGCTGGTCAGCTCGCCGGATGCACTGGTGGCCGAGGTAATGGTTACGGACCCGGTGATTTTCGATCCCCAGGCCCATGCCAGCGAAGCGGCACAGGCATTCGAACGCTATGACCTGGTAACGGCTCCGGTAGTGGATGCCGGTGGGGTGCTATGTGGTCGCCTGACCGTTGATGAAGTGCTTGATTACATCCGTCAGGAAAGCGAGACGGAAGCGCTCAATTCTGCCGGTCTGCGCGAAGAAGAGGACATCTTCGCCTCGGTCTGGAAATCCGTGCGCAACCGTTGGGCCTGGTTGGCAATCAACCTCTGTACCGCGCTGATAGCCTCCCGGGTAATCGGTCTGTTCGAAGGAGCCATTGAGCAACTGGTGGCGCTGGCGGCCTTGATGCCCATCGTCGCCGGCATTGGTGGCAACTCCGGTAATCAGACCATCACCATGATTGTCCGCGGCATCGCCACCGGTCAGGTGCAGGTCGCTCACGGTCAGCGGCTGCTGCGCAAGGAGGCGGGGGTGGCGATGATCAACGGTCTGTTCTGGGGTTTGATGCTGGCGATCATTGCCTACATTCTCTATGGCAACGTCGCGCTGTCAGTCGTGTTGATGGCAGCCATGCTGCTGAACATGCTGCTGGCGGCGCTGATGGGTGTGGTAATCCCTCTGGCCAGACTGCGCACCGGCGGCGACCCGGCATTGGGCTCCAGTGTGCTGATTACCGCCATCACCGACAGTGGCGGATTTTTCATTTTTCTCGGGCTGGCTACCCTGTTTCTGCTATAGGCGCGGCGCCTTTTCCAGTGTCGCATTGATTGCCAAGGATGTCACATCAGGATACATTACCCCGGCTTTGTAGTGACGGAATGGTGTCTCGTTCCGTCTGTCCTCAAGAAGCGCGTCCACGTAAGTGGTGCGCTTTTTTAATGGAGATAGAAAAATAATGACCTCTTCCGAACTGGTGATGGAAGGCGTTGATTTGATGTTCATGGGGCTGGGAACGGTATTTGTCTTTCTGGTGCTGCTGGTTGGCTTGATCAACCTGATGTCCTTCATCATCAGCCGTTTCTTTCCTGACGCTGCACCCACCATTGCTGCACCGAAACGTGCGGCTGCCGCCATCGCGCAGCCGGTCGACTCCGAAATGCTCGCCGTAATAGGAGCGGCTGTCAGCCAGCACCGCGCACGCCGCCGTAGCTGAAAAGCTCATCCAGAAAAAATTACAAAATAAAGGCCATATCATTATGACCGACCTGAAAAACCAGCCATTAGGTATTACCGACGTCATTCTGCGCGACGCGCACCAATCCATCCTCGCTACCCGTATGCGTCTTGAAGACATGCTGCCGATTGCCGGCAAGCTGGATCAGGTCGGCTTCTGGTCGGTCGAATCCTGGGGTGGCGCGACCTTCGATGCCTGTATCCGTTACCTGGGAGAAGACCCCTGGGAGCGTATCCGCGAGTTGAAGAAAGCCATGCCCAACACCCGCCAGCAGATGCTGCTGCGCGGCCAGAACCTGCTGGGTTACCGCCATTACGCTGATGATGTGGTGGAAAAGTTCGTTGAGCGCGCGGCGACCAATGGCGTGGATGTATTCCGCGTGTTCGACGCAATGAATGATCCGCGCAATCTGGAAACTGCGCTCAAGGCGGTGCGGCGGGTCGGCAAGCATGCCCAAGGTACCATTTCCTATACCACCAGCCCGGTGCACACGCTGGAGATGTGGGTCGACCTGGCCAAGCAGATCGAGGACATGGGTGCCGAGTCCCTGGCCATCAAGGACATGGCTGGCATTCTCAACCCCTATGTGGCATTCGAGCTGGTAACACGGCTCAAGCAGACGCTGAGCATTCCCGTGCACATGCAATGTCACGCGACCGCCGGTCTCTCCACTGCCGCTATTCTCAAGGCGGCGGAAGCGGGTATCGATAATGTCGATACGGCCATTTCCTCCATGTCGATGACGTATGGCCATTCGCCGACTGAGTCGGTCGTGGCGATTTTCCAGAACACGCCGCGGGATACCGGCTTGAATCTGGAGTTGCTGGAGGAGGTCGCTGCCTATTTCCGTGAGATACGCAAGAAATACGCAAAATTCGAGGGCAACCTCAAAGGTGTGGATTCGCGCATTCTGGTGGCGCAGGTGCCCGGCGGCATGCTGACCAACATGGAAAGCCAGCTCAAGGAGCAGGGCGCTGGTGAGAAATTCGATGAAGTGTTGGCGGAAATTCCGCGGGTGCGTGAAGACCTGGGCTTCATCCCTCTGGTTACCCCCACCTCGCAGATCGTTGGCACCCAGGCGGTCATCAACGTACTGACCGGTGAGCGTTACAAGTCCATCACCAAGGAAACTGCCGGTGTGCTCAAGGGTGAATACGGCGCGGCGCCGTCCCCTTTCAATAGCGAACTGCAGGCGCGGGTGCTCGACGGTGCGGAGGCGATTACCTGTCGCCCGGCGGATCTGCTTGAGCCGGAAATGGACAAGCTGACCATCGAGTTGCGCAATCTGGCAGCAGAGAAGGGCATCAAGCTCGCAGCGAACGAGATCGATGATGTGCTGACCTACGCCCTGTTCCCGCAGATCGGATTGAAGTTCCTGGAGAACCGCGGTAACCCGGCAGCCTTCGAGCCGGCACCCACCGGCCAGGAATTGGCGGCTGCCAGCACCAAGCCGGGTGAGCCGGAAGTGTATACCGTCACGGTCAATGGCAAGGAGTTCGTGGTTCAAGTAGCTGATGGCGGTGATATCACTGGCATCAAGCAGGTCGGTGACGCGGCACCAGCTCCGGTTACAGCTGTGCCCGCAGCGGGCGGAGGCGATCCGCAAGTGGCTTCGCTGGCTGGTAATATCTTCAAGGTGCTGGTGCAGCCGGGTGAGCAGGTGGATGAAGGCGAACTGGTCATGATCCTGGAAGCCATGAAAATGGAAACCGAGATTCGCGCCTTCAAGGCGGGCGTCGTCGGTACGGTCAACGTCAAGGTGGGCGATGCGGTATCGGTCGGTGACACCTTGTTGACCATCGGCTGAGGAGACCACCATGGAAAAGCTATCCGTGCTCTGGCACACCACCGGGCTGTATCAGATCGCGCCCGGCCAGGCGTTCATGATCCTGGTGTGTCTGATGCTCATTTACCTGGCGATTAGCAAGGGCTTCGAGCCGCTGCTGCTGATTCCGATCGGCTTCGGTGGCATCCTGGCCAACCTGCCGGTGGCGGGCATGGCGGAAGTCGGCGGTCTGCTCCGGCTTATCTATGATGTCGGTATTCCCACCAGTGTATTTCCGCTGCTGATCTTCATGGGTGTGGGCGCGATGACTGACTTCGGCCCCATGCTGGCAAACCCGCGCACACTGTTGCTCGGCGCTGCCGCCCAGGTCGGGATCTTCGGTACGCTGCTGGGTGCCCTGGTGCTGACCGCTTGGGGCGTTCCCGGCTTCGAGTTCACTATGCGCGAGGCGGCTTCCATCGCCATCATCGGCGGTGCCGATGGTCCCACCTCGATCTTCGTGACCTCCAAACTGGCGCCGGATCTGTTGGGACCCATCGCGGTCGCAGCCTATTCCTATATGGCGCTGGTGCCGCTGATTCAGCCGCCCATCATGCGGGCACTGACCACGGAGAAGGAGCGCGCCATTGTCATGACGCAGTTGCGGCCCGTCAGCAAGACCGAGAAGATCGTGTTCCCATTGGTTCTGTTGCTGCTGATCTCCCTGCTGTTGCCGGATGCGGCGCCGCTGGTAGGTATGTTCTGCTTCGGTAACCTGATGCGTGAGTGCGGTGTGGTCGAGCGTCTGGCCGACACCAGCCGTAATGCGCTGATCAACATCGTGACCATCGGTCTCGGGTTGGCGGTGGGTTCCAAGTTGTCCTCGGATTCATTTCTTCAGCTCAAGACGCTGGGTATTCTGGTGCTCGGTATGGTTGCCTTCTGCGTAGGTACGGCGGGTGGTGTACTGATGGCCAAGCTGATGAATCTGGTCAGCAAGCACCCCATCAATCCGCTGATCGGCTCGGCCGGTGTCTCGGCGGTGCCGATGGCTGCGCGGGTATCCAACCGGGTCGGCCTTGAGGCGAATCCGCAGAACTTCCTGCTGATGCACGCCATGGGACCGAACGTGGCGGGTGTCATTGGCTCTGCGGTGGCGGCGGGTATCCTGTTGACCTTCGTCAGCTGACCGATATCCCGATAGAAAAAACCCCGTTCAGTTGCCTGGACGGGGTTTTTTTATAGCTGAGGAATAGGGCGGCAGAGCGGTTTGCCATGCCTGCCGTAGCGTACTTCAGCCTTGTTCGCTGGCCAGCAGAGCCAGTAGCGCATTCTGCTGACGACGGCTCATTTCCCGGAAGCGCAGCAGCAATTCCCGCTCCGGATGGTTCAGGTCTTCCAGGCGCTGTTCATCGAGAGTCTGGCGCGAAGGATGCTCGGGTAAGCTCGGCAGATCCAGCAGGCTGTGCTCCAGCCGGGCGATGATCTCCGAATTCATGCTGCGATGATGTTGCTTGGCAACTTCGGCAATGCGGTCACGCATGCCCTCGGGAAGACGAACAACGAATTTGTCAGCTGTCCGGCTGGTGTAATGCTGAAGTGCTGTTTTCATGGGCAAAAATAATCACTTTGGCTAATGAATCGATCCCGGCCAGTTGGAATCCGCATGGCTTCCTGCCATCCAAACCGCCATCTCGTCAGGATTTGGAAAAATCCCTGACACATTGACAATGGATAAAAGCATTTTGCTCAACTCTAATACCCATTTTTTTCAATGGCTTACAAAGTGTCGGAATTACGTCTCTTTTTTGCGACATCTTTCCGGCGCTGGCCATTTGAGATCGAACTTTCGCACCATTTGTCAAGGTGGTCAAGCCCGTCTGCGATCGGTTATCATGCGCAGCACAAAGTCGAGCATTTACAATCATTTGCGCTTGTAGCTCAGCTGGATAGAGCAACCGCCTCCTAAGCGGTAGGTCCCCGGTTCGAATCCGGGCTCGCGCACCAGATGACCGAGCCTGACAGTCCGCACTGTCAGGCCTTTGACGTGCCGGTCCATGCAATTCTCTTTTCCTGGTCCCGCTCCTTGAGTACCGATGTGTCCGATCCTGACGCTGCGTCCGGCTGCGTCCTTCATGCAGCTGCTATCCTGTGTAGCGAAGCAGTTTTTATCCGGTATCCAGCTTAACGGGAGTTTTTCATTGCCCAGTACCTTTGCCTCCTTCTCATCCCTGTACTTCTCCACTCTTCTGATGCTGCTGGGCAGTGGTCTGCTCAGTACCTACCTCGGCCTGCGCCTGTCTGCTGCCAATGTCAGTGAAATCTGGATCGGTGTGCTCATGACGGCCTATTACGTCGGTCTGGTGATGGGGGCGTCGGTGGGGCATCGGTTGATTGCCCAGGTCGGGCATATCCGGGCCTTTGTTGCCAGCGCCGGGATAGTGACGGCTTCGGTGCTCGGCCACGCGCTGACATCCAGCGTGGAAGTCTGGTTGGTCCTGCGCTGGCTGGTGGGTGTGGCGATGATGTGTCAGTACATGGTGCTGGAGAGCTGGCTGAACGAGCAGGCGGAATCCCACCAGCGGGGGCGGGTCTTCGCCGGCTATATGCTGGTGACCTTCCTCGGCCTGGGGCTGGGGCAGCTGGTGCTGACGCTGATGCCCGAGTTGAGCATGCGCCATATCATTCTCGTGGCGATGTGCTTTGCCCTGTGCCTGGTGCCGGTGGCGGTCACCCGCCGGTTGCACCCGGCACCCTTGCATCCGGCGCCGCTGGAAGTCCGTCTGTTCGTCAAGCGCATTCCCCAGGCCCTGAGTACCATCGGCGTGGCCGGATTGCTGTTGGGCGCCTTCTACGGGCTGGCGCCGGCGTATGCCAGTTCGGTTGGTCTGGACACCGAGCATGTCGGCGTGTTCATGGCGGTCACCATTGGCGCGGGGCTATTGGCCCAGTGGCCTGCGGGCTGGCTGTCTGATCGCCTGGACCGTAGCCGGATGATCCAGGTAAATGCCATCGTCCTCACCACTGTCTCGCTGCTCATCGCCCTGGTGGCCTGGCCGCAGTTGCTGCTATTGCTGACCGGCATCTTTGGGCTGCTGGCGTTCACGCTCTATCCGCTGGCAGTGGCGCTGGCCAACGACCACGTTGAGCAGGAGGAGCGCGTGCTGCTGTCGGCGATGCTGTTGGTCACCTTTGGCCTGGGTGCCAGTGCCGGGCCATTGCTCGGGTCCGTGCTGATGAAGTTTGGCGGCGCGCCGATGTTGTACGTCTTCATGGCTTGTAGCAGTTTGCTGCTGGTGATCTTCGTGCGGCCGGAACGGGTTACCGGAGAACATCTCGTCGAAGAGGCGCCGATCCAGTTCATGCCTGCTGCCGGTAACCTGGCCTCGTCACCGCTGGCCGCGGCCATCGACCCCCGAGTCGACGAGCAGGTGGTGATCGATCAGATGCAAGAAGAGACGGACCCTCAGGAGCAGCCGGTCGCCGAAGAGGATGATGAGCACCGGCCGGGCTAGGCTGGTAAACGAAAGCACCTCAGAACAGGTCTTCCTTCTCCAGCCGGCGTGCTTCGCGTTGCAGATAATGTACGAAGCGGTCGATTGGCCGTTGGGCCTGTGGGCTGGGCTGATGAAAGCGCAGCCCGACGTGCGTGGTGCCGCTGTCCTGGTGATATTCGCGGTGGCGTATCTCCAGATTGATATCGAACTCGGCGGTATCCGGTAGCAGCAGTCGGCTCAGCTCATAACGCTCTCCCGGCTGCAGCCCTTGCACGTGATTACCCATCAGGCGGGCCTTGCAGCCGGTCGCGGAAATGTCCAGCAGCTCTCCCTCGAAGCGTCGTTGATGCTTGGCGTGAATCAGCTCCACCCGGGTATCGATACTGCGTTGCACGGTGGCGCGGAACGCGCCGCGACGTTGATGGTAGATCATGCTGTGGGGCAGCGGCACGCTGAAGGCGGGGGCATCCTCGAGCATCACCCGCTGTGCATCAGCTCCCACCCAGCGCATGTGCACACCGTCCAGCCAGGCATCTACCCGAAAGCTTTCTCCCTGGCTGGCCCACTTGTCACCGATGTGCGGAATCATTTCATCGATGAGCAGGGCCCCGTTCTGGGTATCCAGATCAACGATATAGCTCTGGAAGGTCTGGCTGCGACCATCGAAGGTGATGCTCAGAGGAATGTGAAATTGCTGCAGGTTCTTCAGCAGAATGTGAATTTCGATGCTGGCGGTAACTTCCCGGGGCGGCTGCGGGCTGCCCTCTTGTTCGAATAACATTGACACGACGGTTTCTCGCTGGCGATGGAGTCAATGTGGCTGGCTAGGCAGGCCAGCGACATCCTTGTCAGGCACGGCTTATCGGGCGCCCGGATGCGGAGCGACTGGCGTTCCCCTGACGATCGTACACATTCTGGCTGGCTTCGCCCTGGTTGCGCAGCAGGTCCAGCAATCGGGAGTTGATATGCTGGCTGTGGCGAATCAGTCTGGCATTGCGCAGGTTGGCATTCTGGCAGCGTTCGGCAGCAGTGAGGAAGTCGGTGTGCTGGGCGGCCAACGCGGGGTTATCCAGGCTGCCGATAAAGTCGGTCAGGCTTTGTGAAGCCGGTTTGCTGAGTGTTTCGCACTGGGCGGACAGGGCTTGCTCGTCAGCGACCAGAACTGCGATCAGCGGCGTCTTGGCCTTGGTCAGGGCGTCGAGAGCGTCCATATCCTGATCGAGCAGAACCTGGTGTTCCTGATCAAGCAATTCGGCGAACTGCTCGCAATGTTGTGTGGCCTGGGCAAAAAGTGCGCTGAGATCCTGCATCCTTCATTCTCCGCTGGGCTGCACGGCCACCATCAGATCACTGCTCGAGAGCGATCAGTTTATCGGCGATCCGCGTACTGTCTATCTGATAGCTACCGTCGGCGATGGCCTGCTTGATCTGCTCGACGCGTGCGCTGTCCACTTCCGGCAGTTCCCGCAGGCGTTCTTCGATAGCCTGCAGTTGCTGCGCCTGATTGCTCAACTTGACCCCGGAGTCGGCGGCTGCCGGTTTGCCGGCGGTCGGTGCGTCGTCGCTCGGGCGTTCCGCCGCCACATCGCGCTTGCCACTGGCTGCGCCGGTCTGGCTGCTGCGGGCGGCGTTATTGGTGCCGCCGGTATTGAAATCTATGACCATGGGTGTGTCCTCAGAACCTGAATGCCTTCTGCTGTAACGGCAGCCACGGCAGAAACTTTAGGGCTGGGAGAAATAATTGTGTGACCTGCTGCACAGTTTGCATACCTGATTGGATGGCGACAAGTATAGTCGATTCGGGATGCCACATCACATTGCCACTTCGACCTGACCGGGGCCGATGATGCGGGCCCGGATCACACGGTCCGAGCGAGTATTGCGCACCCTGATCTGGCTGCCGGTACTGCCGCTTTCCAGCGCCTCGCCCGGCATGCGCACCGAGACCCGGCTGTTGGCCGCGCTGATCACCACCTTGTCACCGCGCTTTACCGTTTCGTCCTGCTCCAGCTGGTTGGCGCCCAGCACGCTGTCAGCGGCGACCGGCCGCCGGGTGCGCAGGCCGATGGCTTGCTCCGGGCGTGTCAGGTAGCTGCCGCTGAGGTTGCCGACGTTGCGTTCAAGCAGGGTGACATCGCCGGCGCTGATGACGCCATGGCGTGGTAGCGGGCGGGTAGTCACCACCACCGGCTGGAACAGGTCGACAGTCGCCGGCACGAACAGCCGCCATTGCACCTCACTATCACAACTGATGCGTACAGTGACGCGCCCGATTGGTACTTCCGGGCTTTCCAGATTGGCCTGGATCGCGTCGGCCGGGCACAATGGCAGCCGCAGCCGCGGATCGAGTCGGCTGACCGTGATCTCGAAACGCGCCTCGGCGGTACTGCTGGCAAGATGTGCGGCAACTTTCTGTTCAAGATAGTCGGTGGTCGTGCCGATAAGCTGATCAATAAGCGGACTGGCATTCAGACTGCTGGAACTCAGCAGCGCAATAGCCGCGATCAGTTTGATGAGAAATGCCGGTAACTGCATGGAATCCGAAGCCCTGACTCAAGTGACGCCGTCAAAATGCCGGCGTCGAATGTGTGCTGATGAAAGTGGTGCAAGGACCATGCCTGGTTTGTATCTGAGAGGAGCTATTCATGGCTGGCATAATGGATTCGGTAGACAAGCGCACCCAATTGGTCGGACAGAATCGGCTCGAGCTGCTGCTCTTCCGGCTGGGCGGTCGGCAGCTGTACGGCATTAACGTATTCAAGGTCAAGGAGGTGCTCCAGTGCCCCCGGCTGACCTCGTTGCCCAAGCTGAATCCAATGGTTCGGGGCGTGGCACATATCCGCGGCGGAACCTTGCCGATCATTGATCTGGGCAAGGCCACGGGTGGCCGGGAGCTGGAGGACCTGTCCTCCGCGTTTGTCATCATCACCGAATACAACAGCCGGGTACAGGGCTTTCTGGTGCGAGCCGTGGAACGCATCGTCAATCTGAACTGGTCCGACGTGCATGCGCCGCCCAAGGGCGCCGGCCGGGAGCACTACCTGACCGCAGTAACGCGGGTCGATGAGCAAATGGTGGAAATCATCGACGTGGAGAAGGTGCTGGCCGAAGTGCTCGCCGGTGAGCGGACCGTGCCGCAGCAGGCACAGACTGAGGAAGTACAGACGCTGGCGGCCACCACCAGTCGCAAGGTGTTGGTGGTCGATGACTCGACGGTGGCGCGCAAGCAGGTCATCCGTTGCCTGGAGACTTTGGGCATCGAGGTGATTGCGCTGAATGATGGTCGCCAGGCGCTGGACTGGCTGAAAGCCGAAGCCGATGCCGGCGTTCAGGTGAGCGATTCGCTGTTGATGCTGATTTCGGATATCGAAATGCCGGAGATGGACGGTTACACTCTCACGGCCGAGGTCAGAAGTGATCCGCGAATGGAGGGCTTGCATGTCATGCTGCACACCTCGCTTTCCGGCGTATTCAACCAGGCCATGGTGCGCAAGGTTGGCGCGGATGCCTTTCTGGCGAAATTCAACCCTGACGATCTGGCTGACCGGGTTATCCAGCGTCTGCAGGCGACCGACACATGAGGCCTCTGATAGCATCTGCCATGCATCTGGCCTGGAGCGAACTGCGTGAGCATTGCTGATCAGAGTTTCAACCTGTTCCGGGATTATCTCGAAAGAACCTGCGGTATCGTCCTGGGCGACAACAAGCAGTATCTTGTGGCCAGCCGGCTCAATCGACTGCTGGAGCAGCGCGGTATCCGTGATCTGGGCGAGCTGATGCGGCATATCCAGCAGCAGCCGCGTTCGGGGTTGCGCGAGCTGGTGGTGGACGCCATGACCACCAACGAGACCTTGTGGTTTCGTGACAATTATCCCTTCGAAATTCTCAAGGACCGGCTGATTCCGGAGTTCATCGGCAATCAACCGGGACAGCGCTTGCGCATCTGGTCGGCGGCGTGCTCCTCAGGGCAGGAACCCTATTCGCTGAGTATGACCATAGACGAGTACGAGCGGGCCAATCCCGGCCAGCTGCGTGGTGGGGCGCAGATCGTCGCCACCGAGATATCCAGCAACATGCTGGCAGCAGCCCGCGCCGCCCAGTACGACAGCCTGGCGATCGCCCGAGGCCTGTCGCAGGAGCGACTGACACGCTATTTCGATCAGCAGGAGCCAGGCCGCTGGACAGTGAAGGTGCCGGTACGTAGCCGAGTCGAATTTCGCCAGCTCAATCTGCTCGACAGCTACGCTGTGCTCGGCCGGTTCGATATCGTCTTCTGCCGCAACGTGTTGATCTATTTCTCCGCCGAGGTGAAGAAGGACATCCTGCGACGTATCCATGCCACCCTCAAACCGGGCGGCTACCTGTTGCTCGGTGCCTCCGAGGCATTGAATGGCCTGCCCGAACTGTACCGCATGGTGCAATGCAATCCGGGGATCATCTACCAGGCTCGTTGAGCCTGCGCCGCTTTTGCCGTTTTACCACGACAGTCTTGCCATCAGGCGGAAGGATATTGCCGCCTGATGCGCTTCTTATTTCTCAACTAGTTGATATGTAAGAAATTTATGTAATAGGCACGGCTATTGCTTATAACCTGGCATCAGAACTCTGGCCATCGGGCCACAGTGAGGAATGTCATTATGAGTTTGAGCTTCGATCGCGCACTGGGGCTGCATGAGCAGGCACTGAACTTTCGTGCCGACCGTTCTGCGGTGCTGGCGAACAATATCGCCAATGCCGATACCCCCAACTATCAGGCCCGCGACCTGGATTTCGCCAGTGTGCTGGAAGCCCAGCAGACTGGCGCGGATCGCCCGTTCCAGGCGACTCGCACCCATGCCCGGCACCTGGATGTCGAAGGTTTCATCGATCAGGCAGCGGGCCTGCGTTATCGCATCCCCAGCCAGCCATCGGTGGATGGCAATACCGTTGAAGTCCAGGCCGAGCAGGCTCGCTACGCGGAAAACGCCATCGATTTCCAGGCCAGCTTCACCTTTCTCAACAGCAAATTCAAAGGGCTGATGACAGCCCTGCGCGGAGACTGATCATGTCGCTCAATCAGGTATTCGATATTGCCGGCTCCGGCATGAACGCCCAATCCCTACGGCTCAATACCGTGGCCAGCAACATGGCCAATGCCGAGACCGTGTCCAGCAGCATTGATCAGACCTACCGCGCCCGGCAGGCCGTATTTGCCACGGTGTTCAACGAGCAGCAGGCGATGGACGGTGCTCTCGGTGGCTCGTTGTTCGCGCCCACCGACCAGGCGGGGCAGGGCGTGCAGGTGCTGGGCGTGGTTGAGTCGGATGCGGAGCTGCAGTCGCGCTACGAGCCCGATCACCCCATGGCCAACGAAGAGGGCTACGTGTTCTATCCGAACGTCAACGTGGTGGAGGAAATGGCCAACATGATGGCTGCCTCGCGGGCCTATCAAACTAACGTGGAAATCATGAATACCGCCAAGACCATGCTGCAGCGCGTGCTGACGCTGGGCCAATAAGGGAGTGGGCAGATGAGCAATATCAGCATCGGCAACAGCCTGCTGGATCAATATAAGGTTGATCAAAACCGCTTTGCCAAGGGCGATGAGCTGGGCAAGAACGAGTTTCTTGAGCTGCTGGTCGCGCAATTGAACAACCAGGATCCGCTGGCGCCCCAGGAAAATGGCGAGTTTATCGCGCAACTGGCGCAGTTCAGCACCGTCGAAGGCATCGAGAAGATGAACAGCACCATGGAGGCCATGGCCAGCAGCTTCCAGTCTTCCCAGGCGTTGCAGGCCTCGTCTCTGGTGGGCCGGACCGTGGTGGTACCGACGGATAAGGCAATGGTTGATCCCGAGGCCGGCTTTACCGGTCAGTTGGCGTTGCCGCAGGCCAGCGGTGCGGTGAGGGTGAACGTTTACGACGAGGCCGGCAGTGTGGTCTCCACCATCAATCTGGGCGCTCAGGAAGGTGGTATTCACGAGTTTACCTGGGACGGTACCGACGCCAGCGGCAATGTCTTGCCGGCCGGCAAATACCGTTTCGAGGCGCAGGCCAGCGTCAATGGCGAGACCGTCCAGCTGGCTACGCTGTTGCCGGCGAATGTGGACAGCGTCTCCCTCGGTGTCGGTCATGGCGGTGAAATGGTTCTCAACCTGGCTGGGCTGGGCAGTATCGGCCTGTCAGAAGTTTTCTCAATCGGTAAATAACGTCGTCCGACGAGCGTAAAAAGCAGGAGTCAATCATGTCTTTCAATATCGGTCTCAGTGGTATCCGGGCGGCATCTTCCGATCTGAATATCACCGGTAATAACATCGCCAATGCCAGTACCGTGGGTTTCAAGAGCTCCCGTGCGGAGTTCGCCGATGTCTATTCGGCGTCCATTCTCGGTACCGGCAGCAATGCCCAGGGCAGCGGGGTGGTGCTCGACAACGTCGCGCAGATATTCACCCAGGGCAATATCAACTACACCGAGAACAGCCTGGATCTGGCAATCAACGGCAACGGTTTCTTCGTTACCAGTAACAACGGCGCGCTGAGCTACACCCGTGCCGGCTACTTTGGTACTAACCAGGAAGGCTTCATCATTAACAACAATGGTGAGCGGCTGCAGGGCTATGGGGTCAATGCGGTGACTGGCAGGATCAATGAAGGTGTGCCGACCGACCTTCGGGTGGATACCCGGGCGGCTAACCCCAACCGCACCAGCAAGGTGGAATCGACGCTGAACCTGAACTCCACCAGTGTGCGGCCAACTGCGGCGCAGAATGCCTATGACACCACCTTTGCCACGGAATACAGCGCTCATATCACCGCTAATGCGGTTGACCCGGAAGCGCCGACCGAGGACGAAATAGCCGCGGCCCGGGCTGCGGCCGAGCCGGCAGCATTGACTGCCGCACGGGATCAAGCGCGTACCGGCTTTGATCCGAGCGACTCCTCCACCTACAATAGCTCCACCTCGGTCAACGTCTATGACAGCCTGGGCAATGCCCACGTGATGACCAAGTACTTCGTCAAGACCGACGCCAATACCTGGGATATGCACGTATTGATCGATGGCCGCGATCTGAGCGGTACGCTGGCAACCGATCCGGCTTTTTCCAGCGACCCTGAAGTGCTGACGTTCAACAGTAGCGGTGCGTTGATTGGCGGGCAGATCACCAATATCGGCGGCGCAGCCGGGTGGCAGCCCCTGGATGCCAATGGCGAGCCGGCGGGTGCCGAGGTCCAGAACCTGAGTCTGGACCTGACCGGCTCATCCCAGTACGCCTCCAGCTTCGGCGTCACCTCGGTGGTGCAGGACGGCTTCACTACCGGCGAGCTGGCGGGCCTGAGTATCGATGACAACGGCATGTTGATTGCCCGTTACACTAACGGTCAGACCAAGACCCAGGGCCAGCTGGTGCTGGCGACCTTCGCCAACCAGCAGGGCCTGAAACCGCTGGGTGACACTGCCTGGGCCCAGTCCAGTGCGTCCGGTGAGCCGGTCATCGGTGTGCCGGGTAGCGGAACCCAGGGTCTTATCCAATCGGGAGCGCTGGAGCAATCCAACGTGGATCTGTCGGAAATGCTGATCAACCTGATCGTTGCCCAGCGCAACTATCAGGCCAACGCGAAAACCATCCAGACCGAAGACGCGGTAACCCAGACCATCATCAACCTTCGGTAAGATCTTCGGCTCGGCACAGCGGCAACGGCGGCAATTTGTATTGCCGCCGTTGCCGCTTTTTTATGTGTTGATATTTTAAACTATTGATTTACAAAGGATATACCCCTGTCTTTTCTGTTGGCACGATACCTGCTTTGTTCTGTGTAGAGATCATTCAATGCGGCAATTTTCCGTCGCCTTGTCGAAGCGGAGCAGCGTGTGGACAAATCCCTCTTTCTTTCCATGAGCGGCGCCAGCCAGAACATGCTGGCCCAGCGCGCCCATGCCAATAACCTGGCCAACGTCAGCACCACTGGCTTTCGGCGGGATTTCGAGCAGGCCCGTTCGATGCCGGTGTTCGGCGAGGGACTGCCGACGCGCGCCTATGCCATGACCGAACGCCCCGGCACCGATATGTCCGCTGGCGTACTGCAGGAAACCGGGCGTGATCTGGACGTCGCCGTTGAAGGTGAAGGCTGGATCGCGGTGCAGGCACCTGATGGCGGTGAGGCTTATACCCGCGCCGGCAATCTGAAGATCGATGTATTCGGCATCCTGCGTACCAGCGGTGGCTTGCCGGTACTCGGCAATGCAGGGCCGATCGCCTTGCCGCCGGCTGACAAGGTCGAGATCGGCACCGACGGTACCATCAGCTTCCGTGCCCAGGGCGAAGCACCCAACGTGCTGGCCGAGGTGGATCGCATCAAGCTGGTCAAGCCAGATCAGGTCGCCATGCACAAGGGCGAGGATGGCCTGATGCGCATGAATGACGGTCAGGAACAACCAGCCGATGGCGCCGTGACCCTGGTTACCGGCTTTCTCGAAGGCAGCAACGTCAACGCGGTGGAAGAGATGACCGCCATGCTATCCCTGGCCCGGCAGTTCGAGCTGCATATCAAGATGATGCGCACCGCCGAAGAGAACGCCCAGGCCACCAACAAACTTCTGCAGATCAGCTGATCACACCTGACCAGCGAGGAGCCAAGACATGCACGCAGCACTATGGGTAAGCAAGACCGGTCTGTCCGCCCAGGACACCATGCTCAGCACCATTTCCAATAACCTGGCCAACGTCTCGACCACTGGTTTCAAGCGCGACCGCCCGGAATTCGAGGATCTGTTGTATCAGATCAAGCGTCAGCCTGGCGCTCAGAGCACCCAGGACACCCAGCTGCCCTCCGGCCTGCAACTGGGCACCGGCGTGCGCGTGGCCGGCACCCAGAAAATCTTCACCACCGGCACACTGCAGACCACCGAGCAGCCGCTGGACATGGCGGTCAACGGCCGCGGCTTCTTCCAGATCCTGATGCCCGACGGCAACATCGGTTACACCCGCGACGGCAGCTTCCACCTGGATGCCGATGGCCGCGTCGTTACCTCCAACGGCTACCCGCTGGAGCCGGGCATCGAGCTGCCGCCGGAAGTGCAGACCTTCACCGTCGGGGAAGACGGCACTGTGTCCATTTCCCTGTTCGGTGACGCCGGTGTGCAGGAGCTGGGGGTGATTCAGACCGCTGACTTCATCAACCCGGCAGGGCTGCAGGCGATTGGCGGCAACCTGTTCCTGGAAACCGCCTCCAGCGGCGCGCCGCAGGTCGGCAACCCCGGTGAGAACGGGCTGGGTACCGTGCTGCAGAACACCCTGGAAAATTCCAACGTCAGTGTGGTGGAGGAGCTGGTGAACATGATCACCACTCAGCGCGCCTACGAAATGAACTCCAAGGTCATTTCCACCGCAGATCAGATGCTGCAATACATCAGTCAGAACCTGTAACGGGTTCCTGGAGCGAATGAAGATGAAAGCCCTGCGTGTAACCTTGCTGGTGCTCTGCGTGGCGTCGCTGGCCGCCTGCGTGCAGACGCCGCCCAAGCCTGATGATCCGGCCTACGCGCCGGTCTTGCCACGCACGCCCATGCCCCAGGAGCTGAACAACGGTGCAATCTATCAGCCCGGGTTCGAGATCAGCCTGTACGAGGATCGCAAGGCCCACCGGATTGGCGACGTGATTACCGTGGTGCTGACCGAGCGCATGGCAGCCCAGAAGAAAGCCGAGAACGAGATCAGCAAGGACAGCAGTGTCAGCATCGCCAACCCGATGCTGTTCGGGCGCAGCGGTATTGCCGGTATCAACACCGGCGTCGAGCTGAGCGGCGGCCGTGACTTCAGTGGCGAGGCCGATGCCAATCAGAGCAACAGCCTGAGCGGCTCGATCACGGTCACCGTGGCCGATGTGCTGCCCAACGGGTTGCTGGCGGTGCGTGGCGAGAAGTGGATCACGCTGAACAACGGCGATGAGCTGATCCGTATTTCCGGACTGATTCGCCCGGATGATGTCGGCTCCGACAACACCGTGCAGTCGACCCGCATCGCTGATGCGCGCATCACCTATTCCGGCACCGGCGCGTTCGCCAACGCCAGCAAACCCGGCTGGTTGAGCCAGTTCTTCATGAGCCCGGTATGGCCATTCTGATCTCTCGGGAGAAACCCATGCGTACACTGCTGATCTGTCTGTGCCTGGCCCTGGTCAGCCCGCTGGCCCAGGCCGAGCGCATCAAGGATATCGCCAGCATCGCCGGTATCCGCAGCAACCAGTTGATCGGCTACGGACTGGTGGTCGGCCTGGATGGCTCCGGTGACCAGACCACCCAGACGCCGTTTACTGTGCAGACCTTCAACAACATGTTGACCGAGTTCGGCATCACGGTGCCGCAGGGTACTCGCATCCAGATGAAGAACGTCGCCGCGGTGGCCATCCATGCCGACCTGCCGCCGTTTGCCAGCCCGGGGCAGACCATCGATATCACCGTCTCCTCGATCGGCAATGCCAAGAGCCTGCGCGGCGGTAGCCTGCTGATGTCCCCGCTCAAGGGGCTGGATGGGCAGGTCTATGCCATCGCCCAGGGCAACCTGGTGGTTGGTGGTTTCGGCGCCGAAGGTGCCGATGGCTCGCGCATCACCGTGAATGTACCCAGTGTCGGCCGGATTCCCGGCGGCGCTACCGTCGAGCGCGCGGTTGCCAGCCCCTTCGCCAGCAGCGATCACCTGGTGTTCAACCTGAACCGGCCGGATTTCACCACCGCCAAACGGGTGGTCGACCAGATCAATGATACCTTCGGCCCGGGGGTGGCGCAGGCACTCAATGGCGGCTCCATCCGTGTGCGGGCGCCGCTCGATCCCAACCAGCGGGTCGACTACATGGCAATGGTCGAGAACCTGCAAGTGAAGCAGGGTAACGCCGCAGCCAAAGTGGTCATCAACTCCCGGACCGGCACCATCGTCATCGGTCAGGATGTGCGAGTGCAGCCGGCGGCGGTAACCCACGGTGGCCTGACTGTCACCATCAGCGAGAACTATCAGGTCAGCCAGCCGGAGCCGTTCAGCGGTGGCCAGACCGTGGTCACGCCGAGCTCGCAGATCAGTATCGAAGAGGGTGACAGCCGCATGTTCGTGTTCAATCCCGGCGTCTCGCTGGATGAGATCGTGCGGGCGGTGAACCAGGTCGGTGCCGCGCCGGGCGACCTGATGGCCATTCTTGAAGCCCTGAAGCAGGCCGGCGCCCTGAACGCCGACCTGGTTGTCATCTGAGGAACTTTCCATGCACAGTAACAGCATCAGCTATACCGATCTGAATGCCATGGCCCAGCTCAAGGTCGGCAGCAAGGCCGACAGTGCAGAGAACCTGCAGCAGGTGGCCAGCCAGTTCGAATCGCTGTTTCTGAATGTGATGGTCAAGAGCATGCGCGACGCCAACCAGGCGTTCGCCGAAGGTAACCCGCTCAATACACCGCAGACCCGTTTCTACCAGGACATGTACGACAGCCAGCTGTCGGTGCACCTGGCGGAGAAGCAGGGCATGGGGCTGGCGGATGTGATGTTACGCCAGCTGTCGCCGGAAAAGGCCGCATCAGCAGTCTCCGCCAGCACTGGCACGGCGGCCGCTGCCGCTGAGCGGCCTGACCATTCGGCACTGCTGGCACGGCGGCGTCTGGCTGTCAGCGCTGGGTGGGGCGAAGTCACCCTCGGTCAGAACCCGGCGGCGGACAAGCCGGCCAATCCGGCGGCCTCGCCGGAGCCGTCGCGCAACTGGTTGCCGCTGCGTGCTCAACAGGCAGCGGAGGCCAGCCCGGCCATGGTCGCAGCCACCAATGCCAAGACCCGGTTCGACAGCCCGGCGGAGTTTACCCGCGCCATGTTGCCGATGGCCGAAAAGGCCGCTGCGCGGCTGGGTGTGGACCCGCATTATCTGGTGGCCCAGGCCGCACTGGAGACGGGCTGGGGCAAGTCGATCATTCGCCAGCAGGATGGCACCAGCAGCCACAATCTGTTCGGCATCAAGACCCATGGCCAGTGGCAGGGCGAATCGGCCAATGTGTTGACCAGCGAATATCGCGGTGGCGTGAAGCAGCAGGAGCGGGCGAGCTTTCGCAGCTACGATTCCTACGAGCAGAGCTTCAATGACTATGTGGCCTTTCTCGAGAGCAATGGCCGTTATGAACAGGCCCTGACGCGCACCGCTGATGCCGATGCCTTCTTCCGCGAGTTGCAGCAAGCGGGCTATGCAACCGACCCGCGGTATGCCGCCAAGGTTTCGCAGATTGCTCGCAAGCTGATCAGCGAAGATGCCATGGCCGCCGTGAACACCAACGCCAATGAAGGCAGAGCATAAACCATGGCAGATCTGTTCAATATCGGTCTCAGCGGGCTGCGTGCCGCGCAAACCAACCTGTCGGTCACCGGGCAGAACATCACCAACGTCAATACCCCCGGTTATAGCCGCCAGACCGCGATCCAGACTGCCAACCCGCCGGGTTATAGCGGTGCTGGCTATATGGGTACCGGCACCAAGGTGGTAGATGTTCAGCGCATCTACAATCAGTTTCTGACCAATCAGGTGCGCACTACCACGTCGGCAGCGGCGGCGAACCACGCCTACAACATCCAGATTGAAGAGCTCAATAGCACCCTGTCGAGCACCGCGTCCGGTATCACCACTGGCCTGAAGAGCTACTTCGCAGCGCTGCAGACGTCCATCGAGGACCCGGCCAGCCTGCCAGGCCGCCAACTGTTCCTGTCCGAAGCCCAGGGTCTGGCCGGGCGGTTCAACTCGGTGCATCAGCAACTGGCCACCCAGAACCAGTTTCTCAACCAGCAAATGACCACGGTAGCAGAGCAGGTGAGTCGTCTGGCCGTGTCGGTGGCGGGTTACAACGATGCGATTTCCAAGGCCGCGGCCAATGGGGCTGCGCCCAACGACCTGCTGGATGCGCGCGACGAGGCCATCCGCCAACTGAGCGAATACGTCAGCGTTACCGTGGTGGATCAGGGCGATAACAGCATCAACCTGTTCATCGGCTCCGGGCAGCCACTGGTGGTCGGCAAGGAAGCCTCGGTATTGCAGACCAAGCCCGGCCTGTCGGACCCTGGGCGGCTGGATATCCAACTGGTCAGCGGCAACTCGGCGCAGGATGTTTCCGACCTGATCAGTGGTGGCGAGCTGGGCGGCCTGCTGCGCTATCGCGACGATGTGCTGGATCAGGCGTTCAATGCGCTGGGACGCATCTCGCTGGCGATCGCCAGTGAGTTCAATCAGCAGTTGGGCAAGGGGCTGGACCTGAACGGGCAGGTGGGTAGCGACCTGTTCGGCGACATCAACAGCGATGCCTATATGGACCTGCGCAGCCGTGGCCGCGAGGGCAATCGCTCGGACGCAGCGCTGGATGTGCGCATCGCCGATACCTCGACGCTGAGCACCTCGGATTATGAACTGACCTTCACCAGTGACACTGAATTTACCGTGCGCCGGGTGAACGACAATCGGGTGCTCGGGCCCTTCGATGTGAATGCCGCTGAAGGTGAACCTGGCTACGCTGCTTTCGATGGCCTCGACTTAAGTGGTCAGACTGGCAACTATATGGAAGGCGATCGCTATCTGCTGACGCCGACCCGCAATGCCGCCCAGAGTCTGTCAGTGGTGATGACCGAGCCGCAGCAACTGGCCTTTGCTTCGCCCATGACTGCGCAGGCCAGCCTCGACAATCGCGGTACCGGCAATGTCAACCAACCGCTGCTCACCAGCGGGCCGCAGCCGCTGGACCTGGACCGGCTGAAGGCGCTGGGGGTCGAATTCAGCTATGCCGATAATGGTGATGGCACTGGCGTACTGACCAGCACCAATCCGCCGCTGAGCATCGATGTGACCCTGGGCCAGCCGTTCAGCTGGGAAGTCGACGGCCATGAGTTCAGCATGACGCTATCTGGCAAGCCGCTGGATGGCGATAGTTTTTCGGTGGACTTCAACAGCGGGGGTGTGGCGGATAACCGCAACGCACTGGCGCTGGCCGGCCTGCAAACCCAGCAGGTGCTGGGCAAGGGCGAGGGGGCTCGGGGTTTCTCGTTGCTCGACGGCTATGGTGATCTGGTGCAGAAAGTCGCTACCTTCACTGCCCAGTCGCGCACCGAAACCGAGGCCAACATGGCGATGCTGGCCCAGGCGACCAACAATCGCAACTCGGTCTCGGCGGTGAACCTCGACGAGGAAGCAGCCAGCCTGATCCAGTTCGAGCAATACTACAACGCCTCGGCGCAGATCATTCAAGTTGCGCGCACCGTGTTCGATACATTGATCAGCAGCATGCGCTGACGGGGACTGACGACAATGCGTATTTCCACCATTCAGGCGTTCAACACCGGGATCCGCGGAATCCAGGACAACTATTCGGCCGTCACCCGCACCCAGGAACAGATTACCTCTGGCAAGCGGATTCTCTCACCGGCGGATGATCCGGTGGCCTCGGTGCGGCTGCTGCAATTGGGTCAGGAAGCCAGCAAGCTGGCGCAGTACAAGGACAACCTGACGGCGGCAACCAACAGCCTGACGCAGGAAGAAGCCGTTCTCAATTCGGTGAACAATATCCTGCAGCGCGTCCGTGAGATTGCGCTTGAAGCGGGGAACGGCGCGTTGGATGCCAGTGGGCGGGAGGCTCTGGCACAGGAGCTGGCCGAGCGCGAGAACGAGCTTTACGGATTGCTCAATAGCCAGAACGCCCGCGGCGAATACCTGTTCGGTGGTTACCAGAGTGATACCCAGCCCTTTGTAAAGAACCCCGACGGCAGCTACAGCTATGCCGGTGATGAGGGGCAGCGTTCGATCCAGATCGGCAGCGCCAAGATGGTCGCGATCAATGACAACGGCAAGGAACTGTTTGTCGATGTGGGGAACGTCAATCGGGTGGATACCGCCGCTGGTGCCGGCAATGCCGGCAGCGGGCGTATTTCCCTGGGCGTGGTGGAAAACAAGGGCCGCTACGACAGTGAATTCTACCCGCAGGGCAGCGTCAGCATCGTCATCTCGGATGATGCAGCGGGCTACGAAATCCGCGACGCAGCCGGTGCTCCGCTGGACCCGCCGGTTACCGGCACCCTGGAGCCCAATGCCGCTGGTGGCCATGAAATCCGTTATGGTGGTGTGGTAGTGACGCTGGATGGTGAGCCGGCGGCGGGCGATGAGTTCACGATCAGCGTCGGCACCGCCGACAACAGCGAGAAACGTGGCGTGCTGGACACGGTACGCCTGCTGCGCGACACGCTGGAGAACACTGACGATAGCCCCGAAGGCAAGCTACAGCGCCGCGACATGCTGGCGATCAGCGTCCAGAATCTCGACAATGCGATGAATCAGGTGCTCGGCGTGCAGACCAGCCTCGGCGCGCGTCTCAATGTGATCGAGTCCGCCCAGTTGGAGAATGACGAGGCGACCTTGATCAATACCACGGTGCAATCGGGGCTTGAGGATCTGGATTATGCTGAAGCGCTCAGCCGCCTGAGCATGGAAAGCATCGTCCTGCAGGCAGCGCAACAGAGCTTCGTCAAGGTCAGCGGCCTGAGCCTGTTCAACTTCCTGCGCTAGGGCGGTTTCTCGCAGCCAAGGCCCAGTCAGCCACTCCGGGAGAGGCTGACTGGGCCGCTGCCGGAGTTTATTGCGGGAGCGGGTTTGCCCGCGAACAGGTCTCAGGTTATACGAGCCGCCAACTAATTATCTGCGCTGACCTGGCGGCCTCCCAGGTCGGGAATGGGGGTATCGGCCAGGCGATCCAGGATGGGGCAATCCGGGCGCTCATCGCCCAGACAGCAGCTGGCCAGCTCTGACAGGCTGTCGTGCATGGACTGCAGCCCGGCGATCTTGTCCTCCAATTCCTTCAGATGCTCTCGGGCCAGTGCCTTGACCACGGCGCTGCTGCGCTCGCGATCTTGCCACAGCGCCAGCAACTGGCTGATCTGTTCGATGGAAAACCCCAGGCTGCGGGCTCGCTGGATGAAACGCAGGGTGTGCAGATCCTGCTCGCTGAACAGCCGGTAGCCGGCGGCGGTACGCGCCGTTCCGGTGAGCAGCCCGATATTCTCGTAGTGTCTGATCATGCGCGGCGTCAGGCCGGTGGTCTTGGCTGCCTGGCTGATATTGATGTTCATTGCGCCTCCGGTTTCCAGCGTTTCAACAGCAGCGCGTTGGCCACCACGCTGACGCTGCTGGCGGCCATCATGGCGCCGGCGAGCATGGGATTGAGCAGGCCGACCGCGGCCAGGGGGATGCCCAGACTATTGTAGACAAAGGCCCAGAACAGGTTCTGCCGGATCTTGCGCCAGGTGTGGCGGGAGATGTCCAGCGCCGCCGGGACCAGCAGCGGGTCGCCACGCATCAAGGTAATGCCCGCGCTGTGCATGGCGACGTCGGTGCCCGTGGCCATGGCCATGCCGACATCAGCGGCGCTCAATGCCGGCGCATCATTGATACCATCACCGATCATGGCCACCACCCGGTCCTGGCTACGCAGTGTCTGTACATGGCGCGCCTTGTCTTCAGGCAACACCTGCGCTTCGACCCGACTGATGCCCAGTTCGCGACCCACGGCGCCGGCAGCCGCCTGGCTGTCCCCGCTTATCAGCCAGCTCTCGATACCCAGCCGGTCCAGCTGGCGGATGGTCTGCGCAGCCTCCGGCTTGATGGTGTCAGCGAAGGCCATCAGTGCCACCAGCTGCGGCTGACCTGCATCCTCGATGGCGAGCCAGGACAGGGTCCGACCCTGCGCCTCGTGCTGCTCGGCCTCGGTCTGCCACGCGGCCATGTCGATACCCTGTTCCACCATCAACAGGTCGTTGCCCAACCAGGCTTTGCGACCTTCCACCACGCCGCTGGCACCGCGGCCGGCCTGTACGCGGAAATCCGCAGCCGGTTCAGCCTGAATATCCCGATCATTGGCGTAGGTGCGCAGGGCACCGGCCAGCGGATGCTCGGCGTGGGTCTGGATTGCCACCGCCCACGCCAGCGTCTGCTCATGGTCACTACCGTTCAATGCCTCGAAGGCTTGCAGCGTCGGCTTGCCCAGGGTCAGCGTACCGGTCTTGTCGAAAATCACCGTGTCGACCTTGTGCGCCTGTTCCAGCGCTTCGGCATCGCGGATCAAGATGCCCCGCCGCGCTGCCACGCCGGTACCGACCATGATCGCCGTTGGCGTGGCCAGACCCAGGGCGCAGGGGCAGGCGATGACCAGCACCGCGATGGCGTTGAGCAGCGCCTGTTCGCTACCCACCAGCAGGCTGCCGATGGCGAAGGTAAGGAAGGCGATGACCAGGACCACGGGCACGAATACCGAACTGACCCGGTCTACCAGTCGCTGAATCGGCGCCTTGGACGCCTGGGCGCTTTCGACCAGGCGGACGATCTGTGACAGCAGGGTGTCATGGCCGACGGCGGTGGTCTCGATCACCAGCAGACCGTCCTGGTTCATGGAGCCGCCGCTCACCGGGTCGCCCGGCTGACGGCTGACCGGCAGGCTTTCGCCGGTGAGCATGGACTCATCCACATGGCTGCCGCCCTCGCGCACATCGCCGTCGACGGGGATGCGTTCGCCCGGCTGCACCACCAGCAGGTCACCCACTCGGATCTGCTCCAGTGGCACCAGCTGATCGCCTTCGGCACTGCGCCGGCGAGCGGTATCCGGGCGCAAGGCGGTCAGTGCACGAATCGCCTCCAGGGTCTGACCCTTGGCCCGGCTTTCCAGGTATTTGCCCAGCAGGATGAAACTGATGATGACCGCCGACGCTTCGTAATACAGCACCGGCATCTGCCCGGCCGGAGTGGTGAATACGTGCCAGGTGCTCAACGCCCAACCGGCGCTGGTGCCGATGGCGACCAGCAGGTCCATGTTGCCGGTTCGGTTGCGCACGGCATGCCAGGCGCCGCGATAGAAGCGGGCGCCGAAACCGAACTGCACGATGGAGGCCAGCACCAGTTGCACCAGCGGCGGCAGCATCAGGTCGGGGCGGCCGAACAGTTCGGGGAACATGCCCAGCGCCAAGGGTGTGCTGAGCAAGGCGGCGATGATCAGGTGGCGGCGTTCGCGCTGCAGTTTGCCGGCCTGGCGCTCATGGTCGCTGCCGGTCTGCTGGTCGAGCCATTGGCCGGCATAGCCGGCCTGTTCCAGGACCTGCAGCAGTTGTCCTTCGGCAGTACCTTCGGTCATGGTCACGAGGGCTTGCTCGCTGGCCAGGTTGACCTGCACATCGAGCACGCCCGGTACTTTCTGCAGGGCGGTCTCAACGCGGCGCACGCAGCTGGCGCAGGTCATGTTGGCGATGGCGAGCTGGCGCTGGCGGGTTGCGACCGGATAGCCGGCGCGCTTGACGGCCTCGCTGACTGCCGGCAATTGCTGCGGGTCCCGCAATTGGATGCGGGCCGTCTCGGCGGCCAGGTTGACTTCCGCCGAGTCGACCCCGGGAGCGGCCAGCAGCGCCTGTTCCACTCGCCGCACGCAACTGGCGCAGGTCATGCCGGAGATATGTAAGGTGATATGGCTCATGGTTGATTCTCCTCTGATGGCAGCCATCATCAACCTTTACATCATGTGAGGGTCAAGCCGTCGGCTCCGGGGGCTGATCATCCTTTTCATTTCCCCATTTCAGACCGACCTTGCGGATCTCATCATCAACGACCTCAGCGACGACCCAGCACATCCCTTGCCACTCGGTCTGGTCACCCACGACCGGCCGGCCGCCCAGCTGCCGGGTACAGAACTGCGCCAGGGTCAGTCCCGACAACTCTGCAGGTACCTCGAAGCCATAGAAGGTGCCGACCTCGTCCAACAGTGCCGAGCCTTCAAGCACGAAATTGCCAAAGAACTGGCGGCTGTTGAGGTGACGCGGAACGCTGGTAGTACTGAAGATTTTCGACAGCGCCGGCAGGTCCCGGGCGTGGCCGATGACGCATAACACATCATTCAGCTCCAGGCGGGTGCTGCCGGAGGGGTGCAGCAATTTGCGGCCGCGAAACAGCGCGGCGATGCGGGTGTCCTTGGGCATGTTCAAATCGCGCAGGGCCACACCAACGCACCAGTTGGCATCGCTCAGTTGATAGACCATCAGCTCGTAGTCGCTCTCGACCACCACATCCAGGCTGGTACGGTGCAGCGGCTCCGGAATGGGCGGGATCTCGACCCGGCACAGCCTTGCCGCAATCGGCAGGCTCGCCCCTTGCAGCAGCAGGGAAACCAAGACCACAACGAAGGCCAGGTTAAACAGCAATTGGGCCTGTTCCAGCCCGGCTACCAGCGGGAAGATCGCCAGCATCACCGGCACCGCGCCGCGCAGGCCAACCCAGCTGATGAACAGGCGCTCGCGCCAGGAGAACACGAAAGGGGCCAGACAGATCAGCACAGCAATTGGGCGTGCGACCAGGATGAGAAAGACGGCAACGGCCAGTGCTGGCAAGGCGATGTCGAGCATCTCCGAGGGCGTGACCAGCAAGCCGAGCATGAGGAACAGGCCGATCTGGCTGAGCCAGGCCATGCCGTCCTGCATGTGCAGGATGTTCTGCAGACTGCGCAGGCGGCTGTTGCCCAGTACCAGGCCGGTGATGAAGATCGCCAGGAAGCCGCTGCCGCCGAGTACATTGGTGACCGCGAAGGTCAGAATGGCACCACTGGTGATGAGCAGGGGATACAAGCCGGTATCCAGGCTCACCCGGTTGACCAGCCAGGTCAGGAAGAAGCCGCCCGCCAGCCCGCAGACCCCGCCGATGCCGAATTGCTGCAACAACATGGCCAGAAACGACCAACTGAAGGACGTCTGCCCGTTGGCCAGCATCTCCACGATGGTGATGGTCAGGAAGATCGCCATGGGGTCGTTCGATGCAGACTCGATTTCCAGGGTGGCGCTGACCCGGCGCTTGAGGTTCAGCCCTTTGCCCTGCAGCAACGAGAATACCGCGGCCGCATCGGTCGAGCCGACGATCGAGCCCAGCAGCAAGCCCTGCAGCCAGTGCAGGTCCAGCAACCAGGCGGTGGCCAGACCGGTGACCAGAGCGCTGATCAGTACGCCGAAGCTGGCCAGTGACAGGGATGGCCAAAGGGCGACCTTGAAGTTCTCCGCCCGTGTGCGCATGCCGCCATCCAGCAGGATGATCGCCAGGGCCAGGCTGCCGATGACATACACCGTATCTATACTGTCGAACACAATGCCGCCCGGACCATCTTCGCCGGCGAGCATGCCGACGATCAGAAATACCAGCAACAGGGGAATGCCCAATCGGGAGGACATTGAACTTGCCAGAATGCTGACGCATAGCAGGCCGGCACAGATTACAAACAGGGTATTCATGACTTCCATTCGGGGACAATCCTGCGAACGCGAAAGAAATGGAACCCGGATCTTACCATCCCCAACGCCAGGCAGACGGATGTAGCTGATTTTTCAGAAAGAATCATTGCATCGGTGGTGATGACCGGAGCGGATCGTTAGACTGACCGGATTCAGTTCGGTGGGGAATACCATGACGGCGGCACTGGCCTTGCTGTACAAACTGTTGCCACTCTACGTGACGGTTGCGCTGGGGTGGGTTGCCGGGCGTTTCCTGCAGGCCAGCGGTAGTCATATTGCCGGCATCATGATGTATATCATCACACCCTCGGTGGTTTTCTCCGGCGTAATGAACGCGCCGCTGTCGCCGGAGGTGATTCTGCTGCCCTTTCTTACCCTGGGGCTGTGTACGCTGATCGGTTACGGACATCTGCTGATAGCCCGACGCTGGGTGGGAGACGCCAGCGCCAGTGTCATTCCGCTGGCCGTGGGCACCGGCAATACCGGCTATCTTGGGGTGCCAGTGGCTTTGCTGCTGTTCGGCGAGCAAGGCCTGAGCATCTATATTCTCTGCATGCTCGGTACCACCCTGTATGAGAATTCGGTGGGTTTCTATCTCGCAGCGCGGGGCCGTTACCAGGTGCGCGACTGCCTGATCAAGGTCGCGCGCCTGCCATCGCTGTACGCCTTCTTTCTTGCGGTCGCGCTCAATCTCACAGGCATTGGTATTCCGGTGATCGCCGAGCCGCTGTTCGATAACCTGCGTGGCGCTTACAGCGTGTTCGGGATGATGATAATCGGTATGAGCATCCTCAGTTTTCGCGGGCTGGCGGGCAACCTGCGTTTTACTGCGCTGGCGTTCTTCGGCAAATTCGTGGTCTGGCCGGCGGTGGCGCTGCTGTTCTGGTGGCTGGACAGCCATGGGCCGCAGATCTACAGCACTGCGGTGTATCAGGCGCTGTTTCTGGTGTCCATCACACCGATTGCCGCCAATACCGTGGTCATCGCCACGCTGTTGGATCTGGCGCCCAGCCAGGTAGCCGGTACCGCACTGTTGAGTACCGTGGTGGCATTGTTCTCCATCCCGTTGATGATCGCCCTGTTCATGGGCGCCTGACCGGCGGCCGATGGCGCAGCGGGTCGAGCAGGGCGGACAGACCGTTGTGATCGATTTCCTGCATCAGTTCCAGCAGGCGGCCGATTTCCCCCTTGGGGAAGCCTTCACGGGCGAACCAGTTGAGGTAATGGCCGGGCAGGTCGGCGATCAGCCGGCCCTGATACTTGCCGAAGGGCATTTCACGGGTGACCAGCAGTTGCAGGTCTTCAGGTTGCATGGTCGGGTCTCCGGCAGTTGAATCGGCTCTCATTATACGCGAGGAGGGCAAGCCGTCAGGCATGGCGTATTTGCGTCTCGGCTGCGCATCCCAGACACGATTGTGGGTTGTAACTTGCGCGCAAGTCGTTACAATAGCGCGGCCCTCATCTGCAGGGCACGCTATGGTGACCCTGTCGGTCCCCTCGCAATGATTCGCCGTGAACCCGGTCAGGCCCGGAAGGGAGCAGCCGCAGCGGTTATATCGTGTGCCGGGGTGCGGCTGGCAGGGTTGCCACCCATAGCCTTCTCGTTTCCGTTATCCCCCCATTCTTATTCCGCGTCTCATACGCCCTTGTCTTGCCGACTTCCGGTCTATTCGTCTGCCTGTCCTTTGCTGATACGTTAGCTCTTTCAGTGGCGAAGCGAGCTTATATCTACTAATGTCTCATCGTGTCTGACTGATAACAACAATAAGGGTAATCGAACATGGATATGGCATTTCCCAGGGCCCGCGTGCCCGCGCTCGGCGTGTTTTTTCTGCTTCTCTGTGGTGTGTTGACCGGTTGTCTCGGCGGCTCCGGCTCGGATCGGGTTTCCTGGCCTGGCTCTCCGGATATGCCGGATATCGATGAGGATCGGATCCTGCCGGTCATCTTCGTACACGGCACCGCTGGCTCGGCCTCCCAGTACCAGACCCAGGCGATGCGCTTTGCCAGCAACGGCTACCCCGAAGACCATGTGGTGGCCTACGAATACAGCACGGCAGGGGCGGTAGAGATCAACAGGGCCCTTACCGGCGGCCTGAGTGGTGACCTGGATGGGTTCGTCGATAACGTGCTGGCGGAGTTCGGGGCGGATCAGGTCTATCTGGCTTGCCACTCCCTGGGTACGGCGGTTTGCGGCTACTACGTGGCCAATCCGGACCGGGAAGCCAAGGTGGCTGGCTATGTTGCCATCGACGGCGCGACAGGCGAGAGTTGCCCGGGCGACTCCAACTGCATGGGGCTGTTTGTCGATGAAACCCGGCGGCTCGGTGAAGTGAACGCCTACGTGCCTGATGAGACTCATGTCCAGGCGGCCACCTCGGAAGCCTCTTTCGCCGCCCAGTTTGAATTCTTCACAGGTGTCGAGCCGGTGCGCACCGAGATTCTGCCACAGCGGGATGAGGTGGAAATTGCCGGTCGGGCGGTTTATTTCCCAGCCAATACCGGTGCTGCCGGGACCACGCTGCAGGTTTGGGAAATAGACCCCGATACCGGTGAGCGTCTCGAAGCGGCGCCATTGGATACCTTCAGCATCACGGCCAACGGCAACTGGGGTCCGGTGACGCTCGATCCGACCGCCTACTACGAATTCCAGCTGTTGCGACCGGGTCGTTCCGAGCATCACTTCTATCGTCAGCCGCTGATCCGCAACAGCGCGCTGGTGCGCTTGAACACCTCGCAGGCCGGCTCCGTGATCGAGGAAAATACCAACGCCAGTGATGATCACGCCTCCCTGGTGATCTCCCGGGACATGGAATGGTGGGGCGACCGCGGCACCGATAACGATCTGCTGGAGATTTCCACCACCAGCCTGCTGTGGGGCGATCAGCCGGCAGTGAATATCATTGACCCGGCCATCGGTAGCAGGAATATCGGCATTCACGTACATGACGATGAAGCCACTCCAGCGGTGACGACTGGCGATCCGCTACCGTATTTCCCGGAGCAGCCGTTCCAGTGGGGCGTGGATGTGTACATGCCTGCCAGCACACCGGCGGATGGGGTTATCTCCGTGGTCAGCACCCCGCGCGGTGACACCGACAACAAGCAAACGCTGAACGTACCGAACCTGCCTTCGTCGCAACATCGTATCTCGTTGACTTTCAACGACTACGTTCAAGACTGAAGCGCCCGAGGCCGAAAGGAACTCGTCCGGGTCACGTTGACCGAGTCACGTTGACCCCTCTTTGTGGGAGCGGGCTTGGCCGCGAAGCAATTGGCAGATCAGCTTCGCGGGCAAGCCCGCTTTTCCATCACCAGTATCGGTTCCCGATCAGCCCCTCCCACAGGGCGAGCCGACAGGCGCGAATCTCGCATTGATTAGGCGCTTTAAGGTACAGTAGCTGCTTGCCAATGACACCGGATAGCAGCCCCTCGATGAGTTACCAGGTATTAGCCCGCAAATGGCGTCCGCGCCTGTTCCGTGAGATGGTCGGCCAGACCCACGTGCTGCAGGCGCTGATCAATGCGCTGGATCACAATCGCCTGCACCATGCCTATCTATTCACCGGCACCCGCGGGGTCGGCAAGACCACCATCGCGCGCATTCTGGCCAAGTGTCTGAACTGCGAGGCGGGTGTCAGTTCGGAGCCCTGCGGCGTCTGTTCGGCCTGTCGGGAAATCGACGAAGGGCGTTTCGTCGATCTGATCGAAGTCGACGCGGCCAGCCGAACCAAGGTCGAGGACACCCGCGAGCTGTTGGACAATGTGCAGTACGCACCCACGCGCGGGCGCTTCAAGGTCTATCTCATCGACGAAGTGCACATGCTCTCCAGCCACAGCTTCAACGCCTTGTTGAAGACTCTGGAAGAGCCGCCGGCTCACGTCAAATTCCTGTTGGCGACCACCGATCCGCAGAAACTGCCGGTCACCATCCTGTCCCGCTGCCTGCAGTTCTCGTTGAAGAACATGTTGCCGGAAAAGGTGGTCGAGCACCTGCGCCATGTGCTGGCCGAAGAGCAGGTACCCTTCGATGATGAGTCGCTGTGGCTGCTCGGCCGCGCCGCCGATGGCTCCATGCGCGACGGCCTGAGCCTCACCGATCAGGCCATCGCCTTCGGGAATGGCCAGCTGCAGGCCGCCGAGGTGCGCAGCATGCTCGGCACCATCGATCACGGTCAGGTATTCGGCCTTCTGCAGGCACTGGCCACCGGGGATGCGCGCGCGCTCCTCGCCGCTGTTGCCGAGCTGGCCGAGCAGGGCGCTGATTTTGCGGGCGTGCTGGCCGAGCTGATATCCACCCTGCAGCGAGTGGCCATCGCCCAGGTATTGCCGGAGGCGGCGGATAACAGCCTGGGTGACCAGGCGCGGGTTCTGGAGCTGGCCGGGCAGGTCAGTGCCGAGGATGTACAGCTGTTCTATCAACTGGCCCTGCACGGTCGCCGTGACCTGCCACTGGCACCGGACCCGCGTGGCGGTTTCGAGATGGCGCTGCTGCGTATGTTGGCGTTTCGCCCCGGCACGCTACAACACACCGGCAACGCGGCACCAGCCGGGCTCGTGCAAACGCCGCCAACGACGCAGCCGAGTCCCGTACCGGCTGCGGCTGGCGACCCGGGAAAGCCCCCGGGGATCAGCCAGGCCGCAGCTGATTCCGTAATCGCCAGGCCGACCACGCAGGCCGCGCCGGTTACGACGCCGGCTGCCGTGCAGGCACCGCCGAAACCCGCTTCACCGATCACGCCGGTTGTGGAGCCAACGGTCGAACCGACTGTCGAGCCGTCAGCTCCGGCCACTCCCGCGCCGCAGTCCGCTGCCAGCCCCGTGGCGGCACCTGCACCGGTGGTCGAGGAGCCGACAACGCCAAGCGAGCCGAACCCGCCAGCAGCGGACGCTCCCCCCGAGTGGTTGCAGGATGCACCGCCCGATGACAGTTTCAGCCCCGACAGTGATGATGAACTGGATGTCAGCGATTATCTGAGCGACTGGGAGCCGGCGGCGGACAGCGCTCCGGTCGAGGCCGCCGAAGAGGATGTCAGCGATCTGCCTCCGGCCACCGGCCTTGCCGCCCAATGGCTGGAGCTGTATCCGCGCCTGGGTGTGGCTGGCCTAACCCAGAGCATTGCCGCCCATTGCCAACTGGTCGCTGTCGAGGGCGCCGTCTGGCAGTTGCATCTGGACCCAGGTCACAGCGCGCTGTACAACGAAAATCATCGCCAGCGTCTGGAAAAGGCCATTACCGAGCAGCAAGGCCAACCAGTAACTTTGACCGTTACGGTCCAGGCGCCCACGCAGGAAACCCCTGCGGTAGCGGCAGCCCGGCGGCGGGTGGCCCGGCAGAAGGAAGCCGAGGCGAACATACAGAGCGACCCGCTGGTGCAGGCGCTGATCAACGATTTTGCGGCGCAGATCTGTGATGACAGTATCCGCCCGCTCGATGCTTGAACCCCTTATGAGGAAACGACCATGATGAAAGGTGGCATGTCAGGCCTGATGAAGCAGGCCCAGCAGATGCAGGAAAAAATGCAGAAGATGCAGGAAGAGCTGGCCAACGCCGAGGTGACCGGGCAATCCGGTGCCGGGCTGGTTTCCGTCGTCATGACCGGGCGGCACGACGTGCGCCGCGTCAATATTGATGACAGCCTGATGACCGAAGACAAGGAAGTGCTCGAAGATCTGATTGCCGCGGCATTCAATGATGCGGTGCGCAAGCTGGAACAGCAGAACCAGGAGAAAATGGCCGGCCTGACCGCGGGCATGAATCTGCCTGACGGCTTCAAGATGCCCTTCTGAACGAGAGAGCCATATCGGTATGAGTTTCAGTCCCCTGATTCGCCAATTGATCGATGCATTGCGCGGGCTGCCCGGCGTTGGGCCGAAAACCGCGCAGCGCATGGCGCTGAACCTGCTGGAGCGCGATCGTGAAGCGGGGCGGCACCTGGCCCATGCGCTGGAGTCGGCGATGGAAGGCGTGGGTTACTGCCGCCGTTGTCGGACGCTGAGCGAGACCGAAATATGTGATATGTGTGATGACCCGCGCCGGGATGATGGGTTGCTGTGTGTGTTGCAGAGCCCGGCGGATGTGTGGGCAGTGGAAATGGCGGGCAGCTTTCGAGGGCGCTATTTCGTGCTCAAGGGCCACCTGTCACCGATTGATGGCCTGGGGCCGGAAGAGATTGGTATACCGGCGTTGCTGGAGCGCGTCGAAGGCAGTGCGGTGACCGAGGTGATTCTGGCGACCAACCCGACGGTGGAAGGTGAGGCGACGGCGCATTATATCGCCGGGCTGCTCAAACCGCAGGGGATCAAGGTATCGCGCATTGCCCACGGGGTGCCACTGGGAGGTGAGCTGGAATTCATCGATGGCGGGACGCTGGCCCATGCGTTGGCTGGGCGAACGGCGATTGGCTGATTCCGATTTCTTGTGGGAGCGGCCTTGGCCGCGAGGAGTTCTGTCAGGCCTGTTCGCGGGCAAGCCCGCTCCCACAAGACAGACCTAACTCCGAACAGGTCGTGCGGCGGGCTGAGGTGTCTGCAACATAGCCAGCCCTCATGACTACTCAGTTGCCGCTGGCGTCTTGCTGCTCCAGTTCCTTGATGATGCGGTCATAGGCTTCACAGGCGCCATGGTGGCTCTGGGTGGGGTCGCGCTCCTGGAGGGCCTTGAGTTGTTCATGCATACGCTCCGCCTTGTCCGGCTTGCCGGCAGCGATGCGGTTGATGGTGACCGCGGTTTCTTCAGCTTTCTTCAGGGCTGCTTCCGGGGTGCACACAACGGTCTGGGCCGATGCGGTGGCAGCAAAACCCAGCAGGGCAGCAATAATCAGGGGGGAGCGCAATTTCATCGTTTACCTCGTCAAACCCGCATGGGGGTGTAAAGACCTCTATCTTAGTCCTTCGCTTGGCATCCTCCAAGCGCCATGGTGGCCCTGCGTCACCCTGAAGCAGGGTGGTTCTCAATCCTCGGCGGCATCCCGCAGCAATTCGGCGGGAACATCCCGGCGGTGGCTCAGGCTGGTATCGCCGGTGTCAGGATGGAATACGATCAGCACTTCGCCACGTTCGATCAGCCGGCGCAAACGCTCCACGCGCTGGCTCAGGGTGTCGTCATAGCCGTTATCGGTGCCATCGCGGGTGACGAAGTCCTCCAGCATGCGCTGGAATACGTCGGGGTCGAGCAGGGTGTGGGGTATCAGCATAAGGTCTACTTCCTGGATGACTGTGCCGTGTTGCGTCAATGATACACTGAGCGCCTTTGTTGATATGACTGGTTCCAATGATTACCGATCCGCTGTTCTATCTGGCCGCCATCCCCGCCGTGTTGTTGTACGGCATCGCCAAGGGTGGCTTTGGCGGCAACATCGCTATTCTCTCCGTCCCGCTGATGTCCCTGGTCATGCCGCCGCAGGAGGCCGCCGCCATCCTGTTGCCGATCCTCTGTACCATGGATCTGGTGGCACTACGCACCTTCCGCGGTCGCTGGAGCATCCCCAATCTGAAGATCATCATTCCGGCGGCGCTGGTCGGTACGCTGTTGGCCTGGTTGAGTTTTCGCTGGATGAGTGACGCCCATATTCGACTGATGGTCGGTATCATCGCCGTGGTGTTTACCCTGAACATCTGGTTGCGCAAGGGCGAGCCGCCGGTACGTGGGGTAAGCAACTGGCGGGGCGGGTTCTGGGGCGCGGTCGCCGGCTTCACCAGTTTCGGCATCCACGCCGGCGGGCCGCCGATCAATATCTACCTGTTACCACAGAAACTCGACAAGACCGTGCTGATGGGCACCATCGCGGTATTCTTTGCCGTGGTGAATCTGGCCAAGGTACCGGCCTATATCCAGCTCGGACAATTCGACACCAGCAAGCTGCTGACTGCTCTGGTGCTGCTGCCGCTGGCGCCGATCGGCATCCGCATGGGCTTCTGGCTGCTGCAGCGCAGCAACCAGGAGCTGATCTACCGATTGTGCTACCTCTTCCTGTTCTTTACCGGTTGCAAGTTGCTCTGGGATGGCATCCGCATGCTGCTGTTCTGAGCTTCAGGCCTGGCCGCGGATCAATTGACGCAACAGAAAGCGGCTTGGATGCACGGCCTCGGCCAGGTCGCGGGGCAAAGGCAGCGGCTCCCCCTCGACCCAGGCGGCGATCAGCTCGCCACTCAGCGGGCAGGTAACCAGACCGCGGGAGCCATGGGCGGTATTCAGATACAGGCCGGGGTACCAACTGGCCGGCGTCTGTGGCTGGCGCGATGCATCCTTGGCCAGCGCGGCGTAATCCGCACGAAAGGCATCGGCATCGGTCAGCGGGCCGATCAGCGGCAGGTAGTCCGGTGAGGTGCAGCGCAGCGCAGCGCGAGCGATCAGCTGCGCCGGATCGTACTGCTCCGGCTGCAGGGCGGTGCTGAGGGCTGGCGACAGGCTGGTCAGGATCTCCAGGTTCGACAGGTTCTCCTCGGGGCTGGGCTCGGTATCCAGCCGATCGAAGCGGAAGCTGGCGCCCAGGTGATGCTCGCCCTGGCGCGCGGGGGAAATATAGCCCTCGGCGCACAGCACCGTTTTCAATCCTAGACTCGCGTCGGTAGCCGGTAAATGGGTGATCTGCCCGCGAATGGACTTGAGCGGCAGATGGCTGCTCTGCTGGAAACGGCGACTGTCGGCGGCGCTGCAGATGACCGCGATGCTGCCGCTGGCAATACACTGGCCGTCGGCGTCCAATGCCTGCCATTGCCCATCACCTTGTTCCAACTGTGCCACTGCGCTGCCGGTCAGCAAGCGGATATTGGCGTGCCGCAACAGCGCTTGACAGAAAATCGGCGGGCTGGCCCAGCCGGCGCCCGGAAAGAACAGTCCGTCGCGCTGAACGCCGAAGCCGGCGAGGGCGCTGGCCTGTTCCGCATCAACGCTGTGCAGAAAACTCGGCGGGTAGCCCTGTTCACCCAGCTGGCGATGGCGCGCAGCCTCCTTGTCATCGGTACTCAGCTGCAGCACACCGCAGGCCGACCAGCTGTCTTCCCCCGGTTCCAGCACCTCATTCAGCAGGCGCAAGCTGTAGGCATAGCTGGTCTGCACGAAGCGCGACAGCGGGGTCTGGTGCGGTGACAGCTTGGTGTAGAGGATGCCCTGCGGGTTGCCGGAGGCTTCCGCTGCGGGAGTGGCGTGGCGCTCGATTACGGTGACCTGCCAGCCGCGGCGGGCGAGGGCGAAGGCGGTACTGCAACCGGCCAGTCCGGCACCGATCACCAGTGCTGTGCGTGCCCGGTCGGCCAGTGGCGCCGGGCGTTGATACCAGGGCGCGCTCCATTGCTGCCCTGACGGCTGTTGCAGCACCCCGGCCAGCATCTCGCGCTTGCGGCCATAACCCTTGACCTTGCGCATGGCAAAACCGACCGCCTGCAATCCGCGGCGCACATCGCCGACACTGGTAAAGGTCGCCATCGTGGTGTGCTGATGCGACAAGCGCGCCATCTGCTCATAGAGAGCCGGCTGCCACATGTCCGGGTTCTTCGCCGGCGCGAAGCCATCGAGAAACCAGGCATCCACCGAGGCGTCCAACTGCGGCAGACTGTCCAGCAGGTCACCCACCAACAGGGTCAGGGTGACGCGGCCATCGGCCAAGGAAAACTGCTGCCAGCCGGGTGCGAGGTCGCTGTAATGGGCGAGTAACTGCTTGGCCCAGGGCTGCAACTCCGGCCATAACGCCAGGGCGCGATGGAGGTCGTCGGTGCTCAGCGGAAACTTTTCGGTGCTGACGAAATGCAGGCGGGCGTCGGCGGGAGCGACCCGGTCCCATAGCTGCCAGGCGCAGAGAAAATTCAGGCCGGTGCCAAAACCGGTTTCGCCGATGCAGAAGCGGGAGCCAGGTTGGAGAGTCGCCCAGCGCTGCGGCAGATCGTTGTGTTGCAGGAACACATGGCGCGTTTCCTCCAGTCCCGAGTCGCGGGAGAAGTACACATCGCCGAACTGGGTGGAAAACGGCTGTCCGTCAGCGGACCAGCTCAGATCTGCAAAGGATGGTGATTTCACGAGGGCTCCGGCACAAACTGAAGCCGCTGATTGTATCGTGAAAAGCCATCACCCCATATTGGGTAGAATCAACAACAGCCAAGTGGCGAGAAAAACCAGAGCGACGCTGGGCAATTTACCCTGAATATCAAGTTTCATAAGTGACACCTTTTATTTTTGTGTGCCGGGCGTCCTCGTAGGTTGCCCTGCTGTCTGCGCCGGATAAGGCGACAGCACCAGTGTATGGATGCGGCCGGTCTGCCGCAATGATCTGACCAGAAATAGCGGATCTGTATTTCATGGTAGAACAGCTGAGACGCGCCGTTAGACGAATTGGCTACATGCAAATTGCTGCCAATTGCGCTGAGTCTCTGTTTTGACGATGCGTGGCTATCCATTCGGTCGCGCCGGGCTCTACAATAGCCGTCTCTTCCCTTTTTCTCCGAGAAACATCATGCACGTCGCATCCGGTCGCTGGCTGTACGGATTTCTATTGGCATTGACCACCACCACCCTCTGGGGTGTGCTGCCGATCATGCTCAAGGAGGTGCTCAACGGCATGGATGCCTTTACCGTTTCCTGGTACCGCATGCTGTCATCCGGCCTGGTGCTGTTGCTATGGCTGGCAGCCCGCCGGCGGTTGCCCTCGATCCGCGCGTTGTCCACACGCAACCGCTGGCTGCTCCTGGTCGCGGTGCTCGGCCTGGCCTGCAACTATGTGTTGTACGTGTTGGCACTGGATCGGCTGACGCCCGGCACCATGCAACTGATGATCCAGATCGCCCCGATCATGCTGATGCTGGGCAGCATGCTGGTATTCAAGGAGCGTTTCGGTATCGGTCAGTTGTTGGGTCTGGCGGTACTGTTGCTTGGCTTCGGGCTGTTCTTCAATCAACGCCTGGTGGAGCTGTTTACTCAACTGAGCGACTACACGCTGGGCATCCTGATCACCCTGGCCGCAGCTTTCGCCTGGGCCTTGTATGGGTTGGCCCAGAAGCAGTTGCTGACCATCTGGTCGTCGGTCACCATCATGATGGTGATCTACCTGGCCTGCGCGGTGCTGTTGGCACCCCTCGCCACGCCGAGCCAGATCACGCAGTTGAACCAACTGCAGCTGTGGCTGCTGCTCGGCTGCTGCCTGAATACCCTGGTGGCCTATGGCGCCTTCGCTGAGGCGTTGGTGCACTGGGAAGCATCCCGGGTCAGCGCCACCGTGGCCACCACGCCGTTGTTCACCTTTGCCCTGGTCGCGCTGGGCTCGATGCTGTGGCCTGCGGTGATCAAGCCCGAACTCTTGAACAGCCTCGCCTATCTGGGAGCGCTGCTGGTGGTGTCCGGCTCGGCGCTGATCGCCCTCGCGCCCAGCCTGCTGCAGAAACTGGAGAACCGTCGGCTGCGGCGGCTGACAGTCACGCCGCCGCTGGAGTAGTGATTGCGGGGCAGGTTTCTGACCGGCCCCGAGGGTTTCTATGTGGGAGCGGTCTTCGCGAGGCTTTTCTGCCAGGTCCATTCGCGGGCAAGCCACTCCCATCACTGCCATAGCCGGGGACTTCAGGCCCTGGTCGTCCGGTCCCCCAGCATCGCCTGCGGCTGCACTGCCTGGTCGAAGGCCTGCTCATCCAGATAGCCCAGTGCCAGCGCCGCATGACGCAACGATGTTCCCTCGGCGTAGGCTTTCTTGGCGATTTCGGCGGCCTTGTCATAGCCGATGACCGGATTCAATGCGGTGACCAGCATCAAGCTGTTGTCCAGATGCTCGCGCATGCGCTCGGTGTCAGGTTGCATGCCTTCCACACAGTGCTCGCGGAAACTGTCGCAGCCGTCGGTCAGCAGGCGCACTGACTGCAGCAGGGCATGGATGATCACCGGTTTGAACACGTTCAGCTGCAACTGGCCGTAGCTCGCCGCCATGCCCAGGGTCACGTCATTGCCCATGACCTGGCAGGCAATCATTGACAGCGCCTCGCACTGGGTCGGGTTGACCTTGCCGGGCATGATCGAGCTGCCCGGTTCGTTGGCCGGCAACCTGACCTCGGCCAGCCCGGCCCGCGGCCCGCTGCCCAGCAGGCGCAGGTCATTGGCCAATTTCATCAGTGTTACCGCCAGTTGCTTGCAGGCAGCGTGCAGTTGTACCAGCGGTTCATGCCCGCTCAGGGCGGCGAACTTGTTGGCGGCGCTGGTGAAGGGCAGGCCGCTGAGGCTTGCCACCTCGGCGGCAAGCATTCCGGCAAAGCGCGGTGGTGCATTCAGGCCGGTGCCCACCGCCGTGCCGCCCTGGGCCAGAGCGTAGACCTCCGGCAATGCTTGCTCCACGGCCCTGATCCCCATATCCAGCTGTACAACGAAGGCGGAGAGCTCCTGGCCGAAGGTCACCGGGGTGGCGTCCATCAGGTGGGTGCGGCCGATCTTGATCAGGTCCGCGTGGCGGCGGGCCTGTTCATCCAGGCTGTCGCGCAGAGCCTGTACCGCGGGCAGCAGTTGCTGGCGGACCTGGGTGGCGGCCGCCACGTGCATGGCGCTGGGGAAGGTATCATTGGAGCTTTGCGAGCGGTTGACGTGATCGTTCGGGTGTACCGGTGTTTTGCCGCCACGGGGCTGGCCAGCCAGCTCGTTGGCGCGGTTGGCGAGGACCTCGTTGATATTCATGTTGCTCTGGGTGCCGCTGCCGGTCTGCCAGACGGAGAGGGGGAAATGCTCATCCAGCTGGCCGGTAATGACCTCATCCGCGGCCTGGCTGATCAACTCCGCCAGCGGCGCATCCAGATTGCCCAACTGCAGATTGGTGCGCGCGGCGGCCTTTTTGATCAGCGCCAGGGCATGCACCACCGTCAGGGGGATGCGCTCCTCGCCGATGGCGAAGTTGTGCAGTGAGCGTTGGGTCTGCGCACCCCAGTAGCGGTCTGCCGGCACCTCGATGCCGCCCATGCTGTCGGTCTCGGTACGTGTGTTCATATGCGCCCCCTCGTTGCTGATGGATATGTGACCTGCCAGTATAGGCGCCCGTTCAACCCACCGGAGCTGCCATCCATGCGTTTACTACCTAGCCTGATGGTCTGTTGTCTTTTCCTGGGGCAGTTGGCCCAGGCTGACGAGGCGTCACACCGGAGCAGTGCCGAGCGCTTTCTCAAGCTGGCCAATGCCGAGGATATGACGGCGCCGGTCTATACCCAGGTCGAACAGTTGCTGACGGCCCGTTTTACCCAGATGGGTGGCTCGATGCAGTATGAATCGGTGCTGCGTGATTACCAGCGGCAGGCCCGGGACATTCTGAACGCCCAGTTGAGCTGGGATGCCATCCGTGATGACCTGATTGATCTGTATCTGCCGGTCTTCAGCGAAGAGGAGTTCGAGCAACTGGCTGCGTTCTACCGCTCTCCGGCGGGCAGCAAGCTGATGGAGCATCTGCCTGAACTGACCCGTGATTCCATGGCCATCACCCGCGAACGCCTCGAGCAACACATTTCGCCACAATTGGAGCAGTTGGTGCAGGCGATGGAAGCCGAGGTCGAGGGGCGGCAGGCGGGGTTGCGGTAGCGCTGCTGCGCGGTGTGAATGCGCTATTGGTCTGCCATTAACCAAAGCCGGTGCGGCTGACCGGGACAGATGAGCCGGATACAATGCATTGATCAATCAAGGAGACAAGCCATGAGCACCACCCAGGCAGCACTGGAACAGGCTCTGCAAAGCCTGGCGCCCAGCCATCTCGAACTGCTCAATGAGAGCCACATGCACGCCGTACCGCCGGGCTCGGAGTCGCATTTCAAGCTGGTGATCGTCAGCGACGAGTTCGAAGGTCTGAATGCCGTGAAGCGGCATCAGGCGGTCTATCGCACACTGGGCGACCTGATGCAGCAGATCCACGCGCTGGCATTGCATACCTATTCGCCCGCCGAGTGGCAGGCCAGTGGCCTGGCACCGGATTCGCCCAACTGCATGGGCGGCAGCAAGGCGGACCACTGAAGCGGATGCGCCCCGGCCGATAATCCGCATGCCGGCTGGCTCTCAACTTTGTTAAACTTGCCGCCCCCAAAGTACGCCCTTTACGCGGGCGATTACCGAAAAGAGGAATGGCATGTCCAATATCGTCGTGGTGGCGCTGTACAAGTTCGTCACCCTGGAAGACTTCGAAGACCTGCGCCAGCCGCTGCTGGATACCATGATCGCCAACGGCGTCAAGGGCACCCTGTTGCTGGCGCTGGAAGGCATCAACGGTACCGTGGCCGGGAGCCGCGCAGGCACCGCAGCGCTGCTTGAATGGCTGCGCCGGGACCCGCGCCTGAGTGATCTGGACTGGAAGGAATCCCTCTGCGAGGAAATGCCTTTCTACCGCACCAAGGTCAAGCTGAAGAAGGAAATCGTCACCATTGGCATTCCCGGCATCAGTCCCAATGAAAAAGTGGGGGCCTATGTCGAGCCGAAGGACTGGAATGATCTGATCAGCGACCCGGAAGTGCTGTTGATCGACACCCGCAACGATTACGAAGTGTCGATCGGTACCTTCGAAGGTGCCATCGATCCGCAGACCAAATCCTTCCGCGAGTTTCCTGATTACGTTCGTCAGCAGTTCGATCCGCAGAAACACAAGAAAGTCGCCATGTTCTGCACCGGCGGCATTCGCTGCGAGAAGGCCTCGAGCTTTATGCTCAAGGAAGGCTTCGATGAGGTCTATCATCTCAAGGGTGGCATCCTGAAGTATTTCGAAGAGGTGCCGGCGGAGCAGAGCAAGTGGGACGGCGAGTGTTTCGTGTTCGATAACCGCGTCACGGTACGCCACGATCTGGCGCCGGGTTCGTTCGACCAATGCCACGCCTGCCGCCATCCGGTATCGGCTGAAGACATGGCCTCGGTGCAGTACGAGGAAGGTATCAGCTGTCCGCATTGTTATGACAGTCTGCCGGAGAAAACCCGGCGGCGTGCCGAGGAACGACAGCGCCAGGTCAAGTTGGCCAAGCTGCGCCAACAGCCGCATCCCATCGGCCTGCAGCCGGAACTGGCCAGCCCTAACGCAAAGTAATCGGAGTACTGCATGTCCCAGCGCCTGATCTATGTGATGGACCCCATGTGTTCCTGGTGCTGGGGCTTCGCTCCGGTGATCGATGCTATCCAGGCAGCGTTTCCCCAGCTGGATCTGCATCTGGTACCCGGCGGGCTGCGCCCTGGCGTGACCGATCCCATGCAGGACTCGACGCGCCTGGCGCTGGCGGAACACTGGCAGGCCGTGCACGCGGCGACCGGCCAGCCGGTGCTGACGCCTGATGACCTGCCCGCGGCCTTTGTCTATAACACCGAGCCCGCCTGCCGGGCGCTGGTGGTGGGGCGGGAACTCGATGCCGGAAAACTGTGGGCGCTGGTCAAAGCCATCCAGAGTGCCTTCTATACCCAGGCTATTGATGTCACTCAGGCTGGCGTGCTGACCGATCTGGCCGAAGGGGCCGGATACAGCCGCAACGACTTCATCGAGGCCTTTGATGCCCCGGAGACACGGGTGATGCTGGCTGCGGATTTTGCCTGGGTGGGCGATCTGGGTATCAGCGGCTTCCCGACCCTGTTGGCCGAACGCAACGGGCAGTTGGCGTTGTTGGGTAATGGTTATCAGCCGGCAGCCTCGTTGCTGCCCTTGTTGCGGCGTTGGGTCGAGGCGGGCGACAGGCTCCCGGACTGAGCTTGCGGACGGGCGAAGCGCGCTGGGCGTCCAACTGGCCGTGTGAGCTGCACGCCCGCTTGCGGGCATCGAGCCGGCGCTGCGCTGATGCGGTGAACATCCTTTCTTTTGAATGCTAGCCAGAGGCGGTCATGTCAGGAAAAACAGTCAGCAGCGCCATTCTATTGCTGGTTGTCGGCAACGCCATTGCTGTGATCTCGGATGTCTTCGTCAAGTTTCTCGAGGAAGGCGTCCCGGTGTTCCAGTACGCCTTCCTGCGCTGCGTGATCACCTTGCTGTTGCTGGCGCCATTCTGGAAACACCTGGATACCGGCCATTTCTTTGAAGGTGGGGTCCTGCATTTTATCCGCGGGCATGTTCATCTGGTCGGGATGATCTGCATGGTCTACGCCTTGATTGCTCTGCCACTGGCTACCGCCAATGCGGTATTCATGGTGGCGCCGATCATGGTGATGATCCTTTCAGTCATGTTCTTTGGCGAAAGGTTATCGACGCTCAGTCTGGTCGCCGTTATCAGTGGGTTCGCTGGGATCCTGGTGATATTGCGGCCCGTCGAGATCGGTTGGGCGGCCCTGGCTGCCCTGGGTACCGCAGCTGCGCTGGCCATCAACGCGGTGTTGGTGCGCCGGCTGCCGCGCGATCAGTCCACGGTACAGAAGCTGTTTCTCAACTACCTGATGATCACGCCGCTGTGTCTGGCTTTGGCGTGGTGGGAAGGTGCAGCCTGGAGCCGCGAGGTGCTGATCAGCGCGTTCGGCTCGGCACTGTTCATCCTTGGCTACAACGTATGTGTATTGCTGGCCTACAAACACGTGGATGCCAACCAGATCACCAGTGCGGAATACACTGCGCTGGTCTGGGCGGTGATCATTGGCTGGGTGTTTTTTGCCGAAGTACCGGACCTGTGGTTCGTGGTTGGCAGCGCGATGATAGTGGTGCCATTGTTGCTGATTGGCCTGCAGCAGCGGCGTATCCGTCCACGCCCCAGCCATCATGAGCTGGCTGACACGCGCTATCACACCGCGCCCGCTACAGATGACGAGGGCATCACACAGGACGCTGGATACAAGCAGTGAGGTGGTGTGAGTCCCCCGCCAGGGCGGGGGATTCAGACGTCCGAGCAGAACGCTCAGTGACGGGGATCGAGCAGTGCCGGGCGGGCTTTCTCTTCCGGTGCCTGGAACAGCAGGTAGAGCTGGGTCAGCACGTCGGGGATATGGTCGAGCATGTCCTGAACCATCTCTTCGTCCCGGGCTATCTCGGCGAACTCGGGCTGGTCTTCGAACAGGCCGGAACCGACCATGATCGGCAGCAGCAGCTCGCTGACGGTTTCCTCGTCCTGGGCGAACCAGTCTTCCTCACGGATGAACACGCCTTCCAGGAAGCCCACACACCAGCTGCGCAGATCGGACAGGTCCGGCTCGTCACCGAGAGTCAATTCGCACGGCGGTTCCAGCTCTTCGTCGCTGGCCAGAATGCGTTCGATCAGGGACTTGAGTTCGCGCAGGGTGTTCTCGATGTCGGCCTTCTGGGCTTCGTCGGTGTACTGCGGCTCTTCGGCGAACAGTTCGAACATCCATTCCTGTTCAGGAACGTCCACGGGGCTGATGGACAGGGCGGTCAGGTAACCATGCCCGGCAAGATAATCGAGAGCTTCATCGTGCAGATCGTCAGCATCCAGAAACTGCTGCAGGCGCTCGAGTTGGTCGGCGAAGGACATGGCACACCTCATCATGGATAATGGTCAGCATTGTACGCACGTGGCCGGATTATTGCCAAAGCATTGGCAATACCAGCACCTCATCACAGCGAATCTCAACCGGGCTGATATAATCGGCCCTTTCTGCCGGCCGACATCGGCCGCCCGACTGCAATCATGCAAGGAGAATCATGCGCGAGCAAGCCTTACAGCGGCTGCGGGATATTTTCGGCTACGGAGAGTTTCGCGGGCATCAGGCGGACATCATCGATCAGGTCGCCACCGGCGGCGACGCCCTGGTCCTGATGCCGACCGGTGGCGGCAAATCACTCTGCTATCAGATTCCCGGTCTGCTGCGTGAGGGCCTCACCGTGGTGGTGTCGCCGTTGATCGCGCTGATGGATGACCAGGTCGCCACCCTCAATGAGCTGGGGCTGCGTGCGGCGGCACTGAACTCCACGCTGGATGAGATTGAGCGCCGGGATATCGCCGAGCGGCTGCGCCGGGGTGAGATGGATTTTCTCTATCTGGCGCCCGAGCGCCTGCTCAAGCCGCGCACCCTGCAGTTCCTGCAAAGCCTGGATATTGCCCTGTTCGCCATCGACGAAGCCCACTGCGTATCGCAATGGGGTCACGACTTCCGCCCCGAATACCTGCAGATGGGGCAGTTGGCCGAGCTGTTCCCGGGCGTGCCGCGCATGGCGCTGACCGCCACCGCCGATGAACGCACCCGCGAGGAGATCGCCCAGCGCCTGCGGCTGGAGGATGCCAAGCGCTTCGTGTCCGGCTTCGACCGGCCGAACATCTTCTACCGCATCGTGCCCAAGGATCGGCCCCGTCAGCAGTTGCTGGGCTTTCTCAAGGACCAGCGCGGCAATGCCGGTATCGTCTATTGCCTGTCGCGCAAGAAGGTCGAGGACACGGCGCAGTGGCTCAGCGACCAGGGTTGGCCGGCGCTGCCTTATCACGCGGGGCTGCCACCGGAGTTGCGCGCCTATCACCAGAAGCGCTTCCTCAACGAGGAAGGCTTGATCATGGTGGCGACCATTGCCTTCGGCATGGGCATCGACAAGTCCAACGTGCGCTTCGTCGCCCACCTGGACCTGCCCAAGAGCATCGAAGCCTATTATCAGGAAACCGGTCGCGCCGGTCGTGATGGATTGCCCGCCGATGCCTGGATGGCCTACGGCCTGCAGGATGTGCTGATGCTCAACCAGTTCATGGCCAACTCCGACGGTGATGAGCGGCACAAGCGCATCGAGCGGCACAAGCTCGACGCCATGTTGGCGCTGTGCGAAATCACCACCTGCCGCCGTCAGTCCCTGCTTGGCTATTTTGGCGATGTTCTCGAGGAGCCCTGCGGCAACTGCGATAATTGCCGGGAGCCGGCTGCTACCTGGGACGGCAGCGAGGCGGCGCGGATGGCGCTGTCCACCGTCTATCGCAGCGGCCAGCGTTACGGCGTCGGCCATCTGGTGGATATCCTGCTGGGCCGGGACAACGAGAAGATTCGTACCGCCGGGCATCAACACCTGTCGACCTACGGTATCGGCAAGCAGTGGAGCGAGCAGGACTGGCGCTCGGTGTTTCGCCAACTGATCGCCCGCGGGCTGGCGGAAATCGACCTGGATGGGTTCGGCAGTCTGCGGCTGTCCGACACTTGTCGCCCGCTGCTGCGCGGCGAGGAGTCCTTGGCCCTGCGCAAGGATGTATCCCGTACAGCCAGCGTGCCCAGCCGCTCCAGCGACAAGCCAGTGATCGCCGAGGCCGACAAGGCGTTGTGGGAAAACCTGCGGGCGCTACGCAAACGCCTGGCCGAGGCCCATGGCGTGCCGCCCTATGTAGTATTCGCCGACTCGACCCTGGTCGATATGCTGCGTCAGCGCCCGACCACATTGCAGGACATGGCGCTGGTCAGTGGTATTGGCGCGCACAAGCTGGAGCGTTACGGTGCGGACTTCCTGCAGGTGCTGCTGGAAGAGGGTGGCGCGGAGACCGCTGCGCCCGCACATCAGGCCCATGAGGTGCAGGCACTGGCCCAGGCCGGCATGGAAGCGCAGCAGATTGCCCGGCAGACCGGGTTGCCGATCCGGCAGGTCTACCAAAAGCTGGCCCAGGCCATCAGCATCGGTCAACTGGACCTGCACCAGGCCATCGACCTGCCACCGGGTCAGCTGGAGCGAATCCAGGATCTGTTTCTCAATGAAGCGGAAGAAGACCTGCCCGGCGTACGCGCCGTTGCGCAGGAACTGGACGAGCCGGTGGAGGAGGGCGTGCTGCACTGTATCCGCGCCGCGCTGGTACTGGAAATCAGCGGCTGAGAGCGTTGTCGAGATGACAATCGGCCGGGGTCCATCCCGGCCTGGGCGCAGCAAGCTGTACTGAATGTCGGGGCGTCCTAGAATGTCTGCCCCAGGTTCATATATAACGCCCGCTCGCCCTCCTGGTTGGCACCGATGCCGAAGAACAGCGGACCGAGGAAGGTGTCCATGCCCAGTAGTAGGCTGCCGGCGCCCATGTAGCCGGTATCCAGGGCCTCTTCGCCCTTGTTGTAGACCCGGCCGTACTCCAGGCTGCCGCCCAGGTAGAAGGGCATGGTCAACGGCGTGCTGCCGGGGTTCAGCTGGCGATAGTAGACCACCCGCGCCAGGTTGTAGTTCTGTCCGGCCAGGCCGTTCTGACGAAAGCCCGAGAACTTGCCAATGCCACCGAGCAGGAAGCTGCTCTGGGCCACATCGACATCGCTGTCGGTGCGGCCAAGGGATGCGCCGATTTGAAAGCTGTGGGGCCCCGAGGCGAAGGCCTTGTTGGCCCGCACTTCCAATTGCTGGTAACGCTCGTCCGCCCCCAGATCGGGTTCCGATTGGCGCCAGAGTATGCGTGCGGCGTCTCCGGAGCGGGGGAAGTTGACGTTATCCAGGGTGTCGCGATCGACCTGCAGTGAGTAGAAGGCTTCATCGAACTCAAGGGTGGGTTGCTCGGGGTCACCCACGCGGATTTCGGATTCGCCCCAATAGCGCGACAGTCCGAAGCGGACTTCACCATTGTTGGCGATCTGGCGGCCGAAATTGATGCCGGCGCCGTAGCGCTGCTGGCGATAGTCGGCGACGGGATCGTTGTCCAGAATCACTTCGACGTTGCGTGCTTCGGCATCGATGAAGGGCGCGATGAAATAGCGTGAACCGTAATCCAGTGGCTGGTAGAACTCGCTGTACAACTGCTGATGCTCGCCCAGTTGCAGGCGCGTCAGCCATTCAGCGCCCAGCGGGTTGACGCCATTGACACGGAAGCTGGCTCCCATGGTGAACTGGCTGCCGCCCTCGAAATCATCCACCAGGTTCAGCCCCAGGCGCAGATAATCCGTACCGGTCTCCCGGCCGCTGGTGCGGATCAGCAGGGTGTTGCGATCGCCCTCGTGGAGAATCTCGTAGTTGACCTGGCTGAAATAATCGGTGCCGTAAATGGTGCCCATGTCCTTGGCCAGGTGATCGGTATTCAGCGGTTCGCCGAGCTGCTGACGGACCATGCTGCGCACTACTTCATCGGCGACCTTGCCGCTGTTGACCACCCGGATTTCATGGATGATCGGCTGGCGATGGGGACGGTTGCTGGCAAGGTTGCCGCCAGGCTGTTGCACGTTGGCCGGATGAGCGAACGCCTGCAGGTGCGGTGATTGCAACAGGCTCTGGGCGCCGGCGTCGATGGCTTCATCGGCTTCGGCGAAACTGCTGAAGGCGATGCTGCCCAGTTCAGGTTGCAGCAGCAGGTCCTGTTCGGTCAGCGTGGCCAGTTGCTCCTGGGTGTTGTTGCGAGTCAGCAGGGTGGTGGTCTGGTCCATGATGTCGAGGATGGTGTGCATGTCCTCGGCCGGTTTCAGCGGGGTGGCGATATCCACCACGATGACCCGATCCACACCCATTTCCCGGGCAACATCCACCGGCAGGTTCTTCGACAACACGCCGTCTACCAGCATGCGGCCATCGACCATTACCGGCGCGAAGAATCCGGGCAGGCCGATGCTGGCGCGGATGGCCTGGGGCAAATGACCACTCTTGAACACCACGGCATCGCCGGTGGCGATATCGGTGGCCACGGCGCGGAAGGGGATCGGCAGGCGGTCAAAATCATCGATATCGTTGGTATGCACCAGCAGGCTTTCCAGGACCAGGCCCAGGTTCTGGCCCTGCAGGAGGCCGAGCGGGAAGCTGAGCTTGCCACCCTTGAAGGTCAGGCGCTGCTTGACCAGAAAATCACGATCATCCTGCTTGCGGCGGTAGGGAATATCCTCACGCAACGGCGAATCGCTGAGCGCCGCCGGCCAATCCATCTCCAGTGCAATCTGCTCCAGTTCATCGGCGCTGTAGCCCGCCGCATACAGACCACCGATCACCGCGCCCATGCTGGTGCCGGCAATGGCGTGGATTGGAATGTTCTGTTCCTCGATCTGCTTGAGCACGCCGATATGTGCCAGACCGCGGGCGCCGCCGCCGGAAAGCACCAGGCCGGTGCGTATTTCGGTGGAGGGTGGGTTGTTCTGGGCCACGGCCAGGGCCGGGAGCAGCACCAACAGTAGCAGGATAACGGGTCTGAACATGGCGAAGCCTGATTTTGAGCGAGGTGACCGAATCGACGGCACATTGTATACGACACTGTGGTTGTTTTGCGTGGCTGTCATCTTTTGGTCATGTGAGCGTCATCATCCGGTCACCCAGTGACACTAGTTTGACCGCAGAGATGGAAGGGGGATGACAGATGACTCATGTGGAAGATTTCTCGGCGGTTGGCAAACAGCGGGTGCGCACCATCTGGATTTCCGATGTGCATCTGGGCACACGCGACTGTCAGGCCGAGAAGCTGGCAGGGTTTCTCAAGGAGTACGAATGCGACCAGCTATATCTGGTCGGCGATATCATTGATGGCTGGCGGCTGCGCAAGAGCATGTATTGGCCGCAATCACACACTAATGTCATTCGCCGCATCCTGACCATGAGCAAGCGCGGCACCCGGGTGACCTATGTCACTGGCAATCATGATGAATTCCTGCGCCGTTATGCGACCCTCAATATCGGCAACATCCGGTTGGTGGACGAGGCTGAGCACGTTACCGCTGATGGCCGAAAACTGCTGGTCATTCATGGTGACCAGTTCGATGTCATTACCCGCTGTCACCGTTGGCTGGCCTTCCTCGGAGACTACGCCTACGAATTCAGTCTGCGCCTGAATCGCTGGCTCAACTACTGGCGCAGCCGCTACGGCTATGGTTACTGGTCATTGTCCGGCTACCTCAAGCACCGCGTGAAGAAGGCGGTGAATTTCATCAGCGAATTCGAAGAGGCGTTGGCCCATGAATGTCGCAAGCGCGATCTGCAGGGTGTGGTGTGCGGGCATATCCACCATGCGGAGATCCGCGAGGTCAATGGTATCAGCTACCACAATTGCGGTGACTGGGTAGAATCCTGCACCGCGTTGATCGAGCAGTGGGATGGCAGCATAGCGCAGTATAACTGGGCCGAGAGCGAAGCTTTGGGCGAAGTCGAGGTCGAGGCGACAGAAGAGGTGTTGCCACTGCCCGTTACGCTGATCAAATGATTACCTTGTCCCGCAGTTTACGCGCTGCCAATTCCAGCGCCTTGACGATGTCGTCCTTGTCATAGTTGCGAATGCCATTGGTATCCAGATACATGGAAAAGCCAGGCAACTCGTGCTCGACGAAAGTGGGCGCTGCGCCCAGATCCCGGCGCAGCCCCACCACCTGATAGATCTGCACCGGCCGGCTGAAACCCTTGACCTCGATCCGGCCCTTGTCGCGGCACATGATCAGATCCTTGATCAGCGACCAGGTCTCATGGGGAATGAGGATCTCGCCGGCCTCGGCGGCATTTTCCAGGCGGCTGGCGAGATTCACTTCACGGCCAATGATGGTGTAGTCCATGCGCATATCTGCACCGAAATTGCCCACCGTACAATAGCCCGTACTCAACCCCATGCGGATTTCCAGTGGCCGGGTGATGCCCTGGCTGCGCCATTGCTGACGCAGTACTTTCATATGCTTGCGCATGGCGATGGCCATGGACACGGCAGCTTCGGCGTCCTGCTTGGCGCCGCGGCTGACCGGGTCGCCAAAGAACACCATGACGCTGTCGCCGATGAACTTGTCGATGGTGCCGCCATATTGCAGGGCGATGCGGGCCATTTCGTTGAGATAGTTATTGAGCAGATCGGTCAGCGCCTCGGCTTCCATTTCTTCGGCCAGCTCGGTGAAGCCGCGAATATCGGAGAAGAATACGGTCAGCTTCTTGCGATGGGTTTCCAGAGTGACCCGCTGATTGCCGGAAAAGATCGATTCCCAGACCTGAGGCGAGAGGTACTTGGCCAGGTTGCTGGCCAGCTCAGCGGTTTTTGCCTGCTCGGCGCTAATGAGTTGCTGTGCCTGCTCCAGACGCCGCCCCTGGCGGTAGACGAAGGCGGCGATGGTTACCGTGAAGGTGCCACCGCTGGCCAGACTGCAGAAGGCCAGCAACTGGCTGCTCACCAGTTGTGGCTCGGGGGTGAGAATGGCGGCCGACAGCATGCAACCCGCCAGGGTCAGCAGGCTGGCGGCGAACAAATACAGCGGCCCGCCGATAATGATGCTGGCGAAGCTGATCAGCAGTAGAAAAACCAGGCTCGGAATCAGGCTGAACTGGCATAGGGTGATGAACACGCCGGTGTGCAGCGCATCCAGAGCCAGCAAGGCCAGGCGCAGGTTGCGCGCGCCGGACTGGCGGCGAAACTCGGTCAACAGGCGGATGGCATGGGGATACAGCAGCGAGTAGATGATGACCCCGCCGGTCAGGGTGGTCAGCCCCTGCTCGTAGGCTATGGCGGTGAAGATGATAGCGACGCAGAAATAGGCCATGACCCGGGAGTAGTAGCCCTCGAGTGGAGGGCGTACCGGTTGTATGCGGGTTTGCAATGTCATGATCAGTCTTTCCCTGGCCTGATGGTGTGCCAGACCGATCATAGTATGCAAGGCAGGCGGTGGAAAGCTCAGGCGTACATGGACTGGCGCGGGCGGGCAAATACGCGGCGCAACATGGGCTCGAAAAAGCTCAGTGGCTCTGTCGGATAATCCGGGTCGAAGGCCGGTGCGTCATATAGTGCGCAGAACTCGGCGGTGCGCTGGTATAGGGGGTGATCCTTGAACTGTTCGCGCAGATGGCGATCCATGCCCAGATGATGGAAGAAGTAGTAGCCCTGGAAGACACCGTGCTTTTCCACCATCCATAGATTTTCCGCCGAAACGAAAGGCTTGAGCATGGCGGCAGCGATGTCAGGGTGGTTGTAACTGCCGAGGGTGTCGCCAATGTCATGCAACAGAGCGCAGATGACATATTCTTCATCCCGCCCGTCGCGGTGGGCGCGCGTGGCGGTCTGCAAGGAATGTTGCAGTCGATCGATGGGGAAGCCGCCGAAGTCGCCATCAAGTAGCTTCAGGTGAGTGAGGATGCGATCAGGCAGCTGTTGGGCAAAGGGACGGAAGTGACTGGCGATAAGGCTCCAGTCTTCGGCGGTGCCTTCCTGCATGGCGCGGAAGGTGGCGCGTTGCTCGCTCATGGCATATCTCCGGTTCTTGTCGTTGTATGCCGATGCTACAGGGTGGCCGACGTGACAACTGTCGGCCGTTCGACAATTTGTCGCTGGGGTCAGAAGCGGATACGTCCGGTAAGCATGTCCTTGAGCATCACCCAGTCACCCATGAAACTGTAGAGCGGGTATTTGAACGTGGCGGGGCGGTTCTTTTCGAAGAAGAAGTGTCCCACCCAGGCGAAGCCGTAGCCGGCCACCGGCAAGGCCAGCAACCACCAGACATTGCCACTGACAATAGCCCACAGCAGGATCAACAGCACCAGCGTGCTGCCCACATAATGCAGGCGCCGACTGGTGTCGTTGCTGTGTTCACTGAGATAGAACGGATAAAATTCGGCGAAGGAGTGGAACTCCCTGGTCCGGTTGGTGGTGTCGCTATCAGACATGATGTTCTCCCTGGTTTTGTTATGATCCGGCAATCATGTATCTGGAGCTGATGATAATGGACGCACTGACCGCATTGCACAACCGGGTTTCCGAACCGCGCCTGACTGGCCCGGCGCCCAGCGCCGAGCAACAGGAGGCGCTGTTTCAGGCGGCGTTGCGGGCGCCGGATCATGCCCGGCTGCGGCCTTGGCGGTTTTTGGTGCTGGAAGGGCAGGGGCTGGAGCGCCTGGGTGAGTTGTTTGCCGAGGCTGCGTTGGCCCGAGTTGGCGACCCGCAGGCGCCGGAGGTGCTGCGGGCGCCTTCATTGCCGCAGCGCGCACCGATGGTGGTGATTGCCATCAGCAGTCCGAAAGCCCATCCCAAGGTGCCGGAAATAGAGCAGGAGATGTCCTGCGCCGTCGCCGTCGGCAATATGCTGTTGGCGGCCCACGCACTGGGTCTGGGGGCAGTATGGCGTACCGGTGAACCCGCCTATGATCCGCTGATTCATGAAGGTCTGGGGCTGCAGGCCCACGAGAAAATTGTTGCCTACCTGTATCTGGGTCAGTCGACGGGAGCCCCGAGATCGGTTCCGGTGTTGGACTCACGGGACTTTTTTCGCCGCTGGCCGGACAGTTGAGGACGGGTGGGCAGGTGAATGCGTGCGCATAGCCCGCCCGATGCAGCCTGACTGAAACTCAGGGTGCCGCCATGGCGGATGATTGCGCGGCGGGCAATGGCCAGGCCCAACCCGTGACCACTATCTGCCGGCTGGCCCGGGACCCGGGCGAAGGGTTCGCCGAGGCGCTCGAGCCATTCCTGCGGCACGCCCGGCCCTTGGTCAATCACGCGGATGTCGCAACCCTCGGGGCTGGCTGACAGCACTACGCTGATCAACCCATCGTTGGGCGAGAAGCGCAGGGCATTGCGCAGCAAGTTATCCAGCGCGCTGGCCAGTTGCTCGGGCCAGCCCTGGATCGCACGGCCGGTGCTACCCTGAATTTCCAGGCGCTGATGGGCGGCGGCGAAGCGCGCATCCTCTACGGCATTGGCCACCAACGCATCCACATCGACCCGCTCCAGCGGTACGTTCTGCGCATCCAGCCGGCTCAGGGTGAGAATGTCGCCGATCAGGCTGTCCAGCCGGCTGCACTCGCGGTCCAGGCGCGTCCATAACGGATCGCCCGCTACCAGGCCCTGTTTGCTACCAAGAGCCAGACCGATGCGCAGGCGAGCCAGCGGCGAGCGCAGCTCATGGGAGATATCCCGCATCAGTTGATTCTGACTGTCGAGCAGGCTCTGCACACGGTTGCCCATGCTCTGGAAGCGCCGGGACAACTCGCCGATCTCGTCCCGACGCCGACCGATGTTACCCAGGGTCTGATCATCGAACCGCCCGTGGGCCAGGTCCTGGGCGGCGACGCCGAGCTTGCGCAGCGGTCCGGTCAGATAGCGGCTGAGCAATAGGCTGAGGAGCGCCAGCAGCAGCAGGGCCATGCTGATATTGGTGAACATGGCGAACGGGGTATGTTGCCAGCGGAATAGCTCTGGTGCCGGCACGTGCAACAGCAATTGATAGTGCGCCTGTGGGGAATCCCAGCCGAGCTGGAACAGCCGGCCATGGCGGGTACGTTCCGGGCCGCTGGGCACTGGCAGATCGAAACGGGGTAGCGTGGGCAGGGTGCCTTCAATCAGGCGCTGCCCCTGGGCATCGAACAGCTGCGCCCGCAGCCGATGTTGCCGGCGTTGAGCTTCGAGCCAGGATTGGGCAGACGCGGGGTCCTGTTCATACAGGGTGACCAGCTGTTCGCTGAAGTCCCGCAATTTGGGGTGAAATTGCAGCAGGAGCCAGTCCTGTTGCAAGGCGCGGCTGATCAGAAAGCCCGAACCGCCCACCAGCAGCGTGGCGAGCCAGAGAACGGCGAAGACCTTCCAGAACAGCCGCATGCGGATCAGCTCGCGTCAGAGCGCGTGTCGTCGCGCTTGTCGCTTCTACGCTCCTTGCGCTCTTCCATGTGCTTCTTCATCTTTTCGCGCTTTTCTTCGCGCATCTGCTGCATCTTCTGGCGCTGTTCGTCGGTGAGAATGGCATCCATTTTTTCCTTTTTCTCTTCGTGCAGCGCTTTCATTTTCTCGAACTGCTCTTCGTGCACGGCGCGCAGCTGTTCCTGCTGCTCGGTCGTCAGCTCCAGTTCGGTCGCGATCCGTTCCATGTGCCGCTCATGGTATCGACCCTTGTCCCCATCCATGCCGGGCATGGCCAGAGCTACACAGGATGCGGCGGTAGTGAGAGCGAACAGACCTGCCATCAGTGTCTTTTTCATGGGTATCTCCTGGTTTGCAGATGACCGGCGTGTCCGGCCATTGGTATCCAGTCTAGTCATGGGGATGTCAAGCAGGGCTGGCGGGCGGTAAAGGCTGTGTAAAGATCCGTCTGTTCCCGTTTCAACTGTACAGATAGCCCCGGCCGCGGATGGACTGGATGCGCGGGCGACCGTCCTCGTGGGGGCCGAGTTTGCGCCTGAGATTGCTCATGTGCATGTCCAGGCTGCGGTCATGGGGGCCGAGCGGCTTGCCCAGGGCCTGGCGCGACAGACTCTGACGGTCGATCAACTGGCCCGGCCGCTCCAGCAGTTCGCGCAGGATCAATACTTCGGTCTGGGTCAGTGGCAGCAGTTCGTCGTTCTGCCAGACCATCAGGCTGGCACTGTCGAGCCGCAGGTCACCGACCTGCAGCAACTGTTCATCGGCTATCGGCATGGCGCGGCGCAGCAGGGCGCGCAGGCGGGCCACCAGTTCCCGCGGATCGCAGGGTTTGGCCAGGTAATCATCGGCACCCAGTTCCAGACCGAGAATGCGGTCAACCGGCTCGCCCCGGGCGCTGAGCATCAATAGCGGGGTATTGCAGTGCGGACGCAGAGCGCGCAGCACTTCCAGGCCGTTCATGCCTGGCAGCATCATGTCCAGCACGATGGCGCCATAACTGCCGGTGCGGGCAGCTTCGAGGCCGGCAGGACCGTCGTGTACGCTGGTGAGGGTGAAGCCTTCGGCGGCCAACCAGGAACCCAGCAGTTCGCAGAGTTCCTGATCGTCGTCGATCATCAATACCGACTGGTTCAATTCAGCCACTCGCTGCGTTTGCGACGACCGCCGAGCTGCGCCAGTATCCAGCCCAGCAGCAGGCTGCCGGCGACGGTGGCACCGCCGACGATGAACCACTTGCGCTGCTGCTCTTGCTGATTGCGCGCGGCGACTTCTTCCATGGCGACCAGTCGGTCGCGCAGGGCAAGGTTCTGCCTGCCCAACCGCTCCACCTCGGTATGGTCGGCGGCGTTGGCCAGTTCGTCAGCCAGGCGCTGGCGCTCGGCCTCGACCTTGGCCAGTTCGGCCTGCAGCGTGCCGACATCCTGCTCGGCGGTGGGCATCTGCGGATCGACCGGGGCGTCGGCCTGCTGTGCATGCAGTGGCAGTGGCAGCAGCAAGGCGGCCAGCAGCGGCAGCAGGGATGGGCGAAGGGACATTCGGGTGCTCCTCATCAGGCCGGCAGAACACGCTTGAAGGGTTTGACCAGTACCTGGTCATAGACGCCGGCGGCAATGTAGGGGTCCTGATCGGCCCATTCCCGGGCCTGCTCCAGGGAGTCGAACTCGGCCACCACCAGGCTGCCGGTAAAGCCGGCGCTGCCGGGATCATTCGAATCGATGGCCGGATGCGGGCCAGCGAGCACCAGGCGGCCGGCGTCCTGCAGTTGATGCAGACGGGCAAGATGGTCGGGGCGGGCAGCCATTCGTGCATCGAGGGTGCCGGGGGCATCGCTGGCCATGATGGCGTATAACATGTCGGATCCTTGGGGTGGGTAGGTGATAGTGCAGTAACTTATGCCATTCAGTTGGGCATTGTCAGCGCCCAGACGGCATAATAGCCAAATTCTTTCCCTGAATGGCCTGGTTTGATGATGGCCCTGGAGCAAATTTGTTAGCGGACCTGCATATGCACAGCACGGCTTCGGATGGCGCCCTGGCGCCCGCCGAGTTGATGGCGCGTGCGGCCGCGGCCGGTATCGACCTGGTGGCGTTGACCGACCATGACACGCTCGATGGTCTGCCGGAGGCCCAGGCGGCCGCCGCAGCGCATGGCATGGACTGGGTGAGCGGCGTCGAACTGTCGGCGCAGTGGCAGGGCCATACCGTGCACATTCTGGGTTACGGCTTCGACATGCAGTCTCCGGCCCTGCGGGAGGCGCTGGCTGGCGTGCGCGATGGCCGCTGGCAGCGGGCCGAGCAGATCGCCGATCGGCTGGCTGCCAAGCGTATGCCCGGCGCGCTGGAAGGGGCGCTGGCGGTACAGCAGGCAACCGGCAGCGACCCGGATAGCCCACCGGCGCGGCCGCACTTCGCTGACTGGATGGTGCAGGCCGGATACGTGCGTGATCGCGGTGAAGCCTTCCGCAAGTGGCTGGGGGCGGGCAAGCTGGGTGATATCAAACAGCACTGGCCGGCGCTGGAAACGGCGGTGGCACAGTTGCGCGAGGCGGGCGGGCTGGCCGTCGTGGCGCACCCCTGGCATTACGGCTTCACCCGGGCGCGTATCCGCCGTCTATTGCGCGATTTCGCCCAGGCCGGTGGGCGTGGCGTCGAAGTGTCCAACGGCAAGCAGGCACCGGAACAGGTGGCGGTACTGGCGCGCATGAGCATCGAATTCGGTTTTCTCGCCAGTTGCGGCAGTGATTTTCATCATCCGGATTCGCCGTGGATGGCGCTGGGCCAGATGACGCCCTTACCGGCCGATTGCGCGCCGGTATGGCAGGATGCGCGGTTCCCCGATAATGTCATGCCATGAGCGGCCGCTCGACGGAAAAGGCGCAGTTCCCTAAACTGCGGGAAAACATAGCGAGAATGCAGCCGTGAGCCAATATTTCCAAATCCACCCCGACAATCCGCAGGCGCGTCTGATTCGCCAGGCCGTGGAAATCGTGCGTGACGGTGGGGTTATTGCCTATCCGACTGATTCTGCCTATGCCCTGGGCTGCCACCTGGGCGACAAGAACGCGCTGGAACGTATCCGCCGTCTGCGCCAGTTGGATGACAAGCACAATTTCACCCTGGTCTGCCGCGACCTGTCGGAGCTGGGCACCTATGCCAAGGTGGATAACGCCACCTTCCGGTTGTTGAAGAACAACACCCCTGGCCCCTACACCTTCATCCTGCACGCTACTACCGAAGTACCGCGGCGCCTGCTGCATCCCAAGCGGCGCACCATCGGTCTGCGCATTCCTGACCATCAGTTGACCCTGGCGCTGCTCGAAGCCCTGGGCGAGCCCTTGATGAGCGTGACTCTGCAACTGCCGGGCGAGAGTCTGCCGCTGACTGATGCCGAGGATATCCGCGAGCGTCTGGACAAGCAGGTCGATCTGATTATCGACGGCGGCGCCTGTACTATCGAGCCCACCACCGTGGTGGCCTTGCTCAACGGGGAAACCGAAGTGCGCCGCATTGGCCGAGGCGACCCCGAACCCTTCGGCGTCAGCCGTGAATGATTGGTCAACCGGCGCCCCATGCAGGCGCCGGGGCCGAAGAGTATGATAAGCAGCACAATGCCAACACCATGTATCACCAGACAATCAGGAGTTTCCCTTGAGTTCCGTTGAATCCCAGCGCCGGGTCGTGTCCGGCATGCGCCCCACCGGGCGCCTGCATCTAGGTCATTATCATGGCGTGCTCAAGAACTGGGTAAAGCTGCAGCATGAGTACGAGTGCTTTTTCTTCGCTGCCGACTGGCACGCGCTGACCACGCTGTACGAAACCCCGCAGGATATCGAACAGAACGTCTGGGACATGATGATCGACTGGCTGGCGGCGGGCGTCAGTGGTACGTCCGCGACCATGTTCATCCAGTCTCAGGTACCGGAACATGCCGAGCTGAACCTGCTGCTGTCCATGTCCACGCCGCTGAGCTGGCTGGAGCGGGTGCCGACCTACAAGGATCAACAGGAAAGGCTGCGTGATCTGGACCTGGCTACCTACGGTTTCCTGGGCTATCCGTTGCTGATGAGTGCGGACATCCTCGTTTATCGTGCCGGCCTGGTGCCAGTTGGTGCTGACCAACTGTCCCATGTGGAAATCACCCGGGAACTGGCGCGGCGCTTCAATCATCTGTACGGCAAGGAGGCTGGCTTCGAGGACAAGGCGCGGGCTGCCGTGTCGAAGATGGGCAAGAAAGCGGCCAAGCTGTACAACAACCTGCGCACCGCCTATCAGGAGCAGGGTGACAGCGAGGCGCTGGATACCGCACGGGCGCTGTTGCAGGAACAGCAGAACATCACCCTCGGTGACAAGGAGCGCCTGTTCGGCTACCTCGAAGGTGGCGGCAAGGTGATTCTGCCCGAACCCCAGGCGCTGTTGACGCCGGCCTCGAAGATGCCTGGTCTCGACGGGCAGAAGATGTCCAAGTCCTATGGCAACACCATTACCCTGCGCGATACCACCGACGAGGTCAGCGAGAAGATCCGCCGCATGCCTACCGATCCGGCGCGGGTACGGCGTACCGATCCGGGCGATCCAGACAAGTGCCCGGTCTATCAGTTGCACCTGGTATACACCGACCAGGCGACCCATGACTGGGTCAACCAGGGTTGCCGCAGCGCTGGGATCGGTTGTCTGGACTGCAAGAAGCCGGTGATCGATGCGATCTGCACCGAGCTGGCGCCCATGCAGCAGCGGGCCGTGGAGTATGAAGAGAATCCGGACGCAGTACGCCTGATCCTCAGCGAAGGAGCCGAGCGTGCCCGCGACGCGGCTCGCGACACTCTGGTTGAAGTGCGCCAGGCCATCGGCCTGAACTACCGTCGCGGCTGATGAGCGCCCGGGAACCTGCACAACTGGCCGCTGCACCCATTGCGGTGAGCGGCGAGCCGATTGCAGAGCTGCCGGGCCCGATTCAGCATGAGCTGCCGCTGGCCGTCATCAACGGCCAGCCACTCACCGAGCTGCCCCAGGATCTGTACATCCCCCCCGAGGCGCTCGAAGTTTTTCTTGATGCGTTCGAAGGGCCGCTGGATCTGCTGTTGTACCTGATCCGCCGCCAGAACCTCGACATCCTCGATATTCCCGTTGCCGAAATTACCCGCCAGTACATGGGTTATGTCGAGCTGATGAAGACGGTGCGACTGGAGCTGGCGGCCGAATACCTGGTGATGGCCGCGATGCTGGCCGAGATCAAGTCGCGCATGCTGTTGCCGCGTCAGGAAGAGGATCACGATGTTGACTTTGACGACGATCCTCGCGCTGAGCTGATTCGTCGGTTGCAGGAATATGAGCGGTTCCGCCAGGCGGCGGAGGATCTCGACGCGCTGCCGCGGGTCGGGCGGGATATCGCCCTGGCGGCTGCCGCACCGCCGCCATTGGAAACGCGCAAGGCCCATCCGGATATCAGCATGGAAGAGCTGTTGTTGTCGCTCAGCGAGGTCCTGCGCCGCGCCGACATGTTCGAAAGTCATCAGATCAGTCGCGAGACGCTGTCGACCCGCGAGCGCATGGCTGATGTGCTGGATCGCCTGCGGGGCGGCCAGTTCGTACCTTTCATCAGTCTCTACCAGCCGAGCGAGGGCAAGCTGGGCGTGGTGGTGACCTTCATGGCGGTGTTGGAACTGGTCAAGGAGCAATTGGTCGACCTGGTGCAGAGCGAGCCCTTTTCGCCCATTCACGTCAAGGCAAGGAACGATGACTCAACCACCGCTTGAACGGATTCTGGAGGCGGCGCTACAGGCTGCCGGCAAGCCGCTATCGCTGGAGCGAATGCGCGAGCTTTTCGACGAGCACACAGCACCTTCGTTGGAGGAGTTGCGCCAGGCGCTGGCCCAATTGGCCAAGGATCTGGCGGAGCGCTCGGTGGAGTTGCGCGAGGTGGCCAGCGGCTGGCGTTTGCAGGTGCGCGATGGATACGCGCCCTGGGTCTCGCGCCTGTGGGAAGAGCGGCCCCAGCGCTACTCCCGGGCGCTGCTGGAAACCCTGTCGCTGATCGCCTACCGACAACCCATCACCCGCGGCGAGATCGAGGACGTGCGTGGGGTGGCCGTCAGCAGTCAGATCATCCGTACACTGCTCGAGCGCGAGTGGGTGCGGGTGGTGGGGCATCGCGAGGTGCCAGGCCGCCCGGCGATGTACGCTACCACGCGGCAATTCCTTGATTATTTCAACCTGCGCAACCTGGCGGAGCTACCGCCGCTGGCCGACCTGCGGGAAAGCACGGAAGAGTCGGTATCGCCATTGGTCGGCATGTCGGATACCGGTGACAGCACGCCGGGCTGGGACCCTGTAGTTCCATTGGTGGCGGACGGCAGCGTCGGTACGGGTGATTTCGGTGCGTTGCTGGCGGAGCTGGAGGCAATGGAAACCGATCTGAAAACGGACTTCGATGACCTGCTGCCGCCAGTCGAGAATGACAGCGAGCCCGACCCCGCTGGCTGAGCCGGCAGGTCGATGCTATTCTGCGCGACCGGATTCCCCGGAAATTGTCCCCATCACACCGGGAGGTGCCACGCATGACTGACCAACCTATCAATCCAGAAACCGAAGAAACACCGGTTTCCGGAGAAAAACTCCAGAAAGTACTGGCCCGTATGGGCCTTGGCTCGCGTCGCGAGATCGAAGGCTGGATCGGCGCCGGCCGCGTCACCGTCAACGGCGAGCCTGCGCAACTTGGTTGCCGGGTCGACAGCCTGGACCAGATCATGGTCGATGGCCGTCCCCTCAAGCGTGACCTCAACACCGAGGTGGTACGCCGCGTACTGATCTACAACAAGCCCGAAGGCGAAGTCTGCACCCGCGATGACCCGGAAGGGCGGCCGACGGTATTTGAACAGCTGCCACGCCTGAAGCAGGGGCGCTGGATCAATATCGGGCGACTGGACATCAATACCTCCGGCCTGCTGCTGTTCACCACTGACGGCGAGCTGGCCAACCGGCTGATGCATCCATCCTCGCAGATGGACCGTGAATATGCGGTGCGGGTGATGGGCGAAGTCGACGAAGCCATGGTCGAGCGGCTACTGACCGGCGTCATGCTGGATGACGGTCCCGCCAAGTTCACCGATGTGGTCAGCTCTGGCGGCGAAGGTATCAACCGCTGGTTCCACGTCTGCCTGATGGAAGGCCGCAACCGGGAAGTCAGACGGCTGTGGGAATCCCAGGGCGTTCGGGTCAATCGCCTCAAGCGGGTCCGCTTCGGGCCGGTCTTCCTCGGTCCGGAACTGCCGGTCGGTCGCTGGCGCGAAATGAAGCAGAACGAACTCGATGTGCTCAGTGAAGAGGTTGGCCTGAAGCCAGTGCGCCTGCCGGAGTCCACTGTCGCCGAGAAGGAAAAGCAGAAGCGCCAGGCCCGCAAACCCTCCATGCACCAGGCGCGTGTCGTGCGTCAGAACAAGTTCAAGGGCAGCGATCGTACGCGCAAGTAACGCGACTAACTCTCCTCGTCCGGCGGTACAAACCCCGCCGGCGTCTTGCCTTGTAGATGCCAGGCGAAAGCGATGATCTCGGCGATGGTGCGGTACAGCGCTTCAGGGATCTGGTCACCCAGTTCCATGCGCGTCAGCATGCTTGCCAGGTCGGCGTTTTCATAGATCGGCACTTCATGGTCCATGGCCAATTCAATGATCCGTTCGGCCAGTTCGCCCTCACCCTTGGCGGTGACGGTGGGAGCCTGTTCGCCGCCCTCGTAGAGCAGCGCAATGGCTTCGCGATGTTCGCTCATCAGGTTACCTCGTCGATCCAGCGTTGTTGCACCGCTTGCTGTGGTGCTGGTGGGCTGCCCCGGTGGGCGCTGAGTTCACCGACTTCCAATCCGCGGGTCAGCAGACGGTCGCGCAGTCGGCCCATCTCGGCGTTGATACGCTGCAGGGTATCGCTCTGTTCGGCCCAGAATTCGCTGCTGACGCGGCCCTTGTACAGTCGGGCGATGCTCTGCATGGGACCGAGGCTTTCCAGATTGAAGGCCAGGCGTATTTCCCATTGGGGCGTTTGCTCGGTCTGGCGACTGTCCGGCGCCGATTGATCGCGCTGAATGCGCATCTGCACCTGGGTGAACTGCTGACCTTCACGCAACGGAATCTCCAGCTGCCAGACAGTCTGGGTACTGCCGTCGGTGAAGGTCTGGGTCTGACCGAGGCCCTGGAACTGATGGTGCTGAATGCGTGCCAGCAGGGCGGCGGTCAAGCGCAGCAGGCTGCCGAGATCGGGCGCATCGCTGAGGGTCTGCAGCGCTCGCGAGGGCAGTGGAAACAGGCCCGGTCTGGCTGTTAACGCGGCGGCCTGCCACGGGCCGGGGGGCAGGGCAGTGAATTTGCTGGTATCCGGCGGAAATTGATGTTGCAGAGTGACCAGCAGGTTGAGCAGGCTGGCTTTGAAATCCGCGCCGGGTAAAGGTTCGGCGCCGGGCGGTGTGGCCAGACTGGAGAGCAGGGGCAGCAGCCGTGCCAGGGGTGGCAACAGGTTTTGCTGCATCGACTCGGTGGGCGATTGGTTGGCGGTTGATGCGCTACCGGTCTGCAGTGTCTGACTCAACTGGGCGAGCCCGGCTTCCAGGAATATACCGCTCTGACGCACCGCCTGGGCGACCCCGGCGGGGGTGCTCAAATATTCAGGGGTGGTGACATGGGTCAGCACCTGGCGCATGCCGGCCTGTAACAGCGGTGGCAGGTCCGGTAGCGCCGCCAGTTTATCCAGCATACGCAACAGGGGTTCGGCGGACGCCTGGGTTTGCAAGGTGGTACGCATGCCTTGCAGCAGGTCGAGCTGGCGAACCTGCTCGGTGACGGAGGTGACGCGCAGCTCGCCCTGGCTGCCCACCTGGGCTGTCAGCAGGCTGCCGGGTGTGGCGGCGCGGCTGCTGTCCAGGCTCAGGACCGCGCCGGCTGCCGGCCCCTGCAGAATCTTCGCCAGGATGGCGAAGCGGGCCTGCTCGCTGGCCGCGGGTAATGCCTGGCTGTTGATGATGCGCGCCTGCACCAGGCTGCCCTGGGGAAACAGCTGCGGGTCCAGTTTGGTCAGTGGTGTCTGGCCAGCGCCCTGTGTGGCCAGGCTGTCGAGCACTGCCAGCAGGCGGGTGGGGCTGACCGCCTGCACCGTCAGGCCGGTGCCCGCTTCCAGTGGTTGGCGGCTGAGCACGCTTACATCGGTCGGCGGCAGGCCCGCCTTGGCCAGGCGCAGCAGCACTTCGAACGGGCCGGATCGGGGCTGGCTGGCGACCACCTCGGCTTGGGCACTTTCGCCTGGTGCCAAGGTCGCTGCGGCAATCGGACGCAGCAACTCCAGAGCCACCGCCGAGGCCGTCGTGGTGGGGGCTAGAGCCCCGGTTCCAGGGCGGTTGGCGGTGATGGGCGGCAGGTTCAGATCCGGCGTCATGTGTGTCACATATTGATGTAAATCAGGCACCTCAGGGTAGGGGCGCTATGTATAATGGCGCCAGTCACCAAGGTGCCTGTCGCCTATGCAGTATAGCGGCAGCGCACAGGTAAACATGAGTGAACGATATTCTCTTCCCGATGGTTTGGAGTAAAAGTGAAGCCACTGCCTGTTGAGTTGGACAGCCTGGCCTGTGAGCGGGATCAGCGTGAGCTGTTTGCTTCGCTGTCGCTGCGACTCGAACCCGGGGAGATACTACAGGTGGCCGGCCCCAACGGGTCCGGCAAGACCAGTCTACTGCGCATTATGGCCGGGCTGCTGCCGGCGTCGGCGGGCGATATCCATTATGGCGGTCGGTCGGTCTTTCATGGTGCCGGTCAGGAAGACTGGCGTCGCCATCGGCTGTTCATCGGGCACGCTCCGGCGGTCAAGGGCGCGCTGACTGCCGAGGAAAATCTGAGCTGGCTCTGTGCTCTGAGCGAGCCGGTAGCGGTCGAGGCTATCTGGCAGGCGCTGGAGCAGGTTGGCCTGCGGGGCTTCGAGGATATTCCCTGCCATAACCTGTCCGCCGGACAGCATCGCCGTGTGGCGCTGGCGCGGCTGTATCTTGAGCGGCATCCCGTGTGGATTCTGGATGAGCCTTTCACGGCCATCGACAAGGCCGGCGTAGCTGCGTTGGAAAAGCATATTGTGAAGCACGCGGCCTTGGGTGGAATGGTGATCATGACCACTCACCACGGTCTGGAGCACCTGCCAGGTGTGCGTCAACTGGATATGGGGCAGCTCAACTGATGCGCAGGGTCGTGTGGTTGTTGTTCTGCCGCGAGTGGCGGTTGGCCTGGCGGCGTCCGGGCGATCTGCTCAATCCGCTGGTGTTCTTCGCCCTGGTCGTGAGTCTGTTTCCGCTGGCCGTCGGGCCGGAGCCCAGCATGCTGCGCAGCATGGCACCCGGGGTTATCTGGGTCGCGGCGTTGCTGGCCACGCTGCTGTCGCTCGATGGCCTGTTTCGCAGCGATTACGACGACGGCTCGCTGGAACAATGGGTATTGTCACCGCACCCGCTGGCCCTCATGGTGCTGGTCAAGGTGCTGCACCACTGGTTGCTTTCCGGCCTGGCGATGGTGCTGTTGGCGCCGCTGTTCGGGTTGATGCTGGCCCTGCCGCTATCATCCCTGCCAGTGCTGGTGCTGACGCTGTTGTTGGGCACGCCGGTACTGAGCCTGTTGGGCGCCGTTGGTGCGGCGTTGACGGTGGGCCTCAAGAGCGGTGGCGTGCTGCTGGCATTGCTGATCCTGCCGCTCTATATCCCGGTATTGATTCTCGGAACCGGGGCGATGGATGCGGCATTGCAGGGCATGCCGGTGACCGGTTATGCATTGTGGCTCGGCTGTCTGGCGATGCTGGCGCTGAGTCTGGCCCCCATCGCCATTGCCGCCGGATTGCGTATTGGAGTGAGTGAATGAACTGGAGTTTCTTCCACAAACTGGGTTCGCCCAAATGGTTTCATGACATCAGTGGCCGCTGGCTGCCCTGGTTTGCCGTGGCCGGTGTGCTGTTGCTGTCGGTCGGCAGCGTCTGGGGGCTGTTCTTTGCCCCGGAGGACTACCAGCAGGGCAACAGCTTCCGGATCATCTACATTCATGTGCCGGCGGCTTTCGTCGCCCAGTCCTGCTACATGATGCTGGCGGTGGCGGGGATAGTCAGTCTGGTTTGGCGTATGAAGCTGGCGGACGTGGCGCTCAAGTGCGCTGCGCCCATCGGCGCCTGGATGACCTTCGTCGCGCTGCTGACCGGCGCCATCTGGGGCAAGCCGACCTGGGGCACCTACTGGGTCTGGGACGCGCGACTGACGTCCATGCTCATCCTGCTGTTCCTTTATTTCGGCATCATTGCGCTGGGGCAGGCGATCAGCAATCGTGAAACCTCGGCCAAGGCTACCGCTGTGCTGGCGATCGTCGGCGTAGTGAATATTCCCATCATCAAATACTCGGTGGATTGGTGGAATACCTTGCACCAGCCGGCCACTTTCAAGATCACCGAGAAGCCGGCCATGCCGGTGGAGATGTGGTTGCCGCTGCTGCTGATGGTGCTGGGCTTCTATGCCTTGTTCACCGTCAGCCTGTTGATGCGGATGCGGCTCGAGGTGTTGCGTCGTGAGCACAAGACGCGCTGGGTGCGCGAGGTGCTGGAGAAATCATCATGAACAATCTGGCAGACATGCTGGCGATGGACGGGCACGGTGTTTATGTCTGGTCGTCCTATGCCATAACTCTGGTCGTATTGGCGTTGAACGTGGTGCAGCCCTGGCTGGCCCGTCGTCGTCTGGTCAATGAAGAGGCGCGTCGCCGCCGTCGGGAGGTTAAATAATGCATCCGCAGCGCAAGAAACGCCTGTTGCTGATCCTGTTGGTCGTGGTTGGAGTCTGTGTCGCGGTGGCCCTGGCGCTGGGCGCGTTGAAGCAGAACATCAACCTGTTCTATACCCCCACGGAGATTGCCACTGGAACGGCGCCACTGGATGCCCGCATCCGTGCCGGCGGCATGGTGGTGAACGGCAGCGTGAAACGCGCGCCCGACAGCCTGCAAGTAACATTCGACGTGAGTGACGGTGCCGAGCAGGTAACCATCGCCTACAGCGGCATCCTGCCTGACCTGTTCCGCGAGGGGCAAGGCATCGTCGCCATGGGGCGTCTGAATGAGGACCGCGTGCTGATGGCCGATGAAGTGTTGGCCAAGCACGATGAAGAATACATGCCGCCGGAAGTGGCCGAGGCCCTGAAAAGGGTCGAACACATGAAAGTGGACGGCTATACGCCGTCCGTCAACTGATTCGGAGGCTGCATGATTCCCGAACTTGGCCAGATTGCCCTGATTATCGCCCTGGTACTGGCGGTGTTGCAGGCCACCATTCCTCTGTATGGCGCCTGGCGCGGCGATACCCTGGCGATGGGCTTTGCCCAGCCGGCGGCCCTGGCCCAGTGCCTGTTCGTACTGTTCGCCTTCGTTTGTCTGGTATACGCATTTGTCAGCAATGACTTCAGCGTGACCTACGTGGCACTCAACTCCAACTCCGCGCTGCCCTGGTATTACCGGGTCAGTGCCGTGTGGGGCGGTCACGAAGGCTCGCTGTTGCTGTGGGCCTTGATTCTGGCGGCCTGGACCTTCGCCGTGGCGGTCTTTTCCCGCGACCTGCCGGAAGAAATGCTCGCCCGGGTGCTCGCGGTCATGGGCATGATCAGTATCGGCTTCCTGCTATTCATGTTGATGACATCCAACCCCTTCGATCGCCAGTTGCCGTTCTTTCCCGCCGATGGCAACGACCTGAACCCGCTGTTGCAGGACTTTGGCCTGATTGTGCACCCGCCGATGCTGTACATGGGTTATGTCGGTTTCTCGGTGGCTTTTGCCTTCGCCATTGCTGCGCTGTTGGGTGGACGCCTGGATGCGGCCTGGGCGCGCTGGTCGCGGCCCTGGACCATCGTCGCCTGGGCCTTCCTCGGACTGGGTATCGTGCTGGGCTCCTGGTGGGCCTATTACGAGCTGGGCTGGGGCGGCTGGTGGTTCTGGGACCCGGTGGAAAATGCTTCCTTCATGCCCTGGCTGGTCGGTACCGCGCTGATTCACTCGCTGGCGGTGACCGAAAAGCGCGGTGTGTTCAAGAGTTGGACCGTGTTGCTGGCCATCGCCGCCTTCTCCCTCAGTCTGCTGGGCACCTTCCTGGTTCGCTCGGGCGTGCTGACCTCGGTTCATGCCTTCGCCACTGACCCGGAGCGGGGCGTCTTCATTCTCGGCTTCCTGTTGATCGTGGTCGGCGGTTCGCTGGCGCTTTACGCCCTGCGTGCCCCGGTGGTCAAGAGCCAGATTGGCTTCGCCCTGTGGTCCCGGGAAACCCTCTTGCTGGTCAATAACGTCATCCTGGTGGTGGCGACCCTGATGGTGCTGTTGGGTACGTTGTACCCCATGGCCCTGGATGCGCTGACCGGCACCATGGTTTCGGTGGGGCCGCCGTACTTCAATGCGCTGTTCGTACCGCTGATGGCCGCGCTCATGTTGGCAATGGGCGTCGGTGTGCTGAGCCGCTGGAAAGACACGCCGGTGAAATGGCTGGTTGGTCAACTGAAGTGGGTGCTGGTGCTGTCGGCTATCGCCGCGGTCGGCTTGGCGGTGTGGATTGGCGATCATCACGTGGCGGTGGCCAGCATGCTGTTTCTGGTGCTCTGGGTGGCGGGTGCCAGCCTGCGTGACATTCTCGACAAGTCGCGAAACAAGGGGCTGGTCCGCGGCGTACGCGCCTTGACCCGCAGTTACTGGGGCATGACCCTGGCCCACCTGGGCATCGCTGTCTGCGCCGTGGGCGTGGTAGGGGCCAGTCTGTTCGACAGTCAGCGCGACCTGCGCATGGCGCCGGGCGACGCGCTGGAACTGGGCGGTTACCGCTTCGTGTTCCAGGGCGCGGACCACCGCGAAGGACCGAACTGGATCTCTGATGAGGGCATTATCGAGGTATACCGCAACGAGCGCCGTATCACTACGCTGACGCCGGAGAAACGCCTCTACACCGTGCAGAACATGCCGATGACCGAGGCCGGCATTCATCCGGGCTTCACCCGCGACCTGTTCGTTGCCATGGGTGAGCCGCTGGCGAATGGTGCCTGGGCGATTCGCGTGCACATCAAGCCGTTCGTGCGCTGGATCTGGGGCGGCGGTCTGTTGATGACCATCGGTGGCCTGCTGGCGGCCAGTGACAAACGCTATCGCCTGAAGGTGCGCCAGCGTCGCACCGTGCCCCAGACGGCAACACGGGAGGCTGTCTGATGCGCAGACCCTGGATGCTGATTCCGTTGGTATTGTTCATCCTGCTGTTGGTGCTGTTTCTCAAGGCGCTGAACGACAAGAAGACCCAGCAGGATTTGGCTATCGATCCCAGCACCTTGCCGTCAGCGCTGATCGACAAGCCGTTCCCTGACTTTTCCCTGCCATCGGTGGAAGAGGGTGGACCGTTGCTCACTCAGGCGGACCTGCTGGGTCAGCCGGCGCTGGTCAACGTCTGGGGCACCTGGTGTGTCGCCTGCCGGGTCGAGCACCCGGTGCTGAACCGGCTGGCGGACCAGGGCGTGATCATCCATGGGGTGAACTACAAGGACAACACCGAGGACGCCCGGCAATGGTTAAAGGAATTTCATGACCCCTACCAGTTGAACATCAGCGATGCTGACGGGCGACTGGGCCTGGACCTGGGTGTTTACGGTGCGCCGGAAACCTTCCTGATCGATGCCGAAGGTGTCATTCGCTACAAGTTTGTCGGCGTGGTCGACGAGCGTGTATGGGAAACGCAGCTGGGCCCGCGTTACCAGGCCCTGGTCGATGAAGGAGGTGCGCCATGATCCGCTGGTTGGGTTTCCTGCTGGCTTTGAGTCTGGCACCGCTGACATTGGCGGCCATCGATACCTACGAGTTCGAGACCGAAGCGCAGCGTGAGCAGTTCTACAAGGTTAGTTCAGAACTGCGCTGCCCCAAATGTCAGAACCAGAATATCGCCGACTCCGATGCGCCAATCGCGATGGACCTGCGCCGGGAGGTGTACCGCATGGTCACCGAGGGCAAGGGCGATGAGCAGATCGTCGATTTCATGGTCAGCCGCTACGGCGACTTCGTGCGTTACAAGCCCGCATTGACGCCGGCCACCCTGGTGCTCTGGTTCGCGCCGGCCGTGTTGCTGCTGGGTGGCTTCCTGTTCCTGGTGGTCCTGTTGCGTCGTCGTCAGCGCGCGCTGCGTGATAGCGAAACGCAACATTTGAATCAGGATGAACAACGACGCCTGCAATCCCTGCTGGAAAGAGAAGAAGACAGCTGATGACTGATTTCTGGTTGTATAGTGCGCTGCTGATCCTGGCAGGCATGCTCGTAATAGTCTGGCCGATGTGGAAACTGCGTAGCCGCAGCAAGGCCGACCGCACCGCCCTCAACGTGGCGCTGTATGAAGAACGCGTGGCCGAACTGGCTAACCAGCTGGCGGCCGGCGAGGTGAGCGCAGAGCAGCATGACTCGGCGCTGGAGGAAGCGGGTAAGTTGCTGCTGGAAGATACCGCTCGGGCGGAGGACCAGCGGCAGCCATTACACCGTGGCCGCGCCTGGCCGCTGCTGTTGTCCGCTGGCGCCCTGCCGCTGGTAGTGATTGCCCTGTACCTGAGCTGGGGCAACCCGGCGGGTGTGCAGCTGGCGCGGGAAATGGCGAATAACCCGGTCCCCGAAGACCTTGATGGCTATATCGACCGCATGGAGCGTATCACCGAGATCCAGCCGGAGAATGGAGAGGCCTGGTACATGCTCGGCCGCGCCTATCTGTCTGATCAGCGACCGCAGGAGTCGGCAGATGCCTTTTCCGCCAGCCTGCAGCGCCTTGGCGAGCGGCCGGAAGTGCTGGCTCAACTGGCCCAGGCGCGCTTCTTCGCCAATGGCAACAAGCTCGACACCGACTCCGTGGCTGCACTGGATCGGGCCTTGGAGCTGAATCCCCATGAGCCGACGGCATTGGGGCTGCTGGGGATCGCGGCTTTCGAGTCCGGCGAATATGCCGGTGCAATCAATTACTGGGAGCGCTTGCTCGCCGGTATGCCGCCGGGCAGCGAGGGTGCTCGGGCAATCCAGGGCGGCATCGAGCGGGCGCGCCAACGCATTCAGGAAGCCGGCGCAACAGCAAATGGAGTGGAGGCGCCAGCGGCGCAGCAACTGCAGATCAGCGTGCGGGTGGAATTGGCTGATGAGCTGGCCGCCGAGTTCGGTGATGACGCGGTGGTCTTCGTCTCCGCCCGCGACCCACAGGGTCCGCCCATGCCGTTGCTCGCCCAGCGTCTGGGCAAGGGCGAGCTGCCTACCGAGGTGGTACTGGATGCCAGCGATGCGCTGATGCCCGGTGTGCAGCTGCAGCAGGGGCAAGCCTTGCAGTTGAGTGCACGCATCTCGACTTCCAGTGATGTCATGCAGGCCAGCCATGCGGCCGAAGCTATCGACATCACCGTCAGCGAAGAGCTGGAACAGCCCACCGTACTGCGAATCGACCGCGCCCTCTGATCTATCCCTCCTCGTGGGTTGGCCTGACGGCCAGCCCGCAGCCTCTTCGCGGCCAAGGCCGCTCCCGCACAAACGATAAGTACCGCGAGATCGCGCTCCCATAGCCTATGGTGGATGTGTAGAAGAAGGCTTGCCCGCGTACTGGGTGGCCCTTGAACCGCTGCGTTCTATGGAGTGCGGGCGTGCTGAGCGGTCGGGCCGTGATCGTATGGAGTATGACGGAATGAGCTTTGTGCCCGATGCCGGGGCATAAAAAAACCGCCGTCACGAGGACGGCGGTTGGTCATGCGGGGATGTATCGGATCAGATGCCGAATACCCAGAACATGAGGTAGTAGGCCAGCAGGCCGACAATGATGACCCCGGCGATATTCAGCTTGAAGCCAGCGGAGATCATATCGGTGATCTTCATATGGCCGGTACCGAACACAATGGCGTTTGGCGGCGTGGCCACCGGCATCATGAAGGCACAGCTGGCGGCAACCGCGGCCGGTACCGCGTACAGGATCGGCGATACACCCTGAGCCATGGCCAGGGCGCCCATCAGCGGCAGGAAGGCGGCGGCCGTGGCGGTATTGCTGGTGATCTCGGTCAGGAAGATAATCACCGCCGCAATGACCAGCACAATAGCCAGTGTCGGCAGCGTACCGATCACGGACAGGGATTCGGCAATCCAGACTGCCAGGCCGGAGGAGGTAATCACCGCCGCCAGCGACAGGCCACCGCCGAACAGCAGCAGCACGCCCCAGGGCATCTTCGAAGCGGTTTCCCAGTCCATCAGATTGCCTTTTTCACGGTTGACCGGAATCAGGAACATGATGATGGCCGAGGCAATGGCGATGATGGTGTCGTTCAGCCAGGGGATGAGCGAACTGGATAACAGAGGCTGGAAGATCCAGGCGGCAGCGGTCAGCAGGAATACGACACCTACCAGTTTCTCGCCACGGCTCATCGGCCCCAGATCGGTAAGCTGCTTCTGTAGCAATTCTCGGCTGTTATTCTCGGCGTTGAGGCCAAAATTCTTGCGCGTCAGCATGAACCACACGGTGGCCAGCATCATTACCGAGATTGGTACCCCGATCAACATCCACTGGCCGAAGCCGATATGAATGTCATGGTTGTCAGCCAGATAGGCTACCAACAGCGCATTCGGCGGTGTGCCGATGATGGTACCTATGCCGCCGATGCTGGCCGCATAGGCGATGGCCAGGAGCAGGGCGGTCGCATACTTGCGCACCGCTGCCGGATCATCATTTTCGAACATGCTGACGACGGACAGGCCGATCGGCAGCATCATGATAGCGGTGGCGGTGTTGCTCACCCACATGCTGAGGAAGCCTGTGGCAATCATGAAACCACCGATCTGATGGCTGGGCTTGGTGCCTACGGCCAGCAGCGTCATCAGGGCGATGCGCTTGTGCAGATTCCAGCGTTGCATCGCCAGCCCCAGCACAAAGCCACCCATGAACAGGAAGATGGTCGGATTGGCATAGGGAGCAGTGGCCTGACTTACGGTGCCGATGCCCAATGCGGGAATCAACACGATGGGCGCCAGCGAGGTGGCCGGGATCGGAATCGCCTCGGTGGCCCACCAGGCGGCCAGCAGCATCATCAGGCCGGCAGCTTTCCAGGCGGCGTCGCTCATGCCCTCGGGTGCGGGCAACAACAGGGTCATGACCAGCAGCGCAACGCCGGCGAGCAAGCCCACGAGTCGGCTAGTGGTCCAGCCATCGGGTAGTGATTGGTTTGTTGTCGTGGCAGACATTCTCTTTTTCCAGATCGAATTTTTGTCTTTGCTTCACCTTTGCAGCAGCGCACTTGCCAGGGCGCTGCCAACCATCAGTAAAGCCTATTGCTTATCTACCTGCCCAACCGAATAGCTTTTCCCATGCAGTGGATGCCACTGCTTGGTGATGGGGCTTCTATTCGGGGAGTAATACAGGTAAAAAGGGGACGTTTTCCACTTCTGCAAATATCCGCCGGATGGCTGCCAGACACTCACCGAACGGCAAGGGACAGACATTTTTCAATGCGACTCAAGTGCATCAAACTGGCGGGTTTCAAGTCCTTCGTGGATCCTACCACAGTTTTCTTTCCCACCAATATGGGCGCGGTTGTTGGGCCGAACGGCTGTGGCAAGTCGAACATAATCGATGCAGTGCGCTGGGTGATGGGCGAAAGCTCGGCCAAGAACCTGCGGGGCGAGTCGATGACGGATGTCATTTTCAACGGCTCGAACAGCCGCAAGCCCGTAGGACAGGCGTCTATCGAGCTGGTCTTCGATAACAGTGATGGCACTCTGCAGGGTGAGTACGCCGGCTACAATGAGATATCGATTCGTCGCAAAGTTACCCGTGAAGCACAAAATCAGTATTTTCTCAATGGGACCAAATGCCGACGCCGGGATATTACCGATATATTCCTCGGCACAGGGTTAGGGCCGCGCAGTTATTCCATTATTGAACAGGGCATGATTTCCAAGCTCATCGAGGCCAAGCCCGATGAGCTGCGTTTGTTCATAGAAGAGGCGGCCGGTATCTCCAAATACAAGGAGCGCCGTCGGGAGACTGAAAATCGTATCCGCCGTACCCATGAGAACCTGGCACGCCTGACCGACCTGCGCGAGGAGCTGGAGCGGCAGTTATCCCGCCTGCATAGCCAGGCCCAGGCGGCGGAGAAATACAAGACGCTCAAGGCTGATGAGCGTCAGCTCAAGGCGCAACTGCAAGCGTTGCGTTGGCAGACGCTGGATGGTCAGACGCTGGAGCGTGAACAGCAGGTGCGCGGCCTCGAAGTAGCGCTGGAAGGGGTAATTGCCGAGCAGCGCAATGCCGATAGCGAAATCGAGAAGCAGCGCGATCAGCATAGCGAGCTGAACGACAGCTTCAACCAGGCGCAGGCGCGCTACTACAGTATTGGCGCGGATATCAGTCGCATCGAACAGGTGTTGCAGTTCAACCGCGACCGCCAGCGCCAGGTGCGCGATGACCTGGAGCAGACCGAGCAGGCCTGGCAGGAGGCGCAGAGCCATCTGACGCAGGATCAGGCCTTGCTGGGCGATCTGCGCAGCGAACTTGAGCGCACCGAGCCTGAACTGGAGCTGGCCGCGGCGGCGGATGAGGATGATGCCGTGCGGATGGCCGAAGCCGAAGCGGCGATGCAGGGTTGGCAGACCGCCTGGGATGAGTTCAACCAGCAAGCTTCGGCGCCGCGGCAGCAGGCCGAGGTCGAGCAATCGCGGATCCGGCACCTGGAGCAGAGCGTGGAGCGTTTCGGTGAACGCATCCAGCGGTTGGAGGAAGAGCGCGCGGGTCTGTCTGCCGATTCACTGGATGACGAGCTTGATACGCTGAATGAACAGCTGGCCGAACTGGACATGCGCAGTGAGAGCGACCAACTGACCCAGGATGATTTGACCGACACCCTGCAGCAGCAACGTGAGGTGCTTGCGGCCCTGGTTCAGGAACAGGACGGTCGCCGTGGCGAATACCAGCGTCAGGGGGGGCGGCTGGCATCCCTGGAGGCATTGCAGCAGGCCGCGTTGGATCAGGGCGTCGGGGTGCAGCAATGGTTACAGACGCAGGGGCTGGATAACGCTGCGGTACTGGCCGGCCAGCTGCGTGTCGAGCCCGGTTGGGAGCAAGCGGTGGAAATGGTGCTGGGGGCGGATCTGCACGCGATCAGCCTGCCTTCGCTGGATGCCCTGCAGGCCCAGCTCGATAGTTTCGAACAGGGCGATCTGCGGCTGGTGGAGCAGTCGACATCGGGGGGCGCCGGACCCGTCAGGGCGGCGTCGTTGCTGGATAAGGTCGACTCGGCCGTGGATCTGTCGCCCTGGCTGGGCGGCATTCATACTGCCGCTGACTTGCAACAGGCGCTGGCATTGCGCGCCTCGCTCGCCAGCCATGAGTCCGTGGTGACCCCCGCAGGGCATTGGCTGGGGCCAAACTGGCTACGCTTTCAGCGGGGCGACGATCAGGAAGCCGGCGTGCTTGCCCGGCAACAGGAAATGGAGGCGCTGCACGCCACTCTCGAACAGCAGCAGGCGCAGCTGGATGCGAACGAGGAACGCATGGCGGAGCTGCGTGAGCAGGTTCGGCAGCTGGAGTTGCGTCGTGACGGTCTGCAGCAGGGCTTGGCACAACTGGGGCGCGAGCAGGGCGAGCTGAAGGCCCAGCGTTCCGCTCGCCAGGTCAGGTTGGAGCAGGTGACCGCCCGGCGCGAACGCATCCGGGCTGATCTGCAGGATATTCAGGCCCAGCGCGCCGAGGAACTGGAGGAGCTGGGTGAGGCGCGGATGGTGCTGCAGGAAGCACTGGATCGTATGGCTGACGACACCGGTCGGCGTGAAGCTCTGCAGCAGCAGCGCGAACAACATCGAGAGCACCTGGAGCAGGTCCGGCAGCAATCACGAACCCAGCGCGACCGCTCGCATCAATTGGCCCTGCGCACCCAGTCATTGCGCGCGCAGCTGGAGTCCACTCGTCAAGGTCTCGAGCGATTGCAGACCCAGGTCGAACGGCTGGCCGAGCGCCGCGAGCAATTGCAGATGTCGTTGGAGGAGACGCAGGGGCCGGAGGAGGACCAGCGTATCGAGCTGGAATCCCTGCTGGAGCGTCGGCTGCAGGCCGAACAGGAGTTGGGTACCGCCCGGCAGGCACTGGAGTTGGTCGACCAGCAGATGCGTGAGCAGGAGCGCCGTCGGCAGCAGGCCGAACAACAGGCCCAGTTGTTGCGCAACCAGTTGGACGAACAAAAGTTGCTCGCGCGCGACATGCAGACCCGCCGGCAAGGCTTGCAGGAGCAATTGCTGGAGGCCGGCTACGACTTGCAGAGCGTCATTGCCACGCTGCCTGCTGGTGCCACTGAGGCCGAGTGGGAGCAGCAGTTGATGCGACTGGACGGGCAGGTCCAGCGGCTGGGTGCGATCAACCTGGCGGCAATCGAGGAATATGAGCTGCAGTCCCAGCGCAAGCAGTATCTGGACGCCCAGAATGCGGATCTGGAGGAGGCACTCGATACCCTGGAACAGGTCATCCGCAAGATCGACCGGGAAACCCGCAGCCGTTTCAAGGAAACCTTCGATAAGGTCAATGCTGGCCTGCAGAATCTGTTTCCAAAAGTGTTCGGCGGCGGCAATGCCTGGCTGGAGCTGACCGGTGATGATCTGCTGGATACCGGCGTGACCATCATGGCGCGGCCGCCCGGCAAGAAGAACAGCACCATCCATCTGCTGTCCGGCGGCGAGAAAGCATTGACCGCCATTGCCCTGGTGTTCTCCATTTTCCAGCTCAATCCCGCACCGTTCTGCATGCTTGACGAGGTGGATGCACCGCTGGACGACGCCAACGTCGGCCGCTACGCTCGGATGGTCAAGGAGATGTCGAGCAGGGTGCAGTTCATCTACATCACCCACAACAAGATCGCCATGGAGATGGCCGATCAACTGATGGGGGTGACCATGCATGAACCTGGCTGCTCTCGACTTGTCACAGTCAATGTCGAAGAGGCGGTGGCATTGGCAGAGGTTTAGGGTCTGTTGACGTTTCATCACGACCGCGCCGCCCAAAAACAGGTCCGGCCCTGCGGTTCGCGATGAAACGTCAACAGACCCTAGCACCTGCACAACATTGCTCGGGCGTGTTACTGTCTCGCATGTATTGGGGTGTGGCGTGAAAATGCCATACGCCGGGAGTCCCGCTCGGGGACTCTTCAACGGTATGGCATAACGGGAACTGCATATTCATGGATTTTGGTTTGCGAGAGTGGCTAATCATTATCGGCCTTCTGGTCATTGCGGGGATTCTTTTCGATGGGTGGCGACGCATGGGCGGCCGCTCACGCATCCGCTTCAAACTGGAACGCGATTTCAAGGACTTGCCTGAGGGCGCGGCCGGCGACGAGCTGCTCGGCCCGGCGCGTGTTATCGCGCGCGGCGAACGGGAAGAACCTACCTTCGGCGATGACCAGGTGACTGCTGACACCATCGATAGTCTGGAGGTTGACGAGATGCGTCAGCCGGAGCAGGCCGGACTGGATCTGGATGAGCCCGAGCGTGCTCCGGAGCCTGCGCCGCGCGCGCAGTCGAGCCGTACGCCGCGGCCTCGGCGTGAGCCGATTGCTGAATCAGAGCCGGCTACTGCCCAGGCTGCCCAGGCGCCCGCATCGGCGGCCAGTGAGCCCGTGGCGCCGGAAGAAGTGCTGGTCATTCTGGTGGTGGCTCGCAGCGAGGAAGGTTTCCCTGGGGCCGCGATGATGCAGAGCATCATGGAAAGCGGACTGCGCTACGGCGACATGAACATCTTCCATCGTCACGAAAGCATGACCGGCAACGGCGATGTGCTGTTCTCCATGGCCAATGCATTGAAACCCGGTACTTTCGATCTCGACGAGCTGGAGCACAATCATGTGCGTGCGGTGACCTTCTTCATGGGATTGCCCGGCCCGCGGCACCCGAAGCAGGCCCTGGATCTGATGATTGCCTCGGCACGTAAGCTGTCACAGGAACTGGGTGGCGATCTGAAAGACGAGAATCGCAGCGTGCTGACCGCTCAAACCATCGAGCATTATCGCCAACGCATCGCCGAATTCGAACGCAAGCGCTTCGGGCTGCGTCGCTGATCTATCTGCGTACGCCTTTCTGTGGGGGCGGGCTGGCCGCGAAGGTTTTCTCGCAAGTCTGTGCCCGCTCCCACATTCGGATTCTTGGAAAGGTTGAGCGCCACCTCGACCATCGGAGTCTCCGAACACCCACTCCCCATTGGGCTATGTAGCTCGAAAGGCCAGCGAAACCTCGCTGGCCAGTATCGGTCCGGCGACAACCTCAAGCCCCGTCAGCTCAGCCTCCCGCCCCCTTATCCTGCTACAATCACACCCTCGTTCCACCTCCGATGATTTGACCGACCATGACCGTAATCCCCGACCCGGCCCTGCGTGCGAAAGAGCTGCGCGAAACGATCGACCAGCATAATTACAGCTACTACGTACTCGACGAACCCACGGTGCCCGATGCGGAATACGATCGCCTGTTCACCGAGCTGCGGGCGCTGGAAGAGGCCAACCCGGATATCATCACGCCCGACTCGCCCACCCAGCGGGTCGGCGGCATGGCTTCATCGGCCTTCGGCCAGGTGCGCCATGACGTCCCCATGCTCAGCCTCGGCAATGCGTTTCAAGAAGCCGATATGCGCGATTTCGACCGCCGCGTACGACGCTCGCTGGATCTGCCGGAAGGTGATCTGTTGGACCAGGGCACCGCTGTCGCCTATTGCTGCGAGCCCAAACTCGATGGATTGGCGCTCAGCCTGCTGTACGAGAATGGCGTGCTGACCCGCGGTGCCACGCGGGGCGATGGCACTACCGGCGAAGACATCACCGCCAACGTGCGTACCGTGCGCAATATCCCCTTGAAGCTGCGCGGTGAAGGCTGGCCGGCGGTGCTTGAAGTGCGCGGTGAGGTCTACATGACCAAGGCCGGTTTCGAGCGTCTGAACGAGAGCGCCCGCGAAACCGGCGGCAAGACCTTTGCCAACCCGCGCAACGCTGCTGCCGGTTCGCTACGGCAACTGGATTCCGGCATCACCGCCCAGCGGCCGCTGGAATTCTGTTGCTATGGCGTCGGCCGCTTTGAGGGCGAGTTGCCGAATACCCAGGTTGGTATTCTGCATCGGCTGCGTGACTGGGGGCTGCGGATCAGCCGTGAACTGAAGCTGGTTGAAGGCATCGATGGGTGTCTGGATTATTACCGTGAGATTGGCGAGCGCCGCAACAGTCTGCCCTACGAGATCGACGGCGTGGTGTTCAAGGTCAATGACCTGGGCTGGCAGCGGGAGCTGGGCTTTCGCGCTCGGGAGCCGCGCTGGGCGATTGCCCACAAATTTCCCGCCAGCGAGGAAATGACCGAGCTGTTGGATGTGGAATTCCAGGTTGGACGCACCGGTGCGGTTACCCCGGTGGCGCGACTGAAGCCGGTGCAGGTCGCTGGTGTCACCGTTTCGAATGCCACCTTGCACAATATGGACGAAGTGCAGCGCCTGGGCGTGATGATCGGCGACACCGTGATCATTCGCCGGGCCGGTGATGTCATTCCCCAGGTCATGCAGGTGGTGACCGATCTACGACCGGCCGATGCACGGCCGGTGCTGGTACCCGAGCACTGTCCGGTATGCGGCTCGGCGGTCGAGCGCACTCAGTTGATCAAGCGCGGACGGGGCAAGCAGACGGTGACCGAGGGCGCGGCTTATCGCTGTGTCGGCCGGCTGGCCTGCAAGGCGCAGTTGAAGCAGGCGATCATCCACTTCGTCTCCCGGCGGGCGTTGGATATTGATGGCCTCGGTGACAAGATCGTTGAGCAATTGATCGAGCGGGAGATGATTGCCTCACCCGCCGACCTCTATGCGCTGACCTACGACCAGGTGATTACGCTGGAAGGCTTCGCTGAAATATCGACCAACAATCTGCTGTTGGCCATCCAGCAGAGTAAGCAGGTCAGTCTGGCGCGCTTTATCTATGCGCTGGGCATCCCCGATGTGGGCGAGGAAACCGCCAAGCTGTTGGCCCGGGCCCTGGGCACGCTGGAGCGGATCAGCCAGGCGCGGGCGGAAGTATTGCAGTTCCTGCCGGAAATCGGTGCCGAGGTCGCCCATGAAATCACTGCGTTCTTCGAGGATGAGCACAACCGAACGGTGATCAGCAAGCTGCTCGAACGGGGAGTGCAATTGCAGGATGAGGGGCAGCTGGCTGCGGAGTTCGCTGCCAGCGTCGGCCTTGATGAGTTCCTTGCCCGGCTGGAAATTCCCTCGGTCGCGCGCACCAGTGCCCAGCGACTGGCGGAGCGGTTTGGCAGTCTGACCGCCATCATCGAGGCAGACTGGCTGGACCTCAAGCAGGTGGAACGGCTCAATGAAAAAGCCATCAAGAGCCTGCGCGAATACTTCCAGCAACCCGAGCAACGCCAGCAGGTACTGGCTATCGAGCAGCAGTTGCGGGACTTCGGCATGCACTGGGACAGCCCGAAGGCCCGGGGGGCGGAGCTGCCCCTGAGCGGTCAGACCTGGGTGCTGACCGGAACCCTGGAAGCTTTCTCCCGGGATATCGCCAAGGATCATCTGGAAAGCCTCGGTGCCAAGGTTGCCGGCAGTGTCTCGGCCAAGACCCACTGTGTAGTGGCCGGCCCCGGCGCCGGTAGCAAACTGGCCAAGGCCGAGCAGCTGGGCGTGGCGGTGATGGACGAGGCCGGACTGCTCGAACTGCTCGCCGGTCACGGCCTCAAGCCATGAAGCACGGCATCATTCTTGCGCCAATGGAGGGGCTGGTGGATGCGCCGCTGCGCGATATCCTGACCCGTATCGGCGGTATCGACCGCTGCGTCAGCGAATTCATCCGGGTCACCGAGGGGCCGCTGAATGTCGGCAGCATCCGCCGCATCGTGCCGGAAAGCCTGCATGGCTGGAAGACCGCAGCGGGAGTGCCGGTGCATCCGCAACTGCTTGGCTCCGACCCCGACTGGCTGGGGCACAATGCTGCGCTGCTGGCGGAGCTGGGTGCGCCGGCGGTGGACCTGAATTTCGGCTGTCCGGCCAAGACCGTCAATCGCCATCGGGGTGGCGCCACCTTGCTGCGCGAGCCGGACACGCTCCACCAGATCGTTGCTGCCGTGCGGGCGGCAGTGCCGGCAGACATACCGGTCACCGCCAAGATGCGCCTGGGTTACAGCGATACCAGTCTGACCCTCGAATGCGCCAGCGCTCTGGCTACCGCCGGTGCGGTGGAAATCGCCGTGCATGCGCGCACCAAAGTGGAAGGGTATAAACCTCCGGCGCATTGGGAATGGCTGGCGCGGGTGCGTGAATCAGTGAGCGTGGCGGTGATCGCCAATGGCGACGTGAACGACGTGGCCGACTACCAGCGCATCCGGGAAATCAGTGGCTGCGAACAGGTGATGATAGGCCGTGGCCTGGTTGCCTGTCCGGATCTGGGCCAAGGGATCCGCGCGATGCACCGGAGCGCGCCGCCTGTGTTGATGAGCTGGAACGATCTGCGGCCCTGGTTGATCGATTTCTACCGCCAGGTACGCCTGCGCACGGCCGATCGTCATGCTCCGGGGCGGCTCAAGCAATGGCTGGGGTTTCTGGCGCGTAACTATCCGGAGGCGCAGCTGCTGTTCGACCACGTTCGTCGCCAGACCTGCGCCGATACTCTGCAGACATTGCTGGAAACAGACGCACGAGACGCGGCGTGATGTCATTTTTTGAGGCGGTTATAGCTCCAGATGATAGTTCCGCATCGTATTTGCTGATGTAGTATTTTCGAAATCGACTTTCGCACTGCGAACTTGGTAGTCTTCGATAAGGTTTTCGTCGACGCCACGGAGTGCGCTAGTGATAGATAAGAATAGCTACCCAACTACAGCTCGTGCCTGGATCACTGTGGCCATTCTGTTGATGGCTTATGTGTTGTCGTTTATCGACCGCCAGATACTGAATCTGCTGGTCGGGCCTATCCGGGCGGACCTGGGTATTTCCGATACGCAGATGAGCCTGTTGATGGGCTTGTCCTTCGCTATCTTCTATACCATTGCCGGTATCCCCCTGGGGCGGGTGGCTGACAGCCGCAGTCGTCGCGGGCTGATCGCCTGGGGCATCCTGTTCTGGAGTTTGATGACCGCTGCTTGCGGCCTGGCCAAACAGTACTGGCACTTCGTGGTGTTCCGTATCGGCGTGGGTGCCGGCGAGGCGGCGTTGTCGCCGGCGGCCTATTCCCTCATGGCTGACAGCTTCCCACCGGAAAAGCGCGCCACCGCTATCAGCGTCTACTCCATGGGTATCTATCTTGGTGCCGGTCTGGCGTTTCTGCTGGGCGGGATTGTCATTACCTGGGCCAATGCGCACGGTGACATGGTGCTGCCGCTATTGGGCACGGTGCGACCCTGGCAGATAATCTTCCTGGTGCTGGGCGCTGCGGGCGTACTCTTCTGCCTGGTGTTGCTGGCCATTCGGGAGCCGACCCGCAAGGGTGTGGGCGCTGGTGTGGCAGTGCCGCTGAAAGAAGTGGGCGCGTATCTGCTGAGCATCCGCAAGGCCGTGATCTGCCACAACTTCGGCTTCGCCTGCCTTTCGTTCGCCTCCTACGGCGCCTCGGCATGGATTCCCACCTTCTTCATCCGCAACCATGGGCTGACTCCGGGTGAGGTAGGTATCTATTATGGCTCGCTGGTGATGGTGGCTGGTTCACTGGGGATCGTCTTTGGTGGGCGTCTGTCCGATTACCTGTCACGCCGTGGCTACAAGGATTCGAACATGCGGGTAGGGGTGCTTGCTGCCTCGCTGACACTGCTCTGCAATGTGGTCTATCTGGTCGATAACATGACCCTGCTGTGGATCATCATGTTCTTCAATGTCTTCACCGTGGCGATGCCGTTCGGTGTCGCGCCGGCAGCGATCCAGGAAGTGATGCCCAACGCCATGCGTGGTCAGGCATCGGCCATCTATCTGTTCATCATCACCCTGATCGGCCTGGGTATTGGCCCGACTGCCGTGGCACTGGTGACCGACTATGTATTCCAGGATGATTACGCCATCCGTTATTCGATTTTCTGGGTAGCCAGCATCATTACCCTCGGGTCCGTGGTGCTGCTATGGATGGGGATCAAGCCCTACCGGGAGGCGCGCGAGACGCTCGCCGCCTGGGGCGCCCGGCAGGAACAGGAACAGGCGGGCTGAGCCGCCATCATTCGACTTGCGCGCCTGCGGGCGCAGTGTTTGAAAATAGGAGCTGAACCATGACTGATGCAGTAATCGTATCCACGGCCCGTACCGGCCTGGGCAAATCCTACCGCGGTGCGCTGAATGACACTCACAGTGTCGACCTGGCCGGCTTCGTTATCGAGGAAGCGGTAAAGCGTGCCGGCATCGATCCTGCGCTGGTTGAGGACGTGATCCTCGGTGCCACCTTCCATGAAGGTGCCCAGGGCAAGAACATGGCCCGCCTGGCGGCCATCCGTGGCGGCCTGCCGGTAACCACCGCCGGTATGTCGATCAACCGTTTCTGCAGCTCGGGCCTGCAGTCCATCGCGATTGCCGCCCAGCGTGTGATCAGCGAGAAGGTTCCTGCCATCGTTGCCGGTGGTGTTGAATCGATCAGCCTGTGCCAGAACGACAAGCTCAATATGTTCCGCGGCACCAACGAGTGGATCAAGCGCAATAAGCCTGAGCTGTACCTGTCCATGATCGAAACCGCCGATATCGTGGCTGCCCGCTACAATGTCAGCCGTGAGTCTCAGGACGAGTACTCGCTGATCAGCCAGCAGCGTGTGGCTGCCGGTCAGGAGTCGGGCAAGTTCGATGACGAAATCGTACCGTTCACCACCAGCATGAAAGTGCAGAACAAGGAAACCGGCGAAGTCACCGACCAGCAGGTTACCCTGACCCGTGACGAGTGCAACCGTCCGCAGACCACGCTGGAAGGTCTGGCCGGCTTGAACCCGGTGCGTGGCCCCGAGCATTTCGTGACTGCCGGTAACGCCAGTCAGCTGTCCGACGGTGCCTCGGTCTGCACCGTGATGAACGGCAAGGTCGCCGAGCAACTGAACATCGAACCCATGGGTATCTTCCGCGGCTTCGCGGTTGCCGGTTGCGAGCCGGACGAAATGGGTATCGGTCCGGTCTTCGCGATTCCGCGCCTGCTCGAGCGCAACGGTCTGAAGATGGACGATATCGGTCTGTGGGAGCTGAACGAAGCTTTCGCTTCCCAGGTGGTGTACTGCCGCGATCGTCTGGGTATCCCGATGGAAAACCTGAACGTCAACGGTGGTTCCATTGCCATTGGTCACCCCTATGGCGTCACCGGCTCGCGTCTGACCGGCCACGCATTGATCGAAGGCAAGCGCCGTGGCGTCAAGTACGTGGTCGTGACCATGTGCATCGGCGGCGGTCAGGGTGCTGCTGGTCTGTTCGAGATCGTATAAGGCAGCTGCAAGCGTTAAGTTGTCGCTGCAAGCAAACCCGGGCCTAGGCTCGGGTTTTGCTTTTGGATTTGCTTTTGAGCTTTTTCTGCATCTTGCCGCTTGAGGCTCAATGCCGGAGGATTTGCCATGTCACAGAAGATCATCAATACCGACGATCTCGCCTTTCTGTTGTACGAGCTGCTGGACGTCGAGCGTTTTACCGAATTCCCCCGTTATGCTGATCATAGCCGCGATACCTTCGACGCGGCGATCGAGCTGGCGCTGAAAGTCGGTGCTGAGACCTTTGCCCCGCATAACCACCTGTGCGATGGCGATGAGCCGCGTTTCGAGAACGGCAAGGTGGTGATTCGCCCGGAGGTCTCCGAAGCATTGGCGGTACTACGTGATACCGGGCTGATGGCAGCTTCGCAGGATTATGAGCGTGGTGGCATGCAGTTGCCGTCGGTGATTGCCCAGACCTGTATTGGTCTGATCAAGGGCGCCAACGTCAGCACCCAGGCCTATGCCGGGCTGACTATCGCTGCCTGCAACCTGATCATGGCCCACGGCAGTGAGGAATATAAACAGCGCTTCGCCGAGCCGATGATGGCCGGACGCTTCTTCGGCACCATGTGCCTGACCGAGCCTCAGGCCGGTTCCTCGCTGGCGGACATCAAGACCCGGGCGGTACCGGCGGGTGATGGCAGCTATCGCATCACTGGCAACAAGATCTTCATTTCCGCCGGTGATCATGAACTGAGCGAGAATATCGTGCATCTGGTACTGGCCAAGCTGCCAGACGCTCCGCCTGGGGTAAAGGGTATTTCGCTGTTCATCGTGCCCAAGTTCATGGTCAACGAGGACGGCAGTCTGGGCGGGCGCAATGATGTAACCCTCGCTGGCCTGATCCACAAGATGGGCTATCGCGGTACCACCTCGACCATGCTCAACTTTGGCGAGCAGGGCGGGGCGGTGGGGTATCTGGTTGGCGAGCCGCACCAAGGGCTGGCGCAGATGTTCCACATGATGAACGAGGCGCGCATCGGGGTCGGGCTGGGATCGGCAATGCTGGGCTATACCGGTTATCTGCACGCCCTGGAATATGCCCGTGAACGGCGCCAGGGTCGACCGCTCAAGGAGCGCGACCCGCAGAGCCCGATGATCCCGCTGATCCAGCATGCCGATATTCGTCGCATGTTGCTGGCGCAGAAATCCTTCGTCGAAGGCGGTCTGGCGCTCTGTCTGTATGCAGCAACGCTATCCGATCAGAAGAAATATGCGGAAGATCAGCAGGTGCGTGAGGAGTCCGCCGGCCTGCTGGATCTGCTGATTCCCATCGTCAAGTCCTGGCCATCGCAGTTTTGTGTCGAGGCCAACAGCCTGGCGATTCAGGTGCATGGCGGTTATGGCTACACCCGGGAGTATCCGGTTGAGCAGTTCTACCGCGACAATCGCCTGAACCCGATCCACGAAGGCACCCACGGTATCCAGGGCCAGGATCTGTTGGGGCGCAAGGTGGCGATGCAGGATGGCCGTTTCTATCGGGCGCTGGTCCAGAATATCAGCAATACCCTGAGTGAATGCGCCGGCCATGCGCAACTGGAAAGCTCGCGGGCGCTGCTGGCCGAGGCGTTGGATACGCTGCAGGCGGTGACCGAGTCGCTGCAGGCCTTGCGCCGGGAAGATCCGGAGCGCGCCCTGGCCAATGCCTATCTGTACATGGAGTGCTTTGGCCATGTGGTGGTGGGCTGGATATGGCTGCGCCAGGCCCAGACCGCGCTACGCGGGCTGGAGCAGGGTGGGCCGCGTACAGCGGCGTTCTACGAGGGTAAGCTCAGAGCCTGCGAATATTTCCTGCGCTACGAACTTCCCAAGCCGCTGGCGCTGGCCAAGGTGCTGGGCGCGGCGGACCGCACCACGCTGGATATGCCCGAAGGCTGTTTCTGAGGGTGCCCCTTGAATTCTCGGCGAAGGCCGAGAATTCAGTCTGGTGCGGGGTTCGGAGTTGTCGATGGATCTTTCGCCCTCGTTGGCGTCCTGCCTCGCCCTAACTCCTGCATCCATGCAAGACCGCAGTGAGAGAGCCAGCGCAGCAGGGCAGCCGTATATTGGATATCAGCCTGCCAGCTGGCGCTCCAGCTCGATGAGTTGCTGTTTGCGCTCTACACCCCAGCGGTAGCCGGAGATGCCGCCGTCGCTACGCAGCACACGATGGCAGGGCACGACAATCGCCAGCGGGTTGGCTGCACAGGCGCCGGCTACGGCGCGCACTGCAGCTGGTTTGCCAAGCCGTCGGGCCAGCTCGGTATAGCTGATGGTCTGCCCGGCCGGGACCTTGGCCAGTTCGCCCCAGACCTGCTGCTGAAAGTCGCTGCCGAAGGCGTTGAGCGGCTGCTGCATCTGCAACCGCCCCAGGGGTTGATCCACATAGCGCAGTAACGCCTGCAGGTCAGCGCCGAGCGCGGCATCATCCTGGGTCAATGTCGCGCGAGGAAAGCGGCGCTGCAGGTCAGCCATCATGGTCTGCTCATCATCACCCAGCAGAATCGCGCAGATACCGGTTTCGCAGCCCGCCAGCAACAGGCTGCCGAGCTTGCATTGGCCGAGGCTGTAACGAATATGATCGGGAAGGCTGTGCATGGCTTGCTCCTGGGTTGGATGACAAGACCATCTTATTACCGGCTGGAAGGTTAAGGAACCTCCGCAGGCGCGGAGGTGGATCAGCGGTCGGTCGCCCTGCAGGTAGCAATTGCTGCAGGTGCGACCCAGGGCGTTGGCTCAGGTATCGATACCCATCTCGCGTGCCATGTCGTTGGTATCGATTTGCCAGTCGGCGGCAATATCCCGCTCCAGCCGCAAGGGCGACATGCCGATCAGGCCTTCCCGCAGGGCGCAAACATCGCTTTCCGGCGCTTCGACCCGTTCGGTCTGGCGACGGAAGCCCATCCAGTAGTACGGGATGTCACGGGTATCACGTCGCGCTTCGATATTGACACCGCCGATGCTGCCGCGGCGCGGTCGGCAAATGGCAACACCTTTCACCTGTTGGGGCGTCATTGCTGGAAAGTTGACGTTCATCGCGCAATCTTCCGGCCAGCCACGTTGCAGCAGTTGGCGCACCACCACGGGCCCAAACTGGCGAGCGGTATCCCAGTGCGCCGGGACGCCGCGATGATACGCCTGACTCAGGGCAATGGCCGGTATGTTCAGCAAAGTGGCAGTAAGCGCACCACCAATGGTGCCCGAGAACGCCACCGAGTCGCTGAAATTGGCGCCGTGGTTAACACCTGACAACACCAGGTCCGGCGGCTCGGGCATCAGTTCGGACACGCCTAGCAGCACACAATCACTGGGTGTGCCGCTGACGCTGAATCGGCGTTCGCCAAAGGTATGCAGGCGCAGCGGATGATGCAGGGTGACGGACATGGAAACGCCGCTCTGATCCAGGTCGGGTGAGACGATCCAGACTTCCTCGGCAATTTGCGCGGCAATTTCCTCCATGACCTTGAGACCGGGCCCGCGCCAGCCATCATCATTGGTGAGCAGAACGCGCTTTACGGGTTTGGACATGAAAGTACCTTTTGGAATTTTGTTGTGGCGTATGGAGGGTTATACCTGCAGGTAGCAGCTGTTAATGTGTGAAAGCTTTTGTGGGAGCGGCCTTGGCCGCTCCCACAAAGCAAAGCAGCTGTCACATGGACATCTACTTCCGCTGGGCGATTTCCCAGCCGGTATCGGCCAGCAGGCTGGCACGCTTACCGACCTCGAGAGCGTCAGCGTTACTGGCGTTGCCCTGCAATGCCCGGTGGTACACGCCCTGGACAATCGCGGCCAGGCGGAACAGCGAGAAGGCAAGGAAGAAATTCCAGTTGGGGATTTCCGTGCGCCCGGTGAACTCGCAGTACCAATCCAGCACCTGCTGTTCCTCCGGCACGTTGTAATCCTTGAGATTCAACCCCTTCAGGCCACGCATCCCTTCAAAGCCGGTATTCTGGTGATAGGGCAGGCAGCAGTAAGCCAGATCGGACAGCGGATGGCCCAGGGTGGCGAGCTCCCAGTCAAGAATGGCGACGACCTCTGGGCGCTCGGGATGCAGGATCAGGTTGCCGATCCGGAAATCGCCGTGGGCGATAGTCGTTACATCATCCTGCGGCGCGTTTTCCGGCAGCCAGGCCATCAGTGCATCCATGGAGGGCATGTCACCCGTGCGGCTGGCCTCGAACTGGCCGCTCCAGCGTTTGATCTGGCGCGCAACGTAGCCTTCATGTCTGCCGTAGCTTTCCAGGCCGACCGCTTTCCAGTCAACATTGTGCAGCTTGGCCATGGTCTCGATCATCGAGCGATGGATCGGCATGCGCTGTTCAGCGGATACCTTTTCCAGCAGTGGATGGGAATGCACCCGGCCTTCAACGTGATCCATGATGTAGAAGGGTGTACCGATCACGTCGGGATCTTCACACAGCAGGCGAGCGGTGGGCACGGGTACATCGGTGCTGCCCAGTGCGCTGATGACCTGGTACTCGCGCTCAACCATGTGTGCGGATGGCAGCAACTTGCCCGGCGGCTTCTTGCGCAGCACGTAGCGGTTCTCGCCGAGGCTCAGCAGGAAGGTCGGGTTGGACTGTCCACCCTGAAACTGTTGAATGGTCATGCCGTGCTCGGCGCCCGGTATGCGTCCTTGCAGGTAGGCGGCCAGTTTCGCTTCATCAAAACGGTGGGCCGACAGTACATCGATCAGGGTGGCTTCGCTCATGTAGAAGATCCGTGGTATCTGTTTTTTGATTGGATGTAAAGCCTGCCACCCCGGCGGCAAATATGCCAGGGGGCAGACTGGTTACCGTAGGCAGCTCAGGTAATGGTATCGCCGCCATCAGCGACGATGGTCTGGCCGGTGACATAGGCGCCGGCCGAGGAGGCCAGGAACAGCGCCACGCCAGCGATATCAACGGGCTCGCCGACCCGGCGCAGCGGCAGGGATTGCTCGACGCGGGTCAGGCGATCCGGATCGTCCAGCAGAGCCTGGGCAAAATCGGTACGGATCAAGCCGGGAGCGATGGAGTTGACGCGGATGTTCTGCGGGCCATACTCCAGCGCCAGGTTGCGTGCCAGTCCGGCTTCGGCGGCTTTGGACATGCCATATACACCGATATTGGCGCTGGCACGGATACCAGCGATGCTCGACAACAGCACGATGGAACCGCCACCCAATCGAGTCATCTGCGGGATGACCATGTTGCACAGCCAGAAAGTGCCCTTGACGTTAGTCGCCATGATCTTGTCGAAGGCTTCATCGCTGACGTTGGCAGTCGGTCCGTAGACCGGGTTGGTGGCAGCGTTGCAGACCAGAATATCAATCTTGCCCCAGGTATTGATGGTGGTGTCGACCAGATTCTGCAGCTGAGCCTTGTCACCCACATGGCAGGGGATTGGCATGGCTTCCAGACCCTGGGCCTGCAGTTCACCGGCGACTTTTTCGCAGGCATCGGCCTTGCGGCTGGAAATGACCACACGGGCACCAGCCCTGGCAAATTCTTCGGCGATCGAACGGCCGATACCCTTGGTGGAACCGGTGATGACGGCGACTTTGCCGGTCAGGTCAAAAAGAGTGCTCATGGGCAGCTCCTGTTCGGAAATAAATGGATTCGGTGCTGGCCGCATTGGCTAGCCTGGCGGCCAGCGTCGCGGCGAGGGCGCCCCTCTCAGCTACTCTCACTTGCTTGCTTGCACTTGCCGTGGGAGCAGTCTTACGGTGGGGCGGTCTTGACTGCAAGTTTACTGCCAGTCCATTCGCGATCAAGACCGCTCCCACGGGGCTCGCCGTGCTGGTTACAGATACTGCCCCATCTCCAGCTTGGCGATGGTGTTCAGGTGCACTTCATCCGGGCCGTCGGCCAGGCGCAGGGTGCGGGCCTTGGCGTAGGCCGAAGCGAGGAAGGAATCCTGGCAGACACCCTTGGCGCCATGGACCTGGATGGCACGATCGATGACGTTGCACAACATGGTCGGTGCTACTGCCTTGATCATGGCGATCTGCTGGCGAGCGACCTTGTTGCCGTGCTTGTCCATGCTGCGCGCGGCATGCAGGGTCAGCAGGCGGGCCTGGTCGATCTCGCAGCGCGAGCGGGCAATCATTTCCGGCACGCTGCCCAGCTTGTACATCGGCTTGCCGAAGGCAACACGCTCAGCGGCGCGGCGGCACATGGCTTCCAGCGCGCGCTCGGCCTGGCCGATGGCACGCATGCAGTGGTGAATCCGGCCTGGCCCGAGGCGACCCTGGGCAATCTCGAAGCCGCGACCTTCACCCAGCAGGATGTTGGATACCGGTACGCGGACATCCTCGTAGCGAATTTCGGCGTGGCCGTGGGGCGCATGGTCGTAGCCGAACACATGCAGGTCGCGGACGATGGTCACGCCCGGGGCATCCAGCGGTACCAGAATCATGCTCTGCTGCAGGTGCTTGGGTGCATTCGGGTCGGTTTTGCCCATCACGATGGCAATCTTGCAATGCTCGTTCATGGCTCCAGAGGACCACCACTTGGTGCCATTGATCACATACTCGTCGCCCTCACGGCGGATTTCGCATTCGATGTTGGTGGCATCGGAAGAAGCGACGTCCGGTTCGGTCATGGAGAAGCAGGACCGGATTTCGCCGGCCAGCAGCGGCTTCAGCCACTGTTCTTTCTGCGCGTCGTTACCGTAACGCTCAATGGTTTCCATGTTGCCGGTATCCGGCGCGTTGCAGTTGAATACCTCACCGGCAAAGGACACACGGCCCATGATTTCGCACAGGTGGGCGTATTCTTCGTTGGTCAGGCCGGCGCCGCGCTCGGACTCAGGCAGAAACAAATTCCATAGGCCCTGGGCTTTCGCCTTCTGCTTCAATTCCTCCAGAATGGCCGGGTGGGACCACTTGCTCTGCTTGACCTGCTCATAGAAGAGCGCTTCGTTGGGGTAGATGTGCTCGTCCATGAAGGCTTCGAGCTGTTGTTTCAGTTCCTGAATTCGCGGGCTGAGATCGAACATAATGGGTCCTTGGGCAGTCGGAGTAGTTTGAACCATAACGTGTGTAGGTTGATGCCGACCTTATACAGGGACAAGCATTGGGAGAAGCATGTCCCTTGGTTGGAATGGAGGTGCATAAGCAAGTCTGATAGGCCTGTCGTCATGCGCACGAGCTAATTTTTTCTCCCATGGAGTTGATGATGTTGAAGATAGTAATTGGCGGCATCCTGGTGCTTTTGGCCAGCCTCGTCAGTGCGCAAGAAAACACTACCGCGCCGAGACTGGATGCAGAGCAACAGGGGGTGATAAAGCAAGCGGTTGGGAGTAGCGTGAGGTCAATCAGTAATGTGATGCGCGATGCAGCCAGAAATCCTGAGCAGACTCTGACCTTCTTCGCAATCGAACCCCAGCACAGCGTTGTCGAGATCTGGCCGGGCGGTGGCTGGTATACCGAGATTCTTGCTCCCCTCCTGCGCGATGAGGGGTTATATATTGCCGCGCATTTCGACCCTGACAGCGAACTGGAGTTTTTCCGCAAGTCCCGGGCGGAATTCCAGGCAAAGCTGGACAAATCGCCTGAGGTATACGGTGATGTTGAGCTGACCGTGCTGAATTACGATCCACAAACACCTATCGCGCCGCCAGCTTCGGTGGATCGTGTCCTGACCTTCCGCAATGTCCATAATTGGTTGGCGCAGGGAAGAGATGAGGCCTTGTTGGTATTCAGGAAAATGCATGCGGCGCTGAAACCGGGCGGCATGCTGGGGCTGGTGGAGCACCGTGCGCGTATTGGTACCGACCTGGAAACGATGATCCGGACTGGCTATGTGACTGAAGAGCTGATTGTGGAGTTGGCAGAGGAGGCAGGCTTTGAGCTGTTGTCCCGCAGCCCCGTCAACCAGAATACACGGGATACCACCACACACCCGGAAGGGGTATGGACTCTGCCACCGACATTGCGTCTTGGTGATAAAGATCGGGCGCAATATTTGTCGATCGGCGAGAGTGACAGAATGACGCTACTGTTTATCAAGAATGAATAAGATCGATGGTTGGTAAGAAGCAGCCCCGGCAATGGGGCTGCGTTATTGGTGCCGATTCAGAAATCAACCTTGGCTGACGCCATCACCTGCTCATATTGATATGACGTGGACTGCTCAATGGCAGCGAAGTCCCAATATGCGTATTCCAATCCCAGCGTGATGCGGTCTGTGGCGGCATACAGCAGGTTCAGATGGGCGGAAGAGAAGCGATCAAAATAGCGGCCCAGTTCCTGCGGGTCGGTATCGGTCACCATTTCCACTTGCGACAGGCTCAGGTTGGAACGCCATTTCGGTGACCAGTGTCTCTGATAGGCGGCGGTTGCGCCGTAGGAGACAGCAGGCTTGAGGTCGCCGTAAACAGTATCCCCATTAACATCCGTACCGTCGGTATTCAGAATATCCTGGAACGTTCTCAGCCCCGCATAGCGGCCCAAGGCACCGTAACTGTACTGTAGCCGCAGGTTATCCTTGCCAATAGTGGGGATGCGTGCCGACAGGGATGTTGCGCCTTGCAACGAGCGATCGCCGGTGCTTCCTTTTTCGAGGGTGCGTGCCATGACCGCAAGGGCGTAGGTGCCGTAATCGTTGCGCACCTGATAGCGCAGGACCGCATCAGGGAAGGCCTGATCGTGATCGCCGTCTTCCGGGTTTTCCAAGGCGGCAAAGAGACGGCCGCCCGGTGCATTCATGCTGTATCGCAGCAGCGGTTGGCGAGCATAAATGAAAGCTGCCATCTTGCCTTGATTGAGAATTTCCGGGATCGCTGCGACTTCGGAAAACGTGGTTACATCCTGGCCTACAGTCCAGTCCCCCCAAGAAGCGTACGCCAGACGTACGCGGGGATTGTAGCTATTGGAAACGAATTCATTGGCGCCATCTTCGGAGCCATGAAAGTCAAACTCGAAATAAGTGGTCAGATCACGGCCATTCACATCCGGGGTGACTGTGCGCAGGCCCAAGCGGCTTTCCCGAATGCTGGAACCCAGGCGCCACCGATCAGCATTGTCCGAACGGGCGAATTCGGCAAAATTGGCTGCTTGGCCCAGGGTACGGTTATTCTTGCTGCCGTCACCCCCGGAAGCGTAGACCGCGTCCGCTTTGATGAAACCGCTCACGGTGACTGTGGTATCGCCGATCTTGATGCCTTTGCCATCTCGCACGATCAGATCGGACTTGGCGATTGCTTCCCGGGTCTCCATGTTGTTTTTTTGTTGCGAGGCCAACTCGCTTCGTACTTCCTGTGCATCGTTGCGAGCGGCTGCCGCTTCGGCTTCAATGCGAGCGGTAGCTTCGTCAAGCTTCTGTTCAAGAGCTCTAAGCTGTTGCCGCAACGCTTCTATCTCTCCATTCTGAGCAGCTGCGGACCCGGCGCCCATCAACATGATGGGCAACCCCAGACAGGCGATGGTAGTTGCAAGTGGGCGCTTTCTAAAAAAAACGGTTGGTCTGATCATTGAAATCTCTTTTTTATTAAATGAGTCAGGCTCTAGGCCAAACGGATGGATTTCCTACCTCCTTGTGGGGGCACTTAGTGCCCGATCTTGCGGTGTTCCTGCTCTTGGAGTTCGCGCCACATGATTTTTCCGGATGAGGATTTGGGCAGCGCGGATACGAATTCGAAGACCTGGGGAGTCTTGTAGGCAGCCATGTTGCTTTTGCACCAGGAGCTGATTTCCTGCTCGGCCGTTTGCGGGTCTGCATCAGCCGATAGCACAACGCAGGCTTTTACTGTTTCGCCGCGTTTGGTATCCGGTGATGAAATGATGCATACCTCCTGAACGAGGGGGTTTTGATACATCATGCTTTCCACCTCAGATGGCCAGACCTTGAATCCCGAGGCATTGATCATTCGCTTGATGCGATCGACCATGTAGAAGTAACCATTGTCGTCATAGCGGGCCAGGTCGCCGGTGCGGAAAAATCGCTTGCCTTCCAGCTCAATGAATGCCGCCGCGGTTTCATCCGGACGGTTCCAGTAACCTTGGGCAACTTGCGGTCCGTGGCTGATGATCTCACCTACTTCCCCCGGCCCCAGCAGCTCCAGGGTATCGGGGTTGATGATCCGTGAGTCAACATCAAACATAGGGATACCCAGGCATTGGGGCTTGGGCGCGTCCGGCGGGTTGGTATGCGTTGCGGCGATTGTTTCCGAGAGGCCATAACCTTCTATGTAATGGAGCCCTGTGAGGCGGTAGAGTTTGGCAGCCACCGCTTCCGGCATGGCTGCCCCGCCGCCGCCTATATGAGTCAGAGAGGAGACGTCGTACCTGTCGAGCTCCGGATTGAGCAAGAAATCCACCGCCATGGTGACAATGTTGGCCCAGCCGGTAACGTGGTAACGCTCAATCAGCTGTGCGGCTACGGTGCGATTCCAGCGCGTCATGATCACACTGGTCCCGCCGATATAAATCGGGCCGTTCATGGACGCTTGCATGCCGGTCACATGGAAAAAGGGGAGAGTTGCCAGTTGCACGGAATTGACCGTTGCGCTGTTCCAGACCACACGTTGTACCGTTGTTGTCATGACCGAGCGGTGGGTGTGCATGCAACCCTTGGGAGCACCGGTAGTGCCCGAGCTGTAGGGAATAAGTGCCAGGTCGTCAGGGCCCGCAGTGTAGGGGGAGGGCTTGTGCCCGGACTGCAGCGCTTCATCCCAATTGGTACAGCCTTCATCGAAGCGGCCTGGGGAGGTCGCTACCTCTTCTGGCAGCTCAAGGTCAGTGGGGGCGCGCAAGCGAGTGCCGTAGGCGGACACAACGATATGCTTGAGGCTGGTCTTGCCGAGTAGCGGCGAAACATGACTCATCAGCTCATAACCGGCGAGACAGAACTCTGCACCAGTATCGGAAGCGTAATGCTCCAACTCAGTTGTGCGGTTCATCGGGTTTACCGGTACCACAATGCCATCGCAACGCAGAATGGCGTAATAACCTATGACGTATTGGGGGGAGTTCTGCATGTAAAGCAGTGCTCGATCACCCTTTTTCAGACCTTTTTTCTGCAGCCAGCCTGCCAGGGATTCCACTTCGCTCAGGAGTTCCGCATAGCTGATCGTAGTATCGTAGAAAATGATGGCTGGCCTGGCCGGATAACGCCGGGCAGATATCTCCAAGTTGGTTACAAGGCTGGTTTCGGGTAACGGCAGGCTTTTAGGAAGATGTTTCGGCCAGACAGCGTAGTGATGAGTGAACATTGATTTATATTCCGCCTTGAGTCTTTTTTCTGTTATGTCTCTAACCGGTGTTTTTACTTGTTTTGTTCTGTTATTACTGTGGCTTATTCATGGGCAATGAATTGGACAGTTGTTGGGATAGCAAGTCAATGGCAATGAAACCTGATATCACTAGGCGAAATAGGTCTTATCATCAAACTGAATATGCATTTTTACCCGACGACTGGTCTTTTGAGATCTGTCTTACTATCTTGTTAAGCTCTGCCGTTTGGAAAAGACTGATATAGAGAGGGTGCGTCACAGCGTAACGGGCCCGAACGGGATGCCAACCCTACTTTAGGAGGGTGGAAAAAGGGATGTTGCGATCACCTTTTTGTGTGCTATGGTTTGATTTTCTGTGTCGCCATGTGGAGCAGTATTTCGCACAGCGAAACTAATAATAAATAATGAAATGAGGCCGCCATGTTGTTTAGAACTCTTCGTTACAAGTTAGGTGTTGTCGCCGCGTCCTTGGCTCTGGCTGCGGCTACAACCATCACTTCCACTGCAGCACTTTCTGACGATTCCATAACGTGGCGTGTGCAGTCGCACTGGCCTGGATCAAGTTCATCCTATGAAGATAGCCTTGTCAGAATAAAGAATATTATCGAAGAGCGTTCTGATGGGCGCCTGAAACTTCAGTTGTTTGAAGCGGGGTCGCTATTCAGTGCGCAAGAAACATTCAATGCTGTTAGTCGCGGCATTATCGATATGGGAACAATCTCGCCCTCATATGCCCAGAATCGTATCAGTCTCGCTGGTATTGCTTCTGGCTTGCCTTTTGCGTTTCGTAATGTCTGGGAAGCGACCTATTTTCATAAGGTCATGGGCTTTGAGGATATGTTGAAGGAAGAGGCCGCTGCTCATAACGTGTATTGGTCTACAGACAAAATCTATCCCACCGAGATGGTCCTGAAGCGCCCGGTCAATAATCTTGCAGATTTTCAGGGGCTCAAGATCCGCTCCTCCGGCGCACTGCAGAGTTTTCTGACAGCGGGTGGCGCAGCAGCATCCTATATCCCGGGCGGTGAACTCTATTCTGCGCTGGATGGGGGGATCGTGGACGGTGCGCACTGGGGCGGTTCGCAAGGTGCTGATAGCATGGCGTTGTACGAGATTGCGAAGTATCACGTACAGCCTGCCCTGAACATTGCCGGTACAGACGTGAATATCGTGAGCCAGCGTTCTCTCGACAAGCTGCCAGAGGACCTGCAAGAGATCGTCAAGCAGGCGCTGGAAGAGCAGTTCTGGTTCCGCACTAATGAGTACCTCTACCAGGAACGTGTTGCTTTGGCCAACGCGATTGCCGGGCAGGGCGTGCAAGTCAACACTCTGCCCGAGCCGGTAATGGAGCATTTGATGGGTGTGGCAGAAGGGCAGTGGGAGAAGGAAGGTCAGCGCAGCGACAATACCAAAAAGGCATTAAGCATGCTTAAAGAATTCCTGGGCGAACTGGGTTACCTTTAATCGACCCATATCCCCGGGGGTGCATAGCCTCCGGGGAGTCTTAATAGGCCATACATATATCCGGGGAGGGTATAATGCGTGCAATTTCTGCATTCATGAATGGCGTGACGAAAGTCAATGAGTGGGTCGGTCGTATTCTTGCCTACCTCGTTATTCCTATCTTTGTTTTTATTTTAATAGAAGTTTTTCTTCGCTATCTGTTTAATGCGCCGACTGTCTGGACGAATGAGCTTACCCAGATGCTCTTTGGTCTTTATGCAGTGTTGTCCGGCGGTTACATTCTGGCGCACCGCGGACATGTAAATGTGGATATTTTCCATGCCACATTGCCCCGGCGAGTCCAGGCGACAGTCGATATCCTCACTTCCGTTCTCTTCTTTATATTTGTTATGGCATTCGGCTGGTTTGGGTACGAGATGGCCAAAGAATCAATCGCTACATGGGAAACGTCCTATTCCGCATGGAACCCTCCTATCTGGCCGATCAAACTGGCAATCCCTATCGGTGCAGGCCTTTTGCTGCTGCAGGGTATTGTTAAACTTATTCAGGATATTGCCATTGCCTTGGGTGTTAAGTGTCCCAATGCAGATGAAACAGGTGAAGCAGGGGATACACTGTGAGCGTTGAAGTTCTTACCCTACTTTTTTTCGGTGCCTTGGTATTATTTATTCTCTTAGGGCTCCCCCTGGTCTTCGTACTTGGCGGTGTCTCCGTCGTATTTCTTTACTTTACCTGGGGGATCGAGTCTTTTTACATGGTGTCGTCGCAGATCTACGGCAGCATGGGCAGTTTTACATTGGTTGCGATCCCGCTATATGTTTTCATGGCGATGATCCTCGAACGTACCGGCGTGGCACGCGATCTATACCATATGATGCATTTATGGTTTGGCGGTATGCGTGGCGGGCTGGCCGTGGGTACGCTCGGCATTTGTGCAATATTTGCCGCAATGGTCGGGGTCAGCGGCGCTGCCGTCGTGGCAATGGGTACGATCGCTCTGCCGGCGATGCTCCAGCGCGGATACGACAAGCGTATGGCGTTGGGCGTGATCAATACGGGCGGTGGTTGGGGGATTCTGATACCACCGAGTATCATGATGATCCTCTATGCCCTCATTTCCGGTGTCTCTGTTGGCAAGATGTTTGCCGCAGGTATCCTGCCGGGCCTGCTGCTGATCGTAATTACCGTGCTGTATGTCATTATCCGAAGCTTTCTCCAGCCTGAGCTGGCACCTGCGTTGCCAGCAAGCGAGAGGGCAAGCTGGCCGGAAAAGTTCCGTGCTGTGAGGTCGGTCGTTCTGCCTGTCCTGGTCGTGGTAATGGTCATGGGTTCCATTATCGGCGGTCTGACTACGCCTACTGAGGCAGCTGCAATGGGGGTGCTGGGGGCGCTGATATCTGCCGCCGTTTACCGCCAGTTGAGCTTTTCCATGGTGCATGAAGCAAGCATCCGGACGCTCAAGCTGACAGGGATGATTGCCTGGATCCTGTTTGCTGCGCATGCCTTCAGTGCAGCCTATCAAAGCATGGGCGCGCAACAGCTGATTGAAGGCCTGATGCAACTGATCCCCGGTGGCCCCTGGGGTATCATCATCGCGATGATGATCATCGTCTTCCTGCTGGGAATGGTCCTCGATCCACTGGGTATCATGCTGATCACCCTGCCGGTATTTCTGCCGATTGTGGATGCGTTGGGTTTTGACCCGATCTGGTTCGGTATCCTGTTCGTGATCAACATGGAAATCGGTTACATGACGCCCCCGCTGGGCTTCAACCTGTTTTATTTGAAAGCGATAGTGCCGCCTGGCATAACGATGAAAGACATTTATGCGTCTGTCATTCCATTTGTTCTTCTGGAAATCCTCGCCATCATTATCATGATGATCTTTCCCCAGATTGTGACCTACCTGCCGAATCTACTATTTCAATAATAGGATCGGACGAAACAACAAATCCCGGATTTCCGGGATTTGTTGTTTCAAGAGCAAGCGAGTACATCAGGGGGGAGGAATATGGGAGACAAAGCGCTATTGCCGCTCGGTGGCCCCACTCAGCGTCCAGTCGACGACTCGGTAACCCGTTGCCGAAAGTTGGTGGGACTCATGTCTGTCCAGCGGCGAAAGGCTCGAGTGAAGCTGCTTGGATCGAGAAAACCCAGCTCGTAGGCAATACTGGTCAGTGAAAGCTGACCCTCACCAATCATGCGCATGGCGGTTTCTCGGCGTACTTCATCTACCAGCTGCTCGTAAGACGTTCCTTCCTGGCTCAATTTGCGCCGCAGATGGCGTGGGCTGATATTCATCGGGCCGGCGATGCGCTCTACCGAGATATCACCGGAACCCAGCAGCAGCTGAACCCGGCGTTTGACCTGTTCGGCCAGATCAGGAGAGGGCAGATTGGCAAGCATATCTTGCAGGGTTTCGGTCAAACGGGTGGCGATAAAAGGATCGGCACTGGGCAGAGGTTTTTCCAGTAGCGCCTGGGGCATGGCCAGGCCGTATACCTCACTGTTATGAATCTCTTCGCAACCCAGCAGACGCCGGCAATGGTCGAGATCCAGGTTCGGCCGGTATAAGCTGGCGCCTTTGAGCAGACCGTCGCTGCCGGGATCGAGCTGCTGCAACAGATGGCCGAGATAACCGAGCATGGCTTCGAGTTGTTGGGTATGGGGTTTACCAACCGGAAGGATCAGCAGCCAGGATTCGTCGGCGTCGCGTTGCAGCTCCAGGCGCACCTGGCTACTGATGATTGGAAAGAATCGAATCAGATGCCCCAGGGCCGCAGCGACACTGCCGCACGCGCTGGCTGACAGGTTGAGCAAGTTGAATACGGTGGGAGTGAACAATCGCTGGAGCCGCAGGCCGAACAGGTCATCATCAGCTAGACGGCTGGCTTCTGCCCACACCAGGTTGCAGCTGGCCTGCTCAATGAAGGGGGTATCGGGCCGACTGCCATTGGTCAGGTTGTACGCAAGACTCGATTGTGCCAACCCCACGCCATAATGCCCCAGCGCGCGTTCGATCACGGAGACCCAGAAACCATGCTCCCGGACACGTGGTTTCGACTGCTCATTCAGGCTTCCCGGCATACTACTCCCTCTAATGCTTGGGATGTGAACACATCAATACTCTGTCTCATTGATGTTAAACTGCAACGCTGCTGACAACCCGTTTTCGACTGAAATCGTATTTCGCGTGGCGAAACTTGAAAATGAATAGCATGGCAAAGGGCTATGAGCGATCACCTGTTAGGGTGAAGAGCGCTTTTTGGCTCCTTTGCGAAAACCCGCCTTGTATTCATTTCCTGCCGCGATGCCGGTATGGCTGCTGAACTCCTTGTCCAGAGCTCTCTTTCTATCAAACATTCGTTTGACTTGCAATTTTGTTGCGTGGGGATGCTCCATTGGAGTCAAGCTGGTTTGAAATGGCTGATTGGTCAGATTTGTTTGATGAATGGCCGCTTAGGACAAATGATTTGGCCATCCAAGACAGGTTCTTTCTGTGGTGCTCGTGACAGACTCGGAAATGTCCTGAACGTGTCTCTTTGATACACAGGTTCATGTCACCCAAACGGAGCAGCACAATGACAAAAAAAATGCATGCTTGGTCGCTCGCGGCCTTGCCCCTGGCTATCGGATTGGCCAGTTTTTCAGGTTCTGCAAACGCAGTCAGTTTCAACATCGGGGAAGTCGAGGCTCAGCTGGATTCGCAGCTGTCGATCGGGGCGAGCATGTCTACCGCTGGCCGGGACAAGCGCCTGTATTATCTGCGCAGTGAAGGTGGTGAAGCTGCAGCACGTACCTCCGATGATGGTCGCCTGAACTACGACAAAGGCGATGTTTTCTCCAAAATTTTCAAGGGCTCCCATGATCTCGAGCTGCGCTACGGGGACTCGGGTGCCTTCATTCGTGGCAATTACTGGTACGACTTTGAAACCAAAGACGGCAGCCAGGATTTCTACGATATCGATGATTCCGGCCGTCATCCGCTGCAGAAAGGCGCGGGTATCCAACTGCTGGACGCGTTCGTTTATCACAACTACGCCATTGGCAATAACCCTGGCAACGTCCGTCTGGGCCGTCAGGTGGTCAGCTGGGGTGAAGGTGTCTTCATCCAGAACGGTATCAACGCCATCAACCCCATCGATGCCTCCGCTTTCCGCCGTCCCGGCGCCGAGCTGAAGGAAGGTCTGCTGCCGGTCGAGATGCTGTACATTTCCCAGGGCCTGACTGAAAACCTGAGCATGGAAGCCTTCTACCAGCTCAAGTGGCATGGCACTGTTGCGGATAACTGCGGTACGTTCTTCTCCACTACTGACGTGGCGGCGCGTGGTTGCACCGACCGGTTGATCTTTAATGGTGTAGATTTCCCACAGGGGGAGGCTCAAGCTCCTTTCTATATCGCCCGTACCCAGAAAGATAAAGACGCCAGTGATAGCGGCCAGTTCGGGGTGGCGTTCCGCTGGTTTGTGCCAGAGTTGAACAACACTGAGTTCGGCTTCTACGCAATGAATTACCATAGCCGAGGCCCCGTATACTCAAACGAGGTAGGTGGTCTGTTGGCTGGCCAAGCCCCAACACCAGGTTATGATGGCGGCGCCGGCGGTGCTGGCTATTTCTTTGAATATCCGGAAGACATTCGTCTGTATGGCATCAGCTTTGGTACCGACATTGGCGGTATGTCTGTAGCTGGTGAGATCAGCTATCGTCCGAATATGCCGCTGCAGATCAATACTGGAGACATGAGTCGCGCTGCATTGTATTTAGGGGCTGGCGCTGCTGATAATACGCACCGCTACCAGCCCGGCGAGGTTCAGGTCGGCGATTATCTCCAAGGCTATGAGCGCAAGGAGTTCTGGCAGGCGTCCATGAGCGCGGTCCATTTTATTGATCGCGTTATGGGTGCGAGCCGCCTGGCATTGATCGGTGAGGTCGGTGCGAACTATATCAGTGGCATCGGTAGCGGCAACGGGGAAACCAAGTTCGGTCGCGACTCGCTGTTTGGTCAAAGCCCCTACGCCGATGGTAGCTGCGATTCCAATGTTGCAGATAACCCGCACGGTGCGAGCTGGTGCGAGAACGATGGTTTCTATACCGACTTCTCCTGGGGCTACCGTCTGCGTGCCTCCCTGGACTACAGCAACGTGATTGCCGGTATCAACCTGAGCCCGAACATCGCCTGGTCGCACGACGTTGAGGGTTACAGCCCGAACTTCGTGGAGAACGCCAAGTCGGTCAGCCTCGGGGTGAATGCCGACTATGCCAACAAGTACAACGCCAGCCTGAGCTACACCAACTTCTTTGATGGCAAGTACAACACTCTGGTCGACCGCGACTTCGCCGCAGTCAGCTTCGGCGTAAGCTTCTAAGGTTTTGGAGAAAAATAATATGCGTATGCAAAAAGCAGTATTGGGTGCATGTGGTCTTGCCTTGAGCATGATCGCCACTGGCGTGATGGCTCAGAGCCTGACCCAGGCAGAAATCGATCAGTTGGGTAACACCCTGACGCCAGTCGGTGCGGAAAAGGCCGGTAACGCGGCAGGCACCATTCCCGAGTGGACCGGCGGCCTGGCCAAAGATGCTGGCAAGCAGATCGAGCGCGGCTTCTGGGAAAACCCCTATGAGAACGAGCAGCCCGAGTTTGTCATCACCGCCCAGAACTACCAGGAGCACAAGGACAACCTGACCCCCGGTCAGATCGCCATGTTCGAGCGCTACCCGGAAACCTTCCGCATGCCGGTATACCAGAGCCATCGTAGCGTTGGCCTGCCGCAGTCAGTGTATGACCAGATCAAGCAGACCGCTGGTCAGGCCAAGCTGGTTAATGGCGGTGACGGTATCGACAACTTTACCCATGGCAGCTTTGCTTTCCCGATCCCTAAGGCCGGCGGCGAAGTGGTATGGAACCATCTGACCCGCTATCGCAAGAACGTTCACCGTTCCTACGTACAGGCGATGCCGCAGACCAATGGCTCCTATACCTTGATCAAGTTCGAGGAAGATGTTGCCTATCCGCAGTTCATGCCTGACGTGGATCTGGAAAAGGCCGCCAACGTCCTGGTCTATTTCAAGCAGCGGGTGAACGCTCCAGCGCGTCTGGCCGGTAACGTGCTGCTGGTTCACGACACCCTGGATCAGTTGAAAGAGCCGCGCATGGCGTGGGTCTACAACGCCGGTCAACGTCGTGTGCGCCGTGCTCCCCAGGTAGCCTATGACGGCCCGGGTACCGCTTCTGACGGTATGCGTACCACCGACAACTTCTCCATGTTCAGTGGCGCGCCGGATCGCTACAACTGGGAGCTGGTCGGCAAGAAGGAAATCTACGTACCGTATAACAGCTACAAGCTGTCTGATCCGAAGCTGAAGTACAGTGACATCCTGCAGGCCGGTCACATCAACCCGGAACACACCCGCTTCGAGCTGCACCGTGTGTGGGAAGTTCAGGGCAACGTGAAAGACGGTCAGCGTCACATCTACGCCCAGCGTAACTTCTTCTTCGATGAAGACTCCTGGATGCTGAACCTGGCTGACCATTACGATGGTCGCGGCACTCTGTGGCGCGTAGCCGAAGGCCATCTGGCCCACGCTTACAGCGAACAGCTGCCGGGTTACAGCACCGAGACCCTGTACGACCTGCTGGCAGGCCGTTACATCGCTCTGGGCATGTACAACGAAGAGTCCTCCGCACCCAAGTTCGGTATGACGCCTTCGTATAACGAATTCACTCCGGCAGCCCTGCGCTCCTCGGGTGTTCGTTAATAGCTGATCACTTCGGTGATTGAAAAAGGGAGCCCTCGGGCTCCCTTTTTTCATGTCAGTGGGTAACGGGAATTTGCACCAAACTTTTCCCGAAACGGTGCTGTCCAAAACCACAGCGGGAGGGGTTTTGGTCAGGCCGAAGCCTCTTCGTTAACGTTGGGACCGCGGAGCATTGTGGTTCAACTCTTCACTAACAAGAGGTAATCCCATGAATAACATCGTTTACATCGTCGGCGCTGTGGTCATTGTCCTGGCTATCCTGTCATTCCTCGGGTTCCGTTAATCGCTGAAGCGCTAGCGCGCCCGCTGCGGCCAGATAGATAGTTGCGCAGCAAACCCACGAACCGGTTCGGCTGTGCGGTGCTGAACACCTTCAGCAAACCTGCAGCATCCATGGTGCGGTGCTGCCGGTCGAAGGACAGCGCATTGCGCAGCGCGGGCCAGCAATGTACCGGCAGATTGGCGGGGCGTTGCAGCGATTGGTCCTGCTGCATGTCCTTGGCTTGCTGCGCGGTCAGCCGGCTGAACGGATGCAGTCCTCCACTCAACTCATAGAGTATGCAGGCCATGGCGTAGACATCGGCCGAGGCGGTCAGGGGCTCGCCATTGATCAACTCCAGGGCGGCGTAACGCGGTGTCCAGGCGGCGATGCGTTTGCGGCTGAGGCGGGGTAATCCCGGCAATAACCCATCCATGGCCTGTCCCAGACCAAAATCGAACAGGCGCACACCATCTTCAGTAAGAATCACGTTGCTCGGCTTGAGATCGCCATGCAGTACGCCATGACTGTGTGAGCAGACCAGCGCCTGTAATAGCGGCAGGGCAATGTCTTGCAATTGCTGCCAGGGCAGGCCGGCAGGGTGGGCTTCGATCAGTTGGTCCAGCGTCGGCCCCTTGAGCAGCTCCATGGTGATGAAGGCGCGCTGGCTAGGACGGTCAATGGCGAAATCGTGCAGCCGAACGATATGGGCATGGTGCAGACGGTTGGTCAGGGCATATTCGCTGTAGAGCAGGGCGTTGGCATCGGGGTATTCCAGAAAGCTCTCATTCAAGGCCTTCAGCGCTACCCAGGGTTCGGGATCACCGAAATGGGCACGCAGTAGGTCCTTGGCTCTATAGACGGCCCCCATGCCACCCACACCCAGCAGGCGTTCGATACGATAGCGTTTGCACAATACCTGGGGCAGCACATCGGCGTTGCCACCTGCGGCTTTCGGCGGCGTTGGCGATTCAACCTCGGCGCGGGCGAGACGGGTGAGTTTGGAAGAGGGTATTTCTTTCTCTGTAGTCGTCATCTCGGAATCCATGTCTCAGCGGCGGATTACCACGGCACTGATGTTGTCCCGCGCCGGCCCGGCCAGGCACTGATTGAACAGTCTCTGGAGAGCCAATGAGGGAGAGGGAAGGTCCATGGCTGCACCGATGGCGTCGGGTAGCAGGCTCTGGTAAAGCCCATCGCTGCACAGCAGCAGGGTGTCGCCCGGATAGACGGTGAAGCGGATCATGTCCAGATCGAGTTTTTCATGGGCGCCAATAGCCCGGGTCAGCGCACGCGCTGACGGGTGTCGCGCCGCCTCGGCTGGGCTCATCCGCTGATCGCGGATGAGCTCCTCCATGAACGAGTGATCGTGGGAAAGCTGAAACAGCCGCCCACCACGCCACATATAGCAACGGCTATCGCCCGCCCAGAGACAGCAGGCCTGGTCGCCACGGGCTAGCAGCGCAACCACGGTGCTGCCGACGATGGTCTCGGGTTGATCAGCATGTACTGTCAGGTCCAGGGCCAGATGCCGGTTCAAACTATGCAGCGTCGAGCGTAGCCAGTCGACCTGCTGATCCAGATCGAGGAAGTCCGGCAGCTCGGCCAGTCGCTCGACGATCAGGCGGCTGGCCAGGTCGCCGTTCTGGTGGCCACCCATGCCATCAGCGACAATCCACAGACCCAGCTCAGGGAGGGCGAGAAAGGCATCCTCGTTGCGCGCCCGCACCTTGCCGGTATCGGTGCGGGCGGCGCAGCGCCAGCTGCCTGACGTCGCTGCCATTACAGTTTCGCCGGCAGACTGAAGCCGCGCATCAGACTGATATCGAATGGGTTGGGTGAGCGCTGGCTGTGCAGCAGGTAGTTCGCTCGCATGCCGCCCAGACTGGCCTTGACCAGCAATACATCGCGGTCATTGTGATGGGCGACTTCCATCTGATCCAGCAGGCGGAACAGCGACCAGGCGCCGGAGTTCTGTTCGATACTGGTGCGCTTGCCACCCAGATCCTCCACGGTCAGCGTGATGCGACCATCTTCCGCCGTTGCCGGCCAACGGAACGGGGTCTGCACGATGGGGCCATGGCGATACTCCATATTCTGGTCACCGAAGCGGAAACTCGCGCGACCGAGGCTGGAATCCAGCGAGTAAGGTTCCAGTTTGAACAGGATCTGCGGCTCGTCGGGGCTTTCACTGAAGAAGCTTTTGCGAATGGTTTGAATACGGCTCATCTGCGCCAGGAACTGACTGGACAACGGCAGGCCGCGCCCATCGACCCGGCGCAGGTGGTAGCGGTTGGCGCTGCCACTGACGAAGGGACGCAAGTAGTTATCGAAGAAGTTGTCCGCCACGCCATGGACCTTGAAAAATTCACGGAAATCGGTCAGAGCCACTTCGCTTTCAGTGTTGGCGAGGAAGGGGTAGCGCTGGTGCAGGGAGGCCCGGTAGGGCGCATAGAACTCGCTGCGATAGCGCTCGGCGATGTACCGGTAAGCATCATCCAGCACCAGCATCCAGCTTTCTGCCGCCATGCTGCTGAACCAGTTGCCGATCGGCTGGGGCAACAGATCGGCATTGGCGCGTACCTGGTTGATTGCATCCTGGCGACCGGTCATGCGTACCTTGGCCATCTCGAAGGCGGCCTGCTGCGGTGAGCTGGCATGGGCCAATCCGGACAATTGCTGCTGCAGACCGTTGAGGGCCTGCATGGCGGTGGCCAGTTCGGGGCTGGCGGCACCCTGCTCGTCGAGCAGGCGATGCAGCGGCTCAAAGCGGCGCTCCAATAGTTGCCGAGCATTGTTGGTCGCGGGGCCGACTACCGACAGACTATCCGTATCCGGCAGGCCATCGACGGGTGGCTCGACCATTGTGAACCGGGTGTTATCACGCACCTCGGTAAGCAAGCGCAGCAACGGAGAGCTGGAGGTGGTAAGGCCGGCCAGTTGCTGCGCTGCTTGATTGGCATTGATCAGCGGTTCGGATTTCAGCAGTGACAACGCCTCGGACCAGTAGTTGGCATAATCCTGAAAATACAGCTGTTCCATTTCCGCCTGCAGCCGCTCCATGTCCTTGCTGCTGAGTTTGTCATTCTCGCCGAGTACCCAGTTGTCCTTGAGAATATTGCCCACCAATCCTGCGCCACGGTCGGCGAACATCTTCTGGTAGCCCTTGCGGGTGTAGAAACCGGGAATGCCGTAGTTGCTGCCGGTGACCAGTGTGGCGTTGGGACCCAGATGGTGGGCCAGACGGTACTCCGGCAGACTCTCGGCCTGTTCGCCCAGGCTGCGGTACAGAATGCTGGCCAGGGATTCGCTACGCAGTTGCAGTCGCGCTTCGGCAACCAGACGGCCATTGAGCCGGTAGGGCGAGAACGACTCGTCCAGCAGGCGGCGGAAGTGGTTATTCAGCCCTTCCTGGACGCGATTGTTGCCGGGGTACAAACGTGACCAGTCGGCGGCCATCCAGTTCTGCAACCAAGTGGCATCCCGGCGCCTTTCCAGGTTGAGCATCAGATAGGCACGCAGGTTATCCAGCAGGCGTTCGCGGTTGTTCATGCTGTAGCGAATCTGCCGTTCCAGCTGCTGGCCGACCCGCGGCAGCAGTAAGGTTTCCAGATCCCGGCGGTAGGCCTGGTACAGCGTCGATTCTACCTTCTCACCCTGATACAGCCCGCCGCGATGGCGCCAGGCAACCTGGTCCGCCGGTGGGAACAACTGACTGGCCGCATAGCTGGCATCGAGCACGCCGAGAATATCCCGCGCGTCATCCCGTGACTCGATACCGTGGCGTTCCTGGCCGAGTTCGCGGCCCATTTCCCGCAGCCGTTCGAGGCGGTCATGGTTGTTGGAGAAGCCGCTGGTCCAGGTAATGCCCAGCGCCATCAGACAGACGACGGCGCAGGCATACATGCTACGCTGACGCCAGTTGATGCGTTTCACCTCGCGCTGATCCAGCCCGGCCAGCTCGGATTCAGGAAACACCACCCGACTGAGCAGATGCTGAATGAAGCGCGCCTGGCCGCTGCGCAACGACGGCAACTCGCTGGCCAATGGCGACAGGTTCTGACCGATGCTGGCAGTCAGCGGGTCGACCTGGCTCTGCAGGTGCGGTGCGCTGGTCAGATAGAACCCGCGCAGCTGCGTTGCCTGCTGGTAGCGATTGCCGGAGAAGGCCAGTTCGATGAACAGACCGAGACGCTCGCCGATCTGGCCCAACTGATGGGGAAAGTCCAGGATGCGGCCGCGGCGCTGGGTGTCGCGCTCTTGATGCAGGCGGGAGATGACCTGGCTGTTGAGTCGGCGCAACAGTTCCTCGAACTCCTCGCGAACAACCTGAATACTGGTGCTGTCCTGGCCCTCCCCGAAGGTCGCGCCCAGTACCTGATCGGCTTCATCGCGCGCCAGCTGATCGAAGTACTCATCGAAGCCGAGCAGTTCATCGGCCTTGCTCAGCACCAGATAAACAGGCACGTCCATGCCCAGCTTCTGGTTGATCTCCAGCAGCCGTTGGCGGGTCTGCCGGGCCAGGGTTTCCAGACCCAGCTCGTTCTGGCCAAGTAGCTGATCCATGGGCACGTTCACCAGCACGCCATTGAGCGGGCGCGGCCGGCGGCGACGCAGCAGGGTCAACAGGGTCTGCCAGGCCAGGCCGTCGATCTGGTTGTCCGGCTGGGTGAGATAACGGCCAGCGGTATCGATCAGCACCGCATGCTCGGCGAAATACCAGTCGGCATGGCGAGTCGGGGAAATATCCCGGGTCATGCGTCCCTTTTCGCTCTTGTTCAGCGGGAACTCGATGCCGGAAAAATCCAGCAGGCTGGTCTTGCCGCTGCCCTGGGGGCCGATCAACAGGTACCAGGGCAGCTCACTGCGCCAGCGCTCGCTGCGTCCGCGGTAGAAACTGGAGCGGCGCAGGGTGCGGACGGCGTTGCGATAGCGGTTGTGCAGCTCGTACTGCTCTTCGACGATGATGCCTTCGCGGCGCAGACGTTCCGGCGCCTGTTCGTCGTCCTCCTCGGCCTTCTTCTGCTTGCCGTTGCGCCAATGGACGAAAGCCATGCACAAGCCCCAGATGAGGACGATGAGGCTGATAAGCAGCAGGCGGTTGGCGACCGGGGCGAGGATCTTGCGGTCATTGATGGCCAGCAACGGGCCGCTGAACCAGACCAGCACAGCCAATGCCAGCACGACGCACAGGCTCAAGGCCCAGCCCTGGCGAAACAATGCGAGAGCGCGATACAAAACAGATCTGATATTCATTGGCCGTCTTCCCTGGATGACAATGAGCTTTCAACCGGAGCCTGGCTGATCCAGGGCTGCAGTACGCTGGCGCGCTGTTCACTGAGGACCCAACTGAATCCGCCGTACATCACTGCCAGGCAGATTGCCGTGGACAACGCCACCAGCCAGCCGGGGATGATCCGGATCAACTGGCCACCCTTGTGCTGCAAACCTTCCCAGTGGGGAGAAATGTCTCGCGGGATGTCGCCCCGCAGCTGGCGGATCTGGCGGAACAGGCTGTCGCGGATCAATTCCAGTTCCTGCATGCCGCGCGGCAGCACGCGATACTTGCCTTCGAAGCCCAGGGACAGGCACAGGTACATCAACTCCAGCATGGCCAGGTGTTTCACCGGATTGCGTGACAGACGCTCGAGTAGCAGGAAGAACTTCTCGCCACCGAAGGTCTCGTTATGGAAGCTGCTGAGCAGGCTCATCTGTGACCATTCGCTTTCATTGCCCCAGGGGGTGGTGACTACCGCCTCGTCAAGGGTGGTGCAGATAACGTAGCGAGCAGCCATTACCTGGCTGCTTTCCATGCCTTCCTGCAGGGTGCGGTGCTCGAACAGCTTGATCTCGGTAATCAGCCGCTCGCGCAGGTGCGGCAGGTCTTCGGTGGTATGGCTGTGCTTGAGCCGCACCACTTCGGACAGCAGCGTCGCCGCTGCACCAGTGAGCGGGTTCAGGCTGAGATTGAAGCTTTCGGCGGGGCGTACCCGCGCCGCATAGATCATGCGCTCATCCAGTTGCTCGAACTTCGCCGGTGGGGTGAAGTCGGTCAGCGCAGTCTGTGCCGGCGCTTCGTTGCCGCGGTGGAGGATGACGGTCTGGTCATCCTGGCCGTGATGTAGTTCCCTGATTGTCATGTCAGCTCCTGATGGCCCAGAACATCATTTCCAACCCGGGGAATTCGCCGGAAACGTGGAAGGCGAAACCGCCTGAACGTTCCAGCTGTGCCAGGTCTTCGGAGCTGAGTTCCAGCGCGAAATAGGTTTTGCCCGAATGGAAGGGGATCTGCCGTGGCGCTACTGGCATGGGCCGAATGCGGATGCCGGGCAGATGCAGGTTGACCAATTGACGGATGCGTTCCACCGGACCGATCTTGAGGTGGGCGGGCAGGCGTTGGCGCAGTTCCTCTGAGTCGCAATGGGCACTGGCGGCGAGTACGAAGGAGGCATTGCCGAGCAGCTTGTGATCATTCAACGGCGACACCTGGATACCGTACTGGCGCTGCTGCAGGGCCATCTCGATGGCGTGCTGCTCCAGCACCATGGACAGCACCTGGCGGATGGCGGTCATCAACTTGCGGAAGCTGGTGCCCTGATCGCTGTGCTGATAGCGGCCTTCCAGCCGCGGCCGGCGGGCCTCACCGGAGTAGCTCGACAGCTCGCCGAGCATTGCCAGCAGATCGCGATAGATCTGCTCGGGATGGATTTGTTCCTGGGTCAGATAGTGACGCAGCACCGGCTCCACACGGTTGATCAATTGCAGCATCAGAAAGTCGCCCACTTCCGCGGCACCGGTCTTGCCGGTTGCCCGCACACGCTCGGCCAGGATGTCACCTCGATGGGCGAGCATGCCGACAACTTCCTTGACGCAGGACTGGAGGAAGGGGCTGGTCTGAAAGTGCAGATGGGTGGCGATGTAATCCTGATCCAGGCTCACCACACCGTCGGGGGTGGTATCCAATACCTGGCACAGTTTGAGTTGCACACAGGCCTGACTCTCTTCACCATCTGCCAGCTGCAGCCGGAAATCCGGCTGGCCGCAGCTGACCTGAGCCGAGCTGCTGTCGCCTGCATTGGAGTCGGCTACCTCGGCCTGGCGCGCAACGTAACGGGCGAGCACGTCTTTCTGCTCCGGTCGCCGGGCCTCGATGTGATTGCCACTGACCAGGGGCAGGGTGAGATAGACCGGTGTGTTGCTGGTGTTGGGTGGAATATCCAGCGCCAGGGGCTCCTGCTCGGTACCCAGTTCGAACAGGGTACCGTCGGGCAGGATCCCGCTGGCCTGGTTGATCACCAGCTTGCCGGTGGTGAGAAACTGGTGATCGATCTCCAGCTGGAAGAATCCCCAGCTGCAACTGGTCTGCCGCTGGGTCCGGGCCTTCAACTGGTAATCGTAGTAGCGGTCGTTCTGCTGGAAGTGCTGCGGACGCAGCAGCATGCCTTCCTGCCATATGACTTTACGTGTGGCCATGATCAGTCTTCCCTGGCGGATGCAGGCGTGCTGATGCCCCGCGCGTCGAGATACAGCTCGGCCTGGTTGTGGCTCTTCTGCTTGAGCGGGATCACGTAGCGCCAATTGGCCTCGGGCAGGTTGCGATAGGCAGCGAGCACGCCGATATAGCGGCTCTCGGGTTGCGTCGACAGTTTGTAGCTGCGCTTATCACCAGGGCGCAGTTCGAGCTCTTCCTGGCTTACCAGGTCGGGCGTGAGCACTTCCCGGGGGCGTTGATACAGCGAGAAAAATTCGGTGTTCTCGAAGGCCACTGGATTGCGCAGTTCGATCAGTCGGACCACGATCGGTGAAGGGCGGTCATTGATGTCCGGGTTCAACCGGGGACTGCCTTCGAGGGTCAAGTCCAGCTTGGTGGTGCTGGAAAAGGGCGAGCAGCCGCTCAGGGCGAGCAGGGTGCACAGAGCAAGCAAAAGCATGGGACGCGGCATGGCAGTCATCCTTGAAAGTCATTGTTGAGGGTGGCGATAAGGCGAATCTGTTCTTCGTAGGCGGTGGCAAAGTCCCGGGCGAACAGGCGTTCGCTCCATTCATTGTTTTCTTCCAGCGCGTTGTACAGCCGCATATAAGCGCGCCAGCGACCGCCTGCAGTGCTGATCAGCGACTTGTTCTCCCGCTCGAAACGCAGCGTCAGCTGCTCGGGGGACAGGTGCTCCAGCATGCCCTTGACGGCGGCACGGCTGGCCGCGATCAGCGCCACCTGATGAGCCTGTAGATCCCGGAACGCACGGCTTACCGCCTGTTCCGCGGGCAACTGGCCGGGCTCGCTGTCGCGCAGCAGGATGGTCAGCGCGGCGGTGGCATCGCTGCTGTGCTTGAGTGGATTATTGCCAGCGGTCTGCACAGTGGTCTGGGCCAGGCGCATCTCGCTTTTCAGGTCGCTGCGGGTACGCAGGCTCTGCTGCAGATTGCCCACACTGATCTTCAGCAGCCGGGCGACACGCAGCGCCAGCGCTTCGCGCTGCGTATCATCCAGCTGTTCCAGATCCATCCCCAGTTCGCTGCCGAAACGCTCCCAGAAACGCGGCGGCTGGCGTTCCTGCTCGGGGGCCGGCGCCGGGGCGGAGGGCGCCGGTGGGGCGACCAGCTCGGGCACCGCCAGGCTTTCCATATCGACACGTGCATAGTCCTGCTGGGCCTGCCGTTGAGGGGCCAGGCCGGGCATCGCCAGCTCATCGGTCTCGTTGTACAGTCGCTCCTGCTGATCCAGCGCATTCAGCGGGTCCAGGTCGAGAAAGGCATCGTCGGGGATGATATTGTCCGCGCCGGGGGAGCCGCTGGCGTGGTCGAGGAACACCGACGGGTCCTGAATCAGCCGTGCCCGGATCTCCACCTCGCCAAGGCGGTACACATTGCCATGTTCGATGCGCTGGGGCTCGCCCTTGTTCAGTCGCTCGCCGCTGCCCGTCAGCTCGATGCCATTGCTGCTGGTGTCGGTCAGATAAAAATGACCGTCATGATGACTGATACGTGCGTGCTGGCCGGAGATGACCCGCCGCGTGTCGGGGATCACCCAGTCACAGCTGTCGGCGCGGCCGATGATGCCGCCGGCCTGCTTGAAGCTCTTGCTGATGGCCAGACCGGGCATCTGCTGCGGGGCGCTGACCACATCGAATACCAATTCCATGGTGAGGTACTCCTGGCGCTACGGGCGGCGCTCGGCCGCGGTGGGGTCTCCCAGCGGACGGTAGTCGCCGTCGCTGAGCTTGTAATTGGCACCACAGCCGGCCAGACACAGAGTCATGGCCAGTAGCAGCAGGCTACGCCGGCGGCGTCGGGACTGTTGCACGCATGTCGAAATGGAAGATCCGAACATCATCTATTGCTACTCCTTGGGTTATCCGGGCAATTCAAGCGGCGGTCATTGACGGGCATCGGCTTTCTCCCGCGATCTGATGTCCGCCGCACAGATATTCAGGCGCTGCATGCGGTAAAGCAGCGTGCGGCGGGGCAATCCCAGTTCGGTGGCGGCACTGGTCTGGTTGCCCTGGTTGCGGCGCAGTGATTCGATCAGCAGGTTGCGTTCAACCTGTTCCAGGCGCTCGCGCAGGTTGCGACTGGTATCCGCGGCGTCTTCCAGCGAGAAGTGCTCGGGTAGCAGCTCATTGCCGTCGCACAGCAGAATGGCTCGCTCGACTACCCCCTTGAGTTCCCGCACGTTGCCGGGAAAGGGGTAGCCGAGCAGCTGCGACTCGGCGGCCTGCGACCAGCGACAGAGCGGACGCTGGAGAAAGGCGCAGGCCTGTTCGGCAAAATGCCGGGCCAGCTGCAGGATGTCCTGGCCACGTTCCTGCAGTGGCGGCAGCTCGATGGGGAAGTGCGCCAGCCGGTAGTAGAGGTCTTCACGGAAGGTGCCGGCTTCCACCAGCAGCTTCAGGTCACGGTGGGTCGCAGCGATGATGCGGACATCAACCTTGTGTGTGTCGGTGCTGCCCAGTGGCCGCACTTCGCCTTCCTGCAGCACCCGCAGCAACTTGGCCTGCAGGCTCAACGGCATGTCGCCAATTTCATCGAGGAACAGGGTGCCGGTGTCGGCAGCGTCGAGCAGGCCGGTATGATCCCGGTCGGCGCCGCTGAAGGCGCCCTTGCGGTAGCCGAACATCTCGCTTTCCAGCAGATTCTCCGGCAGCGAAGCGCAGTTCTGTACCACGAAGGGGCGGGTACGCCGGAAACCGTAATCATGGATCGCGCGGGCCACCAGCTCCTTGCCGGTGCCGGTTTCGCCGGTCAGCAGCACATTCACGGGGTTGTGCAGTACCTTGCCGAGCAACTGATAGAGCGTGCGCATGGCCGGGCTGTTACCGATCAGTCCGTAGCCGCTGGGGCAGGGGCGATCCGGTGCCGGCTCTGCCGTGGCCGGGGCGGGCACGGTATCGACCCGCTGCAGCAGACCGAGCTGGCTCACCGTGAAGTTGCCTAGCAACCCCAGGGAGTCGGCAAAGTTGCCCAGGCGCAGTGACTGGGTGCTGGCGGTGAGCAATACACCGAGTACATGCCGGGCTTCGGAGAGCAGCGGCAGGCACAGCAGGGTGCGCCACGGCGTGGCACTATCCGGCAGGAAAGCGGTGTCATGCAGGCTGCTGTCGAGCGTATCGATGGCCAATATCTGGTTCTGGCACAAGCAGTACTGCAGCAACTGTTCGCGGTGATAGTCGCTGGGCAAGCCGGCCTGTTCCCGGATCTGCCAGTTGTTCTCATGCCATTCGGCCGCCAGGGTCAGTTGGGTATGGGTGTCATCCAACAGGTACAGCTGACTCAGTTCGCAGCCGGTCAACTGACTGGCCGACTCAACCAGGCCCTGGCACAGGCGGCGGCTGTCGGTCAGCCCTGCCAGCCGGGAGAAGTGTTCGAGCAGTGCCTGGGCATAGCGCAATGGCTGCGGCAACTGGCTGAACATCAGCGGTGCTTCAGGCGAATTCACAGATAACCCGCCCTTCGTCAGTGACGGTGGCCTGCACCTGCCGCAGGGTCTCGCCAGTGGCCATCGCATCCAGCAGACGATCGACGGTCATGGCTTGCAGATGCCGGTCGATCAGTTGATCGATCAGGCGGGCGCCCATCTCACTGTCGCCGCAGAGGTCGGCGAAATGGGCGGCCAGCTCCGGTGTATGGCTGAAGCTCAAGCGGCGACGCTGCAGCCGCTCGGCGAAGCGCTCCAGCTTCAGCGCAACCAGTTCCTGCAGGACTTCGCCAGCGACGGGGTAATAAGGCACCACCTTCATGCGGGCTAGCAGCGCCGGCTTGAAATGGCGGCTCAGCGTCGGCCGGATGGCCTGTTCCAGCTGTTCGGCGGTGGGACGTTCGCCGCTGCGGCACAGCTCGACGATAACCTCCGACGCCAGATTGGAGGTGAGCAGAATCAGGGTATTGCGGAAGTTGATCTCCCGGCCTTCGCCGTCATTGGCTACGCCCTTATCGAAAATCTGGTAGAAGATGTTGAGCACATCCGGGTCGGCCTTCTCCACCTCGTCGAGCAGAATCACCGAATAGGGCTTCTGCCGAACCGCCTCGGTCAGCATGCCCCCTTCGCCGTAGCCAACGTAGCCGGGCGGAGCGCCGATCAGCCGGGACACACTGTGCTTTTCCTGGAATTCGGACATGTTGATAGTGGTGAGAAAACGCTCGCCGCCGTACAGCAGGTCGGCCAGTGCCAGCGCCGTCTCGGTCTTGCCGACGCCACTGGGGCCGGCGAGCAGGAAGACACCGGTGGGCGCATCCACTGGTGTCATGCCGGCGGCGGCGGCGCGGATGGCGCGGTTCACCGCCTGGACGGCCTGCTCTTGACCGCGCAGTCGTTGACGCAGATCGTCGCTGAAAGTCGCCACCTTGGCGTTATGCTGGCGCGCCAGTTGGGCCAGCGGAATGCCGGTCCAGTGGCTGATGACCTCGGCGACCAGGCGCGGGCAGACTTCATGGCTGACCAGCACGCCATCAGCCTGTGCAGCATGAAGTTCAGCCTGGGTCGCGCGCAGCCGAGATTCGAGGTCGGCGCTTTCTGTCTCCGCTTCCGGCAAATCTGCGCTTGTTGCCTCGTTGGCCTGGCGCGCGGCGGCGCATTGCTTGCGCAGTTCGAGCAGGCGCAGCGCCAGATCCCGTTGCGCTTCCCAGTGTTGCTGCATATCGATCAGTTCGCTGCGGGCGCTGAGCAGCCGGTTCTCCAGATGATCCAGGGCCTCGGTATCGATTGCCAGACCGGCCTGTTGATCGCGGCGCATGGCGTCGCATTGGCGGTCGCCCTCGGCCAGCTCCTGACGCAGGCTTTCGATGGCTTCAGGTGCCGCCGCCAGATTGATACGCACCCGCGCGCAGGCAGTGTCCAGCACATCCACCGCCTTGTCGGGCAATTGGCGGCCGGCCAGATAGCGGGCCGACAGTTCTGCTGCCGCGACCACCGCATCATCGCGTAGATAGACCCCATGACTCTGCTCGTAGACCGGTGCCAGTCCGCGCAGGATGGTGATCGCCTCGCTGACCGTCGGCTCGTGCAACTGCACCGGCTGGAATCGTCTGGCCAGCGCCGGGTCCTTCTCGAAGTATTTCTTGTACTCGCTCCAGGTGGTGGCGGCGATGGTGCGCAGCTCGCCACGGGCGAGGGCGGGTTTGAGCAGGTTGGCCGCATCCGAGCCACCCGCCTGCCCCCCAGCGCCGATCAGGGTGTGGGCCTCGTCGATGAACAGGATGATCGGCTGCTCCGATGCCTTGACCTCGTCAATCACCGCCTGCAGCCGCCGCTCGAACTCACCCTTGATGCTGGCGCCGGCTTGCAGCAGCCCCAGATCCAGGCACAGCAGTTCGGTATCCTGCAGTACTGGCGGCACCTCGCCTTCGGCGATGCGCAGTGCCAACCCCTCGACAATGGCGGTCTTGCCGACGCCGGCCTCGCCGACCACGATGGGGTTGTTCTTGCGGCGGCGAGCCAGGATATCGATCATCTGGCGGATGGCTGCATCGCGGCAGAGGACCGGATCGAGCCGACCCTCGCGGGCCTGGCGGGTGAAGTTATGGGTGAAGCGTTGCAGAGCTGATTCATCGTTCCCGGTACCACTTGGCGCTGGGGTAGCGGGTTGTTGTGAGCGAGCGAACTCACCCAGGCGCTCGGCGTTCAGGGTGCCGAGGATCGCCATGTAAGCGGTTCCGGCATAACGCAGCGGGTTGCGCAGCAGAGCGAGAATCAGCGCTGCCTGGTCGATCTGGCTTTGCTTGAGTTCCAGCGAGGCCGTCAGCAGTGCATCCTGCAGCCACTGCACCAACTCGGTGGAGAACACCGGATTGTTGGTTGCGCCCGATTCCGGGCGGGGCTGCAATACTGCAGCGAGTTCATCGACGCTGCTGCCGGCATCCAGCAATGCGCGTACCAGCAGGCTGTCGGAACGGTTCAGCAGGCCATCGAGCAGGTCTTCGATCAGTACCTTGGAGCCACCCCGGCTGACGCAGCGTTCGGCGGCGGCTTCCAGGTCGCGGCGGCTGTCAGCGTCGAGTGCCTGTACCAGTTGTTGCAAATCCAGATTGATCATTATCCGTCCTTAGTTTTGAATCTCAGAGCGCCTGATGCGGCTGGCTGCCGAGGGTGACCATGGCATCGGCGTGCTCGCAGCCCAGCCAGCTGGTCCAGCCCAGGCGACAGGTGTTGCCGGCGCCCAGGCGCAGCTCACGAATTTCATCCGGTCGCAGGTGCAGGCGCACGTCATAGTCCAGCGGGGTGCGCAGCACGAACCGGATCAGCACGCGCAACGGCTGGTTGTCGCAGCCGGGTGGCAGAAAGTCATGAAAGCGCGCCCAATCCAGATTGAGGATGTGGATGCGGAACTTGCCGCTGCGATCACGCACCCGCTCGCCGAGCACCAGACTATCGCCAAGGGTGCTGTTGCCCAGGCCCAGCTGGCAGCGCTGATCGCCGGGAATATCCACCTCGCGCTCCAGGCACTGTTCGATATGCAACTGCTCATGCTTGAAGTAGTAGCGCAGTACCGATTCGACCATTGCCGCCGATTGCGCCCGCAGACTGAGCAGGCCCAGGTAGGGCAGCAGGCGTTTCCAGTTCAGCTCCGTGGAGTGACGAATGGTGTTGCCACTCAGGCCGATCAGCGAAAACAGCAGGGCGGACACCGGGTCGCGCCCGCCGGGCTTGAAGCGAGCGTGATAGCGGTACTTCTGCCACACCGGCAACAGCAGCCGCTGGAGTCTGTTGTTGAACAGATCCATGAACATGCGGGTGGGATTGCCATCGACCCCGTCACCCAACGCCTGTTCGCCATAGAAGGCCGGCAGCGGTGAGCCGGCGCCGAACAGGCTGACCAGGTTCACCCGCAGGCGGGCCCGCAGTTCGCCGCGTTCCTCGAAGTACTCCACCGATTCGATCTCGCTGCCGGGAAACCCCATGCTCGGGTTTGCCTGCAATTCCAGTCGCTCGTACAGCGCCTCATCATCCAGCTCGGGATGGGCCTGACGCAGGCGCTCCTGCACCAGTTGCACACCCTGAAACAGGCAGTACTCGCGGATGCTGCGCACGATCGGACTCAAAGCAGGGGCTGTTGCCCCATGCGTGGCGGCCATTGATATATCTCTCCCTTGGAACTCTTGACCCGCAACTCGTGGTAGGAGTTGAGGCTGGCGTAGAGCGCGAAAAACTCATTGAGTACAGAGGCGAACAGGAACAGATCGCCTTCGCCCAGATAGCCATCGGCGTCCATGCTCAACTCGGTGCGGATGCCGCGTACGGGCAGGCCGCGGTGCAGGCGGTCAACATGGGTGTGGTTGATGTGCTTGAGGCCGCCGAGCAGGCGCTTGCTGACCTTGGCGGCATGCTGGTCGGTATGCCGGGGCAGGTCGTAGGTCTCGAGGATGACCTTGAGCGCCTCGACATTCGACAGCGATAGATAATTCAGCGACATGTTGCTGATCAGCTTCCACAGGAAGTCGCGATGCAGCGGCGGCGCGTGACAGGGCGTGACGGCGCTGATATTGCGAAACCCGAGAAATTCCGGGGTGCCTTCGCAGGGCTGGCAGATATCGCCCAGCGCCAGCTTCTGCGGCAGGTTCTGATTGGTACAGGTCAGCTCCACTGACAGCGTCTCGTGATGCTCCAGCGTATACAGACCGAAACTGAGAAAGGTCTCCAGCCCATCGCCGACCGGCGAGGCATGCTGGCGCATGCTGTAGTACGGCCGGGATGTATCGGCGCCGAAGCTGGTGTCGTGCTCGAAGGACTCGAAGGGCACATATTCCTCATAGCCCTGGCCACCGGGCTTCCAGCCGGTGACCCGGTCGATGGAGAACACGCCGCAGTGGCGGTTGCCGTAGGTAGCTGGGCGCAGCAGATACTGATCCTGACGACCATCGAGCCGAATGGGTGTGGCGTCGTGGGTGAACAGATTGACGATGGGCGTGCAGTACAGCCGCACGTTGTCCACCGAGGGTCTGATGCGCTGCTCCCCGGTCTTGGCGATATGGCAGCGCAACTCCAGCCCCCGTGCCTGCTTCAGCAGTGCCGCCGGCAGCCGCTGCAGGACATTCAGGCCAAGGATATCGACGAACAGGAACTTGTCCTGAAAGGCGAAATATTCCTGTATGTAGCGGTAGCCGCGAAAGGTATTGAGCGGGTAGGGGATCATCGCCTCTTCATCGGCGAAGCCCACTTGCTGTATCTGCTCCTGGCCCAGCTGCAGCATCTGCGCCGACACCTCGGCGGGCAGCTCCAGCGGAGCGCCGTGACGGTCTAGCAAGACCAGCTCGAGGCTCTGCAGATTGCGCACCAGGCCGAGCAACAGCATCTGGCTGATATAGCGCTCGCCGGCGAAATGCAGGCGTAACTGCCGCAGATTGATATCTGCCAGACTGCCGGGTGCGCTCATCATCAACTGCAGATTGAGCAGCGCACCGTTGCCCTTGACCGAATAATCCAGAGCATGCATCGCCAGCGGCAGCACTTCGGTATCGTAGTTGGTGCGAAAGCGGCAGCTGACGCCATCCACCGGTCGCGACTCCACCGGTGTATTGCGCGGTACGGTCAGCGCCTCGCCGGCGTGGCGCAGAGGTTCGAACTGCAGAATGCTCATGGCCGGTAGCGGGCGCATGTAGTTCGGCCACAGCAGATGCATCAGGGAATGGGTGAGTTCCGGCAGCTCGTCATCCAGCTTCTGCCGCAGCCGGCCGGTAAGAAACGCGAAGCCTTCGAGCAGTCGCTCGACGTCCGGGTCCTTGCCGCTCTGGCCGAGGAAGGGTGCCAGCGCCGGGCTGCGTTCGGCAAAACGCTTGCCGAGTTGCCGCAAGGCGGTGAGCTCACTCTGATAGTAATGATTGAACGACACTATGCATCCCTGTGTAGTGTTGCAGCCGTTCCGTAGAACAGCTTTTAGGCGACCTGGACCTTGCCGCTGCCATCCAGGCGGGCGGAAAAGTTGACGTTGCACTTGAGATCCTGCACTTCCAGTCGGCCTTCGATGGCGAAAGCCAGACTCAAGGGATCGTGGTCCCGGGGCAGGGCAATTACCCGTACCTGGGACAGTCGCGGCTCATGGGCCTCGATGAATCGTTCGATAGCGAGCCGCGCCTGCTGCAGCGAATCGTGCAGCGACAGGCGCATGTCATTGAGATCCGGCAGTCCGTAATCCGGCAGGGTCAGTACACTGCCGGCGCGGGTGCTGAGCATCTTGGACAGGTGGCTGGCCACCGAGTCCATTGCCGCCCGCTGCAGCTCCCAACCGGCGCGGCTGGCGGTTTCGCCGCCCAGACGCTCGAACAGACTGCCGTAGCCCATGTGCTGTTACTCCTTGTCCAGCTTGCCCACCAGCGACAGGGTGAAATCCGCCCCCATGTACTTGAAGTGCGGACGCACGCTGAGGGTGACCCGGTACCAACCCGGCTCGCCTTCCACATCGGCCACGCTGATCTGCGCCGCGCGCAACGGGCGTCGGCCACGGACTTCCGGGTTGGGATTGTCCTGATCAGCCACGTACTGGCGAATCCAACGGTTCAGCTCCAGCTCCAGGTCGGTGCGTTCCTTCCAGGAGCCGATCTGCTCGCGCTGCAGCACCTTGAGGTAATGGGCCAGGCGGTTGACGACGAACAGGTAGGGCAACTGGGTACCGAGCCGGTAGTTGAGCTCCGCCGCCTTGCCTTCTTCGGAGTTGCCGAAGAACTTGGCTTTCTGCGTCGAGTTGGCGGAGAAGAAGGCGGCGTTGTCGCTGCCCTTGCGCATGGTCAGGGCAATGAAACCTTCATCGGCCAGTTCGTACTCGCGGCGATCGGACACCAACACCTCGGTGGGGATCTTGGTTTCGATCTCGCCCATGCTCTCGAAATGATGCAGCGGCAGGTCATCGACCGCCCCGCCGCTCTGCGGGCCGATGATGTTCGGGCACCAGCGGAACTTGGCGAAGCTCTCGGTCAGGCGGGTAGCGAAGGTGAACGCGGTGTTGCCCCACAGGTAATGCTCGTGGCTGTTGGCGACGTTCTCCTTGTAGACGAAGCTCTTCACCGGGTTGTCTTCCGGGTCGTAGGGATTGCGCAGCAGAAAGCGTGGCAGTGTCAGGCCGACGTAGCGTGCATCCTCGCGCTCGCGGAAGCCCTGCCACTTAGCAAACTGCGGACCTTCGAAATGATCCTTGAGATCCTTGATGTCCGGCAGGCCGGTGAAGCTTTCCAGACCGAAGAAACGCGGACCAGCGGAAGCGATGAATGGCGCGTGGGACATACTGGCGACGCTGGCGACGTGCTGCAGGGTCTTGATGTCCTGGGAGCTGGGATCGAAATAGTAGTTGGCGATCAGGGCGCCGACCGGCTGGCCGCCGAACTGGCCGTATTCAGCGGTATAGACATGTTTGTACAGGCCGGACTGGACAATCTCCGGGCTATCCTCGAAGTCCTCGAGCAGATCCTGCTTGGAGGCATTGATCATCTCGAACTTGATGTTCTCGCGGAAATCGGTGCGGTCGACCAGCAGCTTCAGGCCGCGCCAGGAGGATTCCAGCGCCTGGAAGCGCTCATGGTGCAGGATCTCGTCCATCTGCTGGCTGAGCTTGGCATCGATCTCGGCGATCATCCGGTCGACCATGGCCTTCTTGACCGGCTCCTTGTCGTTATGGGGCTTCAGCAGCTCCTCGATGAAAGCGGACACGCCGCGGCGGGCGATACCGTAGGCTTCATCGTCCGGGGTCAGGCGGGTCTCGGCGATGATGCGATCGAGAATGCTGGCGTCTTCGCTGGCGCTGGGTGCGCTGATGGCGGTTGTCTGGGTGCTCATGCTTGCGTCCTTGTGTGGTCAGGCGTCCGGTTGTTGTTGGGCCAGGCCCAGTTCGGCGAGTACACGCTCCCGGGAGTCGTCGTCGCTGAGCACGCTTTCGATCGCCTTGCGGAAAGCCGGTGCGTTGCCCAGCGGACCCTTCAGGGCGACCAGGGCATCGCGCAGCTCCATGAGCTTGCGCAGCTCCGGTACCTGATCGACCAGGCTGGCAGGATTGAAATCCTTCATGGAATTGATCTGCAGGTTGACAGCGAGGTCTTCCCGGGCCGCGTCATCCTGCAGCCGGTTGGGCACGTTGAAGCTCAGGTTCAGCTCCTGCTTGGCCAGCACCTCGTCGAAAGTGGCCTTGTCGATGGCGATGGGCTTGCGATCCTCGATCTTGCGCTCGTCCTCGCGCTGGGTGAAATCGCCCAGCACCATGAGCTTCAGCGGCAGCTCGATCTCCTCCGCCGCGCCGTTGGTATCGGGGGTGAAGGTGACGTTGATCCGTTCTTTGGGTGCTACTGTGCCTTCTTTGGCCATTCTGTTTCTCCGCTACTTTGATGGCCCGAGGGCCTTGTTCAGTACCACTTCGAGATCGAAGTGGCACAGCCGGTGGAAGATCTCTTCCCTGCGATCACGCACAAGCTGACTCTGCGGCAGCAATTCACAGCAGGCATGCAACAGACGCAGTACCTCCAGGTTCAGGTTGGGTTCCCAGCGGTCCAGCTCGGCGCACTGGAGCCTTTGCTGCAGCGCATCGAGACGGGCGTAGGCGATGTCGTGCTGGCGCGCGTGGTAACACAGGCGCGCCTCGGCCAATTGCCAGTGAAAACGGGCTCGTTCGCCATGGCTCTGCCGGCTACCTTGCAGCAGCAATTGCATGGCCGGACGCAGGCCGTCCTTTCTTAACAGGTCCAGGGCTTCCTGCAGGGCTATATCCCAGGGCGCGCCAGCCTCGCTGGTGGTCTCGCAGCCGGTGATCTGCGGGGTGGTGCTGACCGCGATGATTCGACTGCCAATCCATTGCCGGGTATCGATGTCGGCGAAGGGTTCGCCATCATGAAAGCGCAGTTCCTCCAGCCCCGGCAGACGGATCAGCAAGTGACGAAGCTGGTTTTCGACTTCCTGCATGGCCGGCTGGGCACCCAACGCTTCCAGACAGCGCCAGGCAAGATACTGACCACTCAACCAGAAGGGGGCACGATTGAGGCTGGCTTCAACTTCGCTGAACAGGCTTTGATACTGCCCCTGGTTGAAGCGCTCCTGAAAGGCCTTGAGACGATCGGCTGGCAGGTTGCGCAGGCTGGTGACATGGTCGGCATCATGCTCCGGCAGGCCGTCGATGGGCAGCCACAACAGTGTGCGGGCAAGTCGTACCGCGCGGACGTCGCCGGGGTTCTGGTGCTGCCACCAACTGGTCAGGGAACGAGCCTGGTCCTGCAGAGCGCGCAGGCTGCGGTGGGCATCGCGGCTATCGACAATGGGCGCGTCAGTGGTTGCGGAAGCGTGTGTGGCCGGAGGCAGTGGCTGGCTAGCTGGCGGTACCGACGCTGGCGTCGCCGCGGCGGGCTGTGGGTTCGCTTCGACGCGTTTCAGCAATTCTTCGACCCGACGATAAAGCGGCGCGAGTGAGGGTGCATCCTGAAGATGCGCAGCAAACAAGGTATCGAGTTCGCGCAGATCACCCGCGATGCTGCTGAACAATGCCATCTGCGCGGCGTCGGGTGTCTGCTCGCCGAGCACCTGCTCCAGGCGCGTGCACAGCCAGCTTATGGCTGCGGTTCGGGTGCGGGTGCGCTGCGGGTGCAACGTTTGCCAATGCTCGGTGCAGGCATGGCGCAGCATGCCCAGGCCGGCTGCCAGGCCGGCGATGCTTTCGGTGTGATACAGGCTCCAGATCAGCCAGCAGGCGACGCGCAGATCCTTGGACTGGGTCTGCAGCAACTGCTCGGCGCGTTCCCGGACGATTGCCCAGTCGGTACCCGTGGTGCGATGGACGGACGTGTCCTTGGCCAGCTCCTCTTCCAGACTGTCGAATTCGGACGTATAGCGAGCGTCCTCACCGGCGAAATTGTCCGCGGCGATCGGCGTCTCCATTAAATTGATGTAATTTTCATCCAGCATGTTTCACATCAATCCCTGATAAATAGATGAGTTCCGTCGCCAGCCAGAAAGAGTGTTCAGGCAGATATACAAAGTGCGCAAGAAGTTGCGCAGGTGAGTTGTGCAGTAAGTTGCGCACCCCCTCGAAATACGGCTCGTATCCTATTGATCGGCAGGCTGTGGTTCAAGGCGGATAATGTGACCTGATCTACTTTATAGGCAATTAAGTCGCCTCATGCATCACAGTGTGAACCGCGTCGTAGACGGGTGTATGCAGGCATTGCTGCGCAAGAGTCAGTCAGGATTTACTACGAATGGGTTATTGAATTAGCCGCCGTTTAAGTGGCGGCTATTCAATTTGCGAGAGTGTTTTCAGGTTTTTAGTTAGTTGTGGGTGTGTTGTTTTGAAATGGCTCACAAGTTTCGGATTAATTGCTTGCTGCGCACTTCAAGTTGGTGCATGACGCGGGCTTGTCAAGTTGCTCGCTGCACTGGCGGGCTTGTTTGGCCTGGCTCGTACAGCCCAGGGTTTCGAGGCCCGTGGCCAGATTATTCCAGCCGGGCTGAAAGTCGGGGAAGTCATTCACCAGGCGCTGGAACTGCTCCAAGGCAACTTGCCTGTCGTTGAGAGCCCAATGGGTATTACCCAGACCCAGGCGCGCAGCCGGTTGCTCTGGCCACTCAGCCACGGCTCGCTGATAGGAACGCAGCGCGCTCTGTAGGCGACCGGTCTGTTCCAGGTCACTGGCGGCCTTCAGGTAAGTGAGCGGTTTGGCCGTGGCGGGTAATTCACCGGGCGGGAGCATTACCCTGGCCCAGCGGTCGGCCCGATCCCAGGTGCGCATGAACACCTGGAAGGGTTCCCTCTGGGCAGCGTTCAGGCCGCTGTGCACGATCATCTCTTCGGCAGCAAGGTCGTAGCCGATGACAACAGCGTAATGCCACTGCGGATACCAGTTGAAGGCCAGATTCTGCATGACCAATACGGGGTTGCCCGCATTCAATTCGCTGAGAATAGCCTCGAGCTGCTTTTCCAGCGGGTAGACCAGCAGGTCCCGGTCACGAGCGGCGGAGACCATTTCCACTTGCAATGTCCCATTGCGCTCGGGCAGATAAACGCGGTCTTTCAACTCGTCCGGGGTGGCAGCGATATCACGGTAGTTCAATACCATCGCCAGGGAGGCTGGTCCGCATTGGTAGGCGTCTTGGGCGTGGAAAGGCACGTTGTCCAATACCACTCGGTTAGGGAATTCAGCCAGGTCGGCGGGGTCAGGCATGACGGGAGCGCGCCCGGCGCAGGCTGACAGCAGTGCTGTCAGCCCGAGCAGAGCGGCAATGCGCAGGAAACGCACCGGTTAACGGTTGATGCAGTTGACGAAGCGGAAGACGTTGGTGGCGCAGAGCATGTCGGTGATGATGAAGATGACCAGGAACAGAACGATCACTCCCAGCACACCGGCACCGGCGGGTGCTTCATCCAGCTGGGTATTGAAATAGGCCAGCTCTTCGGCGGTCAGGCTGTTGATGCGCTGTTCGACCTGATCGGGAGAAACCCCCATGCTGGCAAGCTTGTCTTGCACGGCTTCATCATCGAGCATGGACTTGAGCTGGTCGCGATCGACACTGAGCTGTTCGGAGGCAATCACCTCATGGGTACCGACCATGGAGGCCTGGGCGTGGATGCTGGCCATGCTGGTGAACATGAACAGGGCGGCCATCATGATGGACAGATAGCGTCGGGTGGCGGAAGTATGCTTCATGGGGGACTACTCCTTGGATTGGCTCTTGGTTTTTCTTGGTAAACCCTTGCAACACCTCTATGACCGCCATAATACCCCGCGGGTTCCGACCTCAACCACCGAAGCGATCCCGCAATTGGTAATACCAGGCGCCCAGTGCGGTGAACGGCACCCGGAACAGGCGGCCGCCAGGGAAGGGGTAATGGGGCAATGCGGCGAAGGCATCGAAGCGTTCGGCCTGGCCGCGAATCGCCTCGGCCAGTACCTTGCCGGCAACATGGGTGTAGGTCACACCGTGGCCGCTGCAACCCTGGGAATAGTAGATGTTATCTCCCAACCGACCCACTTGCGGTAGCCGCGACAGGGTCAGCAGGAAATTGCCGGTCCAGGCATAATCGATCTTCACATCGCGCAAGGCGGGGAAGGTACGCAGCAGGTTGGGCCGGATCAGCGCCTCGATATTGGCCGGATCGCGCGCACCGTAGACCACGCCGCCGCCAAAAATCAGACGCCGGTCAGCGGACAGGCGATAGTAGTCCAGCAGGTAATTGCAGTCCTCCACACAGTAGTCCTGGGGCAATAGCCGACGTGCCATCTCCTCGCCCAGGGGTTCGGTGGCGATCACCTGGCTGCCGCAGGGCATGGATTTGGCCGCCAGCGGCGGCAGCAGGTCGCCGAGGTAGGCATTGCCGGCCACCACGACGAAGCGAGCGCGGACCTGGCCCTGTGCCGTAAGAACCACAGGCATCGCCCCTTGCTGTACCTTCACTACCGGCGATTGCTCATGGATGATGCCGCCCAGCGATTCCACCGCCGCGGCCTCGCCGAGCACCAGATTCAGCGGGTGGATGTGCCCACCGCTGCGGTCCAGCATGCCGCCCACGTAACGCTCGGTGCCGACCACGCTGCGGATCCCCCGGTCATCGAGCAACTCCAGCTGGGTGTGACCATAGCGCTCCCACAGCGCTTTCTGCTGCTCCAGGTGGCGCAGCTGTTTGGCGTTGATGGCGGCAAATACACCACCCTCCTTGAGATTGCAATCGATGGCGTAACGCTGGACCCGCTCGCGGATGATACGTCCACCCTCGAAGGCCATTTCACCCAACAGTCTGGCCTGCTGCGGGCCAACCTGCTTTTCGATCACATCCAGATCGCGACTGTAGCTATTGACGATCTGACCGCCATTGCGCCCCGAAGCACCGAATCCGACTCGCGCAGCCTCCAATACCGTGACCCGAAAACCCTGTTCCAGCAGGAACAGCGCCGTGGAAATGCCGGTATAGCCCGCGCCGATCACGCATACATCGGTCTCATGGTCGCCCTGCAGGGCAGGCCGGTCGGGCGCGGGATTGGCGGAAGCGGCGTAATAGGAATCCGGATAAGGCGTATGGCTCATGCTGCGCACCTTGTGTGATATTTTTTACATGCCTTGCATGCTACCGATCCGGTTGAGCGAATGCCAGAGAGGAGGGTGAGCGTCTGCAGCGAACAAGGTTTTTATTGTGGGAGCGGCCAAGGCCGCTCCCACACAGGAATCTCGCAAGGGCGCCTGAGGCTTTCAGGGTTTGCCCAGCGCCTTCGGCAATGCCTTGGTCAACATGATGCACAGCACCGAGCAGGCCAGCATGATGCCGATCAGATGGAAGGCGTCGTTATAGGCCATGATCTGCGCCTGTTCGCGCACCTGCGCATCTAGCATGCGCAGCGCCGCCTCGGAGCTGCCCAGTTGCTCACCGAGCAGCGCCAGGCGCTCGGCTGCTGCCGGATTGCCGAGGCTGACGTGACTGCGCAGAATCTCGAAATAATGTGCAGCCCGGCTATCGAGAATGGTAGCCAGCGCCGCAATACCGATGGCGCCGCCGAGATTGCGCAGAATATTGTACAGGCTGGAAGCCGAGCCGGCCTGGGACGGCGGCAACATCGCCGTGGCAATGATCGACAGCGGCACCAGCACCATGGGCTGCCCGCAGGCGCGGATGATCTGGATGGCAATGAACTGATCCCCGGCAAAGTCCAGGTTGAGCGAGCCGCTGAGAAAGCTGCCGAGGCCGAACAGTGCCAGGCCGAGCGCACAGATCAACCGCGGATCGATATAGCGCATCATGACCGGCACCAGCGGAATCAGCAGCAGTTGCGGCAACCCCATCCACATGATCACCTGGCCGATTTGCAAGGCGTTGTAATCCTGAATCTGCGCCAGGTACAGCGGCAGAATGAACACGGTGCCGTACAACCCCACCCCGAGGCCGATGTTGGCCAGGCTGCCAAGTAGGAAGTTGCGCTCCTTGAACAGCCGCAGGTTGACCAGATGATTGTCGCGCGACAGCTGCAGAATGATGAAAATCACCAGGCTGACGAAAGCGATGCTGGCCAGCCAGGTGATCTCGGCCGACTCGAACCAGTCCTCACGCTGGCCCTCTTCCAGAAAGACCTGCAGGCAGCCCAGGCCGATGGCCATGCTCAGGATGCCGGCATAGTCGCCTTTTTTCAGCAACTCCCAGCGCGGCTCGCTCTTGTCCAGCCCGTACAGCAGGCCGAGGGTCATCAACACGCCGGGGACGATGTTGATGTAGAAGATGAATTCCCAACCGTAATTTTCTGTCAGCCAGCCGCCGATGGTCGGGCCGATGGAAGGGGCGAAGGTGGCGGTGATGGCGAACAGTGCCATGCCCTTGGGGCGCACATCCAGCGGCAGCTTGGTGAGTACCAGGGAGAATGCGAAGGGAATCAGCGCGCCGCCTGCCAATCCCTGCAACACCCGAAACACGATCATGCTTTCCAGGTTCCAGGCCATCGAACACAGCAGCGAAGCGATCACGAAGGTAATGGAAATGGCCACGGCAAAGCGCCGCGGTGACATGACCATGGCCAGCCAGGCCGCCAGCGGAATGATGATGATCTCGGCAACCAGATAGGAGGTCGAGATCCACGAGCCTTCTTCAATGGTGGCCGATAGCGCGCCCTGGATGTCCTTGAGCGACGAGTTGATGATCTGGATATCCAGAATAGCCATGAAGGCGCCAAGGATGGCGCTGAGAATGGCGATCCAGTCGCGTCGCGTCGGTGGTGGAATCTGCTGCGTCTGGGCCGTTTCAGTCACGCAGATCGACCTTGACGCTGACCGACATACCCGGACGTATCACCTGGCTCAGTGCATGGTCCTGGTCGAGGCGGACTTTTACCGGAATGCGCTGCACCACCTTGGTGAAATTGCCGGTGGCGTTGTCCGGCGGCAGCAGGCTGAACTGTGCGCCGGAGGCGGGGAACAGGCTGTCGATGGTGCCCTGCATCGGTTGGTCATCGAACGCATCGAAGGTCAGGGTGACGCGCTGATCCTTGCGCATGCGCTTGATCTGGGTTTCCTTGAAGTTGGCCTGCACCCACAGATCCTGGCTCGGTACCAGGGCCAGCAGATGATCACCGGGCTGCACGTTCTGGCCAATGCGCACGGTGCGTTGGCCGACCCGCCCGGGCACCGGTGCATGAATCTCGCTGCGTGACAGGTCCAGCTCGGCCCGGTCCACCTCGCTCTGCGCGGCCTGGATCAGCGCCGCCAGACGATCGATATCGGCGCCGAGGGTGTCCTTGCTGAGAATCTGGGTCTGCAGTTCGGCTTCGGCGCCCCGCACCTGCGCCCGGGCGACATCCAGCTCCGCGCGGAAATTACTCACTTGCTCCTCGGAGGCATAGCCGGACTGGCGCAGGGGCAGGATGCGCTTGATGTCCAGTTCGATGCGGCGCTGTTCCGCCTTGCGCGCTTCGACAGCGGCGCGGGCGGCTTCGATCAGGCTGTCCTGGCGCAGCAGTTGGGCGCGGGCCTGCAGGCGCTCGGCTTCACGGGTGGCGAGATTGGCTTGGGCCTGGGCCAGCGCGTTGGTGAAGTCCCGGGCATCGAGGCGTACCAGCAGGTCGCCGGTATCGACGGTCTGGTTATCGGCGACCAGCACTTCGGTGACCTGGGCGGCAAGCTGGCTGCTGACGCGGGTGATGTCGCCATGCACATAAGCGTTGTCGGTCGTTTCGTAATGCCGACTGATGAACCACCAGTTGGCGAAGAAGGCAGCTGCGGCAAGGGCGATCAGCAACAGGAAGATGAACAGACGAGTGCGAACCCGGGACGGCATGTTTTATTTTCCTTGTTTATTGTGTGAGCCACTCTACCACTGTTGCGCACCGGCCTAATGGCGCTAGAATCCGGAAACTTTGTTGCATGACGGGAACAGTGGATGGGATTGGATGACGCCCTGATCTTCACTCGAGTGGTGGAGTGTCACAGTTTTACCAGCGCGGCGATGACCTTGGGCATGCAGAAGTCCACTGTCAGCCGCCGTATCGCACAATTGGAAGAGCGCCTGAGCGTGCGGTTGCTCAACCGCACCACACGCAAGCTGCGCCTGACCGAGGTGGGGCAGGCCTATTACGAGCGTTGCCGGCAGATCATGCAGGAATTCGCCGAGGCCGAGCAGGCCATCATGCAGTTGCAGCGCGAGCCCACCGGCTTGCTGCGCATCAGCTCGCCGATCGAGTTCGGCCAGCTGTTTCTCGGCGGTGTGGTGGGGGATTTCATGCGCCGCTATCCGGCGATCCAGGTCGAGGTCGAGCTGACCACGCGGGTGGTCGATCCGGTGGAGGAGGGCGTGGACATCGTCATCCACCGAGGCCGGCCGCAGGACTCGAGCCTGGTGGCGCGGTCGATGATGCACAGCCCGCGCCAGCTGTTCGCCAGCCCGGCCTATCTGGCCGAGCACGGTACCCCGCAGAAGCCGGAGGACCTAGTCGATCATCGCTGTATCCATACGCTGATGGATGACGGGCGGAAATGGCACTTTCTGGAGCCGGCGGTGAGCGTGGCTATCAGTCCGGTGCTGACCATCAACAATATTACCTTCGCCCGCGAGGCAGCGCTGGCTGGCGCTGGGGTGATCAATGTGCCGGCCTTCATCGCCGAGGCCCAGGTCGCGGAGGGTACCCTGTGCCGGGTGCTGGAGCATTGCGTGTTACCTTCGACCGAGCTGTATGCCCTGTATCCCTCCCGCCGTTTCCAGGCGATGAAGGTGAAAGCCTTCATCGATTATGTGATTGAGCAGTTGCGGGAGCGGCTGAATGTCGGGGTAGAGCAGGACGAGGGACCGCTGGTAACATTGCCCCCAACCTGAGGCGTTGCTTCACACTATCTGGCCCGCTGCGGCCGCTGTAATCGAGATATTCCATGACCGTCCGTACCCGTATTGCTCCGTCGCCCACTGGAGATCCCCATGTAGGCACCGCCTATATCGCGCTGTTCAATCAGTGCTTCGCCCGCCAGCATGGTGGTCAGTTCATCCTGCGCATCGAGGATACCGATCAGGTGCGCTCCAGTGCCGAGTCGGAGCAGCAGATTCTCGACTCCCTGCGCTGGCTGGGGCTGGAGTGGGACGAAGGTCCGGATATCGGCGGCGCCCATGGTCCGTACCGCCAGAGCGAGCGCAGCGCCATCTACCATGAGCACAGCGAACAGCTGATTGCCAAAGGGCACGCGTTCCGCTGCTTCTGCACCTCCGAGCGTCTCGATACGCTGCGTGCCGAACAGATGGCCAACAAGCAGACCCCCGGCTATGACGGCCACTGCCTGCATCTGTCCGAGCAGGAAGTGACCCAGCGGGTCGCCGCCGGCGAGCCCCATGTGGTGCGCATGAAGGTACCCGCGAGCGGCATCTGCAAGGTGCAGGACATGCTGCGCGGCGAAATCGAGATCCCCTGGGAACAGGTCGACATGCAGGTGCTGATGAAAGCCGATGGCCTGCCTACCTACCACCTGGCCAACGTGGTCGACGATCACCTGATGCAGATCACTCATGTGCTGCGGGGCGAGGAGTGGATCAACTCGGCGCCCAAGCACATCCTGCTGTATCAGTATTTCGGCTGGGACATGCCGCAGCTGTGCCACATGCCGTTGCTGCGCAACCCGGACAAGAGCAAGCTGTCCAAGCGCAAGAACCCGACCAGCATCATCTTCTATCAGCGCATGGGCTATCTGCCCCAGGCGCTGCTCAACTATCTGGGCCGCATGGGCTGGTCCATGCCGGATGAACGCGAGAAATTCTCCCTGGAAGAGATGGTCGAGCATTTCGATATCCAGCGGGTCTCCCTCGGCGGGCCGATCTTCGATGTCGAGAAGCTCGCCTGGCTGAACGGGCAGTGGATTCGCGATCTGTCCGAGCAGGATTTCGTGGACGCCGTACAGAAGTGGGCGCTCAACAGCGATTATCTGCGCCCCATCGTGCCGCTGGTGCAGAGCCGCGTGGAAACCTTCAGCGACCTGATACCGCTGGCTGGTTTCTTCATGACCGGCAAGCTGGAACTGGACCCGGCCCAGTTCGCCCACAAGAAGCTCTCCCAGGATGAAGTGCGCCAGACCCTGCAGCTGCTGCTGTGGAAGCTCGAAGCGCTGCGTCAGTGGGACAAGGACGGCATTACCGCCAGCATCCAGCAGGTCGCCGAGGGGCTGCAGCTCAAGCTGCGGGACCTGATGCCGCTGCTGTTCGTGGCCATCACCGGCCAGGCCAGCTCGGTCTCGGTACTCGATGCCATGGCCCACCTGGGGCCGGATCTGACCCGCTTCCGCCTGCGTCAGGCGCTGGAGCTGCTCGGCGGTGCGTCGAAGAAGGAAGTGAAGGCCTGGGAAAAGCTGTTGGCGGACTTTGCCAGCGCCCAGTGATTTCGGGCTAATTGGCTATAAGTTGCTGTTTTGCGTAATTTTCTGTTGACAGTTTTTGGTGAGAGACCTAATATGCGCCCCGTCCAGAACGACGGGGCTATAGCTCAGCTGGGAGAGCGCCTGCATGGCATGCAGGAGGTCTGCGGTTCGATCCCGCATAGCTCCACCAATTTTTGGGTCATTGCTTTGTGATGACCTGTTTTACACTAGCCGATATGCTTTACTGCATATCTGGTGATGAAACGACAAACATCGTTTCGAGAAGGGTTTGCGTCCCCTTCGTCTAGTGGCCTAGGACACCGCCCTTTCACGGCGGTAACAGGGGTTCGAGTCCCCTAGGGGACGCCATTTTTTACCGACACTTCGGTGTCGGGGTCGAAAGACCACGGGGCTATAGCTCAGCTGGGAGAGCGCCTGCATGGCATGCAGGAGGTCTGCGGTTCGATCCCGCATAGCTCCACCATTTTTTAAAGGGCCGACACTTGTTGTCGGTCCTTTTTTTTTGCCCGCAATATTTCTTATCTCCTGGGTTTGGAACTCGACCGCAGTGGGAGCGGCCTTGGCCGCGAAGCTTTTCAGCCAGCCAATACAAAACACCCTCCCCGCGACTATCATTGCCCCGAAGCAACCCGGGGAAATGATATTGGTCGGCCCAGCAGGAAGTGTTTGCCCCTGCTGCAAATCCAGATCCAGAGGAGCACACCACATGACCCAGCTCACCGGCGGCTGCCTCTGCGGCAACGTCCGCCTCTCCACAACCGGCCAACCCAACCGCGTCGGCATCTGCCACTGCCTCGACTGCCGCAAATTCCACGGCGCGCTGTTCCACGCCTCCGCGATATTCCCGCAGGAAGCTGTCACCGTAACGGGCGAGGTCAGCGAATACCAAGGCCGCTTCTTCTGCCCCCGCTGCGGCTCCTCGGTGTTTTCCCGAACCGGGAATGAGATAGAAGTGAATCTGGGCTCGCTGGATGCGCCAAACCAGCTGCAGCCGACCTACGAACTGTGGACCATCCGCCGGGAAGCCTGGCTACCGGCATTCCCCGTTGCCGAACGGTATGAGCGGGACAACTAGGAGGTCTCGGCCAAACTAGAGCTGGGACCCCGATTGCTACACCGGCGTAGCCGCCGCTTCAGACTCATCCTGCGCCAGAAACTGCGTGGAAGGCCGCCCATCAGCGTTGTGCTGCACGATACGCGCCGGTCGGCCCTGCGTATCCAGCCACACCTGCCCAAGCCCGGCGCCGTTCCACACGCGCTCCCCACGGTGGCGTTGGTCAGGCAAGCGCGGGCTTATCTCCAGATCCCGGCGTTGGGTAAACCAGTTCAGCGGCGAGCGTGGCGAGTAGAGCCAGCGGTTCAAGCGATCCAGCCAATCGAGCAAGCGCCGGGGAAACTCGTTCTTGATGCCGCTGCTGGTGATCTGCCAGATATGCGGCGCGCGGTCCCGATCGCGCACCTGCACATCGTAGGCAAAGGAATAATGCACATCGCCCGACAGAACCACGTAATTACCCGGCGTGCGGGAGTGGCGGAAGATATTGAGCATGACACTGGCCGAACCGCGATGGGCCATCCAGTTCTCCGCATCCACGGTCAGGGCATGGCCAGCAAAGGCGCAGATGCGCTGGATCACCTCGATCAGCTTGACGCCGAACATGGGTGTCGGCGAGACGATCACGCTGGCGGTTTCATCCAGCAGCTCATGCTGCAGCTCGGTCAGCGACTCCCAGTCCATCAACCCCGACGGGCGACTGAGCAAGCGTCGACTGCGCCAGCGACGGGTGCGGGTATCCAGCACGATAACCGTCGGGTAGGTGCGCAACACATAGTGCCACTCATCAAAGCCCAGCAGGCGGCCAATCAGCCCGTCCTGGGCAGCAGCATCGAGCCGGTCATGACCATCGACCGCCGCGCTCAGCGCATCCATCTCATCGAGCAGCTCGTTGAAGACCTCCGGACGATTACCCCAGCCCTGACATAGCATATAGGCGAGCAGGGCATTGCCGACGATACGCCGGGAGAAGGGATGCCCATAGGCCGTCTCTTCCCATTTGGCTGACAGATTCCAGTCATCGGTGACATCGTGGTCATCGAAAATCATCAGCGTCTGCACATGGGCAAACAGACGCGCTGCCTGCGGCAGATCCCTGCAGAAGCCCCGCAGCGCAGCGGCTTCGGTGTGCCAGCGGGCCGCATGTTCGGTATCCAGCGCGGGCATGGGCGGAGTGGAGATGACCCGCCACGGCACCGGAGACCAGACCAGCAGATACATGGCCATCACCTCGGCCAGCGTCACCAGATGGTTGTGCGCATTGGCGGTGGTAAAAATCGGCTTTTCCACGCCACCAAAGAAACGCTCGCGCAACGCCTCGTTGGACTTGAACGCGGGCAGCAGATCCTCACGGCGATAATAGCTGGCCGGGTGGTTATAGAGCGCCTCGCTGTCCTCGACCACAGCACCGTCCAGACACTCGCCATACAGACCCAGGCGACGGATCAGCGCATGGATCGCCGCCAGCATCGGGCCGGCGACATCATCGGCATAGACCTGATCACCGCACATCATCAGCAGAGCAGGGCGCGCCTCGGCTCGACTGATCTGCACCGCCAGCAGTTCATCCGCCCGCGCCAGTCCATCCCGGGAAGGATGGTGCGGCTTGCGGCAGGAGCCATAGAGAATATTATCGGCCCGGCTACGCAGCACCAGATTTGGCCGCGTCGCACCTTCATGCAGCAGATGCGGCGCCCATTCGGCGATTCCGGCTTCGTTGCCGGTGTCCGAGGCGATCATCAGATCGTAATGAATCAACACATCCTGCGGCAGCGGCTCGGGAAGGCTCAGATCGATCAGATGCAGATAAGCGTGGCGACCGATGGCAACGACGCGGCAACAGCTGGCATCCAGCGTCACGCGTCTGGGCGCTTCTCCGGCAGGTTCGAGCAACAGCGTCAGCGACAGCGGCGTACTGCCTACCAGCCAGAGCACCAAGCGATTCGGCTCAAGACGCCGCAGAATAGGCCCCGCCAGCACGGGCGGCAGAACAGCAGAAATATCAGATTGAATCATCGGAACATGCTCCAGCCTCGTGAGCTTCTTGGCAAGGACTTCCACCACGGCAGTTCGTTGCAACCGCCGAACGGCACCTGTTGAGAGCCCAAACCGCGACTAGAATTCAACAGTCATTCTCTACCCTGGAGCAACGGCCATGGTCAGCAAAAACACCATCTGCCTCTGGTACGACGACGCCGCGCTGGAAGCCGCGATCTTCTACGCCGACACCTTTCCGGACAGCAGCGTAGGCACCATCTACCGCGCCCCAGCCGACTACCCGTCAGGCAAAAAGGGCGATGTACTGACCGTCGAATTCACCGTCATGGGCATCCCCTGCATAGGCCTCAACGGCGGCCCTGTCTTCCCGCACAGCGAAGCCTTCTCCTTCCAGGTCGCTACCGACGACCAGGCCGAAACCGACCGCCTGTGGAACGCCATCGTCAACAACGGCGGCCAGGAAAGTGAATGTGGCTGGTGCAAGGACAAGTGGGGACTGTCATGGCAGATCACCCCGCAGATGCTGATCGAGGCCATCGCCCATCCGGACCCGGCGGTGGCGAAGAGGGCGTTTGAGGCAATGATGACGATGGGGAAGATTGATATTGCGCGGATAGAGGCGGCGGTGAAAGGGTAGTCACCGGCACGCCGCAGTTACTTGACGGCAAGTACATGACGGGCGAGCATGCTGACACAACAAAAAATCAAGGAGTGATGCATGTCCGCCTTCGAGCGCCGTTATTTTGCCGTGGCCGTGGTACTGGGGCTGATCTACCTTGCACTGATACCCCTCAAACCCTACCCGCTGAGCTGGCTGCTCAAACCCATCCCCATGCTGATCTTCGCGCTGCTCGCCTGGCGCGCCTGGCCCGGTATCACCGGCATTCTGCTGGGCGTAGGCTTCATTGGCGCTGCGGCTGGCGACTTCTTTCTCGACTACGGCGACCGGGACGGCCTGTTCATCCAGGCGCTGTGCGCCTTTCTGGTCAACCAACTGGCCTTCGTCGCCGCCTTCGCCCTCATGGCCAAAGGCAAACCCTGGCTGCGCTGGCGCATGCTCCCCGTCACCCTCTACAGCCTGCTACTCGCCGTCTGGCTGGTTCCTGCCCCTGGCGCCTACCAGATACCGGTAGCCATCTATTTGCTGTGCCTCTACGCCATGGCCTTCATGGCCTGCCGGGTGGAAGACAAGACCGGGCTGCTGTGGCTGGGAGCGATGCTGTTTGTGATAGCGGACTCGCTGATTGGGGTGAACAAGTTTGCGATGCCGTTTGCGTATGCGGTGCCGGTGATTGTGACTACTTATTTTGCGGGGCAGACGTTGATTGGGTTGGGGGTGTTGGGGGTGCGGGGGCGAGGAGCTTCTGTGGATTAGTTTGATATCCTGTCCTCGCATCTTGTCTGAACCGCCGATACGACGTCTTTAACTGCATGGAAGGTTGCTGTGACTATCTTGGAATATTTGGATTCTGCTGAAGAAAAGCTAAGACAATGCCAGCTGGAAGCAGTACGTAGCTTCGTCAGATATGCAGAAGAAAGCGATACTGAGAGAGGTTTCTTGATCAACCTACCCACAGGTGCTGGGAAGACTGGGGTAATCTCTCTAATATCACATCTATCAGATGCCTCGAAAGTTCTTGTTATATGTCATCGAAAAGCTGTGAAAGATCAGCTGTTTCGAGAGGTTTCGAAGAGGTTTTTTCGCAATACAATTAACGATAAAGAGTTTGATCTAAAGAAGACTTATCGGGACTCTAATTTTGACCAAGGCGACGGGGTCTATATCACCAGTTTCCAGAAGCTGACGATGCTGGGTGACGAAGAATTAAAGAACGTTCAAGGCGATTTTGATCTGATTATCGTGGATGAAGGGCACTCTGAGCCTTCTCCTGTTTGGCGGGAAATAATACGCCAGTCTGCAGCAATGAAAGTGGTGGTTACCGCGACGCCTTACCGAAACGACTTGTTTGAACTGAATGTAAACACAAAACATTTTTATGTTTTTACATTTAAAGAGGCCATCGAAGATGGGACCATTATGGAGCCTCAGTATGAGCAGATGGACGGAGAGACTGAATTGCTTGCAGGTATCCTAGCCTATCTAGGTACGAATGAAGATGTGAAGTGTATCGTGAAGTGCAAGAGCCTTGAGGAAATAACAAAATACCACGACCTTTTTTCTCAATCATTCACCACTGCAAGCGTGCATGAGCGACTAGAAATGGACGAGGCACAAAATAAGTTCAAGCGAGTTGCTCCGGCGCTTAAAGTCGAAGGGCTGCGGGTGATCATTCACCAGCACAAGCTTGACGAAGGGATAGATATCCCTGAGGCTAAGTTGCTGGTCCTCACCTATGAATTGGGGAGTGGGCGTGAGCTAGTGCAGGCCGTAGGTCGGATCGTACGCCGCTATGGAGAGGTCCAGCCATTGGTGATCGATCTAAGCCGGGGGGCGAATGAGGGCATGTGGGTAGGGTATCAAAAATTTGACGACTATCTCGCCAGTGGTGGGGCATTAGAATTTGTTGGGTCACTAAGCACAAGTTATCTGATTGAATCTTTTCTCGAAGGCTTTCCGAGATACAGCTACTTTGATGGTAAGTTTAAAGAGAGAGTTGATCTTAATATAATTGACCCAGAAGATGATCTCAAAATACCACATGCGTCGGTATGCTTTGTCCAAAAGGACGGCGATTTTTCTTTGTCACTACTGATAGATCGTCTATACTGGGAGTTGCACGGTTCTGGGTCATTAGTCAAGGTCTATGAAGAAGTTTTTGATTTGCAGGTTATGGTTTATGTTGAGTTTAATAGTTCAAAGTTTTTTAAAAATAAGTTCTTCTTCGAGCCAAAGCTGCACGTCATTATTGTAAAAGAAACTGATTCGGGTGTAGCTATCTTTGACAGCGGCGGTGGAAGGTATTACAACCGGGAGCAGTATAGACTTGGCGATGCGATTCATATTGACAAACTCACTGCGTTGGCTGCAAAAACAGCAGTTCATCAGATCAAAGAAACTAACGCCCGAGCTATCGGTCAAGCTGTGCGTCGTCCAGAGTCCGTAGCACTGAAGGGGCAGAACCTTGATGGCGGGCGTGGCAGTCAGAGTAACTCCCGGTACGCATTAACTATGGTGAAGGTCGATAATATTGGTCTGGACGGCAAAAGAGACAGCAGCTTTTACATTGGTGCCAGGTCGGGACGGGTCGTCGACCAAAAAGAATCTAATTTTACCCTTCAAGATATTTCTCAATGGGTAGATGCTGTCGACCAATGTATCAATGCCGGAGGAAATGCGGGGCGACTGATCAAATCCTATGCGCAGCCTATTACCGAAAAACCCACTTCAAATATCTTATCCGTGCTACTGGATTTTACGGATCTTGACGGCTCGATGGCGACTGCTAACGGTGAAGTCTACCCTGGTTTTGTTTATGCTGACTATCAGCAAGGGATTACTTTCGACGCTCAAGGTGACCTTATAGAACTAGCGTTAAATTATTCGGATGGCGACGGGTGTTTTGAGGTTCTGTTAACAGGGTCTTCCGAAGGAAGACCGGATATCGAGTGGGTCGTTGAGTATTTGAATTCTGATCACAGATTAAAAGTACTGTACGAAGACGGCGTAACGTATCTGGCAGGAGCTTTTTATAAGCTCGCCTTACCCTATGAGCGTGGGATTTCTGCCGAGGACAGCTTCGCGGGTAACGCTCTTTTTCCGCTTGATGCATTGAAGGTTCCGATGCTTAGAGAGAAGGGGCACACGCTCGATCATAAGTACCATCGTACTACTAGAGACAATTTTGATACGGATTCAATTTTTTATCTGATCGACCTGTTGAAGGGTTATGGAGACCAAACAACTACACTTGGATCGCTTGGCCCATTTGCAACATATATTCCTGGCTGCGATATCGTTCTTTGCTGTGATATGGGCGTTGAGCCAGCTGATTTCATCTTATCTTCGCCGGAGAAGCTGTGCTTCGTTCATGTTAAGTGTGGTGATTCTTTGAATCCTGAATCTTCAGCCGGTGCCATTGCCGAAGTTGGTAGCCAGGCAATAAAAAATATTCACATGTTGGTTTCAGGATTTAAAGGTGTGAAGCCTGGTAACTTTTCTGCATGGAAACAATCCTGGCCCGCTGCTGGTGCGGAGTTTCCGCTAGACACCCGTTATAGGTTGGTGGACGGAACTATTAACCATCCTGCTCCATCTGATGATTCACTTTCTGAGAAGGTTTGGGATGTCATCTGCGAGCGGAGAGTGTCGATGAAGTGCAAGAAGGAGATTTGGATTGTGGCCGGTAACTCCTTCTCCACTAAGCACTTCATTAATAGCATGGAGAACCCGCTAGCCTGTTCGCCTACTAGTATTCAAGCATACCAACTCATTGAGGACTGGTTGAGCACTGCGGATGAACTTGATGTGGATTTAAAGATTTTTACGTCCCCTTAAGCACGTTCGCTTGAGTTGGGTAAGGGTTAGGCCTGTAAGTTTAAAGGGTTTCGAGTGTGGTTGAATAAAACTGCGTATGCATGAGTCGCCAAAGGATACTTTAGTGATTAAGCCTATACGCTATTCAGACACGACACATAAGAGTTCCACCAAGCCAACCCATCGATTAAATGTTCGTGAGTACTTACAAACAAAAGCTTACTGTGGCGGTTTGAGTCAACCATATGCCGACCGGATGTCGCCTATGGGTCGAAATAGGGCCGCTCGCCAGTGGCCGCTTTTGGCCGGTTGCGTGACCAACCAGCACTATCTGCTTGTCCTCCCCCTCCGACCGCTCGCCCTGCTCTGCGAGACTAGTGGTTAATCTGTACGCATAGAGAGGACCCACGCTCTCCTCAGACCGATCTGAACAGTGATACCGAAACACCATGAACGTAGCAGAAATTGAATCAGCCATTTCCGATCTGGCTTTGCTGCCTTTTGATGCAGCAGAATTCCCGTTCCAGTTTTGCTGCCTTCGGTAACAAACCCACCATCAAGCGGCTGCCGAGCATTGAACAGATCGAGCGTGAGCTGGATGATACAAAGCCGAAGAAGTGAACACCCAGGAAGCGGGCAGGGAGCCCGGCTGCAGATGATCGATGGAGTAGTGCAGTGCATTCAGAATGGATCGTTTGCCGAGATGGTCTATGATCGGGCCACAGCCAACCTAATGCGTGCTGATAGCTGACTGTACCGATGCAACCGCTTGATATGGCTCATATTGAAGAGGCTTAGATTTGAAGACACTCCCACGCCTGTACTCCTTCCGCCGCTGCCCCTACGCCATGCGCGCTCGGCTCGGTCTGCTGTTTGCCGAGCTGCAGGTGGAGCTGCGTGAGGTGGTGCTGAAAAACAAGCCGCCGCAGATGTTGGCTATCAGCCCCAAGGGCACGGTTCCGGTTCTGCAGCTGGTGGGAGAGGGTGGCGCTGAGCGAGTGGTTATCGAAGAGAGCCGAGAGATAGTGGAGTGGGCGCTGGGGCAGAGTGATCCGCAGGGGTTATTGCAGGTCGATCTGGTCAGCGCCAATGCGCTGATCGATCAGAACGACAACGAATTCAAGTACTGGCTGGATCGCTACAAGTACGCCGATCGCCATCCGGAATTGAACCAGCCAGAGTATCGGCAGCGGGGTGAGGTGTTTCTGCAGGTGCTGGAGAGGACTCTTGCCAATCACAGCTATCTGCTCGGCGACCGCATCAGCATCGCGGATATCGGCATCATGCCTTTTGTGCGCCAGTTCGCTCATGTCGATCCGGACGTGTTCTACAGCTTGCCCTACCCACATCTGCAGCAGTGGTTGAGGAGCTGGCTGGCGCATCCGGTATTTCAGCAGGTCATGACCAAGTTTCAACCCTGGCAGGAAGGGGATGAAGTGGTGGTGTTTCCTTGGAATTATTGAATCCTGAGTTAAGCAGAACCCGACAACATATCGAGTTCTTCCCGCTCGTGGAGGGCTTTGATCAGAGAGCTTCAGTCATGGCCGTTAGCTGTTCCGTATAGGTCATCCCTCATCAGCTTCGGCGGCTTGCCATAGGCACGAAGAAAAGCCTGACGCATGCGCTCACGATCGCCGAAACCCGTCTCGCGTGCGATCACTTCTACTGGATGACGGCTCGTCTCCATCATCACGCGTGCCGCCTCTATGCGCAGGCTTTCGACTGCTTTCGCTGGAGTTTTTCCGGTTTCCTCGCGGAACACTCGGCTGAACTGGCGTGGGCTTAATCGCGCGACATCTGCCAGTGCCTCGACCGAGAGATCACTGCGCAGATTTTCGCGCGCATAGGCCATCGCCAGTTGCACGCGGTCGGATTTCGGATCTATCTCCAGCAGCGCCGAGAGCTGTGACTGCTCGGCGCCTCTGCGTTGGGCGATTACCAATTTTCGGGCCACGCGGCGGGCCAGGTCAGGGCCCAGGTCGTTCTCTACCATTGCCAGGGCCAGATCCACTCCGGCACTCATGCCTGCACCGGTCCAGATCTGCCCGTCGACCACGAACAGTCGATCATCATCGATTCGGACGGTGGGATGACGTCTCTTGAACTCGGGCGCGTGTAACCAATGAGTCGCGACCCGTTTGCCCTCCAATAGACCGGCGTCGGCAAGCACAAAGACACCTGTACACAGGGATGCAATACGCCGCGATTGCGAGCTCGCGCTGGACAGACATGTCAGCAGCTCGGGACTGGGTTCACCCAACTCCAGGTAGCCGCTGACGATGATGGTGTCATAGCCAGCTGAGCCGAGAACCTCGGTACTGACCGAGAACCCCTGAGATGACACCACGGCTTCACCTGTCTCGGATACCAGAGTGAATCGGTAGACCGGCACGCCATGCAGGAGGTTGGCGCACTCGAAGACGGAACCGACTGACAGGCTCAATGCTTGGAACTGCGGGTAAACCACCAACGCCACGGTATGCATCGATCACTTCCTCTCTGCTGGCATTCATCGATTCTCGTCGGACAGGGTGGCTCGCGCAACCGGTTTGCCGTGCATGTCCGAAATCCTTGCGGATATGACATTGCTGCTATCGGTACCGGTTTCTAACATGCCCCCAACTCCTCGATAGACAGGGAACTCATGATCGGCAAGGGTCGGTCGAAGCTAACAATGCTCAATATGAGGCAATGCTCATGAAAGTTCTGATAGTACTGACATCCCATGACAAGCTGGGTAACACCGGCCAGAAAACCGGCTTCTGGCTGGAAGAGTTCGCCGCACCTTACTACGTCTTCAAGGACGCCGGCGCCGACATCGTGCTGGCATCGCCGGCAGGTGGCCAACCCCCTCTGGATCCCAAGAGTGATCTGCCTGACTTCCAGACCGAGGCGACCCACCGTTTCGCTGCTGATCCGGCCGCGCAACAGGCACTGGCCAGCACGGTGAAACTCAGCGAGGTGAAGGCTGAGGATTTCGACACGGTGTTCTACCCAGGTGGTCATGGCCCCTTGTGGGATCTGGCAGAGTCGAACACATCCATCGCTCTGATCGAAAGCTTCGAGCGCGCCGATAAGCCAATCGGCTTCGTCTGCCATGCACCGGGAGTACTGCGCCACGTCAAAGCTGCGGATGGTGAGCCGCTGGTCAAAGGTCGCCGGGTGACTGGTTTCACCAACAGCGAAGAAGCCGCTGTAAAGCTGACTGACGTGGTGCCTTTTCTTATCGAGGACGAGTTCCAGGAACTTGGCGCGCGCTATGAGAAAGCCGGCGACTGGCAACCGTTCACTGTCGTCGACGGGCGTTTGGTCACCGGTCAGAACCCCGCCAGTTCCGAGTCCGCTGCCAACGCCTTGCTCAAACTGCTGGCTTGATTCGCGCAATCTGCAGGGTTCAGACGAACCCGCGCGAGCTATGAACGGGCGTGCTTTGCGCCCGCTCTGGGACGCTACCGCGACGTTCTGACCGCGGCCTATCCGTCCGGCAGCAGGCCCGGACATTGCTGATCACACACTCATCCAATCCTCGGACATACATCCAATAATCAGTAGGGGTGTTTTGCGACAGTGTGCGAACGTTCTAGATATTGGGACTGGTCAACGATAGGACTGTGCCGCCGTTGCTGCATAGTTATCGGAGTCAGTCGGACACCCCCTTTTGTCAAAGCGAGAATCGACAATGAAAGCGCAGATACTTAAATCATTTGGCGGCCCGGAATCGTTCGAACTTTGCGAGGTGCCCAAGCCGGTGCCGCAGGCTGGGCAAGTGCTGGTGCGGGTACATGCAACTTCCATCAATCCGTTGGATTTCCAGGTCCGGCGTGGCGATTATGCTGAGCTGGTGCCACTGCCGAGCATTACCGGGCATGACGTTTCGGGTGTTGTCGAGGCGGTCGGGCCGGGTGTGACGAGCTTCGTGCCAGGCGACGAGGTCTGGTATACCCCGCAAATCTTTGACGGCCCTGGCAGTTATGCCGAGTATCACGTCGCCGCCGAAAGTATTGTCGGGAAGAAGCCTCCAGAGCTGAGTCATCTTGAGGCGGCCAGTTTGACCCTGGTCGGCGGGACGGCGTGGGAAGCATTGGTCGTGCGTGCGGGGCTCAGAGTGGGGGAGAGCATTCTGGTACACGGCGGCGCGGGCGGTGTCGGGCATGTGGTGATTCAGGTGGCAAAAGCCATAGGCGCCAGGGTACTTACCACGGTGCGCGAAGCCAATTTTGAGTTCGCACGGAGTCTGGGTGCCGACGTAGTCATCGACTATGAGAGAGAGGATTACGTCGACGCCATCCTGCGCGAAACCGACGGCCAGGGGGTCGATGTGGTGTTCGACACCATCGGTGGGGATACATTGTCGCGCAGCCCCGACGTGCTCGCACAACTTGGCCGCGTGGTCTCAATTGTGGACATTGCCCAGCCACAGAATGTTATTGAAGCCTGGGGCAAGAACGCCAGTTATCACTTCGTTTTCACCAGACAGAACCGCGGCAAGCTGGATGAATTGAGCACATTGATCACGCGCGGTCAGCTGCGCCCACATGTTGGCGCGGTCTACTCGCTTGCTGACATTGGTCGCGCCCATGCCTTGCTGGAGACCCCGAACAACGGCCTCAGGGGCAAAATCGCGATCGCAGTCGAGCCACAGGCTCACTCCGACGGCGCAAATGGGTAATCGTTGAGCTCACACTGAGGGAGTACGTCATGATCTATGAAATCGCTCTGCTGCCCGTTCACAAGGAACACATTGAACAGTTCAGATCTGCGTTTGCCGACGTTGCTCCTTTGCTCAGACGGGCCAAGGGTTACGGCGGCCATATGCTCGCGCAGGGGATCGAAGATCCCCATGTGTTCAATCTTATAGTGCGGTGGCAATCTCTCGAGGATCACACGCCGGGCTTCGAAGCGAGCGAAGACCATCGGGTATTCATGATGGGTTTGGAAGAATATTTTTCGGAAGAACCGAAGGTTTATCATATTGAAGGGGGCGGTTTTACTATGGAGGACCTGTAATCAGCACGGCTCCTTTGACATCGTAATGTCATTGTCTCAGGCGGTTGTAGCTTTAAGAAGTAAGCTGTTTTGATAAATATGCAGGTCTGATGTCGATAAATTGTTGTGTCTCAGTATTCAACTATTCGGTATCGAGATTATGAACAGCAAAAAACTCTGCGGGCCAGTTAAAATTGTTTTCGCCAGTCTCGGATTACTCTTATCCTGCAATGCGCTCGGTGAATGCCGCCCCGTAACTTATGAATACGGAGCGAAGCTTGATATTGTGAAGGTGTTATCTATATCAACCGAATACACCCCTACCTGCAAACCAGTAGACCGCATAATGAAATACATGGATTCGTATGGAGAAATCCGATCTCTAAAATATAGGGTTCTTTCAGCTGTGTGCAGCTCGGGGAGGGGGTAACCACAACCCAAGGCTGCATTCGTGCTTGCACGACTCTGGAGGGTAGTTATGAATACCACTACATATCAGGCCCCAGTCGCCTATGCCTTACCCAGTACCGGCAGACTATATGCTGCGCCTCTCTGTAGCGAGCTGACAGATTTGGTGTCATCGAAGTTGCCGAACGAGGGCGTTTACGAAACCGGTATTGCGGGGCTGGAACTCTTCCGTGTCGACGCGCCGACATCCTGCATGCCCACCGTCTTCGAGCCGTCCCTGTGCGTGATTGTTCAGGGGCGCATGACGGTACAGCTTGGTGACCATGATATCGTCTATGGCGCACTCAGTTGCATGATGTCCAATGTCGAGCTCCCGGCGGACGGCTGGGTGGTGGATGCCTCTCCTGAACGTCCGTTTCTGGCAGCAAAAATCAACATGGACCTGGCCGAGGTGGCTGAATTGTTGTTGCAGCTGGGTGATGCGGCACCGACCGCCGAAGTGTCGGATTGCCCGTACTCTGGGTGCGGCCTTTGGTTAGCGCAGGTAGACATGGGAATACTCGACGCCATGATCCGTCTGGTGCGTCTTCTCGACGCGCCTACCGATGCACCCATACTCGCTCCGCTAATCCGGCGCGAGATTATTTATCGAGTATTGATTGGCGAGGAGGGAGCGCGGATACGTGAATGCGTATCTGCCGACAGCCAATCGAACCGTATCTCCAAGATCATCTCAATACTCAAAGATCGCTTTGCCGAACCGCTGCGGGCGCGTGATCTAGCCAAAGACGTCAACATGAGTGAATCGACGTTCTACCACAACTTCAAACAGGTCACGCGAATGTCGCCGCTCCAGTTCCAGAAGAAGCTGCGTTTGCATGAAGCAAGACGACTGATGCTCAGGGAAGGACTTGAGGCGGCGACGGCAAGCTATCGCGTCGGCTATGAAAGCCCGTCGCATTTCAGCCGCGAGTACCGTCGGATGTTTGGTGCGCCGCCGCGTGCGGATGTTGTTAAGCTGCGCGGCGAGCCGGGGATGGGCGCGTCGGCATAACATCCATCCAGGCGCTTTTTCTTGCTTCGGTAAGATGCGATGCGTCAAAGGGAGCATTCCTCCACGAACCAAACGGACTGATATTGAGCCGTACCGAACTATCGCAGCGTAGGCTGGCACTCGAGCCCGAAAAGAGCAGCCGTCGCACGGCTGGTAATTCGGGCCCGGTATTCAATCATGTAACGCTTGGAACCTACCAGACAAAATAGTCTAGCGACCGTAACGCTTCGGAAATCCCGGTTTATTGCGCTTTTGAAAACGCTTCGTGCTTGAAGCGCTGCCCTTTATTTCCTGGTTTTTCTTGTCTGAAGAAAGAGATGAGCTGACCGACCGGTCAGCAGGGAGCCTCTGTTCACTGCCTACTTTGTGAAGTTCTCTGAGACGCTTCGAGCCATCTTCTGCCACCGCGCTGGTTAACGGTATTGCACCAAGAGCGGCGAAGGACAGCGCACTTACTATAAGTCTTGCTTTAATGCGATTAAATGGTTTCATGACGATTCTCCTGAAGATAAATGGTTTTGAAGTCGCTAAATAAGTTGATTCAAAGAATCAGAAAGCGAAGCTCGAATAGCTCGGCTCATGGATGGAAATATATATTCTTGAGGCTGGGTGGTGATATACGGAATCTGCGACGTTATTGCCTGATTCTGTGTATCTTCCGGACAGTGATCCATGGGGTAATACGATGCCCGTTTGTTGGGTTGGGGTTTGGGAACATCTTGTCGCTTACGCGCTCAGCTATCTTGTGGGCACTGCAGTACTTCACCGATCACACAATTATCCAAACTTCAGACAGTCATCCAATAATCAGTAACGCTGTTCTGCGACGGTACGGGAGCGTTCCAGAAATCAGTCGGACGCCCCTTTTGTCAAAGCGAGAATCGACAATGAAAGCGCAGATCCTTAAATCATTTGGCGGTCCGGAAGCGTTCGAGCTATGTGAGGTGCCCAAGCCGGTGCCGCAGGCTGGGCAAGTGCTGGTGCGGGTACACGCAACCTCCATCAATCCGTTGGATTTAAAGATTCGGCGTGGGCATTACGCCGATCTGGTGCCCTTGCCGAGCATCAGCGGGCATGACGTTTCGGGCGTTGTCGAGGCGGTCGGGCCGGGAGTGACAAGCTTCGCGCCGGGTGACGAGGTCTGGTATACCCCGCAGATTTTTAACGGTCCCGGAAGTTATGCCGAGTACCACGTTGCCGCCGAAAGTATTGTCGGAAAGAAGCCTCCCGAACTGAGTCATCTCGAGGCGGCCAGTCTGAGTCTGGTCGGCGGGACGGTATGGGAAGCCTTGGTCACGCGTGCTGGTCTCCGAGTAGGGGAGAGCATCCTGGTGCACGGCGGCGCAGGTGGCGTGGGGCATGTGGTGATTCAACTGGCAAAAGCCATAGGCGCCAGGGTTTTTACCACGGTGCGCGAAGCAAACTTTGAGTTCGCACGGAGCATGGGCGCCGACGTGGTGATCGATTACCAGAAGGAAGATTACGTCGACGCCATCCTGCGAGAAACCGGTTGCCACGGAGTAGATGTGGTGTTCGACACCATCGGTGGCGATACCTTGTCGCGCAGCCCCAACGCGCTCGCACAACTTGGCCGCGTGGTCACGATTGTGGATCTTGCTCAGCCACAGAACCTGGTCGAGGCCTGGGGCAAGAACGCCAGCTATCACTTCGTTTTCACCAGACAGAATCGCAACAAGCTTGATGAACTGGGCGCATTGGTCGCGCGCGCTCAGCTGCGGCCACATGTTGGCGCGGTCTACTCGCTTGCTGACATTGGTCTCGCCCATGCCCTGCTGGAAACCCCAAATAACGGCCTCAGAGGCAAAATCGCGATCGCAGTCGTGCCACAGGCTCACTCCGTCACAACATCGCATTCATGAGGAAATCGCCATGACAACTTTCAGATCGAATACCGCACCCATTATCGCAGCTGCGTTACTTCTTGCCGGCGTTGGCAATGTGGCGGCTGCCGAGCCGTCTTCAGCCGCGAGCGGCAGTTACGTCACAACAAGCGATGGCGTACAGCTGTATTACAAGGACTGGGGGCCGAAGGATGGACAGGTTGTTACCTTCAGTCACGGTTGGCCGCTGAACTCGGACAGTTGGGAATCACAGATGCAGTTCCTGGCAGACCATGGTTATCGTGTCATTGCGCACGATCGCAGGGGCCATGGTCGTTCCAGCCAGCCGTGGGAAGGTAACGACATGGATCACTACGCCGACGATCTGGCCAGTGTGATCAATGCGCTGGACCTCAAGGATGTCACCTTGGTTGGCTTTTCAACGGGTGGTGGAGAGATCACCCGCTACATTGGTCGGCATGGTACCGGCCGGGTGAAGAAGGCGGCACTGATCAGCGCCGTCCCGCCGATGATGCTCAAAACGGAAGACTACCCGGGCGGCCTGCCTATCGAGGTCTTTGACGGCTTGCGCAAGGCCTCGCTGGAAAACCGTTCGCAGTTGTATCGCGACATTGCATCGGGGCCGTTCTTCGGCTTCAACCGTGAAGGGGCGACACCCTCCCAGGGGCTGATCGATTCGTTCTGGGTTCAGGGCATGCAAGCGGGCCACAAGAATACCTACGACTCTATCGCGGCGTTCTCAGCGACCGATTTCCGCGCGGATCTGGCCAAGTTCGATGTGCCGACACTGATAGTGCATGGCGACGATGACCAGATCGTGCCGATTGACGCCTCTGCCCGTGCTGCTGCCGAAATCGTGAAGGACGCCAAGCTGGTGGTCTATCCAGGCGCACCGCATGGCTTGGCCGATACTCACAAAGACCGTCTCAATCAGGATTTATTAAGCTTCCTGCAGCAAGAGTGACCAGAAGCTCCGTGCACTGGATTGTCTCAATAAGTGGGGCGGTTCAGTGCCGAGGTCACACTCTCATCCAAACCTCAGACAACCATCCAATAACCAGCGGCGACGCCTTGCGACACTGGGAACGCATCGAGAAATGCGGACGGGAAACCCCAGTCGGCTCATATGATTTTAGAGGATGAACCCAATGACTTTTCGTAACGGCCTCGCTTCACTTCTGCGTCCCGAAGACTCTGTACTGGTACTGATCGACCACCAGCCGTTCCAGCTGGCGAACCTGAACAGCCACGAGCCACTGATGGTGATCAACAACTCGACTGCTCTGGCGAAGGCTGCCAAGGCATTCAATGTGCCCACCATTCTGACCAGCGTGCTTGCGGCGCAGGGCGGAGTGATCTTTCCTCAGATTACCGATGTGTTTCCTGACCAGAAGGTAATCGACCGCACCCTCATCAATACCTGGGAGGACCCGGCGGTAGTGGATGTAGTGAGTGGGACCGGCCGCAAGCAGCTGATCATCGCCGGACTGTGGACTGAGATCTGCGTGGCCATGCCGGCCATTCAGGCTGCAGGAGAAGGTTGGGACGTGACGGTAGTGACGGATGCGTCCGGCGGCGTTTCTGTCGAGGCGCATGAAGTCGCCATCCAGCGCATGCTCGGCGCCGGTGTGAACATGATGACCTGGCTGGCTGTTGCAGCCGAGTGGCAGCGTGATTGGGCTCGAACTGAAAGTCTGGAAGGGATGATCGGCGTGATGAAAGAGCATGGCGGCGGTAGCGGTATCGCCTTCCTGTGGGAACAGCAGCTGCTTAATACGCCGGTGTCTGACACTCTACGATGATCTGTCAGTAGCCCGATCAGGAGAGATGAAATGATAAAGATGATTATCGAGCAGCGACGTCGAGCTCTCGGCGGCGGTCTGGAAGTAGGCCGTGTGCTGCCCTTTGCCAAGCAGCGCATGGTGGGACCGTTCATCTTTTTTGATCATATGGGGCCGCTTGATCTCCCTTCCGGTTTGGGTTCTGGGCTAGACATTCGCCCGCATCCGCACATCGGCCTGTCTACGGTGACCTACCTGTTCTCCGGCAATGTGATGCATCGGGACAGTCTGGGCTACGAACAGGCAATCAGACCGCAGGAGGTCAACTGGATGACCGCCGGACGGGGCATCACCCATAGCGAGCGGTTTGAACATGCCCGGGTGCACGGCGATCATCTTCACGGGATTCAGGCGTGGGTGGCGCTGCCGACCGAGCAGGAAGAGGTCGCTCCGTCCTTTTCTCACCATGCAGGATTCGATCTACCCCAATGGGACGACGCGGGTGTGGCCGGCCAGCTTATCGCCGGCAGTGCCTATGGTTTGACCGCCGGCGCCGAAACCCATTCACCGCTGTTCTACGCCCATCTCGACATGACACCGGGTGCTATCGCTGAGATTCCCGGTGGATATGAAGAACGCGCGATCTACATTGCGACCGGTGCCGTGGAAGTGGACGGCACACGCTACGAGAGCGGCAGAATGCTGGTGCTCGGCGCAGCCGCATCACAGGTGCGCGCCCTTGAGCGCTCCAGAGTCATGGCGCTGGGCGGCGACCCGGTCGGCGAGCGGTTCATGCACTGGAACTTCGTATCCTCCTCGAAGGACAGGCTCGCCCAAGCCGCCTCTGACTGGCAGGCGGGACGGATGAAACTGCCGGATGCCGACGATGCGGAGTTCATTCCATTGCCGGATGAACCGGCGCTATCGGCAACGTTATTCAGAAACAGGGTAACCTCACCATGACCAAAGCATCCGATCTGTTCATCCAGTGCCTTGAGGAAGAGGGCGTGGAATATATTTTTGGGGTTCCCGGCGAGGAGAACCTCGCCATGCTCGACAGCCTCAGCCGATCAACCCGCATTCAACTGATTCTTACGCGGCACGAACAGGGTGCCGGTTTCATGGCCGCCACCTACGGCCGGCATACTGGCAAGACCGGTGTGTGCATGGCGACGCTGGGGCCGGGTGCGACCAATCTGGTGACCGCTGCCGCCTATGCGCAGCTTGGCGGTATGCCGATCCTGATGGTCACCGGGCAGAAGCCGATCAAGAAATCCAAGCAGGGCCGCTTCCAGATTCTTGATGTGGTCGACATGATGAAGCCGTTGACCAAATTTACCCACCAGCTTGCCAGCGCCGACAACCTTCCCAGCCGGGTGCGCGAGGCGTTTCGGCTCGCCGAGGAGGAGAAACCCGGCGCGACGCATATCGAGTTTCCTGAAGACGTCGCCGACGAGCAGACCGAGTCGGTGCCGCTCAAGCGCAGCCATATACGCCGGCCGAATGCGGATGTGAAGTCGGTCCGCGCGGCAGTGCATGCGCTGGAGAATGCCAAATCGCCGATCCTGGTGATCGGCGCTGGTGCCAACCGCACCATGACTTGCCGTATGTTGCTGCAGTTTATCGAGAAGACCGGCATTCCCTTTCTGACCACGCAGCTCGGCAAGGGCGTGATTGATGAACGTCATTCAGGGTTTGTCGGCTGTGCCGCACTGTCAGCGGGCGACTTTGTTCACCGTGCCGTGGAGGCCGCGGACCTGATCGTCAATATCGGCCATGACGTGATCGAGAAGCCACCGTTCTTTATGCGCGCGGGTGGCACGCCGGTGATCCATATCTCGTCCAGAGCCGCCGAGGTGGACCCGGTCTACTTCCCGCAGATCGAGGTGGTCGGAGATATCGCCAATGCCATCTGGCAGATCAAGCAGGACATCGTGCCCAACGGGGGCTGGACGTTTGACGCGATGCTGGCCGCGCGCAAGGCTGAAGTGGAGCACACTGCGTCCATCTCCGGCGATGCCCGCTTCCCGATCTTCCCGCCCCATCTGGTCGAACAGGTCCGCGCAGTGATGCCCGACAACGGCATCATCTGCCTCGACAACGGCGTGTACAAGATCTGGTTCGCGCGAAACTACACGGCTTACCGCCCCAATACCGTTCTGCTCGACAATGCGCTCGCCACCATGGGCGCGGGCCTGCCCTCGGCCATGGCTTCGGCGATGGTTTATCCCGATCGCAAGGTGCTGGCGATCTGCGGTGATGGTGGCTTCATGATGAACAGTCAGGAGATGGAGACCGCCGTTCGCTTGAAGCTCAACCTGACGGTGTTGATCCTCAACGACAACAGCTACGGCATGATCCGCTGGAAGCAGGCGGACATGGGTTTCAAGGACTGGGGTCTGAGCTATGGCAACCCGGATTTCGTCCAGTATGCACAAAGCTACGGCGCACACGGTTATAGAGCGGAAAGCGCCGAGCATCTCAGTCAGCTGTTGGCGCACACCCGCGACACGTCCGGTGTGCATCTGATCGACTGCCCGGTCGACTACTCGGAGAACGACCAGATCCTCAATCACGACATCAAGACCTTGTCGAAAGAGTTGTAAACCCAGCCGCGCCACGGGAGTTACGCATGACCACGCTTAAATCCGTCTATCCGCTGTATCTGAACAACGTGGCGCAGCAGCCCAACGCCGATCTCGAAGTGACCGACAAGTTTACCGGTGAGGTGGCGTTCCGCGTCGCCCAGGCCGATGCAGCGACGATCGATGCGGCTATCAGCGGCGCAGTCGAAGCCGCTTTGCCGATGGCGCAGATGGCCAGCTACGAGCGCCAGGCGGTGCTCAACCATTGCGTATCGCGATTTACCGAGCGCTTCGATGAGCTTGCCTATGCGCTGTGCGTCGAGGCGGGCAAACCGATCAGGGACAGCGAGGGCGAGGTGGGCCGGCTGATTGACACCTTCCGCATTGCCGCCGAGGAGTCAGTGCGTATGACCGGCGAGGTGCAGCCACTCGACATCACCGCGCGGGCCAGGGGCTATCAGGGCATCTGGAAGCGGGTGCCTATCGGGCCGTGTTCGTTCATCTCACCCTTCAACTTTCCGCTGAACCTGGCCGCGCACAAGATAGCGCCGGCGCTCGCGGTGGGCTGTCCATTCGTGATGAAGCCCGCCAGTCGCACGCCGCTGGGCGCGCTCATCATAGGGGAAGTGCTGGCCGAGACTGATCTGCCCAAAGGCGCCTTCTCGATCCTCCCCGCCAGCCGTGACGGTGCCGATCTGTTCACTACCGACGACCGGCTCAAGCTACTCTCGTTCACCGGTTCGCCCGACGTCGGCTGGGACCTCAAGGCGCGTTGCGGCAAGAAAAAGGTGGTGCTCGAACTGGGCGGCAATGCCGCGGTGATCATTGATGCCGACGCGGATCTGGACGACGCGCTCGAGCGTGTGATCTTCGGTGCCTTCTACCAGTCGGGGCAGAGCTGTATCGGCGTGCAGCGCATCATCATCCATGCCGAGGTTTACGACCGCTTCCGCGACATGCTGGTCGCCAGAACGAAGACGCTGGTAGCGGGCAACCCCAAGCAGCGCGAGACGTTCATCGGCCCGATGATCCATGTCAACGAAGCAACACGGCTCGAAGGCTGGGTCAATGAAGCAGTCGCCGCCGGCGGCACTCTGCTGTGCGGTGGCAAACGCGAGAGCGCAATGCTTGACGCCACCCTGCTGGAAGCGGTGCCTGCGGACACCAAAATTGTCACCGAAGAGGCATTCGGCCCGGTTGCGGTGTTGTCACGCTTTACGGATTTCTCTGCCGCACTGGCCGAGGCCAACGCCTCCAAATTCGGGTTGCAGGCAGGCATCTTTACCCGCGACCTGTTCAAGATGTTCGACGCCTGGGATCTGCTAGATGTCGGCGGGGTGGTGATCAACGATGTACCCAGCTATCGGGTCGACAATATGCCTTACGGCGGGGTCAAGGATTCGGGGCTGGGCCGCGAAGGCGTGCGTTTCGCGATGGAAGACATGACCGAAATCCGCAACCTGGTGATTCGGCGAGCTTAGGGTGCACTCGGTGGTAAGGGCTGAGCAGGATTGCGTGTTTTCTGCGCTTCAGTGTTCGTGAACCCATAAATGCGGAGTCTGTTCGAAGTGCTCGATCAGCGTTTCAGTGAGGACCCGGATTTTGCGCGCGGGATGTTGACCAGGAGGACGGACGACATACGCGCCTGCAGGAGGCGGTGGATGATTTGTCATGATGGGTACAAGTGCGCCGGAGGCGAGATCGGCATGGGTGAGAGCATCGGGAAGCCAGGCGATGCCGAGTCCTGCTACGGCGGCAGCAACCAAAGCTATGCCGTTGTCAGCCTTGAATCGCCCCTGCGGGCGTACCGTAACAATCTGATTTCCGTCCAGGAATTGCCAGGTTTCTGTGCCTTGCATGAGGGCCTGATGGGCGGGCACTTCATCCGGTGTCTCCGGCGCACCATGCGCCTTGATATAGCTTGGGCTCGCGACCAGTTTGCCGTAGATCGGGCCAATACGTCTGGCGATCAGGTTGGAATCCTGAAGGGTGCCAACCCGTATCCCACAATCGAAACCTTCGCTGATCAGGTCAACGAAACGATCGGTGTAGCAGGTGTGAATCTGGAGCTCGGGATGGCGTCGTGCCATTTCCGCGAGGGCAGGGGCAAAATGGGTAGGACCGAAAGACAGCGGTGCAGCAATTCGCAGGCGGCCTCGAAGATCACCTGTGGGGAGAATCGATTCTCTGGCGGCATCGATCTCGGCGCAGACTTTGGCTGCGTAATCTCTGAACGTGGCCCCGGCCTCCGTGAGAGCGGCGCCGCGGGTGGTTCGCGAAAGCAGCTGGGCCCCCAGTTCCGCTTCAAGGCGCGCAAGCCGACGGCTGACGATCGACTTGGATACACCCAGCCGGAGGGCTGCAGGCGAAATTCCTCCAGCGTAGGCCACTTCCACGAAGGTCCTGAGCTCTTCAATGTCCATTCCAGTGCTTCCTCTAAAGCGGAAAACCAATCTTATGCAATAGAGGAAGGATACATGACTTATTTTAACGACCGCGCTTTGCGTCCTGGTCACCCCGAGAAGGGGGTACCGCATGCAGCCTTCGCCAGGTTTGTGGCGATAAGCCTGTTTCGCGCCTGAAGACCCGGCAGAAATGCGACTGATCGTAGAACCCGTGACGTAACGCTATCTCGCTTAAGTGACTGGCTGAACAGAGCATATATTGCCCCGCGGCTTCCACGCGCCGTGCAGCCACATACATCAGCGGCGTCATTCCGGTTGCCTGTTTGAATACATGGGAAAAATGACTGGTGCTCAGACCCAATAGCGATGCGAGATCGGTTGTTCGGATGCTTTGGTCAATATGCTGCTTTATAAAGTCATCGATACGCGTAACTTGCCATCGGGCCAGTCCGCCTCTGGCTTTGCGCTGTAAAGGTTCGCGCGGATCTTCGGCTGCCAGCGCGGCGATTGCTTGGTGCAGATACGTCGCAGCAGCGTCAGGGTTGCGGTGAATGGATCTTTCTGTCTCAGCCAGCAACGTCAGTACGTGTCTGGTCTGTTTCAAACAGGCGGGCGTGTCCGAAAGGGTAGTGTCTGTTGAATAACAAGTACTGCTGCTCCCGCTCATAGCTGATACCTCGGCGGACGACCGCCTTTACGGGCGCCTTGATCCTTGGGTGGATAGTTTTTCTCTGGGGCAAAATCATGCATGGACCACGCTCGTTGCGGTAGTCGTGTCTGATGATGAACTTTGTCGCGAAAAGGGGAACGCCCGGGCACTGCGCGCCATTCATCCCGGCGTGCCATTGGTGATTGGCTGGAGGGATCTGCGCACCACTAGATCATCTAAAATGGGAGAGCGTAATGATCTATCCACCAACAGATCGGGTTGATGTTGTCGACGAGTATTTCAGCCAGAGGGTCGCTGACCCTTACCGCTGGTTGGAAAATGACATTCGCCGCGATCCTGCTGTTTCGGCCTGGATTGAGGCGCAGAATGGGTTGTCCGCGCCTTATCTGGCGCGGCTTGCGGGCCGGGAGGTTTTTCGCGAACGCCTCGCAGCGCTGTTCGATCATGAACGCTTCACCACGCCGGAAAAGCGCGGCCAGCGTTATTTCTTCACACGTAATTCGGGGCTGGATAATCAAGCGGTACTCTGTGTCCGTGAGGGCGTGAATGGTCGGGATCGTGAGGTCATCAATCCAAACGCTTGGTCGACCGACGGCGCCACCGCGCTGGCGGAATGGACACCATCGGAGGATGGATCCCGTCTGGCTTATGCAGTCCAGGAGGGCGGCTCGGACTGGCGCAGCATCCGTGTTATTGATGTCGACAGTGGCACGCTCCTGGATGACGAGATCAAGTGGGCACGCTTCACCAACATCGCCTGGGTGAAGGACGGTTCGGGCTTTTTCTACTCTCGTAATCCCGAGCCGGAGCAGGATGCCGAATACGTGTCGCCGGCGCTCGGGCATGCGGTCTATTTTCATCGGCTGGGTACGGCGCAAAGTGAAGACCGGCTGATCCATGCGCCGGCGACCGACCTCCCGATGATCCATACAGTTGAAGTCACTGCCGACGGTCAATACGCGGTCATCTACTCGACCGCGCTGACCGGGGGCAATGGGGTCGTGCTACTTGACCTGGGCGAAGCCGATTGGCCAATCCGGACGGTCATCGATACGTTCGAGCATTCCTGGCTTCTGGTTGGCAACATCGGCACCAGGCTGTTCCTGTCCACCCAGTGGGGCGCAGAACGCGGCAGGATAGTGACGAAAGAACTTGCCCATGCTGACGCGGTGTTCGCTGAGCTCGTCGCCGAGCAGGACAGGGTACTCAAGTTCGGGGCTTTGGTCGGCAACCGTCTTATCGTTTCCTATATGCAGGACGCGAAGACCCAGATTGAGCCCTACAGGCTCGACGGAACGCCCGACGGCGCCGTTGAGTTGCCCGGCGTAGGCAGCGCTGGCGCCTTCTACGGTCGTCCCGGTGATGATGAAGCCTTTTTTGTGTTCACCAGTCACGATACGCCGACCCGTATCTACCGCTACGATGTTGCCAGTAATTCAATAACCGTCTGGGCGGAGCCAAGCGTCCCGGTTGATCTCGCCAATATCACGGTGGAGCAGCATTTTTACGCATCGAAGGACGGTACCCAGGTGCCGATCTTTACCGTCCGCCGCGCCGATGTGACAGCTCCCGCGCCTACCATCCTCACGGCCTATGGCGGGTTTGGTATCTCCATGGTGCCTTTCTATTCGCCTGCGGTAATGGCCTGGGTCGAGCAGGGCGGGGTTTATGCGGTGGCGAATATTCGTGGTGGGGGAGAGTACGGCAGAACCTGGCACGACGCCGGGCGTGGGCAACAGAAGCAGAACTCCTTCGATGACTTCATCGCCGCCGGGGAATTCCTGAAGCGCGAAGGCATCACGTTGTCAGACGGGCTTGCCATTCACGGCGAGTCCAACGGCGGTCTGTTGATCGGCGCCGTGGTCAATCAGCGGCCCGAGCTGTTTGCCGCCGCCATTATAAATGTCGGTGTGCTCGACATGCTGCGTTTCGGGCATTTCACCGGAGGGCAGTTCTGGACGCAGGAGTTTGGTAGCCCGGATGTCGAGGCGGATTTCCATAACCTGCTCAGCTATTCACCGCTGCACAATATCCGGCCTGGCGTGAGCTATCCGGCGCTCCTTGTCTCCACCGCCGACACGGACGATCGCGTAGTTCCCGCGCATTCTTTCAAGTACGTCGCGACGCTCCAGGCGTCCGATCTCGGCGCCCGGTCACGGTTGTTGCGCGTCGAGAGCCGTGCGGGTCACGGCTCCGGCAAGCCGACGGACAAGGCGATAGCAGAAGTTGCTGACATGTGGGCCTTTGCTGCCCATTGGGTTGGGCTGAGCGTAGGTTACCGCGTTTAACCCGTCGCACTGTCATCCAAACCCAAGACATTCATCCAATAGCCGGCGGCGGTGCTCTGCGACAGTGAGCGAACGCTTCAAACAAACCCTGCTTATAGAAGGTGAGCACTATGCAGAACCCCAAGCTTGAAGTCCTGACCCCCAGCAACTCCCAACTGATCTTTATCGACCAGCAGCCGCAAATGGCGTTTGGTGTGCAGAGCATTGATCGGCAGACGCTGAAGAACAATGTTGTCGGCCTGGCGAAGGCGGCGCGCATCTTCGACGTGCCGACGACTATCACCACGGTCGAAACCGACAGTTTCTCGGGGCATACCTATCCCGAACTGCTGGAAGTATTCCCCGACGCGCCACTTCTGGAGCGTAGCTCGATGAACTCCTGGGATGACCAGAAAGTGCGCGATGCGCTCAAGCGTAACGGGCGCAATAAAGTGATTGTGTCCGGCCTCTGGACAGAGGTCTGTAATAACACCTTCGCACTGTCTGCAATGCTCGAGGGCGGATATGAGATCTATATGGTCGCCGACGCCTCGGGCGGCACTACCCAGGCGGCCCACGACTACTCGATGCAGCGGATGATTCAGGCCGGAGTGGTGCCGGTAACCTGGCAACAGGTATTGCTGGAATGGCAGCGCGACTGGAAGAACCGTGACACCTACGACGAGGTAATGGCAGTCGCTAAAGAGCATTCCGGCGCCTATGGCATGGGTATCGATTATGCCTACACCATGGTGCACAAGGCTGAAGAACGGGTGAAGCACGGGCCTACGTTGGCCCCGGTTCACGCGAAGATCTAAACCGTTACGGGGCGGTTCTGACCGCCCTGATTCTGGAGCAGCCCCCATGGTCGAACAATTACCCGACATCGTGACGCTGGTCGTCCGACACCGCGTGCGGCCCGTACAACTCACCGCGTATGAAGCCTGGCTGCGCCGCACCATAGATGTCGCAGCTCAGTTTGAAGGCCACCTGGGTGTGAATGTGGCACGTAGTCGAGCTGCCGGTTTGACCAGCTTCACCATCGTGTTGCGTTTTTGTGGTCCCCAGCGATTGCAGACATGGCTCGAATCTCCTGAACGTAAACAATTGATCAACGAGGCGTTGCCGTTACTGGTCGAGGGGGACCAGACCGAAGTGAGTACGGTGAAGGACTTCTGGTTTACCCCGACTGGTTCGAATACTCAGCCGCCGCGCTGGAAACAGGTCTGCGTCACCTTTCTGGTGATATTGCCGCTCAGTCTGCTGGTGCCGCTGGCATGGCGGCCGGTATTCACCAGCATTCCTTGGCTGGGTGGTTACTTTGCCGCCAACCTTCTTATCACGGCCACCATCGTTGTGCTGGTGGTTTACCTCTTTATGCCCATGGTCACCGGCTGGTTTGCTGGTTGGTTAGGTGACGATGATGGAGCGACGTCATGACTGCTGACATCATTTTCTTCAATGGCGATCTGCACACGGTGGATCGCGAAAAGCCGCGGGCCAGAGCCGTAGCCATCAAGGATGGCAAGTTTGTAGCCGTTGGCAGTGATGCCGAAGCCATGGCGTTCCGCAGCGACGCCACCCAACTGGTTGATCTGCAGGGGCGCACGGTGATTCCCGGGTTGAACGACTCGCACCTGCATCTGATCCGTGGTGGCCTCAATTACAATCTTGAGCTGCGCTGGGAAGGGGTGCCTTCGCTGGCTGATGCACTGCGTATGCTCAAGGAGCAGGCCGACCGCACGCCAACGCCGCAGTGGGTAAGGGTGGTGGGCGGGTGGAACGAGTTTCAGTTTGCTGAACGCAGGATGCCGACGCTGGATGAGCTTAACCAGGCGGCGCCGTATACGCCGGTGTTTGTCCTGCATCTGTATGACCGGGCGCTGTTGAACCGAGCCGCGTTACGGGTAGTCGGGTATGACCGCAATACACCCAACCCCCCTGGCGGTGAAATTCAGCGCGATGCCAATGGTGAGCCGACCGGGATGCTGGTCGCCCGGCCCAACGCGATGATTCTCTATTCAACGCTGGCGAAGGGGCCGGCGCTGCCTCTCGAGTATCAGGTCAACTCCACGCGCCAGTTCATGCGTGAGCTGAACCGCCTGGGTGTGACCAGTGCGATTGACGCCGGTGGTGGGTTTCAGAATTACCCGGACGATTACGAGGTGGTGCGCGAGCTGGCGGAGAACGATCAATTGACCGTGCGTATTGCCTATAACCTCTTTACTCAGAAGCCCAAGGAAGAACTGACGGATTTCAAGAACTGGACCGGACAGGTGAAACCCGGGGATGGTGATGATTTCTTCCGCCACAACGGCGCAGGTGAAATGCTGGTGTTTTCTGCGGCGGATTTCGAAGACTTTCTTGAGCCACGTCCGGACCTTGCGCCGGAGATGGAGCAGGAGCTGGAGCCGGTAGTCCGCCACCTGGTGGAACAGCGCTGGCCGTTCCGTCTGCACGCTACTTATGACGAATCCATCTCGCGCATGCTGGATGTGTTTGAAAAGGTCAATCAGGATATTCCTTTCAATGGTTTGCCGTGGTTCTTTGATCACGCTGAAACCATTACGCCACGCAATATAGAGCGCGTGCGCGCGTTGGGCGGCGGCATCGCGGTTCAGCATCGCATGGCTTTTCAGGGCGAATACTTTGTTGACCGTTACGGCAGCAAGGCTGCGGAGCAGACGCCGCCGATTCAGCGGATGCTAGCCGAAGGCGTGCCGGTGGGCGCGGGTACGGACGCGACGCGGGTCGCCAGCTACAACCCCTGGACCTCGCTGTACTGGTTGGTCAGTGGCAAGACGCTGGGAGGACTGGCGCTGCATCCTGAAGGTTTGTCCCGGGCGGTCGCGCTTGAGCTCTTTACCCACGGCAGTGCCTGGTTCTCGTCAGAGCAGGGTAAGAAGGGTCAGTTGAAGGTCGGTCAGCTGGCGGACCTGATCGCGCTCAACGCCGATTTTTTCAGCGTCGAGGACGAGCAGATCAAATGGATTGAATCGCTGCTGACAGTGGTCGGCGGCAAGGTGGTGTATGCCGCCGGGGAGTTTGGGCCACTGTCTCCGGGTGAAATCCCGGTGATGCCGGACTGGTCGCCCGTTGCCCGGGTGCCCGGACACTGGAAACCCAGTGCTCCGCTGCAGGCCAGCGTTCATCACTGCTCGGGCCCCTGCGGTGTGCATGCCCATCAGCATGATCGGGTGCGGACGTCTTCAGTACCGGTCAGTGATTATCAGGGCTTCTGGGGCGCTTTCGGGTGTTCCTGTTTTGCCTTCTGATAATGCAGTGTCCGGCCCCGCTGCCTCGGCCTGGAGCCCGCTGCGCCATGCGACTTTCCGTTGGTTGTGGATTGCCAGCATAGCCTCGAACATCGGCACCTGGATGCATGAGGTGGGCGCCGGCTGGCTGATGACCGGTCTGTCGGCCAGCCCGATTGCCGTCGCCCTGGTGCAGGTGGCAGGTGCTGCGCCGATGTTCTTCCTGGCTTTGCCAGCCGGTGCGCTTGCCGATGTGATCGACAAACGGCGCTACCTGCTGGGGGTGCAGTTGTGGATGGCAACCACGGCGCTGGTGTTGGCATTGTTGACCGTCTCCGGTCTGGTAACCGTGCCTCTGCTGCTGGGGCTGACCGCCTGCATGGGCATTGGCACTGCGTTGATGATGCCGGCCTGGTCGGCACTCATTCCCGATCTGGTCGGCAAGACCGAGCTGCCTGCAGCGATAGCCTTATCCAGTGTCGGCACCAACGTTGCCCGGGCGGTGGGGCCGGCTATTGCCGGCGTGCTGGTCAGCCTGAGCGGCCCGTGGCTTACCTTCTCGTTGAACGCGGTATCTTTCCTGGCGGTGATGACGGTGCTGCTGTTCTGGAAAAGACCAGTTGAACCCTCGGTATTGCCGGCGGAGCGGTTGCTGGGCGCGATGCGCGTGGGGCTGGTTTTCAGCCTTGAGTCGCCGCCGGTGCTGCGGGTGCTGGCGCGAACCTTTGCATTCTTTCTGGGCGCCAGTGCCGGGATGGCGCTGCTACCGCTGATTGTCCGCGGCGAGATGCAGGGTAACGCCATGGATTTCGGTTTGATGCTGGGCAGTGTCGGTGCTGGCGCGTTGGTGGGAGCAGCCGTATTGCCGACCATCCGTTCACGTATCAGCAACCACCTGCTGGTTGTAGTAGCCAGCCTGGTGTATGCCGGGGTGCTGGCTGGGCTGGCGTTGCTGCGAGAGCTGGTCTGGTTGATTCCGATCATGGCACTCAGCGGTGTGGCCTGGATTTCGATATTGTCCAGTTTGCAGATCGCTGTGCAGACCTCGCTGCCGGCCTGGGTCCGGGCGCGGGTACTGTCCGTTTACATTCTCATCTTCTTTGGCAGCATGGCAGCGGGCGGTATTCTCTGGGGCGCCGTTGCCAGCCGCTTTGATCTGACATTCGCGCTGCTTTGTGCCAGCGCCACGCTGATTCTTGGCACAGTTGTCACGTTGCGTCTGGTCTTGCCGGTGACCGAGGCGGACGATCTGGTGCCGTCGCTTCACTGGCCGGTACCGCTGGCCCCACAGGACGAGGACGCTGATCGCGGACCGGTTATGGTGACGTTGGAGTATTGCGTCAAACGCGGAGACGCCGAACAGTTCACGCTGGCCATGGAGGAGGTCAGGGCAATGCGCCGGCGCAACGGTGCGCTGACCTGGGGGTTGGTCCAGAACACCGAGAATCCTGACAGCTGGCTGGAGTTCTTTATCGATGGCTCCTGGCTGGAGCACATGCGCCACCATGGGCGCGTCACCCGCGCAGACTGGCGCGTTGAGTCCGCTGCGCGGCGCTTTCAGCGATCTGATGTGAAGCTCGTAATAAAACACCACCTCATGCATAAGGCGCGTCGCTGATTGTCTTCCGTGGATTACCAGGTCTGTTTCATTCAGGGCGATTGGCTGTTGCCGACGGTATGGGACAAGTTCGAGCGCCACTTCAGGGCGTGCGGCTACGTTTGTAGTGTGTTGTCAATACCTGCTGTTGACGGAGTTCGATGGCAGCAGATCCTGCATGGTGATAGCCGTTCGTCGCTCATGGGACGTCTCGTCGATTTCTATGCGGAGCTGATTGCGGCCTATCCGACGCCGCCTATACTTATCGGGCATGCGTTGGGCGGGCTGGTTGTTCAATTGTTGCTGGATCGTGGACTTGGTGCGGCCGGCGTCGTTATCGCTCCGCGACCCCCGCAGGGTGTCTTCCCTGGTGCTGTTTCGCTGATGCATGTGCTCACAGCGAAGGTAGAGAGCCTGCACAGCATTCGCTTCCTCAGTCTGACGCCTGCGCAGTTTGCACGCCGGGTTGCTTATCCTTTGTCGGGGCGGACGATTTGCCCGCTCCATAAAAGGTTGATTGGGCGAGTTCCGCAACGACTGATGGCTGCGGCGGCAACAGGCGTTGGGTGCCGATTGCACTTCAATCGGGAGCGCGGCCCGCTATTGCTGGTTACCGGCGGTGACGACCGTATGGTTGCCAGTACCGTGGTTCACGCCAATTATCTCCATCAGCACCGGTCGTTGGCGCCGACGCATTACATCTGCTTTCCCGGCTACGGGCATCTGATCCTTACACAGCCGGGCTGGGAGGCGGTCGCGGACCGCATCCTTACGTGGCTCCAGCACCAACTGGGCTGGATTTGAATGTGCTTTCCACTGAGTGTTCAGGACAAGTAAGCGTGAAAGTGCGTGGGATAGGTATCCGTTTGCGAAAATATGTCACTTTGCTGCTTAGCCTCATGCTCGGTTGCGCTGCGTGTGCCAAGGTATCGGCGAGCATCTCTGACGATATGAGTCATCGCCGCTGGACTGCGAGCGACCAGGGCCCGAGTGCAGTGGGAGCGCTTGCGCAAACCGCTGATGGGTATCTGTGGCTTGGCACACATGACTCTTTGTATCGTTTTGATGGTTTCGAGTTCGAGAAATTTGTGTCGGCAGGCGATGAGGCGCTGGGGGTAGTCTCGACTCTGCTCAGTACCAGCAAAGGCCTGTGGGTAGGACTCCGGGCCGGCGGCGCGCGTTTGATCAACGCCAACGGCGTGTTGCAGCCGCTGGAGCTTGGCCTTCCCGGCGGGGTGGTATACAGCATGGCCGAGGACCAGCAAGGGCAAGTCTGGGTCGCGGCGGATGATGGTCTGGCACGGCGTGACGACACGGGGTGGCACATACTGGGAAAGGAGGCTGGCTTTCCCGAGCGGCATGCCAGGGCGGTGCATGTCGATGGCAATGGCTATGTATGGGCAGCAAGCGAGGAGAATCTATATATGCTCCCGCCCGGCGCGTCCGCATTCATTCAGCTTGCCACCTCCAGTCAGTCGATCAGCAAGATCACATCTTCCCCCGCGGGCGAGATATGGGTAACGGATCGTGCCAGAGATCGTCTGCTGCGTCTGAAGATGTCCGGTCACGCCGAACTTGGGTTTGTCGAGGAGGTTCCGGCGCCTCGCACTGTCAGTATCGTTGTGGATCACCACGGAGGCGCCTGGCTGGGCACGCTGAGCGCCGGTGTGCAGCGCTTGGCCGCGAGGCAATGGTACGGGGCTGCGAAAGATCAGGTTGCCGTCAGCCGTTACAGCGTGCGCGATGGGCTCAGCTCCGACAGGGTATTGGCTCAGCTCATTGACCGTGACGGTAGCCTGTGGGTGGGCACGGATGCAGGCCTGGATCGGTTCACCCCAAAAACACAGCACCCTCTCGTGCTGTCTGGGAGTGCGGGCGGCCATGCCCTGGCCGTCAGCGATGACGGCTCACTATGGATCGGTGCCGACAGTGGTGAGTTGGTGCGTCTGCAAAATGACAGGCGTTACTCCTTTGAGTTGGATATGCCTATCACCACGTTGGTAAACAGTCAGCAACACGGTTTGCTGATTGGCGGACATAAGGGCATTTTCTCGTTATCAGATGACGGGCCGGTGCACATAGCAACCTTACCTGTCGAATCTCCCCGCGAGGCTGCCGTCAGGGCGATGACGGTAGGCAAGAACGGCGACATATGGGTTTCCATCAACCGAGCCGGCTTGTTTGTCTGGACTGATGAGCAATGGCGACGCGTCGAGCCGGTCAGTGATGCAGAACGGCAGCTGATGCCTGTCATCGCGTCCCGAGACCTGACGGGCACCTTGTGGTTTGGCTACCGGGACAATCTCCTGGTGTCCGTTGACGGGCAGCACACCGAACGCTGGGGTGAGCAGCAGGGATTGGACATCGGCCATGTCACAGCGATGTTGCATCTGCCCGGGCGTACCTGGGTCGGCGGCCAGCACGGCCTGGCGTATCTGAAGGACGGGCGGTTTCATCGTCTGGATCTGCCTGCCGCCGGTTCCTTCGAGAATATCTACGGGCTGGTCGCCGTACCGGCGGCGAACAACGCAGACGAATCCGCACTGGATTTATGGATACACAGTCGCGGTGGCATCTTCAGGCTGCCCGCAACCGAGATCGAGCGGGTTGTAGCCGGGGGGCACACCTTGCTGTACAGCTCGCATGATCATATTGGCCGGCTGCCCATGGATCCATACAAGGTCTTGCCGCTGCCTACTGCGGTCTACACCGAAGAAGGCTCGCTGTGGTTCGCCACCGGAAGTGGGGTTGTCCGTGTTGATCCTCACCGCTCAAGGAGTACCACACGATTATCGGCTGTCATGGTCAAGTCGCTGATAGTGGACGGCACTGAGCTGGATATTTCTGCCACGCCGGTTCGGCTATCTGCGATGCCGCAGAAGCTGACTTTCAGCTATTCAGCGCTGAACCTCGCTGCGCCAGAGGCTATGCGTTTTCAGTACCGGTTGACAGGCCATGATTCTGACTGGATCGATGCGGGGCGGTCGAGGCAAGCGACTTTCTCATCTCTGCCTCCGGGTGATTACCGATTCGAGGTCCGAGCGCTGGGGGTAAACGGTAATCTCAGCCTACCGGACGCGGCATTGCCCATCAGGATCCCCCAGGTTTTCTATCTGCGCCCAGCTTTCCTTTTGGGTGTTTCATTAACGGTGCTGGTACTGGTGTTCTGGATGTCCCGCGTCTATACGCGCCGGGAAAAGGCAGCCCTCAGGACCCGCCTGGAAGAGCGCTTTCAGGAGCGCGAGCGCATCGCGCGCGAGTTGCATGACACTCTGCTGCAAAGCGTACAGGGCATGATGCTCAGCTTTCAGGCAGTCGCTGACAGCCTACCCAAAGGGTCTCGTGCTCGCGATTCAATGGGGCTGGCGCTGGATCGGGCCGAGGAGGTGATTGCTGAAGGCCGTGACCGAATCATGGGGCTGCGCGGCCAGATGGCGCCCACTGAGGATCTGCTTGTTGCGTTTCAGGCATTGAAACTGGAGGTCGACGTTCCCGGTACTGCAACCTACCGGGTGTGCAATGAGGGCGAGCCGCTTGCGCTGGAAAACAGCGTTCGAGATGCGTTCTACCAGGTGGGCAGGGAAGCTGTTTCCAATTCACTTCGCCATGCGCTGGCTACTCGGGTCAGTATTACTTTCATATATGCACCGGGCAAGTTCGAAATGCGCATTGTCGACGACGGGGTTGGCATTGACCCGCTTTATCAGCGAATGCGCGGGCGGCCTGAACACGGCGGGCTGAGGGGTATGTATGAGCGCGCCGAGAGAATTGGGGCCAGACTGTCGGTCAGGAGTAATGCTGGCAGCGGTACGCAGATCAGCTTGTCACTGCCTGCTGCCGTTGCCTATGAATCTACAACAAGCAGTAAGCAGACCCGCATCGGCGGGACAGGGTAGAGCTATGATCAGTCGCATGAAGCCCATCACGGTGTTGATCGTGGATGATCACCCGCTGATACGCGAAGGTATTACCGCGGTTATAGAAGGTTTCGACGACATCATGCTCGTCGGCGAAGCCTCCGATGGCCTGGAGGCTATCCGGCTGTATCGGACGCTGCAGCCGGATGTCACCCTCATGGACATGCAGATGCCGGAGCTCAACGGCATTGCTGCCATCAGCTCTATCATCTCGGAGTTTCCCCAGGCTCGCATCGCTGTACTGACGACCTACCGAGGTGATGTAAGGGCGCTGCAAGCAATCAAGGCGGGCGCGCGTGGCTATCTTTTGAAAAGCACTCTGCGTCATGAGCTCATCGACACCATCCGCGCCCTGGCCGCCGGAAAGCGACGCTTTCCCCCGGAAATCGCCGCAGAACTGGCCGCTCACATTGATCAGGACGGCTTGACTGGCAGGGAGCTTGAAGTGTTGCGACATGTCGCTTGTGGCCTGTCGAACAAAGAGACGGCTATTGCTCTGGCTATCGGCGAGGATACGGTGAAAGGGCACCTTAGAAATATCATGGACAAACTGGGAGCCAATAATCGCACCCATGCGGTGTCAATTGGCATTCAGCGAGGGATTATCGAACTCTCACAGTAGCTGGCGTTCCCCCCACTTTTGAGTTGATTCAGGCTGCCCCTTTTGGGTCTGTGAGCGGTTCGGTCATAGGGCCATCCTGTTCAGCCTACGGTGGCGAGCCAAGCGCGCCGCCTGGAACTGATCTCGGCCGAGGAGCGTGAGTCATGAACCAGAACGCGAATGTACATTACCCGTCGAACAGTACCCCGCCCCAACATCCAGAGTGGTTGAAGCAGAGCCGGCAAATGCTGGCGCTGCTAACGGAGACGGAGAGAGCGATTCATCGAGACCCGGACGCGGCGGCTGCTTATCTGGACCGTGCGATCGCTTTACTAGGCGCTGAAACTGACTCTGATCCTTCGCAGCACAAATCTAGAGGCGGGTTAGCCCGGTGGCAGGTTGCGCGTATTGACGAGTTCATAAAGCAACACCTGGATCAGAGCATACGAACCTCTGAGCTCGCTGCGCTATTGGGTCTGAGTGTCAGTCACTTTTCCCATGCATTCAAACAGACGACAGGAATGACGCCGCTGACCTATGTAGCTGCGAGGCGTGTGGAAGCGGCAGGGCAATATATGCTCTGTTCGGTGCACTCATTGAGCGACGTTGCTCTGGTGCATGGTTTTTGCGACCAGTCTCACTTTTGCCGGGTATTCAGGCGTGAAACGGGTTTGTCGCCGCAGACCTGGCGAAAGCTGCATTCGGGGAATTCCGCGCTGTGAGGCAAGGTTTGAATCTTGTTGCTGGCGCCTCTCGGCGCTGCGGTATCCATGCAGTTCAGCGAGTGAGAGCAGCCGATGCGGAGTTCATCCCGTTGACCCCACACTCATCCAAACCCCAGATAGCCATCCAATAATAAGTGGCACTGCATTGCGACAGTGCCATTGGCGAGTCGCAATGCTCAATCTAGTTGAAGCGCTTAACTTTTTCGGAGAAACACAATGGAAAAGCCCGAATTCACCGTCACACCCGGGTTCGGCGAGACGTTCCGCCAAACGCTGCATTTCTCGACCGCTGTCAAGATCGGAAACCGGGTGGAGACATCCGGTCAGGGTGGTTGGAACGATGACCTGCAAATCCCGGAGGCCATCGAGGAGGAGATTACCGCCGCCTTCCGCAATATCGAACTCGTTCTGGCGAAGGCCGGGGCGACCTGGGGTCATGTTATTCACGTCAATACATACCATGTCGGTGGCTTTCCGCCGATCGTCAACGACACGATCGTCAAACTGTACCGCCAGTACATGCCCAACCATGCACCGGTCTGGACCCAGTTGGGGGTTGAAGCACTGGGACTTCCTGCGATGCGTTTCGAGATTCGCGTCACCGCAATCATTCATTGAACAACGACACGGCGGAGTGTGACTGGGCACGTCCGTTCAGCCGCGCTGTTACCTTTGCGAGGGCACTTAGCAATGACTTCAGGACCTATTCTCCTGATGGGTATCTATATGGCGAGGATGTTAACGCCGCTGGTAATGATGGTTGTAGCGTCCAGAAGTGAGGCGGCTGATCCCGCATTTGAAACCTTCCGCTGGAACGAAGACTATCGCTATCTAGCTGAGAATACGCCGCGAAATACTTACGAAAACCTGAAGTATCAGCCGTTTGAGATGGCGGGTCACGAAGGGTTCGTTTCGTTCGGAGGATCAGTGCGCAGCCGTATCAACGCCTATGATAATGATCGGTTTGGATTGCAGGGTGGGGCGGACGGCACGGTTTGGTTGCAGCGCTTTTATGGGCATGCGGATATCCATCTCGGTGGCGGGTTTAGAGCCTTTGTCGAGTTGAGTGCAAACTATGCGGATGCGCGTGGTGACCTTGCGCCGGGCCCCTTTGATAAGGATAGGGCTGCAGTGGGTCAGGCATTCTTCGACTGGCAAACCGGGGATTCCCGGTGGCGGGTCGGTCGGCAGGAAATGGGGCTGGGGTCGGCGCGGCTTATGGGCACCCGGGACGGATCCAATGTCCGGCGCTCTTATGACGGGTTGCGGTGGGATGGCTCTTACGGTGGAGCACAGTGGAAGGCATTTTACCTCCAGCCAGTTGATGTGGAGGAAGGGGGATTCGACAACACGAGTCGCCGCGATGAATCCGTCTGGGGACTGTACAGTGCCTGGGCGCTTGGCCGCGGCAGCGCTGACTTTTATTACCTTGGCCTGGATCGAAAAGACGCTGTGTATGCTCAAGGTATGGAGAATGAAACTCGGCATTCGGTGGGGATACGTCTCTACGGTATGCAAAATGGCTGGGATTGGGATTTGGAAGCGCTGTACCAGTTTGGCGATTTTGGCGATTCCGACATTCGTGCCTGGACCGTGGCCAGCCTCGTTGGCTACCGATTTGCCGACGTGCGTTGGCAGCCACGAATTGCCTTGAGTGCCAACGTTGCCAGTGGAGACAGTGATCCTGATGATGGCCGACTTCAGACGTTTAATCCGCTGTTTCCGAACCTGGCTTACTTCGAGGAGGCAGCGATCTTTGCGCCTCAGAATTTTTACAATATCGAACCAGAGATCAGTTGGCGCCTGACTCCCCAGCTATCACTGGCGCTGGACTGGAACTTTTTCTGGCGTCTGGAGAAACAGGACGCTGTCTATGTTCGTGGATTGGCCCCTTTGCCAGGCACGGCGGTGGCGTCCGGAAATTTTGTGGCGCATACGCCGTCGATCAGTCTGGATTACCAATGGGGCCGGCACTTGAAGCTGGATCTGAGTGTCAGTCACTTTTTTGCGGAGGAGGTGATCAAGCAGGCAGGCGGAGGTGACGTGGACTTTTTCAAGACCCAGATTGAATGGAAGTTTTGATCCGTCATGGGGTAATCCCTTTACCCATCACACAATCATCCCTACGTCAGATGCGATCTATCCGTGAATAGCTTCACAAGTTGTCGTGATCGTGGTTTCGACGGTTGTCATCAATTTATGCACGGGGCACTTGGCGGCCACTTTTTCGAGACGATCGAGCTGGTTGGAATCCAATTTACCCTTGAGACCCAGACCAACCTGTAAATGGTATCTGCCAGATCGCTCTTCACTGCTGTCCCGGTCGACGGTTATCTGCACTTCTTCCAAAGGGATACCGGCTTTTTCTGCGTACATCAATAAAGTGATTGCCTTGCATGCAGCAAGAGCCGCGTCATAGAGGTCATGGGGATTGGGTCCGCCATCAGAATCCGTATCAAGCCGTGCGTCAGCAATTAGTTCGTGCTGGTCGAACTGGAGCAGTTGACGGAATTTGCCTAAATCACTTTTGGATAGTTTTATGGACATGAGGCGCACCCTAGGAATGGTCAGGAAAGCGTGCCCTCAACAGCTGAGGGCACGCGCTCAAGGTTACTTCTGCTGTGAGCCGAAGCTCTGCATCAGGTTGGAGTAATGCGGGAGGTGATTGCCCAGGATGCCACCAAAGCCTTCGACATCGTTGCGCCAGTCGCGATGCAGTTCACACCCCACAGCGAACCAGTTGAGCAGTTGCGCGCCAGCCGCCTGCATTCTGCTCCACGCGCCGTCCCGGGTTACCGGGTTGAACGTGCCTGATGCATCCGTCACGACAAACACATCAAAACCCTCTTCGATGGCCGATAGGGCAGGAAAGGCCACGCAAACCTCAGTGACAACACCGGCGATAAGCAGCTGTTTCTTGCCGGTCGCTTTTACTGCTTTGACGAAGTCTTCGTTGTCCCAGGCGTTTATCTGGCCGGGCCGCGCGAAGTAGGGCGCATCGGGAAATGCAGCCTTGACCTCCGGAACCATAGGGCCGTTCGGACCGTCTTCGAAGCTGGTGGTCAGGATGGTGGGAATATTGAAGAACTTGGCGATATCGGCCAGAGCCAGGACGTTGTTCTTGAACTCATCGGGAGAGAAGTCCCGCACCAGGGAAAGCAGGCCGGCCTGATGATCGACCATCAGCAGGGCTACGTCGTCTTTATCCAAGCGCTTGTATTCAAAAGCCATTTTCCGTCTCCACTTCAGTTGGTTTGCAACACTCTGCGCGCTGCATTCTTTGCGGCTGCTGGGGTTCTACGTAGCGCTCTCCTGTTACAGGCACGGGGAAGGGCGGTGCGTGCTTATGCACTATAGCCAAGCTTCGTTACCTGCTATTGGATAGCGGTACGAAATTGGGATGGTTCTGCGACGGCCTGGTCGAGTATCTCGTTGAATTCCAGCACATTCAGATCTGGATCGCGGATAAAGCAGACGTTGCGGCGACCATGCCCCATCATCACCGGGCCTTCGCTGATGCGGATGTTTTCGCGGTCAAGCCAGGCTACCAGCTCATCCATGCTGTCGATGATGAAGGCCGCATGGGTGTAGCCGGGCCGTTTGACCAGGGCATCCAGTAAGACATTGCCTTCGCTTGCGGTTTCGCCGTTATAAATCAGGTGGATACGCAAGCCGCCAGGGTGTACGAGGCCGCAGGCTTTGACTGCTGGGGCGTATTCCTCGGGATCGCGGAGGAAGCCGAGCTTGGCGTAGAAGGCTTCGGCTATCGCCAGGTCCGTGACGCGAATGCCGATATGGTCGAGACGTAGATTGTCAAAGTTCATATTGATCGCTCCTCAAGGGCAGGGCTCAGGCTTGCAGCCCGGCCCGTGTACGTTGAAAGGGAACAAAGCCGGGTAGCTCCTCGATCTGGCGCAGCCAGGCCTGGACTTGCGGGTAGCTGGTCAGGTCCACATTGCCTTCGGGGGCACGGGCGATATAGCTGTACAGCGCGACGTCTGCGATGGTGGGTTTCTCTGCGCTCGCGAGCCAGCGCTGCTCCTTCAGCGTCTGTTCCATGACCGCCAGTGTGGCGTAGGCGCGGCCGATGACTTCTTCTACGTTGAAGGGCGCACCGAATACGGTGATGAGCCGCGCGGCGCAGGCGCCGTAGGCGATCTTTCCGGCGGCTACCGACAACCACCGCTGCACCTGGGCTTCTTCCGCTGGCTCGTTCGGCAACCAATGCGAAGGCCCGATCTTGCGCGCTATGTAGACGAGGATCGCCAGTGAGTCGGCAATGATCACGCCGGCGTCGTCCAGCACGGGCACTTCGCCGAACGCGTTGAGGGCGAGAAAGGCCGGTTGCTTATGTTCGCCGGAGGACAGGTCGACCTCGATCAGTTGGTGCGGCACGCCGGTGAGCGAGAGGAACAGGGCGGCGCGATGCGCGTGCCCGGATAGTGGGTAGTGGTAGAGTTTCATGGCGAAGGTTCTCCGTATTGACGATGCAGCCATTCTGTCTGGTGATGGGAAGTGAGAGAATCAGTCCAGTTGGCACTTCACTATTGCGAAAACTGATATCAATCCACGGGGGCGGGCCATGGACAGACTCCGGACGCTAAGAACCTTTATCAGCGTGGCTGAGCACGCAAGCTTTGCCGAAGCGGGGCGACGGCTCAATTTATCGCCCACGACTGTCTCGCGGACGGTCGCTGCGCTGGAGTCGAGTCTCGGTGTGCAGCTGCTACGGCGCACCACACGCAGCGTGCGGCTGACCGACGAAGGCGCACTGTTTCTGGAGCGCTGCCGCGCCGGTATTGCCGAGATTGATCAGGCCTTCGATATAGTCCGGGGACGCCGTTCGGCGCCGAGCGGCATCCTGACGGTGACGGCTCCGCTCATGTTCGGTCGCTTGCATATTCAGCCGGTTATCGTCGAGCTGTTACGGGCGTATCCCGAGCTGCAGATCCGGTTTCTGCTGCTCGACCGGATGGTTAACCTGGTGGAGGAGGGGATTGATATTGCTGTCCGCATCGCTGACCTGCCTGACAGTTCACTGCATATGCTGCGGGTTGGGGAGGTCAGGCGGGTGTTCACCGCCAGTCCTGCTTATCTCGCAAAACACGGCCGTCCGACTTCCTTGTCCGACCTTCGCCAGCACGAGGTGATCTGGATCGAGGATGAGGCCGGTCCCCATCGCGGATGGGGGCTTGATGAGGTACGCCGCTTTGGTCGCTCCGCACGGTTGTCGGTCAACAATATGCAGTCAGCCGTTTCGGCGGCGGTCTCAGGTTTGGGTGTGATTCGGACAATGTCGTATCAGGTCGCTGATGAACTCGCCGCGGGCCGGCTCGAACTCCTGCTGACCGATGAAACCGCACCAACCTTGCCGGTTTCATTACTCTTTCAAACCGGGCGCAAGAATCATCCCAATGTGCGGGCCTTTATCGAAGCTGCCAAACAGCATCTGCAGGGAGCATCGCTGTAACCGCAGCTCCGTAGGGATTGCTGACGGGCAGCCCCGCGTCAGTCTGACGCGATCAAAACTGCCTGAACAACGCCGCCACCACAATACCAGCGGCAATCGCTGGAAGCGGCTTCTTCACCAGCAACATGACAACGCCAGTGGTCAGCAGTGCCAGCCGGGCTGCGGTGTCGCCATCCAGGGCCATGGGTGCCAACAGGGCGACCAGCACCGAGCCGGACATGGCGCTGATAAATTGCCGGACGCGAAAGCCGATGGGCACGAAGGACATGACATAGACGCCGCCCCAGCGGGTGGCCAGGGTGACTACCGCCATGACCAGTACCAGCAGCCAGGCGCCTGAACCTGTGGCGTCAACGCTCATGCTTGTTTCCCGCCCAAATGGTGCCGGCTATCCCGCCCGCCACTGCGCCGACCACGACATGGCTGTTCTCGGGCAGATAGCGGTAGGCCAACAGGGAGGCGGCGGCAGCGATTATCCAGATCACCAGTAGGCGCAGGTTCTTGTCGCCACTGACCGCCATGGCCAGCAGAAAGCAGCCCATCACCATATCCAACCCCAGTGCCTCGGGCGAATAGATGGCGCCGCCCAACAGCACCCCCAGCCAGGTGCCGATAACCCAGGACAGCCACAGCGCCAGGCCGCCGCCCAGTAACAGGCCTATGCCGGGGCGGCGATTGGCGAACGCCTGCATGGCCAGCGCCCAATTGGCATCCGAAGCCACCAGCATCACCCCATAACGTTGCCTTGCGGGCAGGTGTTGCAGCCAGGGGTAGAGCGTGGCGCCCATCAGCAGGTGTCGGGCATTGATGGCGAAGACGGTGATGCCCAAGGTAAGCAGTGGGACACTCGGACCCCACAACTCCAGCGCAGCGAACTGCGAGGCACCGGCAAACACCAGGGTGCTCATGGTGACGATCAGAGAATCGCTCAGGCCGGCCTGCGTTGCGGCTAATCCAAAGGCGGCGCCAAAGACCGCGACAAACAGGGAGATGGGTGCCAGCTGGATGAAGCCGGCCCATACAATGTGGCGGTCGAATTGGTGCAAGTGATGATCAGTGTCGGTCATGCCGTGATGATCGCTTATTTTGAGATCACTCCACCAGACAATCCACAGAATGCCGCACACTCCCATCTTCCTGCACCATCGGCCGCAGTCCATGTATATCGCTCTCGAACCCGGGGAATTGTTGATCCTGGGCCAGGGCGATGCGCAGGTAATCGGTGATCGCGCTGCTGTCTTCAGGGAAGCGCTCTCCGGGCATGATCACCGGGATGCCGGGCGGGTAGGGGACGAGCATGACCGCGCTGATGCGGCCGGCCAGTTGGTCGACCGGAACCATTTCCACCTGGCCGCGGACCATCTGTTGCCAGGCATCGGCGGGGCGCACGACGATCTCCGGTAGTTCGGTGTAGATCTGCCGCAATACGCGCACCATGCGCTGGGTCTTGTAGAAACGGTGCAGGTCCTGGCACAGGTCGCGCAGGCCCATGCCGGGGTAATGACCGCTGCGGGCGATCGCGGGCAGGGTCAGTTCCAGCGGGGCGTTGCTGTCGTAGAGGCGTTTGAATTCCTGCAGTTCGGAGACCAGCGCGCTCCATTTACCCTTGGTGATGCCCAACGAGAACAGGATCAGGAAGGAATACAGGCCGGTCTTCTCCACCACCAGGCCGCGTTCGGCCAGGAAACGGGTAACGATGGCGGCGGGGATGCCGGTGCGGCCCAGCCGGCCATGTTCTTCGACGCCGGGGGTCAGCAGGGTGACCTTGATCGGGTCGAGCAGGGCGTAGTCGTCGGCCATCTCGCCGAAGCCGTGCCAGTCAGCGTGGTTGTCCAGAGTCCAGTCGCTGGCTTGCAGCTCTTCGTTATCCAACGCCTGTTCCGGCTCCCAGACATCAAACCACCACTCATCTTCGGCCAGCCGTTCGGCAGTCTGTTGCATGGCGCGGCGGAAGGACAGCGCTTCGTCCAGCGTTTCCTGTACCAGCGAGCGACCGGGCTCGCCGGCCATCATGCCGGTGGCCACATCGATCGAGGCAATGATGCCGTAATGCGGTGAGGTGGAGGTGTGCATCATGAAGGCTTCGTTGAAGCGCTCCACATCCAGCTGCTGTTCGACGCTGTTCTCGGCGAGGATGATCGAGGCCTGGGACAGCGCGGCCAGCACCTTGTGCGGCGACTGGGTAGCGAACACCAGCGGGTGTTGGGCGCGGTCGAAGCCGCGCTTGCTGCCCATGCCATGGCGTCCCGCATAGAACTCATGGAAGGCCGCATAGCCGTACCAGGCCTCATCGAAGTGCAGTACCTCCACGGCGTCTTCCAGCTCATCCTTGATCAATTCGGCGTTGTAGCACAGGCCGTCGTAGGTGGAGTTGGTCAGCACGGCCAGGCGGATGCGCGGGGCACGCCCCTGCAACAATGGGTGTTCGGCCAGGCGCTGGCGCAGGTTCTGTGGGGAGAAGGAATCCAGGCTGATGGGGCCGATAATGCCGTAGTCGTTACGCGAGCCGGTCAGGTACACCGGTATCGCTCCGGTCATGGTGATCGCATGCAGGATGGACTTGTGGCAGTTGCGGTCGACCAGTACCACGTCATCCCGGGTGACAAAGGCGTGCCAGATGATCTTGTTGGCGGTGGAGGTGCCGTTGATTACATAGAAACTGTGGTCGGCGCCGAAGGTGCGGGCGGTATTGGCTTCGGCTTCGGCGATGGGGCCGTTGTGATCCAGTAGCGAGCCCAGGCCGGGCACCGAAACGGACAAGTCCGAGCGCAGGGTGTTTTCCCCAAAGAAGTCATGGAAGGCGCGGCCCACCGGGCTCTTGCGAAAGGCCACACCACCGCCGTGGCCCGGCGAGTGCCAGGAGTAGCTGGCGCGGCCGGTATAGTCGAGCAGGGCCTTGAAGAACGGCGGTAGCAGCTGCGACAGATAGGCCCGGGCGGTGCGGGCGATCTGGCCGGCGATAAAGGGCATGGTGTCTTCGAACAGGTAGATGATGCCGCGCAGCTGGTGCAGGTCGCGCAGATTGCTCAGCAACTGGTTATCCAGGGCCTGGGCGGTACTCAGGGCCATGATCGGCAGTTCTGGCGAGCGTGAATGGGCGGCGGCGAACAGTTTGCGGACCGGCTCCAGCCCCTGCTGGGCATCATTTTCGGCACTGAAGAGGATGCAGGACAGCCCGCGGTGGGCCTCGGCGACCAGGCGGCCCTCATCCAGGGAGGTGGTGGAAAGTACTTCGAAGCCTTCATGCTTCAAAGCATCGAAGAGTTCGTCGAGCTGCTGGCCGGCGACATTGCCGCGTCCACAGTCAGGATTGATCACCAGAATCGGGAAATGCAGATGCTTGAACATGCGGTCTCCTACATGGGGGCTGTATGACAGTGTTGTGCTGCGCCGGGGGATTGGCAAGTTCGCCGCAGGGGTAGCATGGCCTCGCTGTCGCCGTCGGGAATGATATGCTGCACGCCCTACGTTATGTCTTGCCGGGAGACCGAGTGTGAAATGGGATCTGGAAAACCCCTTTATCGATGAGATTCGTGTGCTGCCAGAGGATATCGACGAGCTGGGGCATGCCAACAATGCGGTCTATGTACGCTGGCTGGAGCGCTGCGCCTGGCAGCATTCGCGGTCGCTTGGGCTGGGGCTGGATGAATATCAGCAACTGGACCGGGCCATGGTAGTGGTGCGTCACGAGATCGATTATCTGGCGGCGGCCTACCTGGATGAAGAGCTGTGCATGGGCACCTGGATCGTCAGCTGGGACAGCAAGCTGCGCATGACGCGTCAGTTTCAGCTGTGCCGGCCGCGCGATGGTGCCACGCTGCTGCGCGCCCACACCACCTTCGCCTGTGTCGAGCTGAGCAGTGGACGGCCGCGGCGGATGCCGCGGGAGTTCATCGAGTTGTATGGCAAGGCGATCGTTACGGTTTAACGATACTCGCAGAGGTAGGCGGTATCCTGTTCTACCTGCAGATTGAAGCGGCTGTTGGCCGGCACGGTGAACCGGGTGCCGGCGCCGAACTCTTCCCAGACGTCACTGCCAGGCAGCTTGACGGTCAGTTGGCCGGTGATGACATGCATGATTTCCAGGCTGCCGGTGCCGAATTCGTATTCGCCGGGGGCCATGACGCCGACAGTGGCCGCGCCTTCGGGCTGGCGAAAGGCAATGGAAGCTACTTTTCCTTCGAAATACTGATTGGTATTGAACATCCGGTGACTCCGTGGACGGCGTAAAAGGGCGCACATTATGCCTGTCGCGCTGCTCGCCAACCAGAGCCGGAATCGATGGCGATCGCCCCCGTGTGGCTGGCCGATGACCTCAAGCCTGCTATGATCCAGCGGTCGTCCTCCGGTATGTCCTGAACTACCATGCCGCATGGGTCCGGGGGCAGGAATCGAATTGATGAATCGGGGAGTCTGTATGGCCAATGTAGCCTTTGTAGGTCTTGGGGTAATGGGGTATCCGATGGCGGGGCATCTGGCCCGGGCCGGACACGAGGTGACGGTATACAACCGCTCAGCTGAAAAAGCGGCGGCCTGGGTAGCAGAGTACGGTGGCAGGGCCTGTGCTACGCCAGCGGAAGCGGCGGCGGAGCAGGATTTTGTAATGATCTGCGTGGGCAATGATCAGGACCTGCTGCAGGTGGTGGACGGGCCGGAGGGTATTCTTGCCGGGGCGCGCACTGGCACGGTTATCGTCGATCACACCACTGCCTCGGCAGGTGTGGCGCGCCAGGTGGCGCAACTGGCTGCTGAGCGGGGCGTGGGTTTTCTCGACGCGCCGGTATCGGGCGGGCAAGCGGGAGCTGAGCATGGCCAATTGACAGTCATGGTCGGCGGTGAGGAGTCGGTGTTCGATCTCGCGCGGCCGGTTATCCATCATTACTCCAGAATGATTCGTCTGATGGGCCCGGTAGGCAGTGGTCAGCTGACCAAGATGGTCAACCAGATCTGCATTGCCGGCGTGGTACAGGGGCTGGCCGAGGCGCTGAATTTTGCCGAATGTGCCGGTCTGGACGGAGAAGCGGTGGTCTCGGTGATCAGCAAGGGCGCCGCTCAGTCCTGGCAGATGGAGAACCGTCACAAGAGCATGCTGGCCGGTGAGTATGACTTCGGCTTTGCCGTGGACTGGATGCGCAAGGACCTGGCCATCGTGCTGGATGAATCCCGCCGCAATGGTGCGCAGTTGCCGGTCACGGCGCTGGTGGATCAGTTTTATGCCGATGTGCAGCAGATGGGCGGTAATCGCTGGGATACATCAAGTCTGATTGCCAGACTCAAGAACGGAAAATAAAATACGCGGCGCCCGGCCATCGGGCGTTCCCGTATTCCGTCACGAGATGCTGTGCTTCCATGAAATGTCGAGAAGGCTGTGGTGCTTGCTGCGTAGCGCCCTCTATTACTTCACCCATCCCCGGCATGCCCCAGGGCAAGCCGGCGGGTATGGCTTGTATCCACCTGGCCGCGGATCGGCGCTGCAATATCTTTCACTCTCCGGATCGGCCGGCAGTCTGCGCGGGCTTCATGGCCGATGCGCAGGTATGTGGCAACAATGCCGAAGAGGCGTTGCAGATCCTGACCTGGTGGGAGCAGGCCACAGCTTGCTGAGTTTGCCAGCCAGACACAAAAAAGCCCGCAGATGCGGGCTTTTTCATACCTGAGCGGCGACTTAGTTGTTCGGGTAGTCGCGCTTGGTGTGGCCGGTGTACAGCTGGCGCGGACGACCGATCTTGTACGGATTGCTGATCATCTCGTTCCAGTGCGCGATCCAGCCCGGGGTGCGGCCGGTGGCGAAGATCACGGTGAACAGCTCGGCAGGAATGCCGATGGCCTTGAGAATGATGCCGGAGTAGAAATCGACGTTCGGGTACAGGTTGCGCTCGACGAAGTAGGGATCGCTCAGGGCGATTTCTTCGAGCTTCATGGCCAGTTCCAGCTGCGGATCATTGATGCCCAGCAGGCCCAATACCTCGTCACAGGTCTCTTTCATGACCTTGGCGCGCGGGTCGAAGTTCTTGTACACGCGGTGGCCGAAGCCCATCAGCTTGAAGGGGTCGTCCTTGTCCTTGGCCTTGGCGATGAAGGTATCGATGTTGGATACATCACCGATTTCATCCAGCATGCGCAGTACGGCTTCGTTGGCGCCCCCATGAGCCGGTCCCCACAGCGCGGCGATGCCGGCGGCGACACAGGCGAAGGGGTTGGCACCGGTGGAGCCCGCCAGACGGACGGTAGAGGTCGAGGCATTCTGCTCATGGTCGGCATGCAGCACGAAGATGCGATCCATGGCGCGGGCCAGGATCGGATCGATCGGCTTGATCTCGGCCGGGGTGTTGAACATCATGTGCAGGAAGTTTTCCGAGTAGCTCAGCTCGTTGTTCGGGTACATCAGCGGCTGGCCCATGGAGTACTTGTAGACCATGGCGGCGATGGTCGGCATCTTGGCGATCAGGCGAATGGCCGAGATTTCGCGATGCTGAGCGTTATTGATGTCCAGCGAGTCGTGGTAGAAGGCGGACAGGGCACCCACTACGCCGCACATGATGGCCATTGGGTGGCCATCGCGACGGAAGCCGTTGAGAAAGTTCTTTAATTGCTCGTGCACCATGGTGTGGTTCTTGATGGTGCTGTCAAACTTCTGCTTCTCTTCTGCGTTGGGCAGTTCGCCCTTGAGCAGCAGGTAGCAGGTTTCGAGGAAATCAGATTTTTCTGCCAGCTGTTCGATCGGGTAGCCCCGATGCAAGAGAATTCCGTTATCGCCATCAATGAAGGTGATCTTGGATTCGCAGGACGAGGTCGCCATGAAACCGGGATCGAAAGTGAAGACGCCTTCGGCTGTCAGGCCGCGAACATCTATGACGTCCGGCCCCAAAGTGCCCGAATAGACAGGCAGATCGATGGGGGCAGCGCCCTCGATGATCAACTGCGCTTTTTTGTCAGCCATTGATGGCCTCCTGTTTTGCTGTATCGAAAGTGTGACCCCCCACGCAGGGCCCGCATCACTATAAAGTCAAAAACCCGTTTGTCAATTCTACCGATTGAGTTTGCAAATCGTCGTTATTCAAAGGTTTCATTGGTAAGCGGATATGTGCGCAATTGTCGCAGTTGCCTGGCTGATGTCCAGCTGCGAAGGCCGAGGGCAGGGGTTTTGCAGATTGTAATCAGACGCCCGAATCACTATACTCCTTGACCGGCAAAAGTGACCCATTCGGCTTCTTCCATGAAGCTGCGCCGCGCGTCATTTGGGTGTGATCCACACCTTCCTATAACCAGCCCTGACCACAGGGCCATGAGTGTGAAGATAGCCGTGAATAGCAAAAGACCTGTCAATCTAGATCTCAGGACAATCAAGCTTCCTGTTACCGCCTATACGTCTATTGCTCACCGAGTGTCGGGAATCATTCTGTTCATCGCCATTGCAGGTCTGCTTTGGATGCTGAGCACATCATTGAGTTCCGAAGCCGGTTTCGAGCAAGTCAAGGCATGCCTGCAAAATCCGTTCGCCAAGCTGGTGCTCTGGGGTGTCCTGTCCGCCCTGCTGTATCACCTGGTAGCGGGTATTCGTCACCTGGTGATGGATGCTGGTGTCGGTGAGAGCTTGGAGGGTGGCCGACTTGGTTCCAAGCTGGTGATCGTTATCGCCGTCGTTCTGATTGTTCTTCTGGGAGTATGGATATGGTAACCAACGTCACCAACCTGTCGCGCAGCGGCCTGTATGACTGGATGGCGCAGCGCGTTTCCGCCGTTCTGCTGGCGGCCTATACGCTGTTTCTGCTCGGTTACCTGATCTTCAATCCGGGTCTGACCTATGCCGAGTGGCAGGGTCTGTTCAGCAACAACGCCATGCGCATCTTCAGTCTGCTGACGCTGGTCGCGTTGAGCGTGCATTCCTGGGTCGGTATGTGGACCATTTCTACCGACTACCTGACGCCTATGGCTTTCGGCAAAGCCGCCACCGTACTGCGCTTCCTGTTCCAGGTGGTTTGCGGTCTGGCGATGTTCGTGCTGTTCGTCTGGGGTGTACAGATCCTGTGGGGTATTTGATCAATGGCTAATATTCGTACTTTGACTTTTGACGCCATCATCGTTGGTGGTGGTGGTGCTGGCATGCGTGCAGCGCTGCAGCTGGCCCAGGGTGGTCACAAGACTGCTGTGGTAACCAAGGTGTTCCCGACCCGTTCGCACACAGTATCCGCCCAGGGCGGTATCACTTGTGCCATCGCCTCGGCGGACCCGAATGACGACTGGCGCTGGCACATGTACGACACCGTCAAGGGTTCCGACTACATCGGTGACCAGGACGCGATCGAATACATGTGTTCCGTAGGCCCCGAAGCCGTGTTCGAGCTCGAGCATATGGGCCTGCCGTTCTCCCGTACCGAGCAGGGCCGCATCTATCAGCGTCCGTTCGGTGGTCAGTCCAAGGATTATGGTAACGGCGGCCAGGCTGCCCGTACCTGTGCCGCTGCCGACCGTACCGGTCACGCGCTGCTGCACACCCTGTATCAGGCCAACATCAAGCACAACACCACCTTCCTCAACGAATGGTACGCAGTTGATCTGGTCAAGAACCAGGACGGCGCCGTCGTCGGTGTTATCGCCATCTGCATCGAAACCGGCGAAACCGTCTACATCCGCTCCAAGGCCACCGTACTGGCCACTGGTGGCGCGGGCCGCATCTATGCCTCTACTACCAACGCCCTGATCAACACCGGTGACGGTGTCGGCATGGCGCTGCGCGCTGGTGTGCCGGTACAGGACATGGAAATGTGGCAGTTCCACCCGACCGGCATCGCCGGTGCCGGGGTACTGGTTACCGAAGGTTGCCGTGGTGAAGGTGGATACCTGATCAACAAGCACGGTGAGCGCTTCATGGAGCGTTATGCGCCAAACGCCAAGGACCTTGCCGGTCGTGACGTTGTGGCCCGCTCCATGGTCAAGGAAATCCTGGCTGGCAACGGCTGTGGCCCGGATGGCGACCACGTGATGCTGAAGCTGGATCACCTGGGTGAAGAAGTACTGCACAGCCGCCTGCCGGGTATCTGTGAGCTGTCCAAGACCTTCGCCCACGTTGACCCGGTTACCGCTCCGGTACCTGTCGTACCGACCTGCCATTACATGATGGGTGGTGTTGCTACCAATATTCATGGTCAGGCGATTACCCAGGATGCCGCCGGCAACGATCACATCATCGATGGTCTGTTCGCCGTTGGCGAAGTGGCCTGCGTATCCGTACACGGCGCCAACCGCCTGGGAGGCAACTCGCTGCTCGACCTGGTGGTCTTCGGTCGCGCTGCCGGTCTGCACCTGGAAAGCGCACTGAAGGAAGGTATCGACTACCGCGGTGCTTCCGAGTCCGACATCGATGCCTCCCTGGCTCGCCTGTCCGGCATCAACACCCGTACCACGGGTGAAGAAGTTGCGCCCCTGCGCAAGGAACTGCAGAACTGCATGCAGAACTACTTCGGTGTATTCCGTACTGGTGAATACATGCAGAAGGGCATCAAGGAGCTGGAGAGCCTGCGCGAGCGTATTGCCAACGTCAAGATCGACGATAAGAGCAACGCGTTCAACACTGCGCGGATCGAAGCGCTGGAACTGCAGAACCTGCTGGAAGTGGCCGAAGCGACCGCTATCGCCGCTGAAGCGCGGAAGGAAAGCCGTGGCGCCCACGCTCGTGAAGACTACGAAGATCGTGACGATGAGAACTGGCTGTGCCACAGCATGTTCCATCCGCAGACCAAGCAGCTGACCAAGCGTAGCGTCAACTTCGCACCGAAAACCGTTCCGGTGTTTGAACCTAAAATCCGCACTTACTAAGGGGGTCCGGTATGTTGCAAGTCAGTATCTATCGTTACAACCCGGAGACCGACAAGGCTCCTTACATGCAGGATTTTCAGGTCGACACCGAAGGTAAAGACCTGATGGTGCTGGATGTGCTGCAGCTGGCCAAGGAGCAGGACGCGGGTCTGGGTTTCCGCCGCGCCTGCCGTGAAGGTGTCTGCGGTTCCGACGGCATGAGCATCAATGGCAAAAACGGCCTCGCTTGTATTACTCCGCTGTCTAGCGTAGTGAAGAACAACAAGCTGGTGCTGCGTCCGTTGCCAGGTTTGCCGGTAATCCGTGACCTGGTCGTCGATATGAGCATCTTCTACAAGCAGTACGAGAAAGTTCAGCCGTATCTGCAGAACGACACGCCGGCGCCGGCTATCGAGCGTCTGCAGTCGCCGGAAGAGCGGGAGAAGCTGGATGGCCTGTACGAGTGTATTCTCTGTGCATGCTGTTCCACCTCCTGCCCGTCGTTCTGGTGGAACCCGGACAAGTTCATCGGCCCCGCGGGTCTGTTGCAGGCTTACCGCTTCCTGGCGGACAGCCGCGACACCGAGACCGAGAATCGTCTGGCAGCGCTGGATGACCCGTTCAGTGTGTTTCGCTGCCGCGGTATCATGAACTGCGTTAATGTGTGCCCCAAGGGTCTGAACCCGACTCGTGCTATCGGCCACATTCGCAACATGCTGTTGCAGAGCGGTACCTGATCAGTAAGTGAATCGTTCCAGCTCCGGCAACGGAGCTGGTAACCCGAACAAATCGAACCGCGCCCACAAAGCTGCGGTTTGTTAGTACCTAAACCAACAGGGGCAACGGGTAACACCCGAACTATCTGTCGGGGCCGGCAATATTCCGGTTTCGCGGAATGTGACAGAGCAGGGCGACTGGCAGGGACAATGCCGAATGCTCATCTGACTGTTCTGCACGGAGGGCAATTCATTTTGCCTATTAATGGTCTTTGCGCCAGGTGGTGTCCCCTTATAGAGGGTGACCAAGCATGCCAGACAGCGAAATGCAGCAGCTGTGGAGTACCTCTCACCTATCCGGTGGGAATGCCTCCTATGTTGAAGAGCTCTATGAGCTCTATCTGCACGATCCCAACGGTGTCGCCGAGGAATGGCGCAGCTACTTCGACAAGCTGCCCCAGATCAACGGTTTCACTGGATCGGATATTTCCCACTCCACTATCCGTGAGCACTTTCTGTCGCTCGCCCGGAACACCCGACGCCCTCAGGCGGTCAGCGGTGGCCAGGTCAGCAGTGAGCGTGACAAGAAGCAGGTAGGCGTTCTGCGCCTGATTCAGGCCTATCGGATGCGGGGCCATCAAGCATCTCCCCTTGACCCTCTGGGTCTGTGGGAGCGGGAAGAGATCGCTGATCTGACATTGGCCGAGTACGGTCTGACCGATGCCGACCTGGACACTGTGTTCCGTACCGGCGAACTGAACATCGGCAAGGAAGAAGCTCCCCTTCGCGAAATCCTCGATGCGCTGAAATCGACCTATTGCAGCACCTATGGTGCTGAATACATGCACATCGTCGATTCCAACCAGCGTCGCTGGTTCCAGCAGCGTCTGGAAAGCGTACGCGGCAAGCCGCAGCACTCGGTGGAGAGCAAGCGCCACCTGCTTGAGCGCCTGACCGCGGCCGAAGGCCTGGAAAAGTACCTGGGCACCAAATACCCCGGTACCAAACGCTTTGGTGTGGAAGGCGGCGAGAGCCTGATTCCGATGCTCGACGAGATCATCCAGCGTTCCGGTTCCTACGGTGTCAATGAAGTGGTTCTGGGCATGGCCCACCGTGGCCGCCTCAACGTGCTGATCAACACTCTGGGCAAGAACCCGCGTGATCTGTTCGACGAGTTCGAAGGCAAGAAGATGATCGACCTGGGCTCCGGTGATGTGAAGTACCACCAGGGCTTTTCCTCGAACGTCATGACCTCCGGCGGTGAAGTGCATCTGGCACTGTCGTTCAACCCCTCGCACCTGGAAATCGTCTCTCCGGTGGTGGAAGGGTCGGTGCGTGCGCGTCAGGATCGCCGCAAGGATACCGCCGGTGACAAGGTAGTGCCGATCAGCATTCATGGTGATGCGGCATTCGCCGGGCAGGGTGTGGTCATGGAGACATTCCAGATGTCCCAGACTCGCGCCTACAAGACCGGCGGCACCATTCATATCGTGGTCAACAACCAGGTCGGCTTTACCACCAGCCGCCAGGATGATGCCCGTTCCACCGAGTATTGCACCGATATCGCCAAGATGATTCAGGCGCCGATCTTCCACGTCAACGGTGACGATCCGGAAGCGGTACTGTTCGTGACTCAGCTGGCAGTCGACTACCGCATGCAGTTCAAGCGTGACGTGGTGATCGATCTGGTGTGCTACCGCCGTCGTGGTCACAACGAAGCGGATGAGCCGTCCGGCACCCAGCCGCGCATGTACGCGATCATCGCCAAGCATCCGACTACCCGTGAGATCTATGCCAATCGCCTGGTTGAAGAAGGTGTGCTGGATGCGGAAGCGGTGCAGGCGCGGATCGAGGAATACCGTAACGCGCTGGACAACGGTGACCACGTGGTCAAGAGCCTGGTCAAGGAACCCGACACCGGTTCCTTCGTTAACTGGGCTCCCTACCTGGGGCATCAGTGGACCGCGCGTCACGATACCCGCTTTGATCTCAAGACACTGCAGGAACTGGCCAATCGCCTGAATGACCTGCCGGATGGCCTGGTGGTACAACGTCAGGTTTCCAAGATCGTCGATGATCGGCGCAAGATGGCGGCCGGCGGCCTGGCCCTGAACTGGGGCTTCGCCGAGACCATGGCTTATGCCACGCTGGTACACGAAGGTCATCCGGTGCGCATCACGGGTCAGGACGTGGGCCGCGGTACTTTCTCCCATCGTCATGCGGTGCTGCACAACCAGAAAGAGCAGGGCGCCTACGTCCCGCTGGCCAACCTGAGCGAGAACCAGCCGCGCTTCGATATCTACGACTCGCTGTTGTCGGAAGAAGCGGTGCTGGCATTCGAGTACGGCTACGCCACCACCACGCCCAACGCGCTGGTGGTCTGGGAAGCACAGTTCGGTGACTTCGCCAACGGTGCACAGGTGGTTATCGACCAGTTCATCACCAGCGGCGAGCACAAGTGGGGTCGCCTGTGCGGCCTGACCATGCTGCTGCCGCACGGCTATGAAGGTCAGGGGCCGGAGCACTCCTCGGCACGCCTGGAGCGTTTCCTGCAGCTGTGCGCCGAGCAGAACATCCAGGTCTGCGTACCGACCACGCCAGCTCAGATCTACCATCTGCTGCGCCGTCAGGTGATCCGTCCGCTGCGCAAACCGCTGGTAGTACTGACGCCCAAGTCTCTGTTGCGTCATAAACTGGCAATCTCGACCCTGGAAGATCTGGCTGAAGGATCCTTCCAGACCGTGATTCCCGAAGCCGATGCGATCGATCCGGCGAAGGTGGATCGCGTAGTCATGTGCAGCGGCAAGGTGTACTACGACCTGCTGGAAAAACGTCGTGCTGATGAGAACGAGAATGTTGCCATTGTCCGTATCGAGCAACTGTATCCGTTCCCCGAGGACGATCTGGCCGAGGTGCTGGCACCCTACACCAACCTGCAGAAAGTGGTCTGGTGTCAGGAAGAGCCCATGAACCAGGGCGCCTGGTACTGCAGTCAGCATCACATGCGTCGGGTACTGGCACAGCACAGCGTCAGCAATCTGTATCTGGACTACGCTGGACGAGAGGCTTCCGCGGCACCTGCCGGTGGCTATCCCTCCGTCCATGCGGAAGAACAAGCGAAACTCCTGCAAGATGCGCTCTACGCTTGAGCCTCTGCATAACACTGTTTATTTAAGGATCGACAATGGCTATTGAAATCAAGGCCCCCACATTTCCCGAATCGGTTGCCGACGGTACTGTTGCAACCTGGCACAAGCAGCCTGGCGATGCCGTCAAGCGTGATGATCTGATCGTCGATATCGAGACCGATAAGGTAGTTCTGGAAGTGTTGGCCGAGGCTGACGGCGTACTGGGCGAGATCATCAAGGGCGAAGGCGAAACCGTACTGAGCGCCGAGCTGCTGGGCACCCTGAACGAAGGCGGCGCTGCTGCTCCTCAAGCCGCTGCCGCCCCGGCCGCTGCTCCGGCTGCCGCCGCTGCACCTGCTGCTTCTGCGGCCGCTGACAGCGAAGGTGACGAGCAACTGCTGAACCCCGCAGCCCGCAAGCTGGCCGAAGAGAATGGCCTGAACCCGGCGGACATCAAGGGTACCGGCAAGGGTGGCCGCATCACCAAGGAAGACGTGCTCAACGCCATCGAAGCGAAGAAATCCGCTCCGGCCGCAGCCGCTGCACCGGCTGCCAAGCCTGCTGCTGCCGCTGCGTCCAGCGTGGTGCTGAGCGAAGGTGACCGCGTCGAGAAGCGCGTGCCCATGACCCGTCTGCGCGCCCGCATCGCTGAGCGTCTGGTCGAAGCACAGTCCAGCATGGCCATGTTGACCACCTACAACGAAATCAACATGAAGCCGATCATGGACCTGCGCAAGAAGTACAAGGACCTGTTCGAGAAGAAGCACAACGGTGTGCGTCTGGGCTTCATGTCCTTCTTCGTCAAGGCTGCTACCGAGGCGCTGAAGCGCTACCCGGCAGTCAACGCCTCGATCGATGGCAAGGACATCGTCTACCACGGTTACCAGGACATCGGCGTTGCCGTATCCAGTGATCGCGGCCTGGTGGTGCCGGTACTGCGTAACACTGAATTCATGAATCTGGCACAGGTCGAAGGTACCATTGCCGAGTACGGTCGCAAGGCACGTGACGGCAAGCTGTCCATGGAAGAAATGACTGGCGGCACCTTCACTATCTCCAACGGTGGCGTGTTCGGTTCCCTGTTGTCCTCGCCGATCGTCAACCCACCGCAGGCGGCGATCCTGGGCATGCACAAGATCCAGGACCGTCCGATGGCCGTTGACGGTCAGGTGGTGATCCTGCCGATGATGTATCTGGCGCTGTCCTATGACCACCGCCTGATCGATGGCAAGGAAGCGGTGAGCTTCCTGGTCGCCATCAAGGAACTGCTGGAAGATCCGGCGCGCATGCTGCTGGACATCTGATCCAGCATCGGTGTCAGGCTTCAACGCATCAAGCGGCAAGCTGCTGGTGGCGATCCCACCGGCAGCCTTGAGCACATAGCTGCAAAAAGAGGAATTGGTTTATGAGCGATAAATTTGATGTAGTGGTCATCGGTTCAGGCCCGGGAGGCTACGTAGCCGCTATCCGCGCTGCCCAGCTGGGTCTCAAGACAGCCTGTATCGAAAAGTACAAAGGCAAGGATGACAAGCTGGCCCTGGGTGGGACCTGCCTGAACGTGGGTTGCATTCCTTCCAAGGCGCTACTGGACAGCTCCTGGAAATACCATGAGGCAAAGGATGCATTCCAGGTTCATGGCATCAGCACTGGCGAAGTGAAGATGGACGTCAGCACGATGATTGGCCGCAAGGATCAGATCGTCAAGAACCTCACCGGCGGTGTTGCCGGGCTGCTCAAGGCCAATGGCGTCACTGTTTACCAGGGGCACGGCAAGCTGCTGGCCGGCAAGCAGGTCGAAGTCATCAAGGAAGACGGCAGCAGCGAAGTGCTGGCCGCTGAAAACGTCATTCTGGCTTCCGGCTCGCGTCCGGTCGAAATTCCGCCGGCTCCGGTGGATCAGAAGATCATCGTCGACTCCACTGGTGCCCTGGACTTTGAAGCGGTTCCGGCTCGTCTGGGCGTGATCGGCGCTGGCGTCATCGGTCTGGAGCTGGGTTCGGTGTGGTCCCGCCTGGGTGCGGAAGTGACCGTCATCGAGGCGCTGGACAAGTTCCTGCCCGCAGCTGACGAGCAGCTGTCCAAGGAAGCTCTGAAAATCTATACCAAGCAGGGCCTGAAGGTGCTGCTGGGTGCGCGCGTCACCGGCAGTGATGTCAAGGGCGAGGAAGTTACCGTCAAGTTCACTGATGCCAAGGGCGATCAGGAAGTGACCTTCGACAAGCTGATCGTTGCCGTTGGCCGTCGTCCGGTCACCACTGATCTGCTGGCTGCCGACTCCGGTATTACCCTGGATGAGCGCGGCTATGTCTACGTTGACGATCATTGCGCCACTTCGGTGCCGGGCGTGTACGCTATCGGTGACGTGGTGCGCGGTCTGATGCTGGCGCACAAGGCCTCGGAAGAGGGCGTGGTGGTTGCCGAGCGCATCGCCGGTCACAAGGCCCAGATGAACTACGATCTGATCCCGTCCGTCATCTACACCCATCCGGAAGCCGCCTGGGTTGGCCAGAACGAGCAGCAGTTGAAGGCCGAAGGCGTTGATATCAACGTCGGCGTGTTCCCCTTCGCTGCCAGCGGTCGTGCCATGGCTGCCAACGACACCAGCGGTTTCGTCAAGATCATCGCCTGCGCCAAGTCCGATCGCGTACTGGGTGTACACGTAATCGGCCCGAGCGCGGCCGAGCTGGTACAGCAGGGCGCCATTGCCATGGAATTCGGCACCAGCGCTGAAGATCTGGGCATGATGGTCTTTGCGCACCCGACCATGTCGGAAGCGATGAAGGAAGCTGCTCTGGCAGTGAGTGGTCAGGCCATTCACATCGCCAACCGCAAGAAGCGCTGAAGAATCTTCCCGGTTGCTGCCGGCAGGTCCCGCAGGGGGCGTGCCGGTAGCCTGGTTGCCATTCACAAGGCAAGGTCAACGGATTGACCATCACCCCTGGGAGGGTGAACCGGTGTGTCGGGTTTCTGATCCGGCAGCCTGACTGGTGGCGGTGGTGCGGTAGGGCCACCGTTATTGAATTCATATGAACAACGGTACAAAAGAATGAACCTTCACGAATATCAGGGGAAGCAGCTGTTCGCTGAGTACGGCCTTCCCGTCTCCAAGGGCATTGCTGTCGAGACTCCCGAAGCAGCTGCCGAGGCGTGCGATACCATTGGTGGTACTGAGTGGGTGGTCAAGGCCCAGGTGCATGCCGGTGGTCGTGGTAAGGCTGGCGGTGTGAAGCTGGTCAAGAGCAAGGAAGACGCCAAGGCCTTCGCTGAGCAGTGGCTGGGCAAGCGCCTGGTGACCTACCAGACAGACGCCAATGGTCAGCCGGTTGCCAAGATTCTGGTTGAATCCTGCACTGATATCGACCAGGAACTGTACCTGGGTGCCGTAGTGGACCGTTCCACTCGCCGTATCGTGTTCATGGCCTCCACCGAAGGTGGTGTTGAAATCGAGAAGGTCGCCGAGGAGACTCCCGAGAAGATCCTCAAGGCTACCATCGACCCGCTGGTTGGGCCGCAGCCCTACCAGGGCCGTGACCTGGCTTTCAAACTGGGCCTGAAGGGCGACCAGATCAAGCAGTTCACCAACATCTTCGTCGGACTGGGCAAACTGTTTGCCGATTACGATCTGGCGCTGCTGGAAATCAACCCGCTGGTCATCAAGAAAGACGGCAACCTGCACTGCCTGGACGCCAAGATCAACATCGATGCCAACGCTCTGTACCGTCAGCCCAAGCTGCGCGCCATGCACGATCCGTCCCAGGACGATCCGCGTGAAGCCCACGCTGCCCAGTTCGAACTGAACTACGTGGCGCTGGACGGCAACATCGGCTGCATGGTCAACGGTGCTGGCCTGGCCATGGGTACCATGGACATCGTCAACCACCACGGCGGCAAGCCGGCCAACTTCCTCGATGTTGGCGGTGGCGCAACCAAGGAGCGCGTAACCGAAGCGTTCAAGATCATCCTGTCCGACACCAATGTGGCTGCGGTTCTGGTCAACATCTTCGGCGGTATCGTTCGTTGCGACATGATTGCCGAAGGCATCATTGGTGCAGTCAAGGACGTAGGTGTGAAGGTGCCGGTCGTGGTACGTCTGGAAGGCAACAATGCTGACCTGGGCGCCAAGGTCCTGGCCGAAAGTGGTTTGAACATCATCGCTGCAACCAGTCTGACCGACGCTGCAGTACAGGTCGTGAAAGCGGCGGAGGGCAAGTAATGAGCATCCTGATCGACAAGAACACCAAGGTAATCTGCCAGGGTATCACTGGTTCCCAGGGTTCCTTCCACACCGAGCAAGCCATCGAATACGGCACCAAGATGGTTGGTGGTGTTACTCCTGGTAAGGGCGGTACTACTCACCTGGGTCTGCCCGTGTTCAACACTGTTGAAGAAGCGGTCCAGGCTACTGGCGCTGAAGCAACGGTTATCTATGTTCCGGCCCCGTTCTGCAAGGACTCCATCCTTGAAGCCGCTAACGCTGGTATCAAACTGATTGTCTGCATCACCGAAGGTATCGCTACCCTCGACATGCTGGATGCCAAGGTCAAGTGTGACGAACTGGGCGTGCGTCTGATCGGGCCGAACTGCCCGGGCGTGATCACCCCCGGCGAGAGCAAGATCGGCATCATGCCCGGTCACATCCACCTGCCGGGCAAGGTCGGTATCGTGTCGCGCTCCGGCACCCTGACCTATGAAGCGGTCAAGCAGACCACTGACGCCGGTTTCGGTCAGTCCAGCTGTGTTGGTATCGGTGGTGACCCGATCCCGGGCTCCAACTTCATCGACATTCTGGAAATGTTCCAGAACGACCCGCAGACCGAAGCGATCGTCATGATCGGCGAGATCGGTGGTAGCGCTGAAGAAGAAGCTGCCGCCTACATCAAGGCCAATGTGACCAAGCCGGTTGTGTCCTACATCGCAGGTGTTACTGCTCCGGCAGGCAAGCGCATGGGTCACGCTGGTGCGATCATCTCCGGCGGCAAGGGTACTGCCGACGAGAAGTTCGCCGCACTGGAAGACGCTGGCGTGAAGACCGTGCGTTCGCTTGCCGATATCGGCAAGGCACTGTCGGAACTGACCGGCTGGGCAATGAAGTAATACTTCTGCGCCATTAAAAAGCCCCGCTTCGGCGGGGCTTTTTTGTGGGTGCGATACGCGCTGTTCCACTGCGGGGCGGATCAACATGGGCCTTTGCCCTTCTGGCTGTTTATAATGCCGGTGATTTTTGCCTGTACCGGGCATACTGCAAAGAAGAATTTCGATGAAAACACTATCTCCGGCTAACCTCATAGCCCTTGGCTTCATGACTTTCGCCCTGTTTCTCGGGGCTGGCAACATCATCTTTCCGCCCAGTGCCGGCCTGTCCGCTGGCGTGAACATGTGGCCCACGGCCGCTGGGTTTCTGCTGACCGCGGTAGGCTTGCCATTGTTGACGCTGGTGGCCCTGGCCCGGGTGGGCGGTGGTATCCAGGAACTGACTGCGCCGCTGGGGCGCCTCCCGGGACTGTGCCTGGCCGTCCTGGTTTACCTGTCCATTGGGCCGCTGTTCGCTACGCCGCGCACGGCGGTTGTATCTTATGAAGTCGGCGTCGTCGGTCTGGTAGGTGACAGTTGGCAGACCTTGTTGATCTACTCGCTGCTGTACTTTGCCGTGGTGCTGGCGTTGGCGCTCAAGCCCGGCCGGCTGGTGGACAACATCGGCAAGTTGATCACTCCGGTGTTGCTGCTGGCGTTGGTGGTTCTTGGGCTGTCTGCGGTGCTGTTCCCTCTGGGCGAGGTGGGCGCGCCCATACCGACCTATCGCGACAGCCCACTGGTCGAAGGTGTGCTGCAAGGCTATCTGACCATGGACGCGCTGGGCGCCCTGGTGTTCGGTGTGGTGATCACCCGGGCGATTCGGGACCGCCAGGTGCAGGAAACCCATATCATCACCCGGTACACCGTTATCGCGGCGATCATCGCGGCGATTGGTCTGGCCCTCGTCTACCTTGCCCTGTTCCAGCTCGGCGGTACCAGCAGTGCACTGGTAGAGCCCGGCGCCAATGGCGGTGAGATTCTGGCGGCGTTCGTACAGCATCGTTTCGGCAATCTCGGCAGCCTGTTGCTGGCAGTGGTTATCACGCTGGCCTGCCTGACCACCGCGGTGGGGCTGATATCTGCCTGTGGCGCCTTCTTCAGCCGCGAGTTCCCGGTCAGCTATGCGCAGGTGGTCTGGGTATTCACCATCTTCTGCATGGCGGTAGCCAACCAGGGGCTGGACAGCCTGATCCGGGTCTCCATTCCGGTGCTGGTGGGGCTGTATCCGCTGGCGATCGTGCTGGTATGTCTTGGTTTGTTCATACCCGGCTGGCAGCGCCCGCAAAACATCATGCGCCCGGTGATGCTGGTGGCCCTGGTCTTTGGCATCATCGACGGCCTGAAGGCCGCCGGGTTCATCGAGCGGGACGTGGCCTGGCTCAGTTCACTGCCATTCACCTCACAGGGGCTGGGCTGGCTGGTGCCGGCTATCATCATGCTGATCGTGGCATTGGTGGTTGATCGCCTGCGCCACCCCAGGGGGCAACAGGCTTGATGGCATGTTTGAAGGAGAGGGAATGACCGGGCTACCCGATGCGGGATCGCTGTGGCTGAATCTCGCGGCACTGTGCTGGTTCATGTTCTGCTGGGTTGGCTACACGCGTTATGCCTGGCATCGGGGACGCGATACGCCTTGCCTGGCGAGTGTGTTGCATCTGTATCGCAAGGATTGGATGAGCCGGCTGCTGCTGCGTGAGCAGCGCATCGCCGATGCCAGCCTGATCAGCAACCTGGAACGAAATACCTCGTTCTTCGCCTCCAGTACGTTGCTGATCCTGGCGGGTCTGATCACGGTCATGGGGGCCAGCGACCAGGCACAGAATCTGCTGCACGATCTGCCCTTCGTGGCGCCGGTCAGCCGCGAGGTCTCGGAGATGAAATTGCTGATCATGCTCGGCATTTTTGTCTACGCCTTCTTTACTTTCTCCTGGGCCATGCGCCAATACAACTTTGCCTCGGTGCTGTTCGGTGCGGCGCCGCTGGTAGGGGAGAAGCATGTCAGTGAGATCGAGCGTAAGGCCTTCACCAGTCGGGCGGCCAAGGTGTTGTCCAAAGCAGCGCACTCGTTCAACCTGGGGCTGCGTTCCTATTATTTCGCCCTGGCGACACTCAGCTGGTTCATCAATCCCTGGGTGTTCATGATGATGACCACCGGCGTGGTGTACGTGTTGTACCGCCGGGAGTTTCGCTCTGCTGTACTGGAAGTGCTGATGGCGACGCCGACCCACTTTCCCGAATCGTCGGCCGAAGAGACCGCGAAACCGGAGCAGTGAGTGGTAGAAACATTACCGGCCGCAGAAGCGGCCGGTAATGTCGTGGGATACAGCAAATGAGCCAGCTTTATTCGGTCACAGCGGCCTTGATGTCCTCACCTTTCTCTTCCAGGTAAGCAGCCGAGTCGTCATAGGCTTCACCGATCCGCTCACCGGCTTCATCAAGATTTTCTTCGATCCTTTCCCCGGTGGTAGGTTCGTTGTTGAAGGTCTGGTCGGCCTTCTGCTCGATGGCCTCGCCCGCATCCTCGGCAGCGTCACCCATGTTTGCCATCGCATCGGACATCGACTCCTGGGCCGACTCCATCTTGTCTTCCGGCTCATCCTGGCAGGCTGCCAGCAAACCGAAACTAGCTATCAGGACGGCAGTTGCGCAAAGCTTTTTCATCTGATTCTCCAAGTGATGATTCACGAGAACTTAGTCCAACCGGAACGGCAAGAGTTCCCGCTGCGCTTAAATGAAGTCGGATATCGCCGCTGCTTTGGCGCCAACATGTCGCGATCTGTTAAAATCCATCCACTTTTACCCTGTCCGGTATGGATAACCTATGACCATCGAACAACGCGCGCAGAGCTTCCTTTCCGTGCTGCGCCACTGTCAACTGCTCGGCATGACGGTAGAACAGGCTGACGAGAACGGGCTGGTGATCAAGCTGCCCTACAGCGACCTCATCATTGGTAATCCGGTGACCGGAGTGGTCCATGGCGGGGCCATCACGACATTGATGGATACCTGTTGCGGTATATCGACGGTCTGTTATCTGGATGAGTTCGAGATCTGTCCGACGTTGGACCTGCGCATCGATTACATGCATCCGGCTGAACCCGGAGCGCCGATTTTCGGTTTTGCCGAATGCTACCGGGTGACCCCGACAGTGATCTTTACCCGTGGGGTGGCTTATCAGCAGAGTCGTGAAGAGCCGCTGGCCCATGTTGTTGGTACCTTCATGCGCATGGGTAAGGGAGCGATTGATAGCCAGAAGGTGCCGGCTGCGTCGGGAGGAACAGCATGAACGAGCATATAGAACAGCTGGTGCGGGATGCCCATGAGTCCGGTGACTACATGCCGCTGATCGCAGAAATTCCTTACGCCCGCATGCTCGGGATACGGGTGATGCGCCTCGGTGAGGAAATGATCTTTCATCTACCGATCAAGGCTGACAACATCGGTAACCCGATGCTGCCGGCGCTGCACGGTGGCGTGCTGGCTGGGTTCATGGAGCAAGCGGCGATGCTGCACCTGATGACCTCCATGCATAGCCAGACCTTCCCGAAGATCATCGACTTTTCCGTGGATTATCTGCGGGCCGGGCTGTCCCGTGATACCTATGCCACCTGCCAGGTATGGCGTCAGGGCCGCCGAGTGGGTAATGTGGCCATTACCGCCTGGCAAACCCGCTCGGAAGAACCGGTAGCCACTGCGCGAGCGCATTTCAAGCTGGATTGAACCAGGCATTCTGGCGCCAAAAGGAGATAGTCGAGACATGGAAGCCTTGATGATATTGGCCGGTGGGCTGTTGTTGGTGCTGGGCTGGTTCTGGTTGGTGATTGCAGCCATCCGTCTGTCCGTAGGCCGCATGCTGGTGGCCTTGTTTCTTGCTCCCCTCACTCTGTTTCTGCGTGGCCGCGGCTATCCGACCTGGCCGCGTTTGCTGTTGTTGCTGGGTATCGTCAGTCTGGTGGTCGGTACCCTTGAACTGCAGCGCCAGCAGCCCGAGCGGCTGGATCTGCTGTTGAGTGGCCACTGGTCCGCCGCCGCGCCGGCCACCAGCGATCTGCAGGGCACCATCATGGGGCAACCCTTTGTTCCCGAGCGGATAGTCTGGCGTGGTGAGGATCTGGTTTTCGAGGAAGGTCCGCCAGAGCGGCTGCGCCGGGTGCTGACCATTCGTTTCGCTGGCGCTCGCAGCTTGTTGCAGGAGCCAGTGGTCCAGCGTCTGCCCGGTGACGAGGGCGAGTGGCCCGAGCTGGTACTGCAGTGGTACTCAGGCGCGCTGGCGGCGCCGGGGCTGCGCAAGGTAGTGGATGACTACAGCCTGAGCCTGGATTTCGGCGAGCCGGTGCAAGGGCGGGTCGAGGGGCGTATCCACCTGCATCTGCCGACCATCTACAGCACCTGGCTGACCGGTCGCATTGAGTTGGCGTCGGTACCGCCATGGTTGCTCGAACGCGAGCAGGCCGAGCAGCTTGCGCAAGAACAGGCAGCCGCCCATGCCGCTGCAGCTGTCGCTCGGGAGGAGGGTCGACAGCCAGGGGAGGAGAAGGAATGGCAAGAGCTGAGCCTGCTGGCACTGATTGATGAGCCCGCGCTATTCAGCGGCTCGGCGGTGCGTCTGACGACCTGGTCGGGCCGGGTGCATCTGGGTGCCTTCCGTGAGCTCAGCGCGGAACAGCGGCTGATTCTCGCCCAGGCCCGGGGCGCGGATCAGGTCGAGCTGCATTTTCATCCGCTGGACATTCGTATGATCGAGTCGCGCGCCACGCCTTGAAATACGACTGCAGCATCCCCATCAAGGATCCATCCGCCCGCCCACGCGTGGGCCAACAATCCTTGTGAAACATGGAGATACTGCAAACATGACCGTGGAAGCCCAAAAGGAAACGCTCGGATTTCAGACCGAGGTGAAGCAACTGCTGCACCTGATGATCCATTCGATGTACTCGAACAAGGAGATCTTTCTCCGTGAGCTGATTTCCAACGCGTCGGACGCATCGGACAAACTGCGCTTCGAGGCGATCGCCAAGCCTGAGCTGCTGGAAGACGATCCGAACCTGCGTATCCGCATCAGTGCTGACGAACAGGCGAAGACGCTGACCATCGAGGACAACGGCATCGGCATGTCCCGCGATGAAGTCATCAGCCATCTGGGCACCATCGCCAAATCCGGCACCGCTGCCTTCATGCAGCAGTTGACCGGTGACCAGAAGAAGGACGCCAGTCTGATTGGCCAGTTCGGCGTGGGCTTCTACAGTGCCTTCATCGTCGCCGATAAGGTGGAAGTATTTACCCGCCGGGCCGGCGCCAGCGCCGCGGAAGGGGTGCGCTGGGAATCGGCTGGCGAAGGCGATTTCACCATCGAGAATATCGACAAGCCCGAGCGCGGCACCCGTATCGTTCTGCATCTCAAGGCAGACGAGAGCGAGTTCGCCGATGGCTGGCGCCTGCGCAACATCATCAAGAAGTATTCCGACCATATCTCCCTGCCCATCGAGCTGCCGAAGCAGCAGATGGGTGAAGAGCAGGACCAGCCGGCTGAGCCGGAGTGGGAAAGCGTCAACCGCGCCAGCGCCCTGTGGACCCGTCCGCGTACCGAGGTCAAGGAAGAGGAATACCAGGAGTTCTACAAGCATGTTGCCCACGACTTCGAGAACCCGCTGAGCTGGAGCCACAACAAGGTCGAAGGCAAGCTGGAGTACACCAGCCTGTTGTACGTACCGGGTCGTGCACCGTTCGATCTGTACCAGCGCGAGGCGCCGCGGGGCTTGAAATTGTATGTGCAGCGCGTATTCATCATGGATGACGCCGAGCAGTTCCTGCCGCTGTACCTGCGTTTCATCAAGGGTGTGGTCGACTCCAACGACCTGTCACTGAACGTTTCCCGCGAGATCCTGCAGAAGGATCCGGCCATCGACAGCATGAAGTCGGCACTGACCAAGCGTGTGCTCGACATGTTGGAGAAACTGGCGAAGAACGATGCCGAGCAATACGCCACCTTCTGGAAGGCCTTCGGCAGCGTGATGAAGGAAGGCCCGGCGGAAGACTTCGCCAACCGCGAGAAGATTGCTGGCCTGTTGCGCTTTGCTTCCACCGCGCAGAACGACGACAGCGAAGTGGTCAGCCTGGATGCCTATATCGAGCGCATGCAGGAAGGTCAGGACAAGATCTACTACCTCACCGGTGAGCGCTACAGCCAGGTCAAGAACAGCCCGCATCTGGAGATCTTCCGCAAGAAAGGCATCGAGGTGTTGCTGCTGACCGACCGGATCGACGAGTGGCTGATGAGCCATCTGAGCGAATACCAGGGCAAGCAGTTCGTCGACGTCGCCCGTGGCGATCTGGACCTGGGCAAGCTGGAAGGCGAGGAAGACAAGCAGGCGCAGGACGAAGTGGCCAAGGCCAAGGCGGACCTGGTGCAGCGGGTCAAGGATGTGCTCAAGGACAGCGTGGACGAGGTCAAGGTCTCCCACCGTCTGACCGACTCACCGGCGGTGCTGGTGGTCACTGAAGATGGCATGGGCCTGCAGATGCGCAAGATCCTCGAAGCCACCGGCCAGAAGGCGCCGGAAAGCAAGCCGATCCTGGAGATCAACCCGGCGCACCCGCTGCTGGGCAAGCTCGATCAGGAACAGGACGAGGACCGCTTTGCCGACCTCACCCATATCCTCTTCGACCAGGCGGCCCTGGCCGCCGGCGAAGCCCTGCAGGATCCGGGCAGCTACGTACGCCGCCTGAACGCGCTGTTGGTGGAACTGAGCAAGTAAACCTCTGCGCGATAAAAACGCCCGGCCCGGATTTCCGCGCCGGGCGTTTTTTCTTTCCCCATCGTCTATTCTTGCTGTTCAACACTCCTGCAAGGGACATCTGCATGAAGAAGACACTCACCACTCTCTTGATGACCGCGACGGTCGGGTTGGCGCAGGCGGATATGATTACGCACACAGTGGATTACGAAATCGATGGCGAGGCCTATCAGGGCTTGCTGGTGTATGACGAGGCGGTGACGGAGCCGCGTCCGGGTCTGTTGATGGTGCCGAACTGGATGGGCGTCACCGACAACGCGGCGAAGAAGGCCTACCGTGCTGCGGGTACCGATTATGTGGTGTTCATCGCTGACCTGTATGGCCGGGATATTCGCCCGACCGATGCGAAGCAGGCGAGCGCGGCGGCGGGGGAGGTACGTTCTGATCGTGCCGTGATGCGCAAGCGGGTCAATGCCGCTCTGGAAGTCTTCAAGGCGCAAAGCGATACGGTCGCGCTGGATACCCAGCGGCTGGGCGCCATCGGCTTCTGTTTCGGCGGCACGGCGGTATTGGAGCTGGCCCGCTCGGGTACCGAGATCGGCGGCGTGGTGTCCTTCCACGGTAATCTGGATACGCCGGACCCGGATGCTGCCAAGGCTATCCGGATGCCGCTGTTGGTGCTGCATGGGGCGGATGATCCCTACGTGCCGCCGGAGCAGGTGGCAGCCTTCGAACAGGAAATGCGCAACGCTGGCGTGGCGGACTGGCAGTTGCTCAGTTACGGCGGGGCAGTGCATTCGTTCACCGACCCATCGGCCAACGTGAAGGGCCAGGCCCAATACCATCCGCGGGTCGCTGAGCGCGCCTTCATGCAAATGCGCAGCTTCTTCGGCGAAGTGCTCGCCGACTGAAGTCGCCGGTGCTATGCATAATGCCATCGCGACTTCACCTTAACGGGTGATATTCAGCGAACTGATGAAGAGATGATGCGACTAGAGCTTTCATCAGCTCCCCATCAATAATACGAACAAGCAGCGAAGGCCAGGTAAGGCGAGATCGCGCACCGATAACAATAAACGATGGAGATGGATCATGTCGCAACCTGAACTGCCCGGCTGGCGCTGGGGACCCTTTACCTTCCGCTTGCCGTTCTACCACACCCGGTTGTACTGGCCGGAACTGTTTCAGGGCATCTTCATTGCTGCGGCGACGGGGTTATCCCTTATTCCGCTGATGACCATGTTCTTCGGTCTTACCTTCGAGGAGGCCGTTGCCGCCTCGATGATCCATTCGATCCTGATCAGCTCAGCGTTGATCGTGTTTGGTGAGCCCTATGCGCCGGGCTGGCTTACCCCTGCGCTGCCGCTGGCGCTGGCCTTTGCCATCGGCGCGGGGGACGATCCGACGCTGCGACTGCAGGCGATGACGGCGCTGTCGCTGGATTTTGCGCTGTTGCTGTTCGTGCTGGGCCTGACCGGCCTGGGCAAGAAGTTCGTCATCTGGCTGCCGGATACTCTCAAGGCCGGGATCATCCTGGGGGCCGCCCTGGCTGCGCTCAAGCGGGTATTCATCGATGACGCCGAGCGTTTTCTCCTGCAGCAACCTATCGCCACCACCTTGGCCTGCGCGGTGTGCCTGATCTTTGCCTTTTCCCTGCCGATGCAGCGGCTCAAGGAGAAATACCGCTGGGTTGCCATGATCGCGGCGCTGGGGCTGCTGCCGGGCTTTGTCATCGCCGGGATTGTCGGGCCGCTGGTGGGAGAGGTCGCCTATGACGTGCAGTGGGGGTTTTTAATCCCACCGGTCGGCGATATGTGGAACAAGATGTCGCCGTTTGCCATTGGTTTCCCGGACATGAGCATGATGATCCAGGCCATGCCGCTGGCCATCATCACTTATGTCATCCTGTTCGGTGACCTGGTGACCGGCAACGAAGTGATCCGCGAGGGCCTGAAAGAGCGCAACGATGAACACATCGACATCAATCCGACCCGTTCGCATTTCGCCCTGGCCATCCGTAACGCAGTGATGGGTATCAGCGCACCGTTTTTCCCCACTCAGGGGCCGATGTGGACCGGCGTTCACGTGATCATCATCCAGCGCTGGAAGCAGGGTCGGCAGACCATGGATAGTCTGCACAGCGGGCTGATCTCCTATTACGGCATGGGCATCCCGATTCTGTTCTTCCTGTTGCCACTGGTAACCGGCCTGCAGCCGCTGCTGGGCATCGCGCTGTCGTTGACGCTGGTGCTGACCGGTTTTGCCTGCGCCTATATCGCCATGGCCATTCCCAAGAACAACGCGTCGCGGGGCGCGGTGCTGTTGATTGGTGCGGGGCTGGCCTTCTTCGAGCCCTGGGTGGGCCTGCTGTTCGGTGTGTTGACCACACTGCTGCTGGTGGGCTGGGATCGCAGCGTTGAGCCGATTCCCGAGGAGCATGAGGAAGCGCCGGCACCGGCACCGGTGAAGCTGGAGGCCGAAGGCTAGAGCAAATAAACAGGCCTCGGGATGATAGACTGCCGTCTCGGCACAATCACCCGAGGCCCTTGCATTGCGACCCAGTAGCGACAATTCCTATGCCGGTGGTCCGGTCAACTGGCGGATCATCCGCAGTCTCCTTCCCTATCTGAGTGAGTTCCGTGGCCGGGTGGCCCTGGCCATGACCTGTCTGTTGCTGGCCAAGCTGGCCGGGGTGGCGGTGCCCTGGATGCTAAAGCTGATTGTCGAGCATTACGAGGCAGTCACCGATGCGCTGATCCTGGTGCCGGTGGCGTTGCTGACGGCATACGGCCTGCTGCGTTTCTCCACAGTGTTCTTCTCCGAATTGCGTGATGCGGTGTTCGCCCGGGTAGCCGAGCGGGCAATGCGGCGGGTATCGCTCAAGGTATTCGAGCACCTGCACCGGTTGGATCTTGGCTTTCATTTGTCGCGCCGGACCGGTGGACTGGCGCGGGATATCGAGCGCGGTACCAGTGGCATCAGCTTTCTGTTGCGCTTCATGGTGTTCAATATCCTGCCGACCTTGCTGGAAATTGGCCTGATCACTGTCATTCTGCTGGCCAACTTCAGTCCGGTGTATGCGTTGACGGTACTCGGTGCGGTGGTGGTTTATAGCCTGTTCACCATTGACTTTACCGAATGGCGCAACCGCTTCGTGCGTGAAAGCAATCAGCTCGACAACCGCTCCAATACCCGAGCAGTGGACAGCCTGCTGAACTATGAAACGGTGAAGTATTTCGGTAACGAGCTGTTTGAGGCCAGGCAGTACGACGAGCACCTGGCTGGCTGGGAATCAGCGCGGATGAAGACTCGGCTGTCGTTGTCAGCGCTGAATTCGGGGCAGGCGTTGATCATTGCCGGCTCGGTGACGCTGATGATGGTACTGGCGGCGAACCAGGTGTCCGCTGGTAGCATGACGCTGGGTGAGTTGGTCATGATCAACGCCTACATGATCCAGCTGTTCGTTCCGCTGAATTTCCTCGGTTTCATCTACCGGGAAATTCGTGAAGCGCTGATCAATATCGAGCGGTTGTTCGGATTGCTGGAGGCACCGGTCAAGGTGGCTGATGTGGATGAGGCGGCAGCGCTGCGGGTTGAGGGCGGCACGGTGCGCTTCGAGCACGTCAATCATTCTTACACGGCGGAGCGGCCGATCCTCAAGGACGTCAGCTTTACGATTCCGGCCGGCCAGACGTTGGCTGTGGTCGGCCCCAGCGGCGCCGGTAAGTCCACGCTGGCGCGGTTGCTGTTTCGCTTCTATGACGTCAGCAGTGGCGGCATCACCATTGATGGTCAGGATATCCGCACGGTGACCCAGCGCAGCCTGCGCCAGGCCATCGGCGTGGTGCCGCAGGATACCGTGCTGTTCAATGACAGCATCGGTTACAACATTGCCTACGGTAAGCCGGGTGCCAGCGATGAGGAAGTCTGGGCGGTGTTGCGCATGGCGCAGCTGGAAGACTTTGTCCAACGGCTGCCCGAAGGCCTGCAGACGCAAGTGGGGGAGCGGGGGCTGAAGCTGTCCGGCGGCGAGAAGCAGCGTATCGCCATCGCCCGGGTGCTGCTCAAGGACCCACAATTGCTGATCCTCGACGAGGCGACCTCGTCACTGGATACGCATTCGGAGCGGCGGATTCTGGACGCGCTGAACCTGGTATCGCGGCGGCGTACCACCCTCGCCATTGCTCATCGGCTGTCAACCATCACCCATGCGGAGCAGATCCTGGTGCTGGACCAGGGGCAGGTGGTGGAGCAGGGCACGCATCAGCGGTTACTGGCGGCGGGCGGAGCCTATGCGCGGCTGTGGGCGGAGCAGCAGCGTGAAGGGGAGGACACCTCCGAAGCCTGAGCACCATAGCTAGCCGGCAACACCGCTGGGCCGGGATAGACCCCGGCCCGCCGTGAACATCCTGGCTCAACCGGGTCGCATTTCCTCCTGTGAAAAATCATCCACCTCAATGACCGCCCGGCGGGCCAGCCGGGCATCACGCAGCTTCTGCGCTTCATCGGGGCTGAGGACGCCGCTTTCGGCCGCGACCGCAAGATCATCGGCTGCACTTTCATGTTCCAGTTCGCCGGAGCGGATCGCCTTGCTCAGGCGGTGCTCGATCGGGTCGGCGAGGATGACCTTGTCCAGCGTGTCATTGAGCAGACCGGTGACATCGTCCGGATCGCTGCTGCGGTAGCAGCCAGCCAGCAGGCGGTCGCGTGAGGCGCCGGGGGTCATCAACCGACGCGCGACCTCACCGCCGGTGCGGTCGGACGGTGGCTTGAGACGCCGGCCCAGCGGGAAGATCAACACCCGCAAGGCGATACCCATGCAGCGGTCCGGGAAGTTCAGCAGAATCTCGTGCATGGCCTGTTCGATCTTCGCCAGCAGGTCCTCCACCCCCCAGCGCAACAGCGGCAGATCTTCTTCCGGTTCACCCTGGTCGTGATAATGCTTGAGCGTGGCGCTGGCCAGGTAGATGAAGCTGAGCACGTCGCCCAGCCGGGCTGACAGCCGCTCGCGCCGTTTCAGCTCGCCACCCAGCATCAGCATGCTGGTATCGGTCAAGGTAGCGAAGGCCGCGCTGAGGCGTGACAGCTGCCGATAATAAGCACGGGTGTCGTCGTTGCCCGGAGTTTTCACCAAAGCACCGCAGGTCAGGCCCAGCAGCAGGCTGCCGGCGGCGTTGCCCAGGGCGTGACCGATGTGTTCGAACAGCAGTCTGTCGAAGCGCGCGATGGCACGGTCCTGGTCCGGGTCCTGGGTGGCCTGCATTTCCTGCAACACGTACGGGTGGCAACGAATCGCACCCTGACCGAAGATCATCATGCTACGGGTGAGGATATTGGCCCCTTCCACGGTGATGGAAATCGGCACCGACTGATAACCGCGGCCGAGGTAATTCTTCGGCCCCATGCAGATGCCCTTGCCACCATGCACATCCATGGCGTCGTTGATGCATTGGCGCATACGCTCGGTGAGGTGATACTTGACCACGCCGGACAGCACGGCAGGTTTCTCGCCCAGGTCCACCGCGCCAGCGGTCATGGTGCGGGCTGCGTCCATCACATAGGTATTGCCGCCAATGCGCGCGAGCGCTTCCTGTACGCCTTCGAACTCGCCGATGGGCAGGTTGAACTGGCGCCGGATACGGGCATAGGCCCCGGTGGTCATGCTGGTCATCTTCGCCGCGCCGGTGCTGCCGGCCGGCAGGGAAATCGAACGTCCCACGGCCAGGCAATTCATCAGCATCTTCCAGCCATGGCCGATCATCGGCTGGCCGCCGATCAGGTAATCCATCGGAATGAACACATCCTTGCCGGAGTTCGGCCCGTTCATGAAGGCCGCATTGAGCGGGAAATGGCGGCGCCCGATCTCGACGCCCTCGGTATCCGTGGGAATAAGTGCCAGGGTGATGCCCAGGTCTTCCTGATCTCCCAGCAGGCCGTCGGGGTCATAGACCTTGAAAGCCAAGCCGAGCAGCGTGGCTACTGGGCCGAGGGTGATGTAGCGCTTCTCCCAGGTCACGCTCAGGCCCAATACCTCTTCCCCTTGCCATTGCCCCCGGCAGACGATGCCCCGGTCCGGCATGCCACCGGCATCCGAGCCGGCTTCGGGAGAGGTCAGGGCGAAGCAGGGCACTTCCTGCCCGGCCGCCAGGCGCGGCAGGTAATATTGCTTCTGGTCGTCGGTGCCGTACTGCATCAGCAGCTCGGCGGGGCCCAGGGAGTTGGGGACCATCACTGTGGATCCCAGATCGCCACTGCGGCTGGCCAGCTTCATGGCGACCTGTGAATGGGCGTAGGCTGAGAAGCCCTTGCCGCCGTATTCTCTGGGAATGATCAGGCCGAAGAAGCCGTTGCCCTTGATGAAGTCCCAGACCGGCGCCGGCAGGTCCTGCAGTTCGGTGGTGACCTGCCATTCATTGGTCATGCTGCAGAGCTCTTCCACCGGTCCATCGAGAAAAGCCTGTTCCTCTGCGGTCAGGGTGGGCATGGGGTAGCTGTGCAGTCGGTTCCAGTCGGGGCGGCCACTGAAAATCTCGCCGTCCCACCAGACGGTGCCGGCATCCAGTGCTTCCTGTTCGGTGTCGGAAATCGGTGGCAGCACCTTGCGAAACCAGTGGAACAGTGGGGTAGTAATGCTGCGGCGGCGCCAGTCGGTCAAGTTCAGCGGAATGGCAACGCCGAGGAACAGCGCCCACAGGATGATATCCAGCAGCCAGTGGACCGGGCCCAGCAGGGTCATTGCCAGCAGGTAGACGCCGACGACCAGGCAGCCGTTCAGCAGGCCGCTGCGTACCCAGGCGAGCACGGCAACGAGAAGTATCAGGCCCAGCAGCCAGAGCAGGGTCAACATGAAGCACTCCTTCAGGGTGGAAATCCAGCTTTCAGCATAGTCGGTCTGCCGTCACTATGTGGCTGGGGCTGTAACGGGATATCACCTGGGAGGAGGGGCAGGAAAGGAAAAAGGGCAACAGCGCAGGTCTGTTGCCCCGGTAGGGCAGAGTATCAGGGCTCGATATTGGCCGTATCGTACTGGATGGTGCGGCCAGCCAGGTAGCAGTGGAAGCAGGCCCAGATATTCATCAGCGATGCGGCGATCAGCGCATAGCGCAGGCTATCCATGCCGTAGGCTGTGTTCATGAGATCACTGGCCAGGCCTATCAGTTGCGGGCCGAAACCCAGACCGAACAGTGTTATCAGTATCACCGTGAGGCTTGAATCCGCGGATTTCGCCCCCATATCGTCGGGCTGATCCATGAATTGATTGAGGGGCATGCATGACGACGGCAGCAATCACAATCCGCGGGCTCGAGAAAACCTACCCCAACGGCATGCGTGCGCTCAAAGGGCTGGACCTGGATGTGGGGCAGGGCGACTTCTTCGCCTTGCTCGGTCCCAACGGTGCAGGCAAGTCCACCACTATCGGTATCCTCTCTTCCCTGGTCAACAAGAGTGCCGGCAAGGTGAGCATCTTTGGCCATGATCTGGACACCGACCTGATAGCCGCCAAGCGTTGCATCGGCGTGGTGCCGCAGGAGTTCAACTTCAGCCAGTTCGAGAAGGTGCAGGATATCCTGGTCAACCAGGCCGGCTATTACGGGATCCCTGCGGGTGAGGCGCGGGAGCGGGCCGAGCATTTTCTCCGCCGCCTGAGCCTGTGGGACAAGCGCGATGTGCCCACGCGCATGCTGTCGGGCGGCATGAAGCGCCGGCTGATGATCGCCCGGGCGTTGATCCACGAACCTCGGCTGCTGATTCTCGACGAGCCGACCGCCGGTGTGGATATCGAAATCCGCCGCTCGATGTGGCAGTTTCTCGAGGAGATCAACGCCCAGGGTGTGACCATCGTCCTGACCACGCACTATCTGGAAGAGGCTGAACAGCTGTGTCGCAACATCGCGATCATCGACGGCGGGCAGATCATCCATAACACCAGCATGCGCAAGCTGCTCAAGCAGCTGCATGTCGAGACCTTTCTGCTGGATTGCCGCGACGCGATGGAGCAGGCACCGGCGCTACCGGGTTTCCCCTGCGTCCTGGCGGATGACCACACGCTGGAGGTACAGGTGGACAAGGAACAGGGGATGAATAGCCTGTTCGTCGAACTGGCCGCGCAAGGTATCGAGGTGCTGAGCCTGCGCAACAAGAGCAACCGCCTCGAGGAACTGTTTCTCGGCGTGGTGGAAGGCAATAACGACAAAGGAGCGGCTTGAATATGGGTCATCGGCGCAGCAGCTGGATCGCCTTCATCACTATTCTCAATAAGGAAGTGCGGCGCTTTTCCCGTATCTGGCCGCAGACGCTATTGCCGCCGGGTATCACCATGGCCCTTTATTTCGTCATCTTCGGCAACCTGATCGGCGGCCGGATCGGTGAAATGGATGGTTTCGCCTATATCGATTACATCGTGCCGGGGCTGATCATGATGTCGGTGATCACCAACAGCTATTCCAACGTGGTGTCGAGCTTCTTCAGCACCAAGTTCCAGCGCTCCATCGAAGAATTGATGGTGGCACCGGTGTCGCCCCATGTGATTCTGCTGGGCTACTCGCTGGGTGGTGTGGCGCGGGGGCTGGCGGTGGGGTTGATCGTCACGCTGATGTCTCTGTTCTTCACCCGACTGCAGGTGCAGCATATCGGCTTGACCATTGGCGTGGTATTTCTCACCTCGCTGGTATTTTCGCTTGGTGGCTTTATCAACGCGGTGTATGCCCGGAATTTCGACGATATCTCCATTGTGCCGACGTTCGTGCTGACGCCGCTGACCTATCTGGGCGGCGTGTTCTATTCGATCAGCCTGCTGCCGGAGTTCTGGCAGAGCGTGTCGCTGATCAATCCGATCCTGCATATGGTCAATGCGTTCCGCTTTGGTATTCTCGGTGTGTCGGATATCAATATCGGGATCGCACTGGTTCTGATGGCCGTATTCGCGCTGGGGCTGTATCTGTTCAGCTATCGCCTGCTGGTGCGGGGCACCGGGCTGCGACAGTAGTCATCGGTTATTGACCTGACCCTAACTAAAGGAGACTCGCAGATGCATCCGGCAGAGCAATCGCCCCTCGGTAAGTCCAGCAGTTACGACGGCATCTATACCCCGTCGCTGCTGTATCCGATCTCGCGCCAACCCATCTGGCAGGAGCTCGGGGTGGACCCGCAGCAGTTGCCGTTCCATGGGGTGGATGTATGGAACAGTTACGAGGTCTCCTGGTTGACGCCGTCGGGCAAGCCCGAGGTGGCGGCGGTGGAGTTCACCTTCCCGGTGACAGCGAATGCGCGCATCGTCGAATCCAAGTCCTTCAAGCTGTATCTGAACTCCTTCAACCAGACCGTATTCAGTGATCGCGCTGATGTGCTGCGAACGCTTGAATCTGACCTGAGCGTGACCGCGCAGGCGCCGGTGATGGTGCGGGTACTGAATGTGGGTCAGCTGCAGCAGGAAGGTATCGGGCGCTTGCCGGGTGAGTGCCTGGATGATCTGGATGTGACGATCGACACCTATGAGTACACGCCGGAGCTGTTGCAGTGCGTTTCCGGTGGTGGTTGGGCGCGGGAGACCCTGTACAGTCACCTGCTCAAATCCAACTGCCCGGTCACCGGGCAGCCGGACTGGGGCAGTGTGATGATCAACTATGCCGGGCCAGCGCTCGATAAGGCCGGCCTGCTGCGCTATCTGATTTCATTTCGTCAGCATGGCGACTTTCACGAGCAATGCGTCGAGCGGATTTTTCTCGATGTGCGGCGGGTGCTTGGTGATGACTGCGAACTGACAGTCTATGCGCGGTATCTACGCCGTGGTGGGTTGGATATCAACCCCTGGCGTTCGACCCGCGCCGGTATGCCGGACAACATGCGGCTGGCGCGCCAGTAGGGTGGACAGCCTGCCCGGCATGAGTGAAGGGCAGGCTTTGGGGTCAAATCCCCATGTTCGACAGACTCTGCACGACATTCTGCAGGGTTGCGGCCAGGGTGGGATGGCGCTCGGAGAACTCCTCGATCAGTAGATTGACGCTGTCGACCAGACTGGGGTCGGCCACACCCTCTTCGCCGGCTTCGCTGACCAGCAATCGCGCTTCGATATTGTCCGCCAGGGCCTGCACGGCGCTGCGTTCTTCCTCGCTCAGAGTGACGTCCGGATCGTTCAGTGTCTGCTGCAGGGACTCAAGCTGGGCTTGCAGTTGTTCATCTGCCATGGGGGCTCTCCTCGGTAAGATCCTGACCACACTATAGCGCTGCGCATGGGAGACGTCTGCCTGCCGGCTGGCATTCCCGATGTCACGATCGACCGAATTCATCACAAAGTCACTGGTCGAGCAGCCTGTTTGGATTACAATGGCGGCTTGCAGCGTGGTATTGCTGTCTCGGTCACTTGCCATCCTGAATGGAGACTTTAGCAACAATGAACCTGATGAACTCCACTGCACACGGTCTGCTGGCCGGAGCACTCGCCCTGTCGCTGGTTATCCCGGCCTCGGCGAATGAGGGTGACGATGATGACTATGCGGCCGAGTATCGCAATCCCGACCCCTGGGAGCCGGTCAACCGTGTGGTTTTCCGTTTCAACGATACCCTCGATACCTACGCCCTCAGACCGGTTGCGCAGGGCTACGATCGAGTCATGCCGACGGCACTGAATAATGGCATCACCAACGTCTTCAACAATCTGGGTGAGCCGAAGAACCTGGTCAATAACCTGCTCCAGGGCAAATTCCATGATGCCAGTGTGGACCTGTCGCGGTTTCTGATGAACACCACCGTCGGCTTGGTGGGCATGTTCGATGTGGCTACCCGCATGGGCCTGCAGCGCAACGACGAAGATTTCGGCCAGACCCTGGGCGCCTGGGGCGTCGATAGCGGGCCGTATGTCATGTTGCCCTTCTTTGGCCCGAGCACCGTGCGCGATGGTAGCGCCCTTGCCGTTGAAGGTTATGCCGGTTATAGCTACCGCGGCCAGATGGACCACGTACCCAGCCGCAACACCGCGCTGGGGGTGGATGTGGTCGATACCCGCGCCGGGTTGCTGTCCCAGGAACGGCTCATTCGCGGCGACAAATATAGCTTCGTGCGCAATGTCTGGTTACAGAATCGCGAGTTCAAGGTCATGGATGGGCAGGTGGAAGACGACTTCTGATCCTGCACCGTCCTGTCGATGGTTGCCTGCCGGAGCGGATGGGAGTAATGTCTGCCCCTTCGGGAGACATCCCTGGGCTTCAGACTCGAGTCTGACTTCGAATACACCCTGTGGCCGAGACGCTCAGCCTGGCTTCTCGGCAATGACGTAGGGAATCTATGCAGCTTCCTGGCACCACTTTGCTGGTTATTGATGATGACGATCAGGTTCGTCAAAGCATCTCGATTCATCTTGAACAGTGTGGCTTCGAGGTACTGCAGGCCAGTCGCGCCCACGAAGGACTGACACTCGTCGCGGGCCAGCGTCCTGAACTGGTACTCTGCGATCTGTACATGTCGGACATGAGCGGTTTCGAGCTGCTTGCCCAGATTGCTGACGCCAGGCCGGATACGCCGGTGGTGGTCATCTCCGATGACGGCGTCATGAGCGATGTGGTCGAGGCCTTGCGGCTGGGTGCCAGCGATTATCTGATCAAGCCCCAGGCGGACCTTGAATTGCTTGAGCACGCGGTACGCCGTTCGCTTGATCGGGCGCGGCTACGCACCGAAAACCAGCGTATCCGTGAGCGTCTTGAGCTGGCCAACCGCGAACTGGAAAATCATCTGCGCGAACTGCGCGATGATCAGACCGCGGGGCGGCAGGTGCAGCTCAACATGTTGCCGGCTTCGCCCTGGGGAAGCGGTCAGTATCTATTTGAACACCGCATCATCCCCTCACTGTATCTGTCCGGCGATTTCGTCGACTACTTTCGTGTGTCGGAAACCCAACTGGCGTTTTATCTGGCGGATGTCTCCGGGCATGGCGCCTCGTCGGCGTTCGTCACCGTGCTGCTCAAGTTCATGACCACGCGGCTGCTCTATGAGCAGCGCAAGCTGCAGGAGCAGGGGCCGATCCGGTTCCAGCCATCGGATGTGCTCGGGCATATCAACCGCAGCCTGATCAGCTGTAACCTGGGTAAGCATGTCACCATGCTCGGCGGTGTTATCGACGAGGCGCAGCAGACGCTTACCTACAGTATTGGTGGGCATTTGCCGTTGCCGGTGCTGTGTGTCGATGGCAAGGCAGAGTATCTGCTGGGCAAGGGGCGACCGGTGGGGTTGTTTCCCGAAGCCGAATTTGAAAACCACCAGATTCCACTGCCGTCCCGGTTCTCCCTGACGCTGTGTTCGGATGGCGTGCTTGATTGTGTCGAAGGGACTACTCTGAAGGAAAAGGAAGACCGGCTACCTGGGCTGATCGGCCAGGCAGGAGGAGACATGCAGCGTTTCATGCATTTGCTCGGCCTCGACCAGACCAAGGTGATGCCGGACGATATCTCAGTATTGTTGTTGAGCAGGACCTCGGAATGATGACCACAGGCAGGATTCAGTTCGCTGAATCCGAGAGTACTTTTATCCTCAAATTCATTGGCGATGTGCGCCTGACACTCTGCGCTGCGCTGGATGCCTACATCGAGAAGATTTTCAGCAGCCTGAATTTCAGCTGCATCGTCATTGATCTGACCGAAACAGATAACATTGACAGCACTTCCCTGGGGTTGCTGGCCAAACTGTCGATCCTGTCACGGGATAGGGTCGGCCTGTTGCCGACCCTGGTATCCACCCATGAGGACATGAACCGGCTGCTGCAGAGTATGGGGTTTGACCAGATATTCAATATCGTGACCGAATCCACGCCTACCGATACCGAGCTGCAGGATCTGCCCGGTCAGGTTCTTTCGGAGGAGCAGGTGAAAAGCCGAGTGCTGGAGGCCCATCGTATCCTGATGAACCTCAACGAGCATAACCGGTCGGCTTTCACCGACCTGGTCAGCACGCTCGAATCAGGCCACTGACGCGGCCCGTTCAGCCAGCAACTTTTCCAGTTTGAGTTGATCCGCGGCGAAGGCGCGAATGCCTTCGGCGAGTTTCTCCGTGGCCATGGCGTCTTCATTGTGTGCCCAGCGAAAAGCCGGCTCGTTCAATTCCTCCCTTGGATCATCCGAAGCGCCGGTCAGGAACGCGGAGGGTGACAGGTTGCCGGCCTCCTTGGCCAACTGCTGCAACAGGGCCGGGCTGATAGTCAGACGATCGCAGCCGCACAGCGCTTCAATCTGGCCGATATTACGGAAGCTCGCACCCATGACCACGGTGGCGTACAGGTGCTCCTTGTAATAGCGGAAGATGCGTGCCACTGATTGCACACCGGGATCATCCACACCCTGATAATCAACGCCGTCGCGCTGCTTGTACCAATCGTAGATGCGCCCGACGAAGGGCGAGATCAGAAACACACCCGCATCAGCACAAGCCTGGGCCTGGGCGAAAGAGAACAGCAGTGTCAGGTTGCACTGGATGCCTTCGCGTTCCAGCTCGGCAGCGGCCTGGATGCCCTCCCAGGTGGCGGCGATCTTGATCAGCACCCGATCACGGGTAACGCCGGCCTGCTCATACAGTTCGATCAGTTTGCGGGCCTTGTCGAGGGTGGCGGCGCGGTCGAAGGAAAGCCGTGCATCCACCTCGGTCGAGACTCTTCCTGGAATCAGCTCGATGATCTGGCTGCCGACCGCCACCGCGAAGTGATCGCAGGCATCGGTAATAAGGTCATAACTGCCAGCTGCCTGCTGCAAGGCTCGGTCCAGCAGGTGGCTGTAGTCCGGTTGTTGGGCGGCTTTGAGCAACAGTGAAGGGTTGGTGGTGGCATCCACCGGTTGCAGAGTGCGGATCGCGTCGATGTCACCGGTGTCGGCGACAATCAACGTGTGCTGACGGAGATTGTCCAGTTTGCTTGTCATGATGGCCCAAGGTGATTGCGAAGAAAGTAGACTTCGACCTTACCTCAAGCCCGTTACAGGGGGCAATCCTGCGGTTGTGTGCGTTCAGCCATCTGCGTGACCAGCTGGTCATAGAGCGCCAGGGGCTGGTCGGTGCGATGAATTTCGGTACTCAATTGCCGGCGGAAATGCCGCGCGCCCGGCAGCCCCTGAAACAGGCCGAGAATATGGCGGGTGACGTGATGCATCATGCCGCCCTGGGCCAGGTGTGCAGCGATGTAGGGACGCAGCGCTTCCAGCACCTCGATGCGACTGCGTACTGGCGCCTCGTCAGCATAGAAACGCTGGTCCACCTCTGCCAGCAGATAGGGATTGTGGTATGCCTCACGGCCGACCATCACGCCATCGAGCCCATGAAGATGCTCCTGCATCACATCCAGGTCGGTCAGGCCACCGTTGAGGATAATTTCCATCTGCGGAAAATCCGCTTTCAGCTGATGCACCACCTCATAGCGTAACGGCGGGATATCCCGGTTCTCCTTGGGCGACAGCCCCTCCAGGATGGCGATACGGGCGTGCACGATGAAGGTATCACAGCCGGCCTCATGGACCTGGCCCACAAAATCCACCAGCTGCTCATAGCTGTCCCGGCCATTGATGCCGATGCGGTGCTTGACGGTGACCGGGATGCTGCAGGCATCCCGCATTGCCTTCACAGCATCGGCCACCAACTGCGGGTGGCCCATCAGGCAGGCGCCGATCAGATTGTTCTGCACCCGGTCGCTGGGGCAGCCGACATTGAGGTTCACCTCGGCATAACCGGCGTCCTCGGCCAGTCGGGCGCACTGCGCCAATTCCTGGGCATTGCTGCCGCCCAACTGCAGCGCCAACGGCTGTTCCTCCGGGCTGTAACCCAGAAACCGCGCACGATCCCCATACAGTACCGCGCCGGTGGTGACCATCTCGGTATACAGCAGTGCATGCCGGCTGATCAGGCGCGCGAAATAGCGGTAATGGCGGTCAGACCAATCCATCATGGGCGCCACGGAAAATCGGCGGGATGGGCCGGGGCGTGAGAGAGAGGGCGACGGTTGCTGCATTGAAGAGATTATCCTGGCGCTGAGGCGATAAATAGGGGCGCTAGTGTATCAGGAACGCCGCATCTTGGACGATGGAGGCGACCGGCGCGGGCGACCGGCGTCAGGCGTCTGGTATGGCGAAGCTACCGGTGTTTTCTGCAAGCAGTGATACACTAGCGGCATGTCGGATTATCAGTACCCCCGTTTCCAGAAAGGTAAACTTGTGTTCACAGAACTCTCCCTGCATGAACGCCTGCTCAAGGCACTCTCGGCCCTGTCCTTCGAAAAGCCCACGCCGGTTCAGGCGGCGGCGATTCCCCATGCGATTGCTGGTGAGGATCTGTATATCATCGCTCAGACCGGCAGTGGCAAGACGGCGGCCTACGTGCTGCCGACTCTGCAGCGTCTGCTGGACGATGACAGCAAGCCGCTGGCGCCACGGGCGCTGATCCTGTCGCCGACCCGCGAGCTGGCGCAGCAGATTCACAAGGACATCCAGGACCTGGCGCGCTTTACCTTTCTCAAATCCGAGTTGGTCATCGGCGGTGAGGATTTCAAGGTCCAGGCTGCCAAGCTGCGCAAGAATCCGGACATCGTTATTGCCACGCCGGGTCGCTGCCTGGAGCAACTGGGCGCCGGCGGATTGGATCTGTCCACCATTCAGACGCTGATCATCGATGAAGCTGATCGCATGCTGGATATGGGCTTTGCCGAAGATGTGCTGACTATCGCCCAGGCCTGCCCCGAGCAACGCCAGACCATGCTGTTCTCCGCTACCACCGGCAACGCGGGCCTGAAGCGTATTATCGAGCAGGTACTGCGCGAGCCGCGCTGGCTGGAGTTGGACAGCGTGCGCGACGATACCCCAGCCATTCGTCAGCAAGTGATCGCGGTGGATGACAATGCGCACCGCGAGGCATTGGTCAAATGGCTACTGCTCAATGAATGTCAGGGCAAGGCGATTGTCTTCACCAATACGCGGGTCATGGCTGATCGCTTGAATGGTGTGCTGCGGGCGGTGGAAGGGCTGCGGGTGTATGTGCTGCATGGCGAGAAGGATCAGAAGGACCGCAAGCTGGCCATTGAGCGCTTCAAGCAGGGTGGCAGCGGTGTGCTGGTCGCTACGGATGTGGCCGCCCGTGGCCTGGACATCAGCGAGCTGGATCTGGTGATCAACTTCGACATGCCACGCAGTGGTGATGACTATCTCCATCGGGTGGGCCGCACCGGTCGGGCTGGTGGGGAAGGGGTTGCCGTATCCCTGGTGGCTCCCCATGAGTGGAGCCTGATGTCGAGCATCGAGCGCTATCTGCGTCGACAGTTCGAGCGGCGGGTGATCAAGGAGCTGGCTGGCAGTTTCAAGGGGCCGAAAAAGCTCAAGGCGTCCGGCAAGCCAGTGGGCGCCAAGAAGAAAAAGGATGACAAGAAGAAGGTCAAGCGGCCGAAAACGCCGAAGCCGGCAGCCCGGCGCAAACCGGCGGTGCCCAAGGGCGAAGTGGTAACCAGTTCCGACGGGCTGGCACCACCGAAGCGGCGTACCTGACGGTAGCTTGGCTGGCCTCGCGGCCAGCATCGCCTCGGGGCGGGGCTCCTGCAAGAGCAGAGGAGGCCCCTTTGCCACCCGACGCCTGGGTTTCACGTCATGTTGGCAGCGGCCTCAGCGCACCACCAACACCGATACCTTCGACTGTTGCAGCACCCGCATGGCATTGGTGCCGATCAGATAGTCCTCGATGCGCTTGCGCTTATGCGTGGACATGACGATCAGGTCGGCATTGATCTTCTTCGCCACCCGCAGAATACCTTCATAGGCTTTGCCATCGACCACGATCAGCTTGGCTTTCAGCTCGGCTGGTACTTGCTTGGCGGCAAAGGCCTGCAGCGCTTCCTTCATTTTCTTCTTCGCCGTTGCGGTGAAATCCTCGGGGAAGAATCCATCGACCATCGGCATCCTGACACTGGGAATGATGCTCACGAGATGCAATGAGGCGCCATAGGTCTGGCACAGCTGAATCGCCGTAGGCAGCGACTTGGCCCAGGAGGCCTTGTGGTCGATGTCTACCGGTACCAATATCACCTTGTACATGCTTGGGCTCCTTACGCCGTGGTTGCCGGCGTCGCGGGGCGACGACGCCACTGCAGCCAGGCTACCAGTGCGAATATCAGCAGTGCGGGAATCCACATCCATTCCTTGTGGTAGCGGTCAACCGGTGCCATTACCTCGAGGATCTCCTGATCGAAATCGAAGCCGAGCTGTGACGCCAGGCTGCCAAAGCTCACCATGTCCACCAGGGTGCGGTCGCCTTCCTGCATCAGTGTCAGACCGAGATTCTCCAGTTTTTCCTCGCCAGTCAGGCCATTGGGAATCGGGACGAGCAAATAGAAGGTGGTCGGGTTGCCGATATCATCAACACCGCTGATCTGCATGCGCAGATTGCTGTCTTCATCCATCCGATCCAGGGCTTGGGTGATCTCCGCCGGTGGAATGGAGCGGTAGGGGTCATGCAACAGATCCATCCAGAACCCGGGACGGAACAGGGTGAAGGCCACCAGCAGAAGCAGCAGGCTTTCGTAGCGGCGGCTACGGGTGATCATCCAGCCCTGAGTGGCGGCGGCAAAGATCAGCATGGCAATGGTGGCAATCACAAATATCACCACGCCATATACGAAGCTCACGTCGATCAGCAGCAGGTCGGTATTGAAGATGAACAGGAAGGGCAGAGCCGCGGTGCGCAGGCTGTAGTAGAACGCCTGGAAGCCGGTACGGATGGGGTCACCCCTGGAAATCGCTGCAGCGGCAAAGGAGGCCAGGCCGACGGGCGGCGTGACATCCGCCATGATGCCGAAGTAGAACACGAACAGGTGCACCGCGATCAGCGGTACGATGAGGCCGTTCTGCTGCCCCAGCGTAACGATCACCGGGGCCAGGAGCGCCGATACCACGATGTAGTTCGCCGTGGTGGGTAGGCCCATGCCGAGGATCAGGCTGAGCACCGCCGTCAGCATCAGCATCAGCATCAGGTTGCCCATGGACAGGACTTCCACCAGGTCTGCCAGCACCAGCCCGACGCCGGTTTGGGATACGGCGCCAACAATAATGCCTGCGGTTGCGGTGGCGATACCAATGCCGATCATGTTGCGCGCGCCGGCGACCAGACCTTCCCAGAGGTCAGAAAAGCCCTGGCGGACCTTCGTGGCGACATCCTGCTCCTTGCGAAACAGGGCGATGAGCGGGTGTTGGGTGATGATAATGGCGATCATGAACACCGTGGCCCAGAATGCAGACAGACCGGGCGAGAGGCGCTCGACCATCAGGCACCACACCAGCACGATCACCGGCAGAATGTAATGCAAGCCGGTCATCAGCGTAGGTCTGGTCTGCGGCATGGACACCACGGGGGAGTTCGGATCATCCAGCTCCAGATCCGGATAACGGGCGCCGATTCGCACCAAGGCAAGGTAGGTGGCCGCGAGACCGGCCGCGATGACCCAGGCGGCGTAATCGCCCAACAAGGGTTTCAGCCACCCAAGCCCGTAATAGACGGCTACCGACAATCCCATGATCAATAGCAGGCCGGTGAGAAACCCCAGCACCTTGCGTAGCATGGGGCGGTCAGGGTTACTGCTCTGTAATCCCTGCATGCCCGCTTTCAGGGCGGCCAGATGCACGATGTAGAACAAGGCGATATAGGAAATCATCGCCGGCAGGAAGGCATGCTTGATGACTTCCGTATAGGAGATGCCGACGTACTCAACCATCAGGAAGGCCGCCGCACCCATTACCGGCGGCATGATCTGACCGTTGACCGACGCGGATACTTCTACTGCACCGGACTGCTCTGCGGTATAGCCGACGCGTTTCATCATCGGAATGGTGAAGGTGCCGGTGGTCACGGTGTTGGCAATGGACGAGCCGGAAATCAGGCCAGTCATGCCCGAGGCGGCCACGGCAGCCTTGGCCGGACCGCCGCGATAATGGCCCAGCAGGGAGAACGCCAGCTTGATGAAGTAGTTCCCGGCACCGGCCTTGTCCAGCAGAGAGCCGAACAGCACGAATAGAAAGACGAAACTGGTGGATACGCCCAGGGCGATACCGAACACCCCCTGGGTGCTCAACCATTGATGGTTGGCCAGGGATGTCAGGCTGACGCCGCGGTGGGCCAGCATGCCGGGCATCCAGGGGCCGGCCAGAGAGTAGACGATGAAGACCAGGGCCACGATCATCAGGGGAGGGCCCAGGGCGCGGCGCGTGGCCTCCAACAACAGCAGCAGGCCGACGATGGCGACGGCTACGTCCAGGGTTGTGGGGTTGCCGGGGCGTCCAGCCAGTGCGGCATAAAACAGGTAGATATAGGCGGCGCAGAAGGCGCCAGCCAACGCCATGATCCAGTCCGACAGGGGCACTCGGTCTCGTGGCGAGCGGCGCAGTGCGGGGAAGGCCATGAAGCCGAGAAACACCGCCAGGGCCAGGTGAATAGAGCGGGCTTCGGTACTGTTGAATACGCCAAACCCGACCATGTAAGGGAGCGGTGAGGCGATCCAGAGTTGAAAGAGGGACCAGAAGGCGGCAACTGAGAGTAACAGCTTGCCCGTCAGGCCGTGGGGTTTGCGCGCACCGGTGTCGCTTGTGGCGACGAGGTCATCCAGTTCGGTAAGGAGGTCTTCGCGCTTGGCAGAGTCGGTCATTGACTATTCCCTGTGGGTGTTTCAGATAAGATCGGGCCTACCTCGGGCAGGCCCGACCCAGGGCTTACATCCAGCCGCGTTCCTTGTAATAGCGCACGGCGCCATCATGCAGCGGAATGGACAGGCCTTCCTTGATCATTTCCTGTTCATCGAGATTGGCAAAAGCGGGGTGCAGGCGTTTGAACCGATCAAAGTTATCGAATACGGCCTTTACGGTCTGGTATACGGTTTCTTCCGGAACATTGGTCGAAGCGACCATGGTGGCACGTACGCCGAAGGTTTCTACATCGTTGTCGTTGCCGCGGTACATGCCGCCGGGAATGGTTGCCTTGGCATAGTAGGGTTGCGCGGCGATGATGCCGTCGATTTCCTCGCCGTTGACCGCGACGATGACCGAGTCCACAGTAGTGGTGGCTTCCTGAATTGAACCGTTGGGGTGGCCAGCCACATAGACCATGGCGTCGATGTTGTTGTCACCCAGCGCAGCCGCCTGTTCCGCAGCGGACAGCTGGGAGGCCAGGGCGAAATCATTAAGCGTCCAGCCCAGCGCGTCCATGACCACGTCCATGGTGTCACGCTGACCGGAGCCGGGGTTGCCGACGTTGAAGCGCTTGCCCTTGAGGTCTTTGACATGCTCGATGTTTGCGTCTCGGCGAGCGACGATGGTCAGGGGCTCCCCGTGCAGGGCGAAGACTGCGCGCATTTCCTTGAACTCGCCGGTATCGGCAAAGTTCTCGATCCCTTCATAGGCCTTGTACTGGATGTCGGACTGCACTACGCCCATGTCCATTTCACCGCCGCGAATGGCGTTGACGTTGGCGACCGAACCGCCACTGGAGGGTGCGTTGCAGCGGATACCATGCTCGTTGGTGTTACGGTTGACCAGACGGCACATGGACTGTCCGACCACATAGTAGACGCCGGTTTGGCCACCAGTACCGATGGTGATGAAATTCTGCTGGGCGACCGCGGGTGTGGCCGCCACTGCGGCGTAGCCCAGTGCTGCAGAAAAAATATACGGGAGTGCTTTGAATTTCATGGGAATAGTTCCTTCTTCTTGGTCTCACCGGTATGCCAGAGGCACGCCGGTATCACGTGGTTGGCAGAGCAACTGTTAATACCGCTGTAAAGTGTAGCCGACCAGATCGAAATTATCTGGCCGGCCTGCGCGGCGCTTCAGACCGGTGGCCAGCCACCCATGTCGCGCCAGCGATTGACGATGGTGCAGAACAGTTCAGCGGTCTTCTCGGTATCGTACCGAGCCGAATGGGCTTCGCGACCGTCGAACTCGATATCGGCCGCAGCGCAGGCCTTGGCCAGTACGGTCTGACCATAGGCAAGGCCGCCAAGGGTGGCGGTATCGAAGCAGGAGAAGGGATGAAAGGGGTTGCGCTTGATGTCGGTGCGCTCGACAGCCGCATTGAGGAAGCCGAGGTCGAAGAAGGCATTATGGCCAACCAGTACCGCCCGTTTGCAACCAGCGGATTTCACGGCCTTGCGCACATGCTTGAAGATTTCCGTCAGGGCATGGCTTTCGCTTACGGCCATACGCAGCGGATGGTCCAGCTTGATGCCGGTGAATTCCAGCGCCGCCGGCTCGACATTAGCGCCCTCGAAGGGCTCGATCCGGAAAAAATGCGTCTGGTCAGGATACACCTGCCCATCGTCATCCATCAGGATTGGCGTAGCGGCAATTTCCAGCAGGGCGTCGGTCGCTGAATTGAAGCCGCCGGTCTCCACATCCACGACCACCGGCAGAAAGCCACGAAAGCGGTAGGCCATCGGTGGTTTGGGGCCACCGGAATGGGCCGGGCCCTCCAGCGCATCGTTATCGTCGTAGTCAAACTCGCTCACACAGCGTCCTTAATTCAAAAGGGATCAGACGACCCGCCAATGGATGGTTTCACCGGCCCGCAATGGCACCAGCTCCTGCTCACCCAATTGCAGTGTCGCGGGTACGGTCCAGGGCTCGCGCACCAGGGTGATACGGTCGGTATTGCGCGGCAGGCCATAGAAGTCCGGACCATGCAGACTGGCGAACCCTTCCAGCCGATCCAGCGCACCCAGCTCTTCGAACGCATCGGCATAAAGTTCGATTGCCGCATGGGCACTGTAGCAGCCCGCACAGCCGCAGGCGGCTTCCTTGGCATGGCGCGCATGGGGGGCCGAGTCGGTACCGAGGAAAAACTTGTTGGAGCCCGACAGCACTGCATCGCCCAGCGCCTGCTGATGGCGCTGACGCTTGAGAATCGGCAGGCAGAAGAAGTGCGGCCGGATACCGCCCACCAGCATATGGTTGCGGTTGTACAGCAGGTGATGGGCGGTGATGGTGGCGCCGACGCGACCGGAGGCGCTGCGCACGAAATCCACGGCATCGGCGGTGGTGATGTGTTCGAACACTACCTTCAGTGTTGGGAAGCGTTCGGTCAGCGCGACCAGCTGTTGGTCGATGAAAGCCTTTTCCCGGTCGAAGATATCCACCTCGGCATGGGTCACCTCACCGTGCACCAGCAACGGCATGCCCAGCTCGGCCATGACTTCCAGGGCTGGGTAGATTTTCTCCAGCGCTGTTACACCGGAGTCCGAATTGGTCGTGGCGCCGGCGGGATACAACTTGGCGGCGATGGCCTGACGTTGTTGCCAGGCCTGGCGAATGATCTCGGGTGTGGTCTGGTCAGTCAGGTAGAGCACCATCAACGGCTCGAAGGCGTTACCCTGCGGGCGCGCGCCCAGAATGCGCGCCTTGTAAGCGTCCGCCTGCTGGCCATCGCGCACCGGTGGCACGAGGTTCGGCATGATGATGGCGCGGGCGAAATGGCGTGCTGCATCGGCAACGGTATGCTGCAGCGCAGCGCCGTCACGCAGGTGAATATGCCAGTCGTCGGGCCGGATCAAGGTAAGGCGATCGGTCATGGGTGAATTCCAGGCGGTTACGATGGCGTCATGCTACCGGAAACGCCACTGCTTTACACGTCGCACGCGCCGATTGCCGGGTGAGCGGCAGCGGCGTCCAGGGCCGCTCTGGCCACTTTTCCATAACGGTTCAGTTATAGGTGGGAAAAGGAGCCGTGGCACAGATATCATCTGAACTCTCTGTACGCTGCGCTTTCTTAAATGGAGCATTTTTTGGATATTCAGGAGTTACCGTGATGGTTACCAAGGCAGTTCTACCGGTTGCGGGGCTGGGCACACGCTTTTTGCCGGCCAGCAAGGCGATTCCCAAGGAAATGGTCACGGTGGTGGACAAGCCGGTGATCCAGTATGTGGTGGAAGAGGCCCTGGCCGCGGGAATCAATGAAATCGTGTTGGTGACGCATTCCAGCAAGAAGGCCATCGAGGATCACTTCGATGTCAACTACGAACTGGAGGCGGAGCTGGAACGCCGGGGCAAGCAAGAACTGCTGCAGGTATTGCGCGATATCGCACCACCGCAATTGAAGGTGACGGCGGTACGCCAGGGGCGGGCCCTCGGATTGGGGCACGCGGTGTACTGCGCGCGCCCGGTCGTCGGTGACGCTCCTTTTGCGGTGATGCTGCCGGATGTGCTGGTGGAACAGGCCGGCGATGTCAGCGATCTGGGGTTGATGACCCAGCGTTTTGCCGACACCGGCCGGGCGCAGATCATGGTCGAGCCGGTGCCTGTTGAGCTTGTTCATCAGTATGGGGTTGTCGATCTGAACGGCGCTGATCTGCAGCCAGCCGGACATGCCAGCATGACCCGTGTGGTGGAGAAGCCGCCGCGCGAGCAAGCACCTTCGAATTTGGCGATCGTCGGGCGTTATGTGTTGCCTGCCGGTATTTTTGATCTGCTGGCCAACACGGCGCCGGGCGCAGGTGGTGAGATTCAGTTGACCGATGCGATTGCCGAGCTGATGAAGAGCGAAGGCGTGGAGGCCTGGCATATAGCGGGGCGCTCCTATGATTGCGGCAGCAAGCTGGGCTACCTGGAGGCGACACTGGCCTATGGTGTGCAGCACCCGCAACTGGGCGCGGATTTTCGCGCGCTGTTGGCACGTTATCAGGCTGAGGGCTGATAAATGAACCTTGAAGTGTATGGCGATACGCTGTGCGCCCTGGTGAGCGCGGCGGCGATGGCGTCGACGGGGCATCAGGTGACCCTGCATGTTTCACCCGGTTCGGTCGCAAACACCCTGGACAGTGATGAGTTCACTCTGCGTGAACCTGGTCTGGCGCCTTTGATGGTGGAACAGAAGCGGACCGGTCGGCTGACTGTGGCCCCCCTTAATGTGTTGCCTGATGCGCGTTGTACCGTTTTGTGGCTGGCGTTATCGCCGGACGCGCTGGGGCTTGCGCACCGTCTGGTTGAAGGCCTGCCGGCGGATATCGATCCGGAATTTCTGGTGGTCAACCAGTCGACTTTTCCGGTGGGGAGCACCGAAGCCTTGCAGCGCGCGCTGCTGAACCGCCCGGGTGCAGATTCGCGATTCGGTGCGGTAGTCAGCGTGCCGGACCTGTTGACCGAGGGGGGGGCGCTGACCGGATTCACTCGGCCCAATCACTGGCTGGTGGGCGCCGACACGCCCTGGGCCAGCCGGCTGGTGGCCGAGCTGCTGCGCCCCTTCAACCGCCGACGTGACGGCATCATGCATATGCGCCCGCGCGAGGCCGAATTCACCAAGCTGGCGATCAACGGCATGCTGGCGACGCGCCTGAGCTATATGAATGATATGGCCAATCTGGCAGACAGTCTGGACGTTGATATCGAACGTGTACGCCAGGGCATGGGAGCGGATACGCGTATTGGTGAAGCCTACCTGTACCCCGGTTGCGGGTTCGGCGGCCTGAGCTTCTCCCGCGATGTGATGAGCCTGGCCAGCACATTGCAACACAGCGGTCTGCAGGCGCAGCTGCTGGAAGAGGTACTGCAAATCAACGAGCGGCAGAAGGAGTCGCTGTTCCGCAAGCTCTGGCGCCATTATGACACGCAGCTGGAAGGACGTCGGGTGGCAATCTGGGGCGTGGCATTCAAACCCGAGTCGGCGCGCATTGACAATGCGCCGGCGCTGAAACTGATCGAAGCGTTGTGGGCCCAGGGAGTGCAGGTGCATGTACATGATCCGCGAGCATTGCAGGCGCTGGCTGAATGGGCTGGTGAGCGGGATGATCTGGTGTTGCATGATGATCCCTATGCGGCAGCGGCAGCAACCGATGCGCTGATGTTGGTGACCGAGTGGAAGTCCTACTGGAGCCCCGACTTCACGCGGCTGCATGCCGAGATGGCGACGCCGCTGCTATTGGATGGGCGTAACATCTGGGATCCGGGCTTCGTGAAGCGCAGCGGGTTTATGTACTACGGCATCGGGCGGCGTTGAATGGCTACGGCAGCGGGAGACAGCATATGATCTGGCGCGTTCTGGCGGACCACGCCGACACCATGAAGGAACAACATCTGGCGCAGCTGTTCGCGAGCGATCCCCAGCGCTTCAAGCAGCTGCATTGTGAATGCGGGCCGTTGCTATTCGACTATTCCAAGCAGCGGTTGACGGGGCAGACATTGTCCAATCTGTTCGAGCTCGCACGACAGAGCAAATTGGATGACTGGATCGGGCGTTTGTTCGCTGGCGACCCGGTCAACTGCACTGAACAACGCCCGGCGATGCATTGGGCATTGCGACTACCGGCCGAGACCAAATGCATGGTTGGGGGCCAGAACATCACTGCTCAGGTACATGAGCAATTGCACCGTATGGACCGCATCGTCAACAAGCTCCACGCCGGACAATGGCGGGGCGTGACCGGCGAGGTGGTGACGGACGTGGTCAATATCGGTGTTGGCGGCTCGGACCTGGGCCCCTTGATGGTTAGTGAGGCGCTGTGCGACAGCGCGATGCCTACCTCGTCGCGGCTGACGGTACACTTTGCCTCGACCATGGATGGCAGCCAATTGTCGCAACTGCTGCGAACCCTGAATCCGCATTCCACCCTGTTCATCATTTCTTCCAAGTCGTTCACCACCATCGATACGCTGAGCAATGCGGAAACCGCCCGGCAGTGGTTGCAGCGGACGTTGGGCAGCAATAGCGGGGTGTTGCACTGCCATTTCCTGGGTGTCTCGTCAGCTGTGGCGAAGATGACCGAGTGGGGCATCAGCGAAGAGAACCAATTGCAGATATGGGAGTGGGTTGGCGGCCGGTACTCGCTGTGGTCAGCGATCGGCCTGCCGATCGCGCTGACGGTAGGCATGGATGGCTTTCGCAATATGCTCGCCGGTGCGCATTTGATCGATGAGCATTTCCGTACCGCGTCCTGGGAACGCAACCTGCCGGTACTGATGGCGATGATCGGGGTGTGGAATACCAATGTGCTGGGCATCAATGCCCAGGCGATATTGCCCTATGACGGGCGATTGAAACACCTGCCGATGTATCTTGAACAGCTGGAAATGGAGTCCAATGGCAAGAGCGTGACGCGCAATGGCACGCCGGTGGAGCAGAGCACCTGCCCGATCATCTGGGGCGATGTAGGCCCCAACGCCCAGCATGCGTTCTACCAATTGCTGCACCAGGGCACCGAAGCGGTGACCTGTGACTTCATCATGCCGGCTCGGCGTTACCGCGAAGCACAGGGGCAACCGGTGGAGGAGCTCGCCGCTCAACATGAACTGGCGTTGGCCAACTGCCTCGCCCAGTCCCGTCTGCTGGCTCTGGGCGACGCCGCGCTCCCGGACCCCGATAGCATGCCCAGCTACAAGCGCTACCGCGGGAACCAGCCGAGTTCCACGCTGCTGCTGGATGAGCTTACTCCCTACAGTCTTGGCGCGCTGATCGCACTGTACGAACACAAGGTGTTCGTACAGTCGGTGATCTGGAATATCAACCCCTTCGATCAATGGGGAGTGGAGATGGGCAAGCGGCTGGCGGTGGATACGCTGGCGCGAATTCGAGGGGAGCGAGAAGACCTGGAGGGAGTGGATTCATCGACGGCAGGGTTGCTGCGGCGGATATTGGGTTAGCGGTTCGGACGATTTTCTGATTTTCAAGCAAAGGAACCAACATGTCTGAGATCACCTGTTTCAAGGCCTATGACATCCGCGGCCAGTTGGGCTCGCAACTGGATGAGAGCATTGCTTACCGCATCGCCCGAGCGTTCGCGCAATGGCTCAAGCCCAAACAAGTCGTTCTGGGTGGCGATGTGCGAGAAACCTCATCGGTATTGAAGGCGGCGCTGGCCAACGGACTGCGTGACGAAGGCGTGGATGTGCTGGATCTGGGTATGGTCGGCACTGAGGAAGTGTATTTCGCCACGTTCCACCTGGGGGTAGATGGGGGGATCGAGGTGACAGCCTCGCATAACCCCATCGATTACAACGGTTTCAAGCTGGTACGCGAAGGCTCGCGACCGATCTCGGCGGATACCGGTCTGGCGGATATCCGCGCTCTCGCCGAGGCCAATGAATACGATCTGGTCGATGGCCGCGATCCAACTGTCGCCGATGTGGACCGTGGTGGTTACGAGCAGATCGATATTCGCGCCGATTACATCGAGCATCTGCTCGGCTATATCGACCCGGCGGCATTCACGCCGCTGCGTCTTGTGGTCAATGCCGGCAATGGCTCGGCCGGCCCGGTGGTGGATGCGCTGGAGAAGGCCTTTGCCGAACTGCACATGCCGGTGGAAATGGTAAAAATATGTCATGAGCCCGACGCCAGCTTCCCCAACGGTATCCCGAACCCGTTACTGACCGAGAACCGTGGCGTGACCCGCGATGCGGTGCTCGAATACCGGGCCGATATGGGAATTGCCTGGGATGGCGATTTCGATCGCTGTTTCCTGTTCGATGAGCAGGGTCGCTTTATCGAGGGTTATTACATTGTCGGGTTGCTGGCCGAGGCCTTTCTGCAGAAGGAGCCGGGGGCACGCATCATTCATGATCCGCGACTGGTATGGAATACCGTGGAGCAGGTCGAGCAGAATGGCGGAACGGCGGTGCAAACCAAGGCCGGGCATGCCTTCATCAAGGAGCGCATGCGCGCCGAGGATGCGGCCTACGGCGGCGAGATGAGTGCGCATCACTATTTCCGTGACTTCGCCTATTGCGACAGTGGCATGATTCCCTGGCTGCTGGTGGCGGAACTGGTTTGTCGCAAGGGCAAGCCGCTTTCTGAGCTGGTAGGCGAGCGCATTGCAGCCTATCCGTCTTCTGGGGAAATCAATCTGACAGTCAGTGATGCCCCGGCGATGCTCAAGGCGATGGAGGCACGGTACGCGCCCGGTGCGCTGGATATCGATTACACTGACGGTCTGAGTGTCTGTTTCGCGGACTGGCGCTTCAATCTGCGGGCCTCGAATACGGAGCCGGTTATTCGCCTGAATGTGGAAAGCCGCGGCGATGAAATCCTGATGCAACGCGAAACGGATAAGTTGCTGAAAGCCATACGCGCAATTGATCAAGGAAACAATGCATGAACAAGTCCATTTTGGTGACAGGTGGGGCAGGCTATATCGGCTCGCACACTTGCATCAGATTGCTGGAGTCGGGATACCGGGTCGTGGTGCTGGACAATTTCAGCAACAGCTGCCGTGAAGCGGTGCGGCGGGTCGAGGATATCGTCGGCCACGCGGTGACTCTGGTTGAAGGTGACATCAACGACGCAGCATTGCTTGATCAATTGTTTCAAGACCACGCCATCGATGCGGTAATCCACTTTGCCGGCCTGAAGGCGGTGGGCGAATCGGTGGCGCAGCCGCTACGCTACTACCACAACAACGTCAGCGGCACTGTGGTGCTGTGCCAGGCCATGCAGCGTGCCGGGGTGAAGAACATGGTGTTCAGCTCCTCTGCCACTGTCTATGGCGATCCGGCGACCCTGCCGATCCGTGAGGACTTTCCAACCAGCGCGACCAACCCCTATGGTCGCTCCAAACTCATGATCGAAGAAATGCTGCGTGACCTGCATGTGTCAGATGACAGCTGGAACGTCGCATTGCTGCGCTATTTCAACCCCGTAGGCGCTCACATCAGTGGCCGTATCGGCGAGGACCCGGCGGACATCCCCAACAACCTGATGCCCTATATCGCCCAGGTGGCGGTCGGTAGGCGCGAGCGGTTGAGTGTCTACGGTAGTGACTATCCGACCCACGATGGCACCGGGGTTCGCGATTACATCCACGTCATGGATCTGGCCGAGGGGCATGTCAAGGCGCTGCAGTGGCTGGAGCGCGGACGGGGCATCCAGGCTTTCAACCTTGGCACGGGCATGGGTTATTCGGTATTGGATATGTTGCATGCGTTCGAGCGTGCCTGCGGTCGCGAACTGCCTTATGCCCTGACTGATCGTCGTCCTGGGGATGTCGCCAGCTGTTACGCCGATCCCATGCTGGCCGAGCAGGAACTTGGCTGGCGCGCGGGCCTGGATCTCGAAGCGATGTGCGTCGATGCCTGGCGTTGGCAGTCAGCCAACCCAAATGGCTACCGTTAATTGATCGGAACATTCTGTTACATTAACTGTCGCATCTGTGTCAGGTTGCGCCGTGCGGCCGCGCCCGGCGTACTGCTTCCCAAAAACAGAGGCCTTCTCCTGTGTTGAAAGAACGACTGATTGAACTCAACCATAACCAGAAACGCTCCATTCAGATCGTGGCTGATGTGCTTCTGTTGTCACTGGCCCTCTGGCTGGCGCTGTTTCTGCGGCTGGGCGATGAGGGTTGGCTCTGGCCGGAGAATGGCCAAGGATTGCTATTCGTGCTTGCGCCGCTGCTGGCCTTGCCACTCTATGTACGCATGGGCATGTATCGCGCCGTCATGCGGCATTTCGGTAACGTTGCGCTTTATTGCATCGCCAAGGCTGTCACCCTGGGCTTCCTGGCGTTTGCTTTCACCCTGCTGGTGGCCAAGGACCTGGGTTGGAATGTGCTGTTCCCCCGTTCAGTGTATTTCTCCTACTGGGCACTGAGTCTGATCTTCATCGGTGGGTTGCGTCTGTTGGCTCGGGAATACTTCATGGGGGATTGGCTGACCGCTGGTCTGCCAAGCATCCGCTCCCGCGATGGCGAGATAGCTGGGCAGCCGGTGGCCATTTATGGCGCAGGTGCTGCGGGTACTCAGTTGCTGGCCTCGCTGAAGGTGGGGCGGATGTACAAGGCGGTGGCTTTCGTGGATGACGATCCCAAGCTGGTCGGCCGGACTATTGCTGGCCTGCCGGTGTATTCCGGAGCAGAGGTAGGCAGCATGATCACCGCAACCGGCGCGGCGGAAATGCTGCTGGCTCTGCCGTCGGCGACCCGGTCGCGGCGCCAGGAGATTCTGGCCAAGCTGCAGGGCCATGGTCTGCATGTGCGTACCATACCGGGGATCATGGACCTGGCCTGCGGCAAGGTGAAAGTGGATGACCTGCAGGAGGTGGACATCGCCGATCTGCTGGGGCGCGATCCAGTGCCGCCGGACCCATCGCTGTTCCAGCGTTGCATCAAGGGTCAGGCGGTGATGGTCACTGGCGCGGGTGGCTCGATCGGTAGCGAGCTGTGCCGCCAGATTGTTCAGTCCGAGCCAACCACCCTGGTGTTGTTCGAGCACAGCGAATATGCGCTGTATGCGATCCATGGCGAGCTGGAGGGTTGGATTCGCAGCCGCAAGCTGGACATCCAGCTGGTGCCGATCATGGGGTCGATCCGCAACTTCAGTCGGCTGCAGGATGTGATCGGTGCCTGGAAGATCAATACCATCTACCACGCCGCAGCCTACAAGCATGTGCCGATGGTGGAGCACAATATTGCCGAAGGCATCATGAACAATGTGTTCGGCACCCTGAATACCGCGCAGGCGGCGATCAAGTGCCGGGTGGAAAACTTCGTCCTTATCTCCACTGACAAGGCCGTACGCCCGACCAACGTGATGGGCTCCACCAAGCGCCTGGCGGAGCTGGTATTGCAGGCGCTGAGTGCCGAGCAGGCACCGCGCCTGTGGGGCGAGGAGGCGCAGGTCAGTCAGGTGAACCGTACACGTTTCACCATGGTTCGGTTCGGTAACGTGCTGGGTTCTTCCGGCTCGGTGATTCCGCGCTTTCGCGAGCAGATCCGCCGTGGCGGCCCGGTGACCGTGACCCACCCGGATATCACCCGTTACTTCATGACCATTCCCGAGGCCGCGCAGCTGGTAATCCAGGCGGGCGCCATGGGGCAGGGTGGTGATGTGTTCGTGCTGGATATGGGCGAGCCGGTGACCATTGTCGATCTGGCGCGCAAGATGATCATGCTGTCGGGCCTGACAGTGCGCGATGAGATCAATCCTTCGGGCGATATCGCGGTGACCTTCAGCGGACTGCGGCCGGGTGAGAAGCTGTATGAGGAGCTGCTGATCGGCGACAACCCGGAGGCGACCGCACACAGCAAGATCCACCGGGCCAATGAGATCTACATACCGTGGAACCAGTTGCTGCCGATTCTCGATACCCTGCGCCAGGCGGTACGGGATGACAATTACAACCTGGTGCGCGAAACACTGCTATCCACAGTACAGGGCTATGCACCGAGTAACGGTATTGTTGATCTGCTGTATGAACAACATTTGAAACTGGGTAGCTGAAGGGCTATCAGCGGCGTGTTCTTAAAAACCGGAGCTTCATGCTCCGGTTTTTGGTTTCTGCGATCCATAGACAAAAAATAAAATGAATGTTCATTCATGTGGTGCTAGTCTCTAATTGACTCCTGTTGGAGCCTGTGGATCAACACAAGGGATTAGAACAATGACAAAAATAGACAATCCACGGCCGCTGGCGCTCCTGCCTCTGGCAATCGGCCTTGCTTTCACACCATTGGCCCAGGCCGCGTCTTTTACCTGGGGGAATCTGGATGGGCAATTCGACAGCGAGTTGTCCATCGGTGCCAGTTGGGCTACTGCCAACCCTGATGCGGATTTCATTGATCCGTACAACGGCGGCAGAGCGGCGGCCAAAACCACCGACGATGGACGCTTGAACTTCGACAAGGGCGATGCCTTCTCGAAGATCTTCAAGGGTTCCCACGATCTGGAATTGCGTTACGGCGATTCGGGTGCCTTCTTCCGCGGCAAATACTGGTACGACTTCGAGACCAAGGACGGCGGCCAGCGCTTCTACGATATTAGTGACCGTGGTCGCGATCCGCTGCAGAAGGGCTCTGGCATCGCGCTGATGGACGCCTTTGTGTACCACAACTATTTCATCGGCAATAATCCCGGCAACATCCGGCTCGGTCGTCAGGTTGTGAGCTGGGGAGAGAGCCTGTTTATTGGCAACTCACTCAATACCATCAACCCGATCGACGTGTCCGCCTTCCGCCGGCCGGGTGCGGAAGTCAAGGAGGGGTTGATTCCGGTCGAGATGCTTTACCTTTCCCAGGGTTTGACGCAGAACCTGACGATGGAGCTCTTCTATCAGTTGAAATGGGCGCCGAGCGTGGTGGACAACTGCGGCACCTTTTTCTCCACCAGCGATACCCTGGCCAAGGGCTGTAACGACCGGCTTGGCGTTGGGGTGGACAATCCGCAGGGTAGTATGCCGTCGATCCTGTATCCGCCAACCAACCTGACCACGGACTACAACGTTCGCTATGACAAGGACCGCGAGGCGAGCGACAGTGGTCAGTATGGTATTGCCCTGCGCTGGTTCGTACCTGAGCTGCATGATACCGAGTTTGGGCTATACGCCATGAATTACCACAGCCGGGTGCCGGCGTTCTCAGTGGTCAGGGGACACGACACTGTGATACCGGGAGTGCCGGGGATCAACGGTGTCAGCGGGCCGGCGGGCTACTTTCTGGAGTATCCGGAAGATATCCAGCTGTATGGGCTGAGCTTTCAGACCAGCGTCGCTGGCTCGACGGTAGCCGGGGAAATCAGCTACCGGCCCAATTACAATCTGCAGATCAATACCTCCGACCTGAGCTTGACCGCCATCCCCGCCGGGGTGCTTGGTTATCTCTACCCTACGCCGGTATATAACGGTGAGGTAGTGACATTGCAGCCGTTGGATGAAATCAATGGCTACCGTCGCAAGGAGCTGTGGCAGGCGCAGGTATCGGTCGTGCATCTGATCGACCGGGTACTAGGCGCCAATCGCCTGAGTCTGGCAGGCGAAGTGGGCTTCAACTACATCGGCGGGCTGGAGAGCGGGCCGGGCAGTACTCGCTATGGCCGTGACCCGTTGTTCGGGCAGGGCCCGGCCATCGATGGCATATGCTACGGCCAGCGTCCGGAAAATGCCCGCTGGTGTGAGAATGAAGGCTATGTGACGCGCTCTTCTTGGGGCTATCGTGTGCGGGCAGGACTGGATTACAGCAACGTGATCGCCGGTATCAACCTGAGCCCGAACATCGCATGGTCCCACGACGTGAACGGTTATGGGCCCAACTTCATTGAAGACGCCAAGTCGGTGAGCATCGGCCTGAATGCCGATTACGCGAACCGCTATCAGGCAAGCATCAGCTATACCAACTTCTTTGATGGTAAATATAACGTAATGACAGACCGGGACTTTGCTGCGTTGAGTTTCGGTGTGAGTTTCTGACGCATTGGATGATCGCAGCAGCGATCTGGCTTGAGGGCCCTGTGGGGGCCCTCTTTTTTACACAAGTACCGAGCTTTCGGATTTGCCAAGGCCCTGCTCGCGGAAGGCGGTTGGGCTCATGCCGGTCCAGCGGCGGAAGGCACGGGTGAAACTGCTGGGATCGAGAAAGCCGAGTTCGAAGGCAATGCGCCCGAGATTGAGGCGGTGTTCCTGGATCAACTTGATAGCCAACTCCATGCGCACCTCATCCAGCAGCTTCTCATAAGTTGTGCAGGACTCACTGAGCTTGCGGCGCAGATGTCGCGGGCTGACGTTGAAGGGCGTGGCCACCAGATCTTCGGATACCTCCCGTTCAGACAGCAGGACCCGGATGCGCTGTTTTACCTGCTCGGCGAAATCCACATTGGGCAGGTCTTCGACCATGTCCGCCAGAGACGCATCCAGGCGTTTCAGCAGAAAAGCATCGCGGCTCGGCAGTGGTACCTGCAGAGCGCGACGGTTGAGGCGCACAGCGATTCGCTTGCATCCCAGGCGGACTCGGGTGCCGAGGATGTGTTCACATTCGTCGCGTCGCTTATCCATCTCATCGCCCAAACGCACCTCCATGATCAGCGGCAGGTTCCCGGTGTCCAATTCTCTCCAGGTTGCCACGCAGCGCGACACCAGCGCCTCTAACTGCAACGGGTGCGCAGCTCCCTTGGGTTCAAAATACACAGTCAGATGATACTCATCTTCCACCGAATACAGCTGCACCTGCGTGCTGAACACTTGAATAAAACGCACCAGGCGCTGCACAGCCGCGCTGGCCGTCTCACTGGAGCGACTGGCAAGGGCCAGCAATTGGGAGGTGGGACTGGAGAACGCTTGCCCCATACGCAGGGCGAAGCAATCATCTCGGCTGAGGGTGGCGGCGGCGTGCCATAGCCGGTTCATGTCGGTCTGGCTGATATGAGCCAGGCTCATGTCATCTGGTGCGTTGTATTGACGGAGATCCTCCGGCAGCTCACGTGCCTGTCTGCCGTAGGGGACTAATGCCTGGACAATACCTTTCGCCCACAATGCTCGTTCCTGCAGTCGTGCACAGGGAAGGGGAGGATGGATCTGGTTCATGCCCGATTCTCTTTGTTGTTTTTATTTTGTAACGATTTCTATCGTTGAGACATAACATAGAGCAATACCATCGATTGTGCAAAAAAACACAACAGACCATTCCGTTCTGTAAATTGATCACATTCATCCGCTGAATGTCCCGTTGGGCCAAGGTATTGGTCCGAATCAGACAAATCCGCCCAGCGGGCCGTGACAGACTTGATACCGACCCTCGGGCCCTGCGAAGGCCTGTTGGTATGGATCCAATCTAACGGAGCAGCACAATGACAAAAACAAAGCATGCTTGGGCGTTGGCCGCATTGCCCCTGGCAATCGGGCTCGCAAGTGTTACAGGCTCGGCAAATGCAGTCACTTTCAATATCGGTGAGGTGGAAGCGCAGTTTGACTCACAGCTTTCCATCGGGGCCAGCATGTCGATGTCCGATCCGGACAAGCGCTTCATCCATACGCTTACCGAAATTAATGGCGTAAACCAGGGTGGTGAGGCTGCAGCACGGACATCGGACGACGGACGTCTGAATTATGAGAAGGGGGACGTGTTTTCCAAGATTTTCAAAGGCTCCCACGATCTGGAACTGCGCTACGGTAACTCCGGCGCCTTCATCCGGGGCAACTACTGGTACGATTTCGAAACCAAAGACGGCAGCCAGGACTTCTATGATATCGATGACTCAGGTCGTCATCCCCTGCAAAAGGGTGCCGGTATTCAATTGCTGGATGCGTTCGTCTATCACAACTACGCCATTGGCAATAACCCCGGCAACGTTCGCCTCGGTCGCCAGGTAGTCAGCTGGGGTGAGGGCGTCTTCATCCAGAACGGTATCAACTCCATCAACCCAATCGATGCATCCGCCTTCCGCCGCCCGGGGGCGGAGTTGAAGGAAGGCCTGCTGCCGGTTGAGATGTTGTATCTGTCACAAGGTTTGACTGAAAACCTGACGATGGAGGCGTTTTATCAGCTGAAGTGGCATGGGACCATTGCTGATAACTGCGGTACGTTCTTCGCTGGCTCGGATGTGGTAGGGCGTGGGTGTAATGATCGTCTGGTCTTTGCCGGGCTTGATCTTCCTCAGGGCACTCAGCCTCCCGGAACTTTTATTGCGCGAAGCCAGAAGGACAGGGATGCCAGTGACAGCGGGCAGTTTGGGGTGGCGTTCCGCTGGTTCGTACCAGAACTGAACAACACCGAGTTTGGTTTTTACGCAATGAATTATCATAGCCGCGCTCCGATCTACTCGAACATTGCGGGTACGGCAGCAGTTGGCGGTCCGCCAACAATCGGCTACGACGGCAGTGTTGGGGCGGCGGGTTACTTCTTTGAGCACCCTGAAGATATCCGCTTGTATGGCGTCAGCTTCGGGACCGATGTCGGCGGTGTATCCGTGGCCGGTGAATTGAGCTATCGACCTAACATGCCGCTTCAGATCAGCTCGGGTGACTTGAGTCGTACGGCGTTGCTGGCCGCGGCCGGAGTTCCTGACAATACTCATCGCGGTTTGGAGGGAGAGCTTGCCCCTGGCGATTACATCCAGGGCTATGAGCGCAAGGGGTTCTGGCAAGCGTCCATGAGCGCGGTCCATTTTGTTGACCGTGTTCTGGGGGCGAGCCGCTTGGCTTTGATCGGTGAAGTCGGTGCCAACCATATCAGTAGCATTGGCAATGGTAATGGAGAGACCAAGTTTGGTCGCGACTCTCTCTTTGGTCAAAGTCCATACGCTGACGGCACATGCTCATCCAATTCAGGTGCAGCGGGGGAGTCTCCTCATGCAGCCAGCTGGTGTGAAAACGACGGCTTCTTCACCGACTTCTCCTGGGGCTATCGTCTGCGCGCGTCTCTGGATTACAGCAACGTAATTGCTGGTATCAACTTGACTCCGAACATCGCCTGGTCACATGACGTTGAAGGTTACAGCCCTAACTTCGTCGAGAATGCCAAATCGATCAGCGTTGGGGTGAATGCCGACTACGCCAACAAGTACAACGCCAGTCTCAGCTACACCAACTTCTTTGATGGCAAGTACAACACCTTGGTTGATCGCGATTTTGCCGCTGTCAGCTTCGGCGTAAGTTTCTAAGCAGGCTAGGAGAAAAAAATGCATATGCAGAAAACAATAATCGGTGCCTGCGGTCTGGCCCTCAGCTTGATTGCCACCAGCATTGCGGCACAAAGCCTTACCCAGTCTGAAATCGATCAATTGGGTACCACTTTGACACCCATCGGGGCGGAGAAGGCTGGTAATGCGGCAGGTACCATTCCCGAGTGGACTGGCGGTTTGCCTACCAATGCGGGACAGGACTTAGCTAACAATTTTCTGGAGAACCCGTACAAGAGCGAACAGCCTGAGTTTGTAATTACTGCGCAGAACTACCAGCAATATAAGGAGAATCTGACGCCGGGCCAGGTAGCAATGTTCGAGCGCTATCCAGAAACTTTCCGTATGCCGGTTTATCAGACTCACCGTAGCATTGGCTATCCGCAAGAGCTCTATGATCAGGTCAAGCGGACTGCCGGCCAGGCCAAGCTGGTCAACGGTGGAGATGGTGTCGAGAACGTCACTCCCGGTGCTTCCTTCGTATTCCCGGTTCCCAAGTCGGGCGCCGAAGTCATCTGGAACCACATGACGCGCTACCGTCTCAACGTGCATCGCTGGTACATGCAGGCCATGCCGCAGACCAATGGTTCTTACACACTGATCAAGCTGGAAGAAGAAGTCGGCTATCCAAACCTGATGCCCGATATCGACGCGACGTCCATGCCTAACACTTTGCTGTTCTTCAAGCAGCGGGTGAATGCGCCGGCACGACTCGCCGGTAACGTGCTGCTGGTACACGATAGTCTCGATCAGCTGAAAGAGCCACGTATGGCTTGGGTATACAACGCCGGTCAACGCCGTGTGCGCCGTGCGCCGCAGGTGGCCTACGACGGCCCGGGTACTGCATCGGACGGTATGCGTACATCGGATAACTTCTCCATGTACAACGGTGCGCCTGATCGCTACAACTGGAAGTTGGTCGGCAAGAAGGAAATCTACTTGCCGTATAACTCCGGCAGGCTGTCCGATCCCGATCTGAAATACAGTGATGTATTGAAGGCCGGTCACGTGAATCCGGAGCATACGCGTTTCGAGTTGCACCGGGTATGGGAAGTTCAGGGTGACGTGAAGCAGGGGCAGCGGCATATCTATGCGCAGCGTAACTTCTTCGTTGACGAGGACTCCTGGCAGATCGGCCTGGCGGACCACTACGACGGTCGTGGCACTTTGTGGCGCGTAGGTGAGGGTCATATTGCCTTCAACTACAAGCACAAGATCCCGGGTTACACCCTGGAAACTCTGTACGATCTGCTGGCCGGTCGCTATATCGCCCTGGGCATGTACACCGAAGAAAACTCTGCCCCGCAGTATGGCGGTACGCCTCCGACCTACAACCAGTTCACACCGGCTGCGTTGAGGGCTTCCGGCGTGCGCTGATTAGTAAGTTCGCTGGACGTTTGGGTTTAAGGGGCATCTTCGGATGCCCCTTTTTTGTGCTCGCAGCCGGTCTGGGGGCGCTCGTTACGACTGGCATCCGCAGGACGCCTCGTCGGCTGATACACTTCATGCGATACGGAGAGACTATTACCCACCGAATGAGGAACCAATATGAGCACCGGCATTTCAATTGACCACTGGTTGCAAGGCCACCCGCTGGTTCAGGACCTCGTGGCATTGAAGGAAACGGCATGGTTCAATCCGGCCGTCCAACCGGCGGACATCGCATTACCGGATGTGGGGCTTACTTGGGAAGACGTGCAGGGCGCGAGTGCTCGATTGACCCGCTTCGCACCCTATATTCGTCGGGTATTTCCACAGACCGAGGAGGCAGGCGGGATCATCGAGTCTCCTATCCAGCTCGTACCTTGGTTGCAGGAGGCGCTTGGTGAGCGTTACGGCCTGCCGCTGCCAGGCCAGCTCTGGCTGAAACTTGACAGCCATCTGCCTATCTCCGGCTCGATCAAGGCGCGCGGTGGAATATATGAAGTGCTCAAGCATGCGGAGGACCTGGCACTGAACGCAGGGCTACTGAGCCTTGATGATAACTACGCAAGGCTCGATAGCGATGCTTTTCGGTCATTCTTCCGCCAGCACCGTATCGCGGTAGGCTCCACCGGGAATCTGGGATTATCGATCGGCATCATGAGCGCGACCCTGGGGTTTGACGTGACCGTGCATATGTCGGCTGACGCACGGGAATGGAAGAAAGAGAAGCTGCGTGGCCACGGCGTGACGGTGGTGGAGTATGAGGCGGATTTCAGCGTCGCTGTGGCAGAAGGCAGAAAGCAGGCTGACGCAGATCCAGGTTGCCATTTCATTGATGATGAGAATTCCACCAGCCTGTTTCTTGGCTATGCTGTCGCCGCAGTGCGGCTGAAACCCCAACTGGAGGAAGCGGGTGTAGTGGTGGATGCTGACCACCCGCTGTTTGTCTATCTACCCTGTGGCGTTGGTGGAGGACCGGGTGGGGTAGCTTTCGGTTTGAAGCTGATGTTCGGTGATGCCGTTCACTGTATCTTCGCCGAACCCACACACTCGCCCTGCATGCTGCTGGGCGTATATACCGGCTTGCATGATGAAGTTGCGGTGCAGGATTTCGGCATCGACAACGTCACTGCCGCTGATGGTCTGGCCGTAGGGCGGCCGTCCGGCTTCGTCGGAAAGGCGATGCAGCGGCTCATTGACGGCTATTACACGATCCGGGATGAAGAGCTTTATGCCTTGCTCGCGTTGCTGGAGCAACTGGAGAACGTCCTGCTGGAGCCTTCCGCACTGGCCGGGGTCCCGGGTGTGGCGCGTGTGCTTGCCGCCGAAAACGAAGCCTATCGGCAACGTCTCCAGCTGACACCTGATCGGCTGAAGAACGCTACCCACCTGGCTTGGGCCACCGGTGGCAGTATGGTGCCGGATGACGAGATGGGGGCGTATGTGGCTAAAGGGAAAGATGCTTTGAAACAAAGGGTATAGGGGAGGAGCTGAGGTTAATAGGCATTCTTGTTCAGGAATCCCTTGAATACGGTAAGAAACACGATTTTGAGATCGAGCCAGAGGGACCAGCGGCGAATGTAGTTGAGGTCGTATTCGATGCGTTTCTGCATTTTGTCGAGGGTGTCAGTTTCGCCACGCCAGCCGTTTATCTGAGCCCAGCCGGTGATACCCGGTTTGACCTTGTGGCGCAGCATATAACCGCTGATGAGCTTGCGATATTCCTCGTTGTGGGCAATCGCGTGGGGGCGGGGACCGACAATGGACATGTCGCCGCGCAGCACATTGAGGAACTGGGGAAGTTCGTCGAGGGAGGTGCGCCGCAAGAATGCACCGAATGGGGTGATGCGGGCGTCGTTGCGCTTGGCTTGGGTAACGGTGTCACCATTTTCCATCACGGTCATGCTGCGGAATTTCCAGACCTCGATCGGTCTGCCATCCATGCCGTAGCGTTTCTGCCGGAACAGCGCTGGGCCCCGGGAGGTGAGGCGCACCCCCAAGGCGATGATCAACATGGGTACGGCAATAAGCGCCAGGATGATCAGCGACAGAACAATGTCCTCAATGCGTTTGACCAGTCGGCTGGCGCCATCCATCGGTGAGTCGAAGATGCTGATGCTGGGCAGACCGTTGATGGATTCGCTGCGCGCATGCAGCAGATCGACGATAAACACATTCGGGATCAGGTAGACCGATGCGGTGCTGTCGCTGAGCTGATCAAGCAGCCATTTGATGCGTTCTTCCGCCCCCATCGGCAAGGTGATGTAAACCTTGTCGATGTAACCCGCGCGCGCACCGTCGATGAGCGCCTGGTGATCGCCGCGTACAGGCACGAAGCCCTGTATTCTGTGCAGGTAGATCGCATCACTGGCCTCATCATCATAGAACCCGAGCAGATCAAGCCCCATCCAGGGATTGTCAACGATATTGCTGGCAAGCCGCCGGCCCAGCGAGCCCGCACCCACGATGGCGACCGTACGGGTGTTGTAACCATTTGCGCGCAAGGTGCGCATCGTCTGGCGCAGGGCGATGCGATAGCCACTGAGGATGAGTAACCCTGCAGCGAACCAGTAGACTCGGTCGCGGTCGGTGAGCAGATCATTGTGCAGCAGGAAATAATCAATGATGAACATGCCGACAAAAGCCGCGCCCCAGTTTCCTGCCACGCGCCGATGCTCACGGAAGGTCTGCTCACCCCGCCAGGATCCGTACAACTGGCTGACATCGTTGAGCAGATAGAACAGAAAAAGCGTGACCAGCAGACTGAGCATATGCTGAGGCGATCCGGGAATGTCCCGCCACATCATCACCAACAAGAGGGCCACACAAATGACCCCCAGATCCAGCCAGCGCTGAATTACTGCGAGTACAGGTTCATTGGAGCGGATGATGCCGTCTTGGTTGTTCAACATATTGAGTACATTCCAATTGCGTCGTTATGTGATTTCCCGCAGATTCCGAGCCGGGGGAAGCGTCGGGCGGTCGGAGTGCGGAGTCCGTTCGGCAGTTCGGGTGGATATGGCTCAGGTCGGGTCCTGGAGTTGAAGCTGAGCAAACAACGCATCCCAGCAGGTGGTGACGGTCGCCAAGGAGAAGTATTTTCTTGCGGATCTGAGGATCGTTTCGGCCGGCAGATGGACTTGTTGTTTGAGTGCCAAGCCGATGGATTCGACCTCATCGACAACGGTCAGTCCTTCCACGTCCAGTTCGCGCTGTACCCAGTTGAAGAACGGCGTCTTTACGGCGATGACCGGTGTGCCAAGACTCAATGCGTAGAAGAAACTGCCGCTGACGATCATGTCGTTATCGGCATGAGACAGAATCAGGCCGCGCGCGGTGCCCACCAGGTGTTGGGCCTCGTCTTCCGATAGGAAACGGGAAATGAATTCGATGTTCTTGCCTTCGGCGATTGTCTGGAGTTTGCGAAAGTAGGGTGGGTCATCGCAGGGGCCGGCGATGATCAGTTGTTCATCAGCGGGGAAGTGGCGGATCAGTTGTTCAATGTTCTTGTAGGGCATGACTCGTCCGAAAACGATGAAATGGTCGCCTTTGGTCGCCAGGGGGTGCTCCTGATAGAGCGGATGGGGAACGTAGTACTTGTCGGTGAAGTGGCCACTGTGGGTGGCGGTCGTGGAGTAAAAGTGCTCGGATAGATCAATTATTCGGGTCAGGGTGTTGGCGGACCGACTGCGGGCGTGGTGCGGATAGGTATTGTGACGCAGGTAGATCAGTCTTCGGCAGAATATCCGGAAGGAGAGAATCTGCATGAAATACGCCAGCACACCGGCCCAGGAGGGCCTGCCGGTAGCCGGGTTGGCGATCTTGTATTCCAGCCAGTTGACGATGATCACGTCGAAGAAGCCGGGGCGAAACTTCAGTAGCCGCCACAGGGATTTGGTGGAAGGCGACAATGGATAAACCTGACCCAGTTCGGCCAGTGCCTCCTGGGTGCGTTGTACGTAGGCGTTGCCCTCCGCATGCCCAGGAACATAGCCGATTCTCAGCCGGCGAGCCGTGTTATTCGTCAAATGGTACTCCTTCTTTGAGCATCCGGTTTCCGGTCTCGTGACCGGGGCAGTTGCTCTTGGGCGGGAGCGCAATGCGTCACAGACTGTTCGAATCATTGGGGGGGGCTCGTTGAGTGAGCGAAGATGGAATCAGGACAGGATCAGTTGGATTCGCCGCTTGGCCAGTCCCAGCAGCCGGCGCGGCAGCGACGCTGCGTTGTACTTTTCATACCGTTGCACCAGCGGGGTGATTCGGTCGATGAAGAGCGCCAGCGAACCCTGCTCCCTGGCTTCGGCAAACAACTCGTGGCTGGCCCGGGATAGTTCGCGGCGACGACGGATGAGTTCGCGGCGACGGTTGCCGACCACATTGTGGTCCGGCGTGACGCGCTTGTTGGGAACCCAGTGTCCGGCATTCTGGTCATCGGCCAGGCGCAGTGCGAGACCTTCATGACGGTGACGGAAGTTGCCTGCCTGGGAACTGGCAGCCTGGGCTACCGAGAGAGACTGAATGAAGAGTTCACCGGTCGCCGCGCCATCATCAATCAACTGCTGGATCAATGCATTGCGGCACAACAGAAGGTTGGTGCCACGCCAATCGGACCGGTACTGGGGTAGCCAGGCGTCACCGAGTACCAGGTCGGCGGTCTCGGCAAAAATGTCGTCGCAATAGTTGCAGGCATTGAGCTGGAACATGCCGTGTCCCCAGTTACCACCCAGCAGTTGGCTGGTGGGGCGCGTGGTCCACTCGCTGATGTCCTTGCCGGCCCGCGCACCGAAACTGTAGCGCCCCGCATCCTGTCCGGGCTGCTTCACCCGAAAATCGACAGCGGTCAGCTCATCGGGGCTGATCCCGCATTGCCAGGCCAGCAGCTCGGCAAAGGCGGCGGATTTGAGGTGGCCACAGACCAGGCCGATGAAACAGGCCAGTTGCGAAGCTAGCACTGGGTCTTCCATACACAGCAACCGCGCACTCTTGATGAAACAGGGCACGCCCACCAGGGCGTAGCGCTGGCCGTCACCGTGGATGCTCTGCAAGGCGGTATTGAAGCTGGTCGAGTAATAGATGGATTTGCGCCGTGCGGTCAGTTCCTGACGGCTGCGGGAGATGCGATAGGAAAACAGCCCATCACCGCCCTGGCCGACATGGATAACCCCGTCTATATGCCCTGACTCGAGCAGTTTTATCAGGATCCAGCTGGTCAGGCCGCCGGAGCTACTGCCGCGCAGGTAATCATCGTCTGTAGTCCGGGCGGCGGCGATGCTGAGGTACTTGCCGGTGCGCGGATCATTCTTGAGCTCGGCCGGGAAGACCGCCGCGGCGATGTCATCTTCATTCCGGGATTCATTGCTGAACGGGCAAACGCGACTGGCCGTGGCCAGGCTGCGGGGCCGGGCATGTGACAGGTCGGCGCTGTAATAACCAAGCGTGTTGCGTCGAACCTGGATTTCACCACGGGTGATGAACTGGCAAGCGCCGCAGCCCACACAGATATCCCGTTGGACTACCTGCTCAATCGTAGGCACAGGACAATTCCTTCTGGTTGACGATGTCTTGTTGGGGGCTATCGAAATTGCGGCTGGCCAGCCTGCGGACGGCAGGCAGCTTGCTATGTAGATGTTGGCGCAGGTCATCCGGGCGCGACAGAATCTGCTGGGCGACGGTGATAACGCGATCGGCGAAGTCGGGCTGCGGTTCAATGCACAGGAATTCCGCACCGAACAATCGCATCATGCCCTCGACCTTGCCCTGCGTCGTCAGAGTAATAGCTGGCACACCGCTATACAGCGACATGATCGCCAGATGCATACGTCCGGTGACGGTCAGCGTTGCGCTGGCGGTCAGGCCGCGTATTTCTGAAGGAGAGAGCAACTGGTCGACCAGAACGACCTGCGGGTCCTTGAGGGCCTGATGGATCGCCTGACAGACCGGCAGGTCATCGCCGCCGGGGCGGGAGACATGGGGTAGCAGTATTACCTGCAGCCCTTGGTGCTGCAGTTCGCGAATAATGCGCACGTAGCCGTCGATCTGTCCCTGTGTTCGGCCAATCAGGCCGCTGGCATTGACCAGTGCATAGTCGCAGTGGGCCGGCAGGGAATACAGCAACCGCGAGGCCGTTGCGAAGTTGACGGTACGGGCGGCGAATACGATGTCCGCAACTTCGGTGACATTGGCCAGACCGTCGGCGCGGGCGCGTTCGGCGGATAACGGATCGCGAAGGCACAGCTGGACACCGGCTGCGGTGGCGCGCCGCAAGGCGGTCACCGCCTGGGGGTGTGCCTGCCCATTCCAGCTGAAGCCGAGAATACGCACGGCAACCCCGGCCTGGGCCGCTAGCCAGGCAATGTTGGCGCGATTGGTGGAAGCCTGCCAGTTATAGGCGCCATCCATGATGTCGGCACCGGTAATGGCCAGTGACTGGGCTCGTCCGAGCAACCGGCGAAATACTCCGATGCTGCGCACATGCGGGATAAGATGCCCGTAAATGAGCCCTGGCAGGACGATCACCCGGGTTCGCTCGATATGCTGGTCGGGAACAATGATGTCCTGCTGCCCGTGGCAGATGATGCGGATATCACCCGGGGTGTTCTCCAGATAGGCCTCGATCATGGCCTGATCGCCGATATTTCCAGCACCAGGCGGCGCGATCAGCAGGCTGAAGGTGGAGCGCTGATTGGTTGCCGGCCCGACTGTGAATAGCAGCCGATCGATGAAAAGCAGCAGGCGTGGATGCCCGAGGGCCGCTCTGATTCGTTTTTTCATGATTGTCCCGCAGGTAAAGTTGGAGTGGTCAAGGTTGGGACGGGCGCCCTGCACGTAATAGGGTGCTGGAACTGAGCACTTGCAGCAGGCTGCCTCGGAAAGGTGGCCAACTCAGGCCGAGCGTCAGGACGGCGCCGACCATGGCTGCGCTACCGATCAGCAACTGTAGGGGTAGCGATGAGCCCCAGCGGTCGGCGCTGTACCAGGCGAACCCGGCGCTGAGCGCGTAACCGCTGATGATGATCAGGCCATTGCGCAGCATGGCGCCGACCGGGGCGCCGGAGTGCCGCAGAAAGAACAAGCCCCAGAGCCACAGCACGCCCATGCCGCTGGCGACGGTAATCGCCACGCCCGATACGCCCCAGAGTGCCCCGAGAAAGATGAAAACGATCATTACTGGTCGGGATATCAGGGTGAAACGCAGATGCAGTGGCGTCAGGCCCTTGGACAGGAACACCCAATAGCTGGCATAGCTGGCGGCTTGGAAGATGCCCGCTACCGCCAGAATACGAAATACCGGCACCGCCTCCTGCCACTGCGGCCCCAGCACCAACAGAATGAGCGGTTCGGCCAAGGCAGCGGCAAATGCCAATACACAAACGATCAGATGCAGCATCAGGGTCTGACCATGCAGCAGAAACTGGTCATAGCGCGTCGGTTGTTGTTGCAGGCGAGACAGCACGGGCAGGGCGATGGTGGTAGCGGGTGCGTTAATCTGATTCAGCGGCAACATGGAAAGCTGGTAGGACTTGCTGTACAGCCCCAGGGCCTCTGCGCCGAAGCGATAGCCGATAATCAGGCTGTCGAGGTTGCGCGTGGCATAGCCGATCAACTGCGTACCCATCAGATTGCAGCCGTAACGCAGCAGGCCTGCCATTGGGGCGCTGCGGCACGGCAGGCCGGGCAGCCAGCGTGCCGCAAGCACCAATGTCACCAGCGTGGCTGCGGACAAGGCCAGTTGCTGACCGACCAGCGCCCAATACTGGTAACCCTCGATGGCCATGAACAGCCCTACCGCCAGCCCGGCGGCCATGCCGAGAATATCGATTATGGCCAGCGTGCCGAAGGACATCCCCCGATTGAGTTGGGCCCGGTATTGGGTAGCGATGCCATTCAACAGGAAGGTGATGGCCAGGATACGAGCGATAGGGATTAGCCGGGACTCATCGTAGAAGGCGGCGAGCACCGGGGCGATGGTAAAAAGCGTCAGAGCGAGGATCACACCGATTGCCGAGTTGATCCAGAACAGGTTGCTGCGTTGCTCGACGGACAGGCTCCGCGTCTGAATCGCCGCGGACGACAGGCCGAAGTCACGAAGCACCTCGCCAATGCCGGTCAGCACCACCACCATGGCCATCAAGCCATAATCGTTGGGCGACAGCAGGCGCGCGAGGATCACGATGCCGCAGAACTGCAGCATGATCTTCACACCTTGGCCGCCCATGGTGAGTATGGCGCCTCGGGCAGCAATGCTGCCGAGGCTTCGAGCAGGAGAGGGTGTCGTTGTCGATGCGCGATCACTCATTTGAGGTGGGTCACCGCTCGGGTGTCGACGGCAGCCTTTTCGACGCGACCGTAACGGTCCTCGAAGCGCACGATATCGTCTTCGCCCAGATAGGACCCGGACTGCACCTCGATCAGCTGCAAATCGATGACGCCGGGGTTCTCCAGAGTATGGATCTGGCCGACCGGGATATAGGAGGACTGGTTCTCGGTCACCAGATAGGTCTTGTCACCGTTGGTCACTTTGGCTGTGCCGCAGACCACGATCCAATGCTCGGCCCGATGATGGTGCATCTGCAAGGACAACTTGGCGCCGGGCTTTACGGTGATGTGCTTGACCTGATAGCGGTGACCATGGTCGATGGAATCATAGACTCCCCAGGGCCGATAGACTTCGCGGTGGCTGATGGTTTCCTGACGGCCGGTGGTCTTGAGTTGCTCGACCAGGGCCTTCACATCCTGGCTCCGGTCCTTATGGGCGACCAGCACTGCATCCTTGGTTTCGATAATGATCAGATCATCGACCCCCAGCGTAGCGACCAGACGATGCTCGGCCCGGACCAGGGTATTATGCGAGTCATGTGCCAGGGTATCCCCCTGGGTGGCATTGCCATTCGCGTCCTTGGTACTGGTCTCCCATAATGCCGACCAGGAACCAATATCGCTCCAGCCAGCTTCCAGGCTTACCACCACCGCATCAGCGGTGTTTTCCATCACGGCGTAATCGATGGATTCATCGGGACACCCAGCGAAGGCGTCGGCATCTACCCGGGTGAACAACAGGTCATAGGCATTGGCCAATGCGGCCTGCTGGCAGGCGGTAAGGATATCCGGGCGGTGCTCGGCAAGTTCTTCAAGATAACGCGAGGAGCGGAACAGAAACATTCCGCTGTTCCAGAGATACTGCCCCGAGCTCACATAATCACTGGCGGTAGCAGCGTCGGGCTTTTCCACGAAGCGATTGACGGCAAACGCTCTGTCGCCCATTCGTTCGCCCAGCTGAATATACCCATAGCCGGTTTCTGCCGCAGTGGGCACTATACCGAAAGTGACCAGCTTGCCGGCTTCGGCCAGGGGAATGGCAGCTTCCAGGCTGGCATGGAACGCGTTGGTATCGGCGATCTGATGGTCGGCCGGCAGGATCAGCAGCAACGGGTCCTGGCCGATGGTGTGCAGTTTGATCGCTGCCAGGGCGATGGCGGGTGCGGTATTGCGCCCGCAGGGTTCCAGGATGATGCGGGTGTCATCCATGCCCAGTTGCTTCAGCTGGGTTGCCGCGAGAAAACGATGCTGTTCATTGCAGATGAGCAAAGGCTGCGAGCAGGCCAGGCCATCAAGTCGTTTGATGGTCGCCTGCAGCATGGTCAACTGCGGCTCGGTCAAGGGCAGAAACTGCTTGGGGTTGAGCTGGCGTGACAGAGGCCAGAGTCGGGAGCCGGAACCGCCGGCCATTATGACGGGCTGCAACATGGTCATACTCCTGCAAGGGTTAAGGTGGAGTTCGGTTGGAACTCCTGGATGGCTGCATCCACGGTCTGGGAGAACCGTTCGTGGAACAGCTCAATGGAAAAGTTTTCCGCTTGTTCGCGGCAGTTTTCGGGACGGATACCATGGCCAATGGTTTCGAACCGCTCGACCGCCTGGATCAGTGATTCGGTGGTCTGCTGGGGAAAGAACAGGCCGGTCCTGCCGTCGATCACGGTTTCCAGTGCGCCGCCCTTGCCGTAGGCAATGACCGGTGTGCCGCAAGCCATTGCCTCGACCGGCGTGATGCCAAAATCCTCCTCTGCGGCGAACACGAATGCCTTGGCTCGTTGCATGTAGTGGCGCATCTGTGGGAAGGGCAGGAAGCCGGTGACCCTTATGTTGGCGCTGCCGGCAGCGACCGCACGGACCTTGTCGAGGTCCGGCCCGTCACCGATGATCACCAGCTGCTGGTTGGGCATCTGCCGAAAGGCCTGGGCGATCAGGTCCATGCGCTTATAGGGCACCATGCGCGATGCCGCGACATAGAAGTTCTGCTTGTCCCGCTCAAGATTGAAGTCGGTGATGTTTACTGGCGGATACACCACCTCGGCTGGCCGCCGATAGCACTTCTGCACCCGCCGGGCAATGAATTCGGAGTTGGCGATGAAGGCGTTGACACCCAGCGAGGACCGCGCATCGAAGTTGCGGATGTAATGCAGCGACCAGCGCGCGATCCAGTTCTTCAGACCTCTGCTCAGCCCCGACTGCAATAGATACTGGTGTTGCAGGTCCCAGGCATAACGCACTGGAGAATGGATATAGCAGATATGCAGTTGGTCCGGCCCGGTCAGTACCCCCTTGGCGACCGCGTGGGAACTGGAAATGATCAGGTCATAGTTGCTCAGATCGAACTGTTCAATAGCCAGCGGCATGAGCGGCAGATAGCTGCGGTAACGCGTTCGGGCGAAAGGCATGCGCTGGAGAAAGGAGGTGGTTGCCTGTTTACCATTGAGAAATGCCCGCTGATCGTCCTCTAGAAAGTCGATCAGGGAATACAGGTCAGCCTCGGGGTAGAGCCGCAAAATCTGCTCGACCACGCGTTCTGCACCGGAGTAAACGGTAAGCCAGTCGACGACAATGGCAACTTTCATGGTGAGTTCCTTGTTGAGATGAGGCGGGACAGGCTGATCATTGGGCTTGCAGCTGCGTCAGAACATCTCTGACCAGGCTCGCGGTTCTGTCCCAGGTGAAGTTCCGAGACTGCGTCAACCCTCTGTTGCAGAGTCGGCTGCTCAATTCGGCATTTTCGGCCACCGCAATCATCGCCAGGGATATGCTGTCGCTGTCATGGGGATCGATATAGAGCGCGGCATTGCCTCCCACTTCTGGCATTGAAGTTAGTTCCGAAGTGATGACCGGTGTGCCGCAGGCCATGCTTTCAGCCACGGGGAGGCCGAAACCTTCATAGAGTGAGGGGAAGACCGTGGCGATAGCACCGCGGTACCAGCTCGCCAGCTCGGTTTCGCAGAGATGACCGGTGAACAGCACTTGCTGCTGCAGACCCTCACGGGAAATCAGTTGCTGCAAGGCATTATTGGCCTTGCCGGTGAATACCAATTTGCAGTCGCGGTGCAGGCCGCTGAGCTTGAACGCCTCTATCAGACGCTTTTCATTTTTGTGGCCCTTGCGGTTGCTGCAGCAGAAGAAATAGGCGTAACCGGGCTGCATGGGGGAGACCTCGGCATGGAATATATCGCTGACCCCATTGCCGACTACCGTCACCCGCTCGGGATCGCAACCGGCCCATTCGACGATCCGCCCACGGGAGAATTCCGACACGGTCAGTACCTGCTCGGCGCGATGGATCGCCGGGCGAATGATGAGCTGATAATAGAGTCGCTTCAGGGTGGAGCTGTTGTGTTCTACATCGATATGGTTGAGGTCATGGATGGTGAAGACGAAAGGCAGCCGGCTTCCCGACGGGGGTATGTAACCGGGGCTGTACAACGCCTTCGCACCGCTACCGGCAAGCCAGCGACCGAGCCGGACTGACGAGGAAAAGGAAGCGGGAGGGCTCGGGTCGTCAAACAGACAGGTAAAGTTGAGACGGTCCTGCAACTCCGTGGCAAATCGACCGATGCCGTGCTGGCCAATCCACCTGGAATCAAAAGCTATGTGCGAATGTTCCATGCGGGCTCCGAAAAGGATGGGGGGACTTCAGGCTTACGCAGAGCTGGTCGAAGTAGAAGAACAGAGCCAGCACTGGCAGCAGCCAGAAGGGGTAAAACACAATCTGATTGAAATGACCGGCCCAGAGCAGGGTGAGCGCGGTGTAAATCAATAACTTGCGAAACAGCAGATAGGGCAGGGGCGAAGGGAGCTGGCGTAACTTGCCGCTGATGACCCAGGCCCATAGGCTGCCTGCCACCAAGGTCACCAAAGTGCCGATGAATCCGTAGCTCATGATCACCATCTGCAGGCTGGAGTCGACCTTGGTGCCATCTTTGAACAAATAGCGGATGGCGAAGTTGTAACCGTGGCCGAGCAGCGGGTGCTGGGCGATCAGTTCCGTGCCGGTATCGAACGCCCGCAGCCGTGACAGCGCCGAGCCGTCATCACGAGTCGTGGTGAAGCGTTCGACCACTCGCTCCACCTGGCTGTCGAAAACATATATCAGCGCCAAAACGAGAAAAGGTGAAAGCAACAGGAAGTAAACATGGGCCGGTCGCACGCCGATGTGCTTGCTCTGATACTGGGTGACCATGCTCAGGATGCGCAGGCCGAATACGCAAGCGAATGCCAGCAGCGCCAGGGAAATGCCTGAACGGGAGAAGCTGAACAGCAGGGCGATCACCATCAGCAGCAAGATCGCAAAATAGCTGCTGCGCTGTATCAGCAAGGTGCCCATGAGGATTGGTAATACGATGATAGTGCCGAAGAAGTTTGGGTCCAGGTAGGTCGAGACCAGGCGGAACTGATGGGGGTCGCCGGTAAAACTGATACCCATCTGTTCCAATTTGAGCCATAGCACTGTGGAGTCGGGATAAATAACCAGCAGTACGAAACTGAACAGGGCTGCGGCGCCATAGGTGACAACGTAGGCCTTGGTCAGACGGGTAATGTCATCACGGAAAATCCAATGCAGTGCCACGCCAGCGGCGAAGCCCGAGAGGATCATCGCGCTGAGCCGGATGTTGTAGAACATCGAATCCAGCGCCAAGCCATAATGGTAGATGCCGACACCCAGAGAAAAGGCGTTGACCGCGAGCAGAAAGAGTACCGCCCGGGAGGTGATCAACCGCTTGAAGTTCTTGATCAGGATGGGCGCGGCGCATAAGTAGATCACCAGCTCGCTGGCATTGACGTTGCCGAAGGAACCAGCAATTGGCACAAAGCGTGGCAGATTGCCGAACACGACAAATAGACATACCAGCGCCAGAAAGGCGGCATTGAGTCGAAGATACTGGGTTTTCATGGGGTCTCGGGCGGCTGAGCGCGGCGCGATGTAGCGGCAGGTAGGCTGCCGGGGTTCAAGTAATGGTCTGGGTCGGTGAAAGTGGTTCGGTCTGATCGGTTTGCAGTGTCTGATAAACGTCGATATACCGAGCCGTGATGCGGTCGCCGGAAAACTGCGTGGCCCAGGCCAGGCATTGTTCACGCAGCTGTTGCCGGTCGGTAGCTGCCAATCGCTGGACTGCGGTGACAAAGGCATTGATGTCACCGGCGGGGCAAGCATAGCCAGTCTCGCCGGCATTGATGATCTCGGGGATGCCCCCGGCATCCGAGGCGACCACCGGTACACCATGGGCATTGGCCTCCAATACCACGCGACCCAAGGGCTCGGCCCACTGCGACGGCACCAGCAGGATGTCGATGTCTGGAAAGAATTCATCCGGTGATACGTGCCCCAGCCAGGCCAGATCCAGGCCGGCATAGGTTGATTGCAGCCTGGCCACGTAGGCGCTGTCACCCCGGCCGGCGAGGCATAGCCGGTATCCGGGACCGAGCCGACGGCATACCTGCAGCGCCGTTTCCACACCCTTGGCCGGTTCTATTCGACCTAAATAGCCGAGCGTCAGGCCGCCGTTGGCTGGGAACGAACGTGATGAGGGTAGCGGTTGGGCTACCGAGTTGTAGATCACCTTGGCAGGCGCCGCACGGAAGTAGCCCAGGCGCAGATGCAAAGCACGAACGTGGTTGCTGATTGCTACGTACTGCTGAACGCGCCGGGACCGCCACTTCTTGATCAGGGAAAATAGCCGACAGCTCAGCGAGCCTGGATCCTGGTTACGGTTGCCGTCATAGAGCGTGCAGTTGGGATGGATCAGATAATAGTCACGCGTGGTATGCACTACCGGGATGCCAAGTGCATGCGCCGCGTCCCATACGGCAACGGAGAAGCCGGCCAGATTATTGGTGTGCAGCAGGTCCGGCTGTATCTGTCTTAGCAAACGGGAGACATCGAGCCGGGCGAGCGGGTTGTAGATATCCCGCAAATGCCACAACAACCGCAGCGGTCGCGCAGGGGAGCCGGTAAAGGGCCAATACAGATTGCGCAGAGGCAGTCGATACAGCGTAACGCCGTGCAACTGATCGACGCGGCTCCCCGGAGCGTCGTGCAGACTGATCACGCTGACCTCATGCCCCTGGTCCGCCATGGCTTCGGCCAGCAACTGCACCGAGACCTCGGCTCCGCCGATCCGATAGGGGTAATACAGCGTATTGAGAATGGCGATCTTCATCTCAGCGTCCGGTGGCGTAGTATTGAAAGCCGTTCTTCGCCATGCGTCTGGGGTCATAGAGGTTACGGCCGTCGAAGACCACCGGCTTGTTGAGGTAGTTGCGAATCAGCTCGAAATCCGGCGCTTTGAAAGCCTGCCAATCGGTCACCACGACCAGGGCATCGGCCCCCTTGAGTGCCGACTCCTTGGTACCGCACAGCTGCAGCTCATCGCAATCCAGATAAAGGCGCTGAGTTTCTTCCATGGCTTCGGGATCGTAGGCGCGGACCCGTGCGCCGGCTTTCCAGAGCGCTTCCATCAACACCCGGCTGGGTGCTTCGCGCATATCATTGGTATTGGGTTTGAAGGCCAACCCCCAGATGGCGAAGGTCTTGCCGTGGAGGTCCCCCTGAAAGTGTCGGGAAATCTTGCGAAACAGCATGGTCTTCTGCTCTTGGTTGCGTGACTCCACAGCTCGTAGCAGCCGGGCATCGAAATCGACGATTTCGGCGGTTCGTATCAGCGCCTGGATGTCCTTGGGGAAACAGGAACCGCCATAGCCGGCACCGGGGTAGATGAAGTGGTAGCCGATGCGCGGGTCCGAGCCGATACCCTGGCGTACCATCTCGATATCCGCGCCGAGTAACTCGGCCAGATTGGCCATTTCGTTCATGAAACTGATCTTGGTCGCCAGCATGCAATTGGCTGCGTACTTGGTCAGTTCGGCGCTCTGCACATCCATGACGATGATCTTTTCATGGTTGCGATTGAAGGGCGCATACAACTCGCGCATCACTTCCTCGGCGTCGCTGCTGTCGGTCCCTATGATGATCCGGTCCGGGCGCATGCAGTCGGCCACCGCTGAACCTTCCTTGAGAAACTCGGGATTGGACACGACATCAAAGGTGAGCGCCGGGTCGTCGCGCCTGGCCAGCACGCCGTTGACCGTTTCGCAGACCTGACGCGCGGTCCCCACCGGCACCGTGGACTTGTTGATGATGATGCGGTGCCCATCCATGTGTTCGGCAATGGTGGCGGCGACGGCCAGGACATACTGCAGGTCGGCGGAACCACCTTCATCCGGCGGCGTGCCGACCGCGATGAATTGCACTGTGCCATGACGGACCCCGACAGGGGCGTCGGTGGTGAACTGCAGCCGGCCAGCGGCGTGGTTGTCGCGCACCAGGTTTTCCAGGCCGGGTTCGTAGATCGGAATCTGACCTTGTTGCAGACGCTCGATCTTGCCCGGATCCACATCCACACAGATAACGTGATGGCCGACTTCTGCCAGCACGGCGCCCTGCACCAATCCTACATAGCCGGTACCAAATACGGTTACTTTCATGATAATTCCTCAGAGAATCCAGCGCGCTTCTATGGCAGTCGGGTGAGTGAGGGGCCTATGCTTTTTCCGATTTGTATTCGTAGAAGTAATGGCCGTACTGACTGTATCCATAGGCGGATGACTTTTTGATTACGGCATTGAAGATGGCCCCTTTGAGCTGAATATCGTCCTGTTCGAAGCAGCGTTTGGCGGCTTCGATCTCCTTGGCCGAATTCTGTCCGAAACGCGTGACCAGCAGACTGATACCGGCTTCACGGCCGACGATGGAGGCATCGGTGACGGCCAGTACCGGTGGGGTATCAATGATGATGAGATCGTATCGGTTGTCGATCTCCCTGAGGAAACGGCGAAAGTTCTCATGCATCAGGAGTTCGGATGGGTTGGGTGGAATGCGGCCTCGTGCCATCAAGTGCAGGTTGTCCATCTCGGTGCGCTGGATGGCGGTGTCGATATCGATGCGGGCAGTCAGCAGATCGGACAGACCATCCCTTGCCGGTAGCCGAAATACCTTGTTGAGGTAGCCCTTACGCATATCCGCGTCGATCAACAGGATTTTCTGTCCGGTCTGAGCCATGCTGGCGGCCAGGTTCACGGCGACGAAGGACTTGCCCACGGAGGGGCTGGGTCCCGAGATCATCAAGACATTGTTCATCGCCTCGGCATGGGCGAAATGGAGGCTGGTACGCAGGCGCCGCAAGGACTCCACCGCGAGGTCGGCGGGGTTCTTCAGCGCCAGGATCAGACTGTCACGTTGCGCGGCGCGGCTATTACTGCGCATCTGCTTCTCCAGATGTTCCTGATCTTTGCTGAAGGGAATGGCAGCATAGACCGGCAGGCCGAGCTGTTCGATGAGTTCGGGATTTTCCACTCCGCGATTGTGCATCTGGCGCAGCAGGACCAGGGCGACGCCGAGGAACCCGCCGAACAGCGTGGCCAGGATGGTGACAATAGTCTTGCGCGGCTTGACGGGACGCGACACGCTGGCGTCGGCTGCATCGATGATACGCACGTTCCCGACGGTGCCGGCGCGCAGGACGTCCAGTTCCTGCGAGCGGTTGAGCATTGCGGTATATACCTCGGTGGTTACCGCAACATCACGTGACAACCGCAGCAGCTCCTGTTGAGTCTCGGGCAGTTCATCGACCTTCTTGCTCAATTCGTTGCGCTGGCGCTGCAGTTGCTGGGTCTGCTCCAGCAGAATCTGATAGGACGGGTGCTCACCAGTAAAGCGGCGCTGCAGCTCGGTACGCTTGAGTTCCTGTTCGGAGATCAAGGTATCCAGCTCGATGATCTGGTTCAGCACTGACTGGGTCTCGATGGAGATGTCCACGGACCTGCTGCTCATCTGGAAGTCATTCAGTGCCTGTTCATAGCGCTCCAGCTCGGAGCGTACCTGGGGCAGCTGTTCACGCAGAAACTGCAGGCTTTGCGCGGCCTCCGCCGAGTTACGTTCGACGTTCTGGCGCACATAGAGTCGACTGACTTCGTCCAGAACCCGGATCGCATACTGGTGATCGGCGTGTTGCAGGGACAGGCTGATGATACCGGAATCCTTGGCGCGCTCGCTGGCGTCTAGCTCGCTTTGGAAATACATGATGGTGTTCAGCAGGCGGTTTCGGGCTACTGTGAAGCGGGTGCCGGGACGGGCCTGGAGCCTGGCGATTTGCACCCTGAATCCGTTCTGCTCGACCTGTTGACCGACCTGGCCGGTCAGCAGTTGCTCATCATTGCCGTCATATAGACTGAAGTAGTCATGGGCGCCGGCGACCAGGGTAAGCGGTGTGTCCAGGTAAGCGGTAGGTACATGTAGCTGGAATATTTCCAGCTCTTCACCGCCCCAGGCGTATTCGACCAGGCCAAACCAGGGCAGGGCCAGCTCACCAGCGAACTCGGGTTGGAAGCGCCGCGCGGCCCATTCGCCGAAAACCGGAAAGTAATTGGGTGCCGCTACCGTATCCAGCTTGAGGTTGGTAACCGCCTGACCGATCACCGCTCTGGACTTGATCAGCTCGATCTCGGTAACGGCCTTGGAGGGGCCGCCAAATACATCCGACAGCTCCGACATACCTGCCAGGCCACCACTCTTTTCTTCAATCTGGATCAGAGCGTTGGCCTGGTATATCGGGGTGGTCAGAATGGCGTAGGTCATGCCAAGTAGAGCGAACCCCAGGGTCAATCCGGCGATGATCCATTTGCCATCGATCAACGCGCCGAAGAGCACCGCCAAGTCGATTTCGTCGGTACTGCTCTGGTTCCGATAGGGGGAGGTGATGTTTTGCATGATTTCCCTTGCGCATGCGCATGATGAAGTGGTCTTGAAGCGTCGGTTCCAACTGGGTTGGGGTGAGGCTTCAGGCACGCTACCGCCCCAGGATTTGCAGTCGGATCCTGAAGACTGTTGTCGCTATGTATGGTTGAACTTCTCAGGCGGGCATACGGCAGCCACAACGGCTACTGCACGTTTGAGAAAGGCAGTTGGTAATAAAAAGTTCGTTACTGCCGGAGCATGCTGGCTGAGGTCGCCGTCCAGATTTCAGGCTTCTGGTGATGTCCGATACGATGGGTGTACAACGGTTTTATAAATTCTTCCACGGACTCCGGGCGCAATGAAGGGCAGGAGTGCGTGGCTGCTTCGATGATGTGCTGGAGCGATCTGTTGGTAATGTCCTGTCGCCAGTCGGGAAGCAGCGGTCGGGAAAAATCCGATGTTAGTAACTGATACAGCAGAATCCCCAGCGAGTAGATATCACTGCGCGGGGTTACATCGTCGTTGCGGTAGGTTTCCGGCGCCCGGTAAAAGCAGCAGCAGCTTGTTTTATGGGGCTGCCCGGGATTCGCCAGGGACTTTTCCGGTGCGGTAATCCGAATGCGGCCGTTATCCGCAACGATGAGATTGTCCGGTTGCAAGAACGCATGGACAGTGCCTCTGGAGTGTTGCTCGGACACTTCCCTCGCCAAGCTCATGAACAGGTTGAGCCGTTGTTCGATTGGCATGATGTCCAGGTGACGCTGTCCGGCCCAGGCTTCCAAGGTAGCGCCACCTGCATGGTGGAAGGCGCGTGCTCCCGCATGCGTTGTATTCATTGCGGTGCCCGCATCCAGAATCATTCCAGCCCGATCGAATCCGGCGGGGTTCAGGGGAATTACATCCAGATGGTGGAACGAGGGGGCGGGCGGCGCTATCCGGGCGCTGGTGAACAGGGGGTCGCCGATGGCTGCGCCTGCGCCGACGTATGGCTGTGTCGGAATGATATCGCAATCGGCCTGAGCCTCCATTTTCTTCACCGGTCCTTTGATCCGGTAGCCGACCCGGGGGATGGTGACCAACAGCAGCGCATTGACGCCCAGCGCCTTACGCAGTTTGGCCATGGCGTTGGCGAGTACGTTTTCCACGGTAATCCGCCCGCCCCAGACGGTATGCAATAACTCTCCCTTGGTTACTACCTCGTCGGCGTGCTCGAGAATTTTTGCCAGCAACACCAAGGGCCTGCGTTCGATTGCTACCGGTGATCCATCGATTCTAAGTTCGAAGCGCGCTTCGTTAAACTCCGCTGTACCGAAAAAATATCGATACAGCCTGGCAGGTCGCTTGTGCAGTAAATCCATTGCTATCTCCCTCTCTGCATGGGTCACGCCGGATATTAAGGCAGATAATTCAAGATTAAGTTTTGTTCGTTAGCAATTGGTTATAGATCGGTTATTACGCTGTAGTCGTTACTGATTCGTGAAGGCGCACCGCTCGGTTTCGTGCCTGAATGTTTTGAAATTGGCATGGGCAGTCGTATATTGCCGCGCCGGGTCAGGGGTTTCCTCACTTGTTGGGGTGTTTATATGGATGTTGATGATAAGTTCTCCGAAAAGCTGGCCAGGATGGTGAAATCTTCGTTTACCTTGTCGGTCGTTGATATGCTCCCGGAGTGGGCTGAGTACCAACTCAGATACCTGAAACGGCACAGGAAACTGTGCAATTTCCGCGACCCGCAAAGGTTGTCCGAAAAGTTGCATCATCGAATGCGCTATCCCTTGCCACATTTTTCACGCCTGGCCGATAAGGTGTTGGTTCGTGATTATATTCGAGACACTGTAGGAGACAGATTCAATGTTCCCTTGTATGCCGCCATGGAAGTGGTAACTGCGTCACAGTTTGAATGTTTGCCTGATAGTTTTGTCATGAAAACGAATAACAGCAGCGGTGCGGTCAAGATTGTTTCCGACAAGTCTCGGGAAGACATGGAGCAACTTGCAGCGTTGAGTAATGCCTGGTTGCGAGACGACTTTTCCCGACGTCGGGGCGAACGGCATTACAAGGCCATCCGCCCTCAGGTGCTGTTCGAACAGGCATTACTGACAGCCAATGGGCCGCCGGCGGATTACAAGATTCATGTATTCAACCCCGTGGAAGGGGATAGCTACCTGTTTATCCAGGTGATTAACGGGCGGTTCGGCCGTATGACCCAGAATCTGTTCTCCGCAGATTGGCAGGAATTGCCGTTCCGTCTTGGCGAGACGTTGCCTCCCAGTATCGATACCGGCATTACCCGCGCTCCTGCCGAGCTGGCCGAGATGCTCGATGTTGCCCGGCGGCTGGCGCAACCTTTTGGCTATTGCCGGGTGGACATGTATGTGTTCGAGGGGCGGATCTACGTGGGGGAGATCACTTTCACCCCTGGAGCCGGGGCTTTCAAGCTGTACCCCGCGGAGTGGGACCTGAAACTGGGGGCATTGTTTCGTTGGCCGGAGCTGCCGCTGTCGGCTATTACCCTCGAAGCGATTGGACGCGGCCGCCATTTTCATGATGCGGTCAACGAGTTGGGGTGAATCATGGGCAAGCCTGTAACTACCGGTGTGTCGGATACCGGGGCATTCCGCGGAGATATCGAAGGTCTGAGAGCGCTGGCGGCGTTGCTGGTCGCCATCTTCCACATCTGGATGAACAAAGTCTCCGGCGGGGTGGATGTATTCTTCGTGGTGTCTGGCTACCTGATCACGCTCTCACTGCTCAGGCAATACGACCAGCAGGGGCGGGTGCGACCGCTGGTGTTCTGGGCGGGGCTGGCGCGGCGGCTATTGCCGGCCGCTCTGTTGGTGATCGCGGCAGTATTGCTGGGGACCTGGCTGCTGTTACCCCGTTCGCTGTGGATGTCCGCAATGAAGGAAAGCCTGGCGGCGATGTTCTATATGGAGAACTGGCTGCTGGTGCTGAACTCGGTGGATTATCTGGCGCGAGACAATCTGCCGAGCCCGGTGCAACATTACTGGGCGCTGTCGGCGCAGGGGCAATTCTATGCGCTCTGGCCATTCGTGGTCATGCTGGCGCTGTATCTGAGTTCACGTTTGGCACTGAGCCAACGACGGGGGCTATTGCTGACCTTCGTCAGTGTGTTCATTCTCTCGCTCGGGTTTTCCATCATCCATACCGCGGCGAATCAGACTTTTGCCTATTTCAACACCTTTGCCCGGGTCTGGCAGTTCGCACTCGGGGGGCTTGTCGCCATCACGCCATGGATAACGGTCAATGGTAGTTTGCGCCGGCCGCTGGGCTGGATAGGGCTGGCCGCCATCGTCAGCTGCGGGTTTCTGCTGGATGTGTCGCTGAGCTTCCCGGGTTATGCCGCGTTGTGGCCCTCGCTGGGCGCGGCGCTGGTGCTTGGTGCCGGTGCGGGCATGCTGCCGTTGAGCGCACGGAACTTGCTGTCGATCCGGCCATTGGTCTGGCTGGGCGGGATCAGTTATGCCTTCTATCTGTGGCACTGGCCGGTGATGATTTTCTTGCGGGCGAGTTTCGGTGAACCGGCCACCACCTGGTATGGCGGAGTGGTGATCATGCTGCTGTCGTTGATCCTGGCCTGGCTCACTACCCGGTTGGTCGAAAAACCGCTACGCAAACACCTCGGGCGACGGTCTCCTGGTTTTGCCTACGCGGCCGGGCTGGCGGCAGTGGCCCCGCTGGTGCTGGCAATCCTGCTGTGGCGCAACGAGGTGAAGGACCTGACCGAGGAATACCGGGTGCCCGAAGTAGTCGACGCCACTCTCTATCCTGGTGCCCGGGTGCTGGCTGATGGCAGCCCCTCCGGAGGCGTCACCCATGCTGCCATTGTTCCGGAACCCTTTATGGCCAGCAAGGATGTTCCCAGACCCTACCGGGAAGGTTGCCACCAGGGCCTGTATGGTACCGAGGCCACGCCTTGCCATTACGGGAGCGCCGACGGGGAGATGACTATCGCGGTGGCCGGCAGTTCGCACGCCACGCACTGGGTGCCCGCCCTGGATGTCATCGCCCAGCAGCGCAACTGGCGACTGGTGAGCTATACCAAGAATGGTTGCCGCTTTACCGCGCTGGCTGAGGAATCACCGGAGAATCGGCAGAACTCCTGTGCCCAATGGAACGACAATGTACTCGCGGCTATTGCCGAACTCGAACCGGATTTCGTCTTCACCACAGCCACGGTAGCGATGACAGTCGATCAGCCCGAGCATGTGCCTGAAGGTTACGTGCAGCAGTGGCAAAAGCTGCAGGCGCTGGGCTTCAAGGTACTCGCGGTGCGCGATACTCCTTTCATGGGTTTTCATGTACCGACCTGCGTCGATATGAACGGGGCAAACTCACCCCAATGTTCCCGGCCGCGCAACGCTGCCTTGACGGAGACCCTGGTGCTGGAGCAATTGAACGTTGCGGGTACAGCCGCGCATTTCATCGATATGAGCGATTATTTCTGTACCCGTGATACCTGTCCGGCGGTCGTGGGCAACGTTCTGGTCTACAAGGACAAGAGCCATATTTCGACCGTCTACATGAAATCCCTGAGCAGCTATCTGGGACAAGAAATCGACCAAGCGATGCAAGAGCATGCCGAGCGCCATCTTGTTGAGCGCTGACGGCTTCTATGTATGACATGAACTGTCCGTCAGGCCCTGCAGTATTCCGCAGGCTTCCATCGGGCGGACGCCGGCGCATTTTTCGCGCAATATTATCAGGTGCTGCTTGAGTTGACCCAGAGCTTCAATCTGGTCTTCCACCTGTTGGATGTGCGTGTCCAGCATGGCATTCACTTCACTGCAATCCAGGGTAGGGTTCTCCCGCAGACTCAGCAGAGCCCGAATCTCCCCGAGCGACATGTCCAGCGAGCGGCAATGGCGAATGAACTGCAGCCGCTCGAGGTGGGCTTCGTTGTAGAGCCGATAATTCCCCTCGCTGCGCGCTGGTTCCGGCAGCAGTCGCTCTTTCTCATAGTAACGAATGGTCACGACCTCGCAGCCGGTACGTCGGGCCAGTTCGCCGATTCTGATATCCATGTTTGCTCCCGCTTGACTCTATAGTGGCTATAGGGATTCTAATCCCAATACCGAACGACAAGTCAAGGAAATGCCATGAGCGAAGTGCCAACCAGAGAATGCGGCTGCGACAGCGTCCATGCCGCCACTGTCATCCCGAAGATGACCCAGCCGGCAGGGACAGCTGCGGCGGTTGCCCGATATCACGTGGAGAATATGGACTGCCCCACGGAAGAGGCGCTGATCCGCAATAAGCTCGCCGGTCTGCCCGGTATCGTGGGATTGGACTTCAACTTGCTCCAGCGCAAACTGACTGTGCATCACAATCTGGCTTCGCTGGTACCGGTGGAGCGCGCCCTGGCGGCCATCGGTATGCGGGCGGTGCAGCACGATGATCGGGGCGAAGCGCCGCCTCCGGCGCAGAGCAATACTCGCTGGTGGACCTTGGTTGTCGCGTTGGTTGCCGCTGGTGCGGCGGAAGTCGTGTATTGGGTTCAGGGCGGGAATCACTGGCTGGTGATGCTGTTGGCATTGGGCGCCATTTTCACTGGTGGTCTTTCCACTTACCGCAAGGGCTGGATCGCTCTCAGACATGGCAACCTCAACATCAACGCGCTGATGTCCATCGCTGTCACTGGGGCCATGCTGATCGGCCACTGGCCGGAAGCGGCAATGGTAATGGTGCTTTTTGCCCTGGCGGAGGTCATCGAGGCCAGGTCTCTGGACCGCGCCCGCAATGCCATCCGCAAACTGCTGGATCTGGCGCCGGAGCGAGCTACGGTGCAGCAACCTGATGGTAGCTGGCTGGAAGTAGAGGCCAGGCAGGTTACGGTCGGCAGTCGGGTACGGGTACGCCCCGGTGAGCGTATCGCCCTGGATGGCGAGGTACTGGAAGGGCGCTCGACCGTGAACCAGGCACCCATCACCGGCGAGAGTCTGCCGGTCGAGAAGGCGCCGGGGGACGTGGTGTTCGCCGGTACCATCAACGAGTCCGGGTCTTTCGAACTGGGTGTCACTGCGCCAGCCGACCAATCCACGCTGGCACGCATCATCCATGCGGTAGAGGCGGCGCAGGCCAGTCGTGCACCCACCCAGCGTTTCGTTGACCGCTTTGCCCGCTGGTACACGCCTGCCATATTCGCCCTGGCGGTAGCGGTGGCGGTATTGCCGCCGCTGTTCATGGCCGGCGGTTGGCTGGATTGGATCTACCGGGCCCTGGTGCTGCTGGTCGTCGCGTGTCCTTGTGCACTGGTTATCTCCACGCCGGTCAGCATCGTCAGTGGACTGGCGGCGGCCGCCCGGCAAGGCATCCTGATCAAGGGCGGGGCTTACCTTGAAGAAGGCCACAAGCTGCGGTGGTTGGCGTTGGACAAGACCGGAACCATTACCCACGGTAAGCCGGTCCAGACTGATTTCATTCCCCTGGCAGGACATGATCCGGCTGACAGTCGCACGCTGGCGGCCAGTCTGGCACGGCGATCCGACCATCCGGTGTCTCGGGCCATCACCGATGCGGCGTTGGCGGAGGGGCTGGCGCTGCATGAGGTAACGGATTTCGAAGCGCTGCCGGGCCGGGGAGCACGTGGTGTGATCGACGGCAGGCTGTGTCACCTTGGCAATCAGCGGCTGCTGGAAGAACTGGGGCTAAGTAGGGCGGCGGAAGGGTTGCCGGTCGCCAATCTGGAAGCGCAGGGCAAAAGCGTGGTGTTGCTGGTGGTCGAGGGCGAGGTGCGTAGCCTGTTTGCCGTCGCCGACACGATCCGGGACAGTAGCCGCGAGGCCCTGGCCGAGTTGCATGAGCTGGGCATCCACACGCTGATGCTCAGCGGTGACAATCCCCATGCTGCGCGAGCAATCGCCAATCAAGCCGGCATCGACCGCGCCGAGGGTAACCTGTTGCCTGAAGATAAGGCGCGGGCCATCGAACGCCTGGCTGATGCAGGAAAGGTGGGCATGGTGGGTGACGGCATCAACGATGCCCCGGCGTTGGCGCGGGCCGATATCGGTTTTGCCATGGGCGTGGCGGGCACCGACATTGCCATCGAGACTGCCGATGTGGCACTGATGAGTGATGATCTGCGCAAGATACCGGCATTCGTACGGCTGTCTCGGGCGACTTCGCGGGTATTGATGCAGAACATTGTGCTGGCTCTGGGAATCAAGGCGGTATTTCTGGTGTTGACCTTTACCGGGGATGCGACCATGTGGATGGCGGTCTTTGCCGATATGGGGGCGAGTTTGCTGGTGGTGGCGAATGGGTTGCGGTTGCTGCGAGGATGAGGTGATTTGATGTGGAGCTGGGCGGGCCCAGCCCTCTCCCGCGAGGGGAGAGGGCCTACGCCTACTCCACCGTCACCGATTTGGCCAGATTTCGGGGTTTATCCACGTCGGTGCCTTTGACCAGCGCCACGTGGTAGCTGAGCAATTGCAGGGGGATGGTGTAGATAATTGGCGAGATGATGTCATCGACCTGCGGCAAACTGATGGTGTCACTGTCATCACCGGGTTGTTCGATGGTTTCACAGGCGAAGGTGATCAGCTGTCCGCCCCGTGCGCGCACTTCTTCCAGGTTGGATTTGAGTTTTTCCAGCAGGCTGTCGCTGGGCGCGACGCTGACCACGGGCATGTCTTCATCGACCAGCGCCAATGGGCCATGCTTTAGCTCGCCGGCGGCGTAGGCTTCAGCGTGAATATAGGAGATCTCCTTCAGCTTGAGCGCACCTTCCATGGCGATAGGGTAGTGCGGGCCGCGACCGAGGAACAAGGCGTGGTGCTTGTTGGCGAAGCGCTCGGCCAGGGTGGTGATGGCTGGCTCCAATGTCAGTACCGCCTCAATCAACGGCGGCAGTTGGCGCAGGGCGGCGACGTTCGCGGCCACCTGTTTGGGCGACAGGCCGCGCACCTGCACCAGCGCGGTAGTCAGCCATAGCAGCGCCACCAGCTGGGTGGTGAAGGCCTTGGTCGAGGCCACGCCGATCTCCGGGCCGGCCTGGGTCAGCAGTCGCCAGTCGGCTTCACGGACCAGAGAGCTGCCGGCCACGTTGCAGATGGCCAGCGATGCGAGATAACCCTGGTCCTTGGCGAAGCGCAGGGCGGCCAGGGTGTCGGCGGTTTCACCTGACTGGGAAATGGTGATCAGCAATGTATTGGCCGGCACCACCACAGTGCGATAGCGGTATTCGCTGGCAACCTCGACCTGACAGGGCAAGCCGGCCTGGGATTCGATCCAGTAGCGTGCAACCAGGCCAGCATGATAACTGGTGCCACAGGCGACGATATGAATATTCTGCACCTGCGCCAGACGGCTTTCGGCATCTGGACCGAGGATGGCTGTCAGCACGTGGTCATCGCCGAGGGTGCCGCTGAGGGTATTGCTGATGGCCTCGGGCTGCTCGAAGATTTCCTTGAACATGTAATGACGGTATTCACCCTTGTCCAGGCTATGCGCCGCATGCTCGTAGCGTTTGACCGGGCGCTCGACGTTGGCGTGTTCACGATCCCAGATCTCGCAACCATCGATGGTCAGGCGGGCATGGTCACCTTCATCCAGATAACGGAAGCGGTCGGTCACCTGCAGCAGCGCCAGCGGATCGGAGGCGATATAGGATTCGCCACTGCCTTCGCCAATGACCAGCGGACTGCCCATACGGGCGCAATACAGGTTCTGCGGTTCGTCCTCGTGGATCAATGCCAGGGCGTAGGCACCGTGCAGTTCGCCCAGGGCGTTGCGGAAGGCCTGCAGCAGATTGCGCGTCTGGCTGTAATGCCAGGCAATCAGATGCGCGACCACTTCGGTATCGGTCTCGGAGGTGAACACGTAGCCCAGATCGATCAGCCTGTGGCGCAGCGCCGAGTGATTCTCGATGATGCCGTTGTGCACGATCGCCAGTCCCTGGGATACATGTGGATGGGCATTATGCTCGGCCGGTTTGCCATGGGTTGCCCAGCGGGTGTGGGCGATGCCCAGGTTACCGATGGCGGGAGTGGCAGCGAGTGCGTTCTCAAGCTCGATTACCTTGCCGGTGGCGCGTACCCGCTGGATGCCGCTGTCGGCGTCGAATACGGCAACCCCGGCCGAATCATAACCGCGGTATTCCAGCCGGCGCAGGCCTTCGAGCAGGATGGGAGTGATATTACGCTGGGCGACGGCGCCGACGATTCCGCACATGGGATATTCCTTGTTTGCTAGCTGCAAAGACCGCAGTTTATCACCGGTAGGCCGGGTGCACGATATTGCGCTTCGGCCATGTTCTGAATTGTTCTGTTATCTGGACTATTCTGAAAGCTATCGGCCGGCGTACAGGGTTCGAGAGTGACCTGCCGGTCAACGTACTACCAAGAGGAGGCGCCTGATGTCGATTGACAGTTTGCAAACCCTGAGCAGCCTGCAAGTGGGTGACAGGACCTATCAGTATCACTCCCTGCCCAAGGCCGGTGAACTGCTGGGCGAGATCAACAGGTTGCCGATGTCGCTGAAAGTGCTGCTGGAGAACCTGCTGCGTCACGAGGATGGTGAAACGGTGACCCGCGAGGATATCCAGGCGATGGCTGACTGGCTGGTCAAGCGGCATTCGGACCGGGAGATCCAATACCGGCCCGCGCGGGTGTTGATGCAGGACTTCACCGGGGTGCCGGCGGTGGTGGATCTGGCCGCGATGCGCGATGCCGTGGCGCGGGCCGGTGCCGACCCGCAGCGGATCAATCCGCTGTCACCGGTGGACCTGGTCATCGACCACTCGGTGATGGTGGACCACTTCGGCAACGATGCGGCCTTCCAAGGCAATGTCGAGATGGAGATGCAGCGTAACGGTGAACGGTATGCCTTCCTGCGCTGGGGCCAGAAGGCCTTCAACAATTTCCGGGTAGTGCCGCCGGGTACCGGCATCTGCCATCAGGTAAACCTGGAGTATCTGGCGCAGAGTGTCTGGGCGGCAGAGAGCGATGGGCAGTGGTGGGCCTATCCGGACACCCTGGTGGGCACGGATTCGCACACCACCATGGTCAATGGCCTGGGCGTGCTGGGCTGGGGCGTCGGCGGCATCGAGGCCGAGGCGGCCATGCTCGGCCAGCCGGTGTCCATGCTGATCCCCGAGGTGGTGGGCTTCAAGCTGACTGGCAAGTTGCGTGAGGGCATGACCGCCACCGATCTGGTGCTGACGGTGACCCAGATGCTGCGCCAGCACGGGGTAGTGGGTAAATTCGTCGAGTTCTACGGCGACGGTCTGGCAGACCTGCCATTGGCCGATCGCGCCACCATTGCCAATATGGCGCCGGAGTACGGCGCCACCTGCGGCTTCTTTCCCATTGATGATATTACCCTAGGCTACCTGCGCCTGACCGGCCGCCCCCAGGAGGTCGTCGAGCGGGTTGAAGCCTACGCCAAGGCGCAGGGGCTGTGGCGTGAGCCGGGTCATGAGCCGGTGTTCACCGATACCCTGCATCTGGATATGAACGAGGTCGAGCCGAGCCTGGCCGGGCCGCGCCGCCCCCAGGATCGGGTGCCCCTGGGCCAGGTACCCAAGGCGTTCGAGGAGTTGCTGGCGCTGCAGACGGCGACCATTGCCACTGATGTCGAGCGGTTGGAAGACGAAGGTGGTGGCGGTACGGCGGTGGGTGGCCCGCGCGGTGAAGTCTGTGTGACCATCGATGGCGAAGAGCACGTCCTGAAAAACGGCGCGGTGGTGATCGCCGCCATCACCTCTTGTACCAACACGTCCAACCCCAGCGTCATGATGGCGGCGGGGTTGCTGGCCAAGAAAGCGGTCGAGCGTGGCATTCAGCGCAAGCCGTGGGTCAAGTCGTCATTGGCGCCGGGGTCCAAGGTGGTAACCGACTATCTGGAGCGGGCCGGGTTGATCGATTATCTGGACCAGCTCGGTTTCAACCTGGTCGGCTATGGCTGCACCACTTGTATCGGCAACTCCGGCCCGCTGCCGGAGCCGATCAGCCATGCGGTCAGTGAGCATGATCTGGTGGTATCGGCGGTACTGTCCGGCAACCGCAACTTCGAGGGGCGGGTGCATCAGCAGGTCAAGGCCAACTGGCTGGCGTCGCCGCCTTTAGTGGTGGCTTATGCGCTGGCTGGCGACAGCCGCCTGAATCTGCAGGAAGAGCCGTTGGGGTTGGACCGTGACAACAAGCCGGTATACCTGCGTGATCTGTGGCCGAGCAATGCCGAAATTGCCGAGGCGGTGGCACTGGTGGAAGACAACATGTTCCGTCGCCGTTACGCTGATGTATTCACCGGCGATGAACATTGGCAGTCAATCAGCGTGAGCGGTGGGGATACCTACACCTGGGACAGTCAGTCGACCTATGTCCAGAACCCTCCCTATTTCGAGCGCATTGATCAGCCACTGGAGCCGCTGCAGCCGATCCATCAGGCCCGGGTACTGGCGGTGTTCGGTGACACGATCACCACGGATCATATCTCGCCGGCGGGGACTATCAAGTCCAGCTCACCGGCTGGGGAATATCTGCAACGGCTGGGTGTGAAGCCGGAAGACTTCAACTCCTATGGCTCGCGGCGCGGCAACCACGAAGTAATGATGCGCGGGACCTTCGCCAATATTCGCATCCGCAACCGCATGCTCGGTGGCGAGGAGGGTGGCCTGACTATCCATACTCCCAGCGGTGAGCGGATGTCCATCTACGATGCGGCTATGCGGTATCAGGCCGAAGGCACGCCCCTGGTGGTACTGGCGGGCAAGGAGTATGGCACTGGCTCCAGCCGCGACTGGGCAGCCAAGGGCACCAACCTGCTGGGTGTGAAAGCCGTCATTGCTGAGAGTTTCGAGCGTATCCACCGCTCCAACCTGGTTGGCATGGGCGTGTTACCCCTGCAGTTCATCAATGGGCAGAATGCCCCGACGCTGCAGCTGGACGGGCACGAGGTGCTGGATATCCCCGACATCGACGACAACCTGCGCCCCGGGCAGATGCTCAAGGTCACGGCGCATCATCCGAGCGGTCGCCAGATCGAGTTCGAGGTGCTGTGCCGGATCGATACCGGCAATGAGGTGGATTACTTCAAGGCCGGTGGGATCCTGCATTATGTGCTGCGGGGTTTATTGGCGGAGGGTAAAGGGTAAGTCGGCGATGCCCCCGCGGACGTTGAGCCGTCCGAGGGGCGTTAAAAGCCCTGGGAGCGACGAGCCCGGGGGGCGCGATCGGACTCGATGGCGGAGTCAGCCGGTAACGCAGGTGTTGCCGGCCAATTCCGGTACGAGCTGGTGCTCGAACCTCCCAGGCATCCAGCGGACTATGGAAGGCTGGTGACTACAGATCCTCCCCCAGAAACCCGCCCGACTGCCGTGCCCATAACTGGGCATATAGTCCGCCCTGGCTGATCAACTCGGCATGACTGCCGTCTTCGACGATACGCCCCTGATCCATGACAATCAGCCGGTCCATTTCGGCGATGGTCGATAGTCGGTGGGCGATGGCGATCACGGTTTTGCCCTGCATCAGTTGATTGAGATTTTCCTGGATCGCGGCTTCGACTTCCGAATCCAGCGCCGAGGTGGCTTCGTCGAGAATCAGGATGGGCGCATCCTTGAGCATGACGCGGGCAATGGCGATGCGCTGGCGCTGGCCGCCGGAAAGCTTCACACCGCGCTCGCCGACATGGGCATCATAGCCGCGACGGCCCCGGGCATCGCTCAAACCGGGGATGAAGCCGTCAGAATGGGCATTGCGCGCGGCCTGCAGCATCATCTCCTCGGTGGCGTCGGGGCGGCCATAGAGAATGTTGTCCCGTACCGAACGGTGCAGCAGCGAGGTGTCCTGGGTGACCATGCCGATATGCTCGCGCAGGGAGTCCTGGCTGACCTCGGCAATATTCTGCCCATCGATGAGAATGCGCCCGCCCTCCGCGTCATAGAAGCGCAGCAGCAGATTCACCAGGGTCGACTTGCCGGCCCCGGAGCGGCCCACCAGGCCGATCCGCTCGCCGGGACGGATGTGCAGATGCAGGTCATCCATCACCCCATGACCTTTGCCGTAATGAAACCGTACATGCTCGAACTGGATCTCGCCCCGGCTGACTTCCAGGCGCTTGGCATCCGGCTGATCGGTGATCAGTTGCGGACGGGAGATGGAGTTGATGCCGTCCTGCACGGTACCGACGTTCTCGAACAGCGCGGAGATTTCCCACATGATCCACTGCGACATGCCCCACAGACGCAACACCAGACCCACGGCCACCGCCACGGCGCCGACGCTGATGCTGCCCTGCAGCCATAGCCAGAGCGCCAGTCCGGTCACGCCCGCCAGCAGCATGCCGTTGAGCAGGTAGAGCGAGACGTTGACCAGGGTAACCAGCCGCATCTGGCGATAGACGGTTTCCATGAAGCCGGTCATGCCTTCGCGGGCGTGGGTGGCTTCGCGGCGGGCATGGGAGAACAGCTTCACCGTCTGGATATTGGTGTAGCTGTCGACCACGCTGCCGGTCATTACCGAGCGTGCATCGGCCTGGGCCTCGGCGACTTTGCCGAGTCGCGGGATGAAGTAGCGCATCATCAATGCATAGCCGGCCAGCCACGCCAGCATGGGGATGATCAGCCGCCAGTCGGCCAGCCCGACCACCAGCAGGGTGCCGAGGAAATACACCACCACGTAGTTGAGCACGTCGATCAGCTTGATCACGCATTCGCGTACCGCCAGCGCCGTCTGCATCATCTTGGTGGCGATACGGCCGGCAAATTCGTCCTGGTAGAAGGCCATCGACTGTCTGAGCAGATAACGATGCACCAGCCAGCGGATGCGCATCGGGTAATTGCCCATCAGCGTCTGATAGCTGAACAGCGAGTTGACCAGGATCAGCAATGGCAGCAGGGCCATGACCACCAGGAACATGCCGGTGAGCTTGAGCCCCTCGTTCTGCAGAAAGGTGCTGCGGTCCTGATTCGATAGCCAGTCGACGATATTGCCGAGGAAGCTGAACAGCCAGACTTCGGTGATGGCAATGCTCGCCATGAGCAGGGCGGCAATGATCAGAAATGGCCAAGAGCCGCGGGTGTAGTGCAGACAAAAAGCCAGTAGCTGGCGCGGGGGTTGGATCGGTTCTTCGGCAGGGAAGGGATCGAGACGTTGTTCAAACCAGCGGAACATGGAAGCAGCCTGTTGAAAACAGCAAAGGCTGGGCATTATGCGCGCAGAGGGGAGCATGGCTCAAGTGATGGAAGGGCCGAGTGTCAATGCTGACGACTACGGGAGAAACGTACCTTGCGGGAGCGGGCTTGCCCGACGGCAAGACTTTTGTTGTGCCGTGCCCCACAATGGCCGGAATGATTCAGGCCATAGGTGATCCATGTCCTGGTGGAATATGTTTTTGGGAATGCTGTTGATGACCGATCAGGAGACCCTGCTGGAAAAGCGCCGCGACGATTACGGTACGTTGCGCATCACCGAGAACCGGGAAGGCTATCGCTTCCTCTATTTCGGCGAGCAGACCGAACAGAGTTGCATCTTCCTGGCCGATCCTGCGTGGCTGGAATATGACTATACCCGGGCAATGTTGCTGGGGACCTTCTGGTGCAGATCTAACCCGCAGATGACGCTGTTGGGGTTGGGCGGTGGGGCCCTGGCCAATTGTTTGGTACGGCATTTTGCCCCCGCCGGGGTGCGGGTGATCGAGCTGCGTGGGGAGGTGCTGGCGTTGGCGCGGGAGTGGCTGAGGCTTTCAGCCGACCCGCGATTGCAGGTCAGCATCGGCTGTGCCGAGAAGTATATTGCCGCCGCGCCGACCAGTTGCGATCTGCTGTGCGTCGACCTGTACATGGAGGGCGGCCTATCGCGTCTGCAACTGCAGGCGGACTTTTTCGCCGCCTGTCAGCGGGCATTGCGGCCCGGCGGCGTGCTGGTGATCAATCAATGGCAGATGGGCGAAACCGGCTTGCCTTATGCCGCCGCGATGCTGCGGGACCTGTTTGGCGACAGCTATCTGCAGGCGCAGGTCGAGGAGGGCAATATCATTCTATTCGTCCCGGCGGCGGGTGATCCGCCGCTGGCGCTGGACCGGTCGGCATTGGGCGCCTGGGCGGCGGGGCTGGAGCCACAGTTGGGCTACTCGCTTGCTCCCTACATCCGAGACCTGTCCCGCGCCGGAGATCATTAAGCCAGCTCAGCCTTCCGTGCGCTGTTGCCCGGTAAAGTGCAGCAGGTCGCCGCAGCGTCGGCATTGATAGCGCCGGCCTCGACGCACCAGGGCATGGCGCTGGGGCGTGAACGGAATGCCCTCTGGGCAGCCACAGCGGTAGAGATAACGTGTGCTGCGTCGCCGCGCAACGGCGTAGTCATGACAGCGCCGGGCAGGCAAACCATACAGGTCGGTCATCAAGGTTTGCCACTCCCGGCCATGGGCGCGAATCTCGCCGCCAAACAGCGCATGGGCGATCAGATGCGCGACTTCATGGGGAACGGTCTGCAGCAGAAAGTCATCACGGTTTTCCCGGTACATCTGCGCGTTGAACCGCAGCAGGTTGCGGTTCAGGTAGGCAACGCCGGCCTTCTGCCCGCGTAGATCGAGGCTGACGCTGGGGCGTTCGAAGGGGCGGGAGAAGCGCTGCTCAGCCAACTGATAGCAGTGTTCCAGGCGGTGCAGTATCTGATCCATATGCTAGAAGATCCCGCTATCCAAGCCCGCGGCCATATACAGGCCCAACTCTTCGGCTTCCTCGACAAAGCTGTCTTGCCACTCGCCGCACAACACCAGTGGGTCGCGGGCCCAGTTCCAGCGCAGGCCGATGACGATGCTCTCCACCGCGCGGCGGGTGCCGGTGCCGTCCATGCCGGCGCGGATGTACAGTGCGCAGGGCAGCCCCTGTTTCTCTTCCAGTACCGGGTAGTAGCAGCGATCAAAGAAGTCTTTCAGGGCGCCGCTCATGTAACCGAGGTTTTCCGTGGTACCGAGGATGATGGCATCGGCCTGCATCACATCCTCGGGGCTGGCCAGCAACGGCGCCACCCAGCGGGTCGCGACATTCTCGATGTCGGGGCTGGCGGCCCCGCGCAGCACGGCCTCCACCAGCTTGCGGGTGTTATCCGATGGTGCGTGGGCGACCACCAGCAGGCATTTTTTGGGCATGGTTTTTCTCCTTCCGGAGGGTAAGGCTGGATGCGGGGCCCAGTGTAGACGTTTAGGCCATTGATTGGCGAGATACCCGATCCTGATATAGGTTGGATAGGAGACTCAATGAACTCCAACCAGATCAGAGGCTTGCATGCTGCGGATTGTGACAACCATCAGTGCGCTGCTGGCCGGTATTGCCCTGTTGCTGATGGGCTCCGGCTTGCTCAATACCCTGGTACCCCTGCGCGGTGCTACCGAGGGGTTTTCAGATCAAGCGTTGGGTTTGTTCGGTTCGGCCTATTTCGCCGGCTTCATGCTGGGTACCTGGGTATGCCCCAAGTTGATCCGCCGCATGGGACATATCCGCGCCTTCGCCTTCTTCGCCTCGGCAGCAGCGGCTTGCATCATTCTGCATGTAATCCATGTCGATATGCTGTTCTGGCTGCTGCTGCGCCTGATCACCGGGATGGTGCTGGTGGGCGTGTATACCTCCATCGAGAGTTGGCTGAATACCGGCGCACCCAAGGAGCGGCGGGGACGGGTATTCGCGGTCTATATGGCGGTCAACCTCGGGGCGCTGGCGCTGTCCCAGCAACTGTTGCAGATGGAAAACCCGCTGGCTAACCTGATGTTCGGGATAGCGGCCTTATTCGTCATTGTCGCGATCATGCCGGTAGTAGCAACCCGGCTGCCGCAGCCGGAAATCCTTGAGACCACGACGTTGTCACTCAAGGCGTTATGGCGGGCAGCCCCGGTGGCCTGTGCCGGCGCTGTACTATCGGGTCTGGCGATGGGGGGCTTCTGGGGGTTGGGAGCGCTCTATGCGGGGCGGGTCGGTATGGATACCGGTCAGATTGCCACCTTCATGTCCCTGGTGATCGTCGCCGGGGCATTGTTTCAGTGGCCGATGGGAGTGCTCTCGGATCGTATCGACCGGCGTCTGGCATTGGTGATCGTGGCGGGTATCGCTGCAGTCGGGGGGCTGCTGATGGCGTTGTTGAGCGGTTCCACCACCTGGCTGCTGGTCGGTGCGGTAATCTTCGGCGCCGGTTCGTTCTCGGTTTACCCCACTGTGGTCGCACACCTGATTGACCATTTGCACAAGGAGGAGGTGCTGTCCGGCAATGCCGGGCTGCTGATGCTGCAGGGTGTCGGTTCGGCGATTGGACCGGCCTTGGCCGGCTGGCTGATGGGTGTTACCTCGACGCTGATGTTGCCGCTGTACTTCGCTGTGATGTTTGCCGCCAGTGCGCTGTTCAGTCTGTTGCGCTGGCGTGACACCAGCGATCGCATTGTCGAGGAGCCCGCCCACCATGTCAGCATGGTAACTACTTCGCCTGAGGCGCTGGAAATGGTGGTGGATGAGCAGAAACCGGACGAAGCCGCCGGCCCGGTGCGTACCGAGGCGGGCGATGATGGCATCGCCCGCTGATCGAGCTTACCGGCGGTTGATCTGGTAGATCGCCGTGGTGCCGCTGACTTCGTTGCCGACAATCAACAGGGGTTCGCCATTGGGCGAGTCCTCGGCGGTAACGAACACCAGTCCTTCGGGACCCAGGTCACCGGTCTGGGCCAGGAGTTCAGGCGATTCTTCCAGATCGGCTTCCCAGTCTTCACGGGTATTCAGGTAATCCTGAAATTGCGGCGCGGTAGGATCGGTGATATCGAACACCATCACTCCACCCATGCGCTCCAGGCCAATGAAAGCGAAGCTCTGCTCGTTGATACGACCGACGGTAATGCCTTCCGGCTCGGGGCCTTTGGCATCGCTGCGGCTGTCGAGTGTGCCGACTTCATCGTGACCGGTATTGAAGTACAGATCGCAGGGAATATCGCGGGCCGCTCGCAGTTGGCAGTCATGTTCGGTCTGGTTGGCCAGGAACTGCTCGAAAAAGTCGCCGGAATCCCACACCTGTTCGCCATTTTCATCCCAGATGGAGAAGGAACGGGCGCCATAGGAGTACAGCTCATCGTACATCAGTAGATTGCCGGCGGGGTTTGCTGCGCCGCTGGCATCGAACAGCATCGGGCTGCCGTCGGCATTTTTGCGATAGCCATTCACCCAGCTGATATTCAGACGGCCCAGCTCATCATCCGCGCGGCAAGCGCCGGGCGCGGCTGCGGTGGCGCCACAGTAGGCGAAGGTGTCCGGGTTGAGCAGGGCACCGTCAGCCAGGGCAGCCAGCTGCGGCGGCAGATCGTCATTGGCCCGGCGGCGGAAACCGTCGCTGTGCACCAGATGCTTGACGCGGAACTCCTCGACGAAGCCCAGGCTGGCATCACCTGCCCAGTATTCATCGGTGTCCTCACCCCAGGCGCGGGCATCGCCTTCGTTAGCCGAAACGATATAGGTCTTGCCGTCCACGCTGTAGCTGCTGATTGCGTCGGGGTGATACATACCAACCACACCGGGACGAGGTTCGATGCGAATGAGCCCGTCTTCCTCATCGCTGGCATCGATGCCGTTGCCTTGCGCGCCATAATCCTTGAAGCCCAGGGGCAGGATATCCGTGACGGTGGCGCTGGCGATGTCCAGCTTGGCAAAAGCGTTGTTTTCCTGCAGAGCGACCCAGGCGGTGCTGCTATCAGCGGAAACGGTGATGTACTCCGGCTCCAGGTCACGAGCAACGCTCGCCAGGTTGTTATGGCCATAAGCCTGGGTATTGTCAGCCGGACCATAGATCCGCACACCGGCGTCGAGCAGGGCTTGCCGCTGTTCATTGAAGCTCTCGAAGCCGGCCGTGCGAACGCTGCCGAAGCGGTTGCTCTCAGCGAGCACCTCAACGATGCTGATCGAGCCTTCGGGGTCGACCGAGTAATCATCATTCGGCTCGCCTTCATTGGCGACTAACACGTACTTGCCATCGGGCGTAAAGGTAAGCATGTCGGGCAGGGCGCCGACCGGCCGGCTGTCCAGCAGCTGCAAGGTCGTGGCATCGTACAGTTCGATGGTGCCCAGGTCGGTCTTGATGGCCGCCTCGACAGCCACGGCGAGCAAGCCATCGTGCCAGGCTACGCTGTTGACGGTGGCGTTCTCGATTTGAGCAACCAGCGAGGTGATATACGCTGGGTTGGCCGGGTCGGCGGCATCCAGCACATCCACCGCACCGGATAGGGCGTTGACCATGAATATACGTTGGTTGACCGGATCGAAGGCAGGAATTTCCGCTGCGCTCTGGCCATACTCACCGGTGGCATAGCTGCCCAGCTTGCTCAGTTCGATACTGATCCTGGGGGTGGTGTCGCCGGCCCCCCGGTCACTGTCACTGTCGCTACCCAGGCAGCCGGTAAGGCTGACGGCCACGGCTGTCGCTATCGCAGTCAAGCTCCATCTGTTCATTATTCGTTCTCGTGAAGTGAATTGGCCAGATAGTCATACGCACTCCCTGTTGCATTTTCATGGCGGGCAGATGGCTGTTTTATGGCCAGATGATGGCTAAACTGGTGGTATGAACAAGCCAACCGCTCAAGACCTGTTACCGCCCGACTTTGATGAGCAGGTGCTCTGGCTGCTCGAAGAAAATCCCCAGGGTATCGGTGAGTTCGCATTGCTCCGGCACCTAGCCACGGCATTTCCCCACTCGGTGTTCGCCGTACCGGGAGCGATGCGCGATCCATTGCAGCTGTTCCAGCTGCATTTCCTGCTGTTCCACGGCTTGTATCGGTTATCCGACGCGCTGGTCGACTCCCGGCGCGAGTTATCGATCGAAGCGCTATGCATCAGTTTGCAACCGCGGCAGGTAAGGGGGCCGGGAGTACAGGTCAACGATCCGCTGCGCAGCTACTACCTCGATTGGAACCAATGGCTGGAGACCAGCGCCGAAGATGTGACCCGTCTGCTGGATGACTTTTGGCGGGGCCAGCGCGAGCCGGTAACGCAGTGTCAGCTGGACTGGGCGCGGGAGATATTGGGCGTGGCCAGGGACGACGGGGTAGCCGTGATCAAGCAGCGTTATCGTCGGCTGATGATGCAGCATCATCCCGACCGGGGCGGCAATGTCGAGCGGGGCAGCGAGATCAACGAGGCTTACTTAATTCTGAATCGCTATTACCGCGAAGCGGGAAGTCGCTAATCACTCTAATGCGGTGGGTTCAAATTCCAGCGGATTTGACTATAGTCAAGGCATGGTTGCTGCGACAGGATGTCGCAGCGATCTGCCGCAAGGGCTGAGAAAACTGGCGCTGCGGGACAATAATAATCAGGAGGTCAGACCATGATCCAAAACGTAGTGGGACTCTTCACCAACCCCGACCGTGCCTGGCGAACCATCAAGGGTGAGGAAACCGTTATCGGACCGCTCTACCTGGTTCACGTGTTGGTGCTTGCGGCTATCCCCGCCGTTTCCGCTTATATCGGCACCACGCAGGTCGGTTGGACCATCGGTACTCTTGAGCCGGTCAGACTCACTCAGGCCAGCGCTCTGCAGATGACCTTTCTCACCTGGCTGGCGATGCTCGCCGGGGTGGCTGTCATGGGGGCCTTCATTCATTGGATGTCCCGTACCTATGATTCCAACCCTACCTTGAGCGATTGCGTGGTCTTTGCTGCCTACACCGCCACCCCGCTGTTCCTTGCCGGTCTCGCGGCGCTCTACCCGAACCTGTGGTTGGCCATGTTCGTCGGCACGGCGGCTATCTGTTATACGGTATATCTGCTCTATCAGGGTATCCCCATCTTCATGGATATTCCGCAGGATGAGGGCTTTCTATTCTCCAGCTCGATCCTGGCGGTAGGTCTGGTGGTGCTGGTAGGCATGATGGCTACCGCAGTGATCTTCTGGGGGCTGGGGATCGGACCGATCTATCTTCGATAAGTGAGTGAGGCCGCGCCGGCGTCCTGCAGACGCCTCGCGGCCAGGGCTTCAGCTTGACAGACTTCCCATCGGAATTTCCCTGATCCACCCCCTGCGCCGTTGCCTGCCCCCCGTTTCGGGGTAAAATGCCGGGTTTTGATATCCGGGTTCCCGCCATGTCCAGTCTGAGTGTCAACCAGAACAAGCTGCAGAAACGCCTGCGGCGCCTGACTGCCGAAGCAGTCACCGATTACAACATGATCGAGGATGGCGACAAGATCATGGTGTGCCTGTCGGGCGGCAAGGACAGTTACACGCTGCTGGACATGCTGCTGCATCTGCAGAAGGTGGCGCCGATCAAGTTCGAAATCGTCGCGGTGAACCTGGACCAGAAACAGCCTGGTTTCCCCGAAGAGGTACTGCCGGCGTATCTGGACGAGCTGGGCATTCCCTACCATATCCTCGAGCGTGACACCTATTCGGTGGTCAAGGAAAAGGTGCCGGAGGGCAAGACCACCTGCTCGCTGTGTTCGCGCCTGCGCCGGGGCAACCTCTATACCTTCGCGGATGAAATCGGCGCGACCAAGATGGCGCTCGGGCATCACCGTGACGATATCGTCGAGACCTTCTTTCTGAACATGTTCTATGGCGGCAATCTCAAGGCCATGCCGCCGAAACTGCGGTCCGATGATGGCCGCAATGTGGTCATTCGTCCGCTGGCTTATTGCAGCGAGAAGGACATCGAAGTGTATGCCCAGCTGCGCGAGTTTCCGATCATTCCCTGCAACCTCTGCGGCTCGCAGGAGAATCTGCAGCGTCAGGTGGTCAAGGACATGTTGCAGAGCTGGGACCGGGAAACACCCGGTCGGGTGGAGAATATCTTCCGTGCGTTGCGGCATGTGCAGCCGTCGCAACTGGCCGATGCCAAGCTGTTCGATTTCGCCAGCCTGAAGATCGATGCCAGCGCCGCGCCGCGTTTCGTCGATCTGATGAACCTCTGACCGGGATACCCAATGCGCGATTACCGCTGGCTTGAAGAATATTGCCTGAACCGCTTCGGTTCCCGTGCGGCGTTGGAAGCACGGCTGCCGACACCTCGTTCTGCTGATGAGCTGCGGGCGTTGAGCGATGACCGTTACCTCTCGGCGATGGCTCTGCGGGTATTCCGTGCCGGTCTCAAGCACAGCGTGGTGGATGCGCGCTGGCCGGCCTTTGAGGAGGTATTCTTCGGCTTCGATCCGCACAAGGTGGTGTTGATGAGCGCCGAGCATATCGAACGCCTGATGCAGGACACGCGCATCATCCGCCATCTCGCCAAGCTGCGCAGCGTGCCGCGCAATGCCCAGATGGTGCTGGATCTGAGCCGGGAATACGGCAGCATGGGCAACCTGATCGCCGATTGGCCGAGCGAGGATATCGTCGGCCTGTGGCGGTTGCTGGCCAAGCGCGGCAACCAGCTTGGCGGGTTGTCGGTGCCGCGCTTTCTGCGGATGGTCGGCAAGGATACCTTTGTCACTACCGACGACGTATTGGCTGCGTTGAAAGGCATGGGGGTGCTGGATCAGGCCAAGGCTACGAGTCAGCGGGACCTGGCCCTGGTGCAGGATGCATTCAACCAGTTGGGCCGTGAAAGCGGCCGTCCCTTGGGGCAGCTGTCGGCGATGTTGGCTTTTACGGTGAATCATTGAGTTACAAGCGAAGTCTGATCCTGGATCTCGCGACTTGACCTCAAGTCCTTGTCAGTGCAAGGTTATCCGGTGTTCCGGGCGAGGTCGGGTAATGCGTGCTATTCATCTGCTGCTGGTATTGTCATTGGCTGTCCTGGCCGGGTGCGCCAGTGCGCCGCAAACACCAGCGCCTTCTGCTGCAGTGCCGAGCGCACCGCCAGCCCCGCCGGCTGCCGTCAGCCATGATCAATTGCTGTTCCATGCCTTCAGCCTGGTGGGTACACCTTATCGCTACGGTGGTAGCTCGCCGGAGTCGGGGTTCGATTGCAGCGGTCTGATCAACTATGTCTATCGTGAGTCTGCGGGCCTGACGCTACCGCGTACCACCGCTGGGCTGAGCGCCTTGCCCGGCACCACCTCGGTCAAATCCCTCCGGCCGGGCGATCTGGTGCTGTTCTCCACGGGTGGCAAGCGAGTCGATCACGCCGGTATCTATGTCGGTGATGGCCGTTTTCTGCATGCGCCCAGCACCGGTGGCCGGGTGCGGGTGGATGAGCTGGATGCCAGCTATTGGCAGCGTGCCTATGCCAGTGCCCGTCGGGTGCTGGATTGAGGCGAGAGGTATATCCCTGAAGTCTGCGGGAGGGCTGCCCGCTCCGGCCTCGGATGTCGATAGCCAGAACCAACCTTTCGCCCTCATGGTGACAGCAACCGTTACAGCGGCTGGATTCGCTCGATAAGCCGGTCCTTTTCCACCAGTTCGAGAAACTCGTCGCCCAGGCGCTGGCTGTTGGCCATTGCCTGGCGCCAGTAGTTTTCGCGTCCTGCGTCATCACCTACGAAGCGGCGATAGTCCCGGCGGTCCGGGAGTTTGCCATAGGGTAGGCGGGCCAGGTAGGTGGGCGATGGGGCTACCAGCAGTACGTCACCGATCTGCTCGGCATTGGCTCGCCGCCAGGGCAGCGCCTTGTCGAACCAGCCCGGTACCACCCGATCCAGAAAATGGGGATACAGCACCACGCCTGGCGCGCGCCAGGGCAGGTCCAGGTGGTAATCCAGCAAGCCGCCGTCACGGTAGACACCCTGGCTGGCGCCGGGAATATCGCGCACGGCCTCCATGACCATGGGGATCGAGCCGGAGGCGAGCAGGGCGGGGCGCAGATTATCGCAGTTGAGTGATACGTAACTGGTAATGAAGTCCTGCAGCTCGGGCAGCGGCGGGTGCAGGCGTTGGTCGTGCAGGATGACGCGCTCGAACCAGCGTCGCAGATGGCGACGGCCGAGCAGGTTGGCGCCAATGACGCCGCCCAGCCCCAGCCCCAGGCGTGACGGGTGATCATGCTGCAGGAGCCGCAGGCTTTTCACGGCGACGATATTCAGGTGGTAATGGGGATTGTCGAGAATGCTCTGGTCCTGATCGTCCAGCAACTGGTCCAGCATGTGCGCGCAGCGACGGCTGATCTCGGCCACGGTGATGCCCTTGGGGAAGCGCTGGGCCGTGTACAGCTCGCCCAGGCGGCGCAGGCCGGCGACCGGGTCAGGAAGGCATACGCTGGCGAATCGCCAACTGCCGATGGAAGCACCAACCAGGCTGCGTGGCTGCGGTGTCCGGGGCAGCCAATCGCCGAAGATGGCCATGTCCAGACCCTGAATGCCCAGCGCTTTGGGGCCCCCCGCTGCGCCGGGTATCAAATGCACGTCAGTTGGCTGCAGGCCATTGTTACGAATATGCTGCAGCGCTCGTTCACCGGCTCGCAGGGTGAGGGCTGGCGCGGAAATATGAATGGCGGTCATGCGAATCCCTGCATTGGCCGAGTGCGACTCGGCCATTTTTAAGGTTCAATTCAGTTTGTCGGTCTACTATTCAATTGTGTTCAAACAACGGAGCGACATGATATGAAAAAACTTATTGCACTGTCTTGCGCAGCTTTTCTGGGCCTGGGTTCGGCTGCGGTATTCGCCGATGATGATGTGAGTTCGGCCGAAGCAGCGAAACTGGTAGAGGAAGGCAAAATCAAAGCGCTGGACAGCCTGGAAGAAAAGGCTCTGTCCGTCAAGGCCGGTCAGATTACCGACCGTGACCTGGAACATGAATATGGCCGCTATATCTACAAGCTGGATATCCGCGCCGATGACGGCACCGACTGGGACATCGATATTGACGCCAGCACCGGTGAAGTCCTCAAAACCGAACAAGATGACTGATCGATTTCTGGCACTGAAGCCGGCCGCCTTGTGCGGCTGGCTGTGTTTTGGTCTGCTGCTCGGATGGACCTCGCCGGCAGCAGCCGATGATATCGATCATGATGAAGCGTTGGAGCTGGCCGAGCGTGGGGTGATACTGCCATTGCAGACCTTGATCGCCGATGCCCTGGAGCGCTATCCGGGGCGTTTTCTCGAGGCTGAACTCGAGCATGATGATGGGCGTTACATCTACGAGATGGAAATAGTCACCCGGGATCGCCGGGTGCTGGAATTGGAGTACGACGCCGTGACCGGTGTGCTGCTCGATGTGGACGAGGATGATTGATGCGGCTGTTGCTGGCTGAAGACAATGTAGCGCTGGCCGACACGCTCTGTACCAGCCTGCGCCAAGCCGGTTATGCGGTCGATTGGCGAGCCGATGGTCGGGATGTACAGTTGCTCGGTGAACAGGAGCCCTACGACCTGTGCATTCTCGACCTGGGCCTGCCCGGCCGCGGTGGTCTGGAGGTGCTGCAGGCCTGGCGCGGTCAGGGCCTGAGCTTGCCGGTGCTGGTGCTCACCGCCCGGGGTAGCTGGACCGAGCGGGTCGAGGGGCTGCGCGCTGGTGCTGATGATTACCTGACCAAACCTTTCCATCCGGAAGAGCTGCTGCTGCGCATCCAGGGATTGTTGCGACGTAGCCATGGGCGTGAGCCCCAGAACCAGTTGCACGCGGCCGGCCTGAGCCTGGATGAAACCACCCAGCAGGTCTCCGGGCCCGGGCTGGAAGCCGTGCAACTGTCGGCCAGTGAATTCCGCTTGCTGCGCTGTTTCATGCTGCACGCCGGTCAGTTGGTATCCAAGGCGCGGTTGGCCGAGCACTTGTACGATTATGAAGCCGAGCGGGACTCCAATGTGATCGAAGTGCTGATCAATCACCTGCGTCGCAAGTTGGGCAAGCAGACCATCGAGACCCGCCGCGGTCAGGGGTATGTACTGGTGGGGCGACAGGTTTGAGGTCCATCGGTCGTCAGTTGGGCGGTGGCTTGCTGCTGGTCCTGTTGCTCACGGTGATGCTGGTGGGGCAGGGCAGCGTGTGGTTGTTCGACCGCGCTCTGCGTGATTACCTCGGTACTGACCTGCAGCGGGAAACCGATGCGCTGCTGGCAGCACTTACTCCGGGACCGAGCGGCTTGTATCTCGACTTGCAGCGAGTCAGTCCGGATTACCAGCGGCCATTCTCGGGTCGCTATTTCGTATTGCAGACCACGGAGCGCTGGCGCTCCCGCTCGCTGTGGGACCAGCGTTTGCCGCTGGACGCAGAGGGGTTGCAGAATACCCTGGTCCCCGGGCCGGCAGGTCAGCAGTTGCTGGTGCACTCGGGGCGTTTCAACAAGCTCGGTGAGACAGTGACCATCAGTGTGGCCATGGATTACGAGCCGCTGCTGGAAGCCTTCAGCCGGGCCAGGTGGTGGATCTGGGGCCTCGGTGGGCTGGCGGTGGTAATCGCCCTGATGATTCAGCAGGGCCTGCTGCGCCGGGCGCTGCTACCGCTGCATCGCGCCCGCCGGGAACTGGCAGAGTGGCGCACTGGCCAGCGTCTGGAACTCAGCGATGATGTACCTCAGGAGCTGTTGCCGCTGGTCCACGAAATCAATCATCTGGGTGCCCAGGTAGATCAGATCATCCAGCGTTCACGCAAGGGTGTCGGTGATCTCGGCCATGCGCTGAAGACCCCGCTGGCGGTTACCGAGAGCCTGGTGCGTCAGGCGGAGCTGCCAGCCAACGACAAGCAGGCCATCGCCGCGCAGCTGGAGGATATCCGTCGGCAGCTGGAGCGAGCACTGCAGCGCTCGCGGCTGGCACCGGAAAGCCAGGCCGGTACCCGCTTCCATCCTGCTCAGGACCTGCCCTGGTTGATTGACTCGTTGCGGCAGATCCATGGCGAGCGGGTGACCATCGACAGTCCCGCGCATCCGGGACCGGAATGGCCTTTCGAGCGCGAAGACATGCTGGAGCTGTTGGGTAACCTGCTGGATAACGCCTGCAAGTGGGCCCGCAGCCAGGTGCGTGTGGATTGGGAGCTGAGCGCCGAGGCATTGCTGCTGCGGGTAGAGGACGATGGTCCGGGTATCGATCCCGCGAACCGGGAGCGGGTATTGCGGCGGGGCACCCGGCTGGATGAAAGCGTCACCGGCCATGGCCTGGGGTTGGCGATCGTCGGGGATCTGGTGGAAGTGTACGGCGGTGAGCTGGAACTGCTGGACAGCGAATCGGGTGGGCTGGTGGTGCAGGTAAGACTGCCGGGACCACGGAGGTAAGCTGGCGGCAGGCGAATGCGATGCCGGCCGGCAGGGCCATCATCGGCCCTGCAAGTCGCCGCCACCGCGGTCAAGGTTTGCGCGCTGCAGCGGCGTGGCAAGCAGCGGCTTTTGGTGGGAGCGGCCTTGGCCGCGTATGGCTGGGAGAATCTTGCCGGGTCAGAGCACCATCGCTGCGGCCCAGCCGAAGGCGATCAGCGGCAGGTTGTAATGCAGGAAGGTCGGCACCACGGTATCCCAGATGTGATTGTGCTGGCCGTCCATGTTCAGGCCGGCGGTGGGTCCGAGTGTGGAGTCGGAGGCGGGCGAGCCGGCATCCCCCAGGGCGGCAGCGGTACCGACCAGCGAGACGATGGCCAGCGGGCTGAAGCCCAGTTGCAGCGCCAGCGGCACGTAGATGGCGGCGATGATCGGAATAGTGGAGAACGACGAGCCAATACCCAGGGTGATCAGCAAGCCGACCAGCAGCATCAGCAGGGCCGCCAGCGGTTTGTTGTCGCCGATGGCAGCGGCGGAACTGGTGACCATGGCCTCGATATCGCCGGTGGCCTGCATGACCGAGGCAAAGCCGTTGGCGGCAATCATGATGAAGCCGATCATGGCCATCATTTTCATGCCTTCGGTGAACAGGTCATCAGCTTCGCGCCAGCGCACCACGCCCGAGGCGGAGAACACCACGAAACCGGCCAGCGCGCCCATGATCATCGAGTCCAGCCACAGTTGTATGGAGAAGGCGGCGATCACGGCCACCAGCGCCACCAGCAGGGTCTTGGGCGTATAGTTAACCTTCTCCGGTGTTTCCCCGGTACCTATCGCCGCGGGGGCGTAATCCCGGCGCTTGCGATAGCTGAAGAAAGCTACGGCCAGACCGCACAGCATGCCCAGCGCGGGCAGGGCCATGGCCTGCATGACACTGATACCGGCCACGTCCAGACCGCCATCCCGGACATTGGCCAGCAGGATGTCGTTCAGAAAGATTCCACCAAAACCCACCGGCAGGAACATATAGGGAGTGATCAGGCCGAAGGTGAGTACGCAGGCGACCAGGCGGCGATCCAGTTTCAGCTTGTTCATGACGAACAGCAGCGGCGGGACCAGCAGCGGAATGAAGGCGATATGGATCGGCAGGATATTCTGCGAGGCCAGGGCTACCACCAGCAGCATGAACAGGAGAATGATGCGCAGTTTTCCGGTACCACCTTCGCGCTGGCCGTTGATCATGAGCAGGGCGCGGTCCGCCAAAGCGTGTGCGGTGCCGGATTTGGCGATCGCCACGGCGAAGGCGCCGAGCAAGGCATAGCTCAGGGCTACGTTGGCACCTTTACCTAGGCCATTCTGAAATGCCTGCAGAGTGGCATCCAGGCTCAAGCCGCCCAGCAGGCCACCGGTAACGGCGCCGATAATCAGCGCCACGACTACGTGTACACGGCACAGGCTCAGGATGAGCATTACTGCTACCGCAACGACCACTGCGTTCATGGTTACGTCCTGTTCGAAAGATCAATTGCAAGGGAGGGCGCGTACTCTGCCGCATGGTTCTGGTGCTGTCAAAAGTTCCAGATGAAATTGTTTCGGGTCAATACCTGGCTGGTGCACCGCAAACCGGCGTCCATGGACGCCGTTGCGACTAGGCACTGTCGCCTCAGATTCTGAAGCGCCCGATCAACCCGCTGATCTGCTGACCGATGCGCGCCAGATGCTGGCTGGCCTGGGCCGTCTGCTGGGCGCCGTCGGTGGTTTCCCGAGCCAGCTCTGCTGCCTCGGTCACGTTGCGGTTCACATCTTCCACCACGGTGGATTGCTGGGTGGTTGCGCTGGCAATGGACGCATTCAGGCTGACCAGATGCTGCATCGAGGTGGCGATCTGTTCCAGCGCCTGTCCTGCGGCATTGACCTGCTCGACGCTGAGCTCGGAATAGCGGCTGCTTTCGTTGATCACGCTGACCACCGATTCGGTATTGGTCTGCAGGCGGGTGATCATGCCGTGGATTTCCTCGGTGGACTTCTGGGTGCGCTGGGCCAGGTTGCGCACCTCATCCGCCACCACGGCGAAACCGCGGCCCATTTCGCCGGCGCGGGCGGCCTCGATGGCGGCGTTGAGCGCCAGCAGGTTGGTCTGCTCGGCAATGGCGCGGATCACATCCAGTACCGTGGCAATCTCCCGGGCATCGGCAGACAGCGTAGCCATGTGGTCCACTGCGGTATTCACGCTGGTAGACAGGTGCTGAATCTGCGCGATGGTCTTCTCCACCTGCCCCCGGCCGAAATCAGCGCCCTCGTTGGCGTTCTCCACTTCCTGCGCGGCGGCGTTGGCATTCTGCGCCACGTCCTGTACGCCGTAGGTAATCTCATTGACCGCTGTGGCCATGAGTTCCATGCGTTCGGATTGGCGGGTCATGCCGGCGAGACTGGCATGGCTGATCTGGTCCAGTTGCTGGCTGGCACTGATCATCTGGTTGGCGCCGTCGCCCAGTTGCTGAATCAGCTTGCGCAGATTGCCGGTGAAGGTATTGAAGTGCCGGGCCAGCAGGGCCAGCTCATCCTGCCCTCTGGCGTCCAGCGTGCGTGTCAGGTCACCGTCGCCATCGGCGATCTCACTCATGGCTCGCACCACATGATCCAGCGGCCGGGTGATGCTGCGGCCGATGACATACAGGCTGGCAATCATGATCAGTAGGATCACCGCTACCACCGACAGCGCCCAGATGACCTGGGTACGGAACCGGCTCTCCATTTCGGTCAGCAGGATGCCGGTGCCGATCATGTAATCCCACGGCTTGAAATGGGTGAACGCGGCCAGGCGGCGGACCGGCGTACCCTCGCCAACGGTGCCGCCCGGTTTGACCCAGTCATATTCGTAGTAGCCGGTACCCTGATTGCGTGCCAGCTTGACCATCTCCTGGATGACGCTGACGGAGCCGTCGCGACCCAGGGTGCTGAGGTCGACACCTTCGGTTTCCGGTGCGAAGGGGTGCATGCGCATGACATAGTCCATGCCATTGACCCAGAAATACTCGTTGCCGTCGTAGCGCAAGCCGCGCAGGGTTTCGAGTGCCTGCTGCCGCGCCTGCTCGCCGGTGAGTTCGCCACTGAGTTCCCGGGCGTGGTAATGGGCCAGCAGCCCATGTGCGGTTTCCACCAGGTGGGTGGCTTTGGTGATCTGAGCGGAATGGATTTCCTTGCGCAGATGGTCGAGTGAAATGAAAGTAAGCACCAGCAAGCTGGCGAGCGAGACAATCAGGATGAGCCACATCCGTTGGTTAATTCTTATTCTGCGCAACAGGTCCATTCTTCCCTCTCCGGCATCTGTTTTCTGGTAACTGCGGCCTGGCTGAGCCAGACTACCTTCTGCTTTATCGGTCGGATTGGCGGATACTGAAGTACTTTTCACTTGCTGGCCAGTGTCGATAGGCCACTATTCGTCAGCTGAATCTCTCTGTACGGCGATCCGGCTGCAACTCCGCGCCATTGTGGAGCTTCCGGTGGTTGCTACGGCGTGCTAAATTGCCGCCGCTGTTCGGCAGGGATGGCACTTTTCGCCTACGCCCCGGTCTATCTGTTTGTTTCCCAAAGGATATTTTATGCAGTTATCTATCAAGAGCTTGTCCCTCGCAGCCCTATTGAGCACAGCCGTGGTATCCAATGGTGTGATTGCGGATGCCAAAGAAGCCATCGACCCGCCGGAAGAGGCCGTTCTGACCGAAGATATCGCCGGCAAAGTAGTGGTCGGCTGGGTCGAGAAGGGGCTGATCCTGCCCGAGGAAGCCGTCGTCAAGGTCAAAGTGGATTCCGGCGCGCTGACTTCGTCCATGCATGCGGTGAACATGGAACGCTTCACCCGCAAGGGCAAGCGGTGGGTGCGTTACGACGTACCGGTGGTGGATGCTGATACTGGAAACAAGGTCACCCTGCATTTCGAGCGTCCGGTATATAGACAGATGACCGTGCGCGGCGCCGGTGGCGAGGACTATCGGCCGGTGGTGAAGATGCGCATGTGCATTGGTAACCGGGTCTACGAGGAGCAGTTCTCCTTGCGCGATCGCAGCGATATGACCTACCCGGTTCTGCTTGGTCGACGTACCATCGAACACATCGGTCTGATCGACGTATCCGATACCTTCATGCTGCCACTGGACTGCCCGGATGCGGCCAGCGAAGACGAGCGCGACCGGCAGCAGCAGATGAAGGAAGACGCCAATCTGGTGGATGACAGCCAGATCGACCAGCCGTCAGAAGCGGAAGAAGAAGACGACGAGCAGGAAGGCGGTGAGTGAGCCGTCAGGCCATCTCAAGCTGACAGCCAGCCCAGCACCGCCGTGGCGAGTACCACCAGCCACGGCGGCAGTTTCCAGAATACCAATGCAACGAGCGCAGCGAGCGCCAGGGCGAAGCTCTTCGGCGTAGTAATGGCGCTGGTCCACACCGGCTGATACAGCGCCGCCAGCAGCAGGCCCACCACCGCAGCATTGATACCCGCCAGCGCCGCCCGGGTGCGGGGGCTGTGACGCAGCTGCGCCCAGAACGGTAGCGCACCGATCACCAGCAGAAACGATGGCAGGAAGATCGCCAGCAGGCAGACCAGCCCAGTGACCCAGCCGGGCGGGCCGAAGTCCATCGCCGTGCCGAGAAAGGCGGAGAAGGTGAACAGCGGACCGGGCACGGCCTGGGTTGCGCCATAGCCCGCCAGAAAGGTATCGATATCCACCCAGCCGGGTTGCACCGTTTCCGCCTCCAGCAGTGGCAACACTACATGCCCACCGCCGAACACCAGTGAGCCTGCTCGATAGAAGCTGTCCACCAATGCCAGCATCTGGCTGGGGATCAGTGTGACCAGCAGGGGCAAGCCAAGCAGGAGAAGGAAAAACAGCGCCAAGGCCATCGAGCCGGTTCGACGCGTGATATGGACTGGCAATTCATCCTGCTGTTCATCTGTGTCGGGGCTGATGAGCAGGAGACCGAGCAAACCGGCAATCAATAGAATCAGCGGCTGGCTCCAGATGAAGGGCAGCAGGAGCGCCGCAATGGCGCTGCTGGCCATCAGCGTGATGCGCAAGCGGTCGGGGCACAGAGTGCGGGCCATGCCCCAGACGGCTTGAGCGACGACCGCTACGGCCACGACTTTCAGCCCCTCCAGCATGCCGGCATTCAGGCTGTTCTGGTAGGCCAGCGAACTGGCAAACAGTATCAGTACCAGAGCCGAGGGCAGGGTGAAGCCGGCCCACGCCGCCAGCGCACCGCGGTAACCGGCGCGGGACAAGCCCAGCGCCAGGCCCACCTGGCTGCTGGCCGGGCCGGGTAGGAACTGGCAGAGAGCGACCAGGTCGGCGTAGCTGCGTTCGGCAAGCCAGCGACGGCGTACAACGAACTCCTCGCGGAAGTAACCCAGATGGGCCACGGGGCCGCCGAAGGAGGTCAGGCCCAGACGCAGAAATATCAGAAATACCGACCAAGGGCTGCGATCAGTGTCGGGAGAGCGTGCGGGCGCAGCCTGGGTCATGCCATTTCTGTCCGGTCTGGTTGGGAGGGCTTACCACATGAGATCGTCAGGTACTTTGAAATCGGCATAGGGGTCATCTTCTGCCGCCTGTTCGGCTTCCACCTTGGCAATGATTACCGGCCAGTGGGGCGCACGTTCGGCGACTTTCTCCGCGATGTCCAGCGGGATGATTTCGAAATGCCCGGAGAGCCGTACGATACCCAGCTTGCCGCGGCTGAGCTTGCCGAACTGCTCCTCGGTGACGTAGATCTTCTTGATCTTGTTCTTGGCCACGAACTGGTACGCGGTTTCCCCGCCGCTGCGGTCCAGTTTGGCCTGCTCGATCAATTGCTTGGCCTGGGCTTCGCGCTCGCGACGGGCGGTCTCCTCCTGGCGTTGCAGGTTCAGCTGGCGATCGCGCTCGGCCTTGTCGGCACGTGCCTTCTCCACCGCGGCTGCGGTGTCATGTACCTTTTCCGGAGTGTTCTTGGCGGCCTTCTTCTTGGCGCGTTGGGCCTGCTTGAGTTTCTTTTCGTCGACCAGTCCGGCCTTGAGCAACTGGGCTTGCAGTGAATTGACCATACTGTGGAACTACCTGTTACGCGGCTAAAAATGAGAGTGACGCATTCTAGCATCAGTCCTGTTGCTTCTCCCGCCTCTCTTGCGCTTCGAGTTCAGCTTGCCGGGCTTTGATGCGCTTCATCTGCTCATCGCCGATCGGCATCTTGTTGGCGGTCTTGCGCAACATATACAGCCCGCCGATGACAGTAGCAAGAATGATGATAATGAAAAGCCAGCCGATGCCAGACATGTCGAGCTCCTTTGTTGGAAGGTCTGCTCTCAGGATGGTTAATGGATGAGCGTATGGCAAATAAAAGCGATATGGTTGAAGGCGAGGCTTGACTTAATCTGACGAAATATTAGAATGCGCGCCTGCTTCGATGACAGGCACATGAGTGTCGGTGTCGGACAGATGCGCAGCGGTAGTTCAGTTGGTTAGAATACCGGCCTGTCACGCCGGGGGTCGCGGGTTCGAGTCCCGTCCGCTGCGCCATATACAAAGCCTTTGATCAGTGATGGTCAAAGGCTTTTTTCGTTTCTGGCGGCCGGAGCCGCCAGGGGCTGACTCAGTTGCCGGGGTATTCGGCGACGACTTCGAGTTCGCCTTCCTTGGTCAGTCCGACCACCTGATAAGGATCCTGGCGGTCGCCGTATTCCATGCCGGGCGAACCCATCGGCATGCCGGGCACGGCAATGCCCAGCAGATCGGGCCGTTCCTTCAGCGCCAGTACCTGGGCAGCGGGCACATGGCCTTCGATGAACTGACCATTGATCACGGCGGTATGGCAGGAGCCGAGTTGCGGTGGTACGCCCAGTTCCTGTTTCACCGTCGCCATGTTGGCTTCGACATGGTCGTTGACGCTGAAGCCATTGCTTTCCATGTGTTTGATCCAGTCCTTGCAGCAACCGCAGTTGGCGTCACGGTGCACGTCAATGGTCAGACTGTCGGCGGCCTGGGCAAAGCCGCCGATCAGCAGGGCAGTAAGAGCTATGAGACGTAGTCTGGTGCGCATTCCATATTCCTCGTTGGTATTTATCGTTGATCAGCTGCAGCCGCCGCAGCAGGTGGTGTGGCCAGCATGCGCGCCAGCCGCCGCAGCAGGGTAGCCGGCTGCGTCCAATGCGCTGATCAGCGCTGCACTGTCGGCACTTCCGGCAACCGTGACCTTGCTATCCTCGAGGCTGACCTGGACGTCAGTCACGCCGGCGACAGCCATCAGCGCTTCGGTGACATGTTTAACACAATTGTTGCAGGTCATTTGCTGAACATTGAATTGAAGAGAACTCATGATGGCGCTCCTTGTGCGTGACATGCTCGAATTTTCAACCCTGACACGATGGCAAGGTCAACCCGGCTCCCGACTTTTTTTGAGCGTCTAAAATGCCTACGCTTTGCCTTCTACCGAATGAGTGGAATCTCCACGGCCCCATCGGTTGACTCTCCCGCTGGCGCGTGAATTCGGGCGCTGGCGGGGGCGCCTTTACTTACCTGTGAAAACCTCTTAGTCTTCCACCCGCTTCAGGTTCCTGCCCGGTATTGCCCGGCAGGTTAAACAGGGAAGCCGGTGCGTCTGTTCCAGACTATCCCGGCGCTGCCCCCGCAACGGTAAATGAGAGTCGGATTACCTCAAGGTACTATCTGACAGATGATTCAGCACGACCACTGTGCCTGCACGGGAAGGTCGAATCATCGGATATTCATCCGCTCATGAGCCCGGAGACCGGCCTGTCGCATATCACAGCAGTGCGGCGGGCTCTGCGGGTGTAGCGTTTTCATGCTGGGTCTGAAACCGTCTCCCCAACTCCGTTCGCCGACTGCATAACCAGCCATGCCGTACGGGTGAGTACGGCGACGGAGCACAGATGAAGTTTGCACGCACCTCCCTGGCGATGGCCCTGATGGCCACGGCCGCTTTTTCCCATGCCGAATCCCTTTCCCTGGACAATCAGGTCGTTACCGCCACCCGCACCGGGCAGTCCCTGGGTGCCAATCTGGGCGCGGTAACACGACTGGACCAGCGCGCCATCCAGCGCCTGCAGCCGACCGATATGCTGGATCTGCTGCGCCGTACTCCGGCGCTGAGCATCGTCAACAATGGCGGCGCGGGCAAGTCCAGTACCTTTGGCATTCGTGGCAGCAGCAGTGACCACGTGCTGGTGCTGATCGACGGGGTGCGTATTGGCTCGGTTACCAGTGGGAGCGCCGCGTTGCACAATCTGCCCATCGAGCAGATCGAACGTATCGAAATCGTGCGTGGGCCGCGTTCCAGCCTGTATGGCTCCGAAGCCATCGGCGGCGTGATCCAGGTCTTTACCAAGCGCGGTACCGGTGGTGATCCCAAACCTTGGATGTCGCTCACTGCCGGCAGCCGGAACCACCATGGGGGCAGTGCCGGTGTCTCCGGCGGCATCGGGCAAGGCTGGTACAGCGCAGCGGTGACCAGCCTGTCCACCCGTGGCATCGATGCCCGGCCTGGCCGTGGTGATCCGGATAACGATGGTTACCGCGAGCTCTCCGGCAACCTGCGCGCCGGCTATCGTTTCGACAATGGCCTGGAGCTGGAAGGCCATGCGCTGGAATCCCATTCCCATAGCGACTTCGATTCGGGCTACAAGGCCAATAACGACTCGAAGCTGAAAACCCACGGGCTCAATGCCCGCTTCTCACCGCTCGAACCCTGGCGGGTGACACTGCAGGCGGCGCGCAGCGAAGACAAGAATGACACCTTCAATGGCAGCACTTTCAACAGCCGTTTCGATACCCGGCGCGACAGCCTGGGTTGGCAGAACGATATCGATCTTGCGCCTGGCCACCTGCTGACCCTGGGTTTCGACCACCTGACCGATGAAGTCAGCAGCAGTACGAACTACAGCGAGAACCGCCGCACCAACAAGGGCTACTACGCCCAGTACCTGGGGCAGCGTGGTGTGCATGAATGGCAGCTGAGCCTGCGTCATGATGATAATGAACAGTTCGGTCGCTACAACACCGGCAGCATCGCCTACGGCCTGAGCCTGACTGACAACCTGCAATGGGTGGCCAGTTACGGCACCGCATTCAAGGCCCCCACTTTCAACCAGCTGTACTACCCCGGCTTCGGTAACCCGGATATCAAGGAAGAAACCTCGCGCAATATCGAAACCGGATTGCGGGGCGAGCACGATTGGGGTAACTGGGCGGTCAACCTGTTCCGCAATGAAGTGGAAGATCTGATTTCCAGCGTGAATCTCGGTGGTGGCATCTATCTGTCGGAGAACATAGACAAGGCGGTGATCAAGGGAGTGGAGTTCGAGATTGCCAGCCACTGGCTGGGCTGGGACTGGAGCAGCAACCTGACCTTGCAGGACCCCGCCAACCGCAGCTCTCGCCCGGGGCAGGGCGATCTGCTGGCCCGCCGGGCCGAGCAGATGTTCAACCTGGATATCGACCGCCGTTTCGGCCGCATTGGCGTCGGCGCCGGTCTGCATGCCGAAGGCCGACGCTGGGATAACGCCGCCAACAGCAACGAGCTGCACGGCTACAACACCATCGATCTGCGCGCCGAGTACTGGTTCAGCCATGCCTGGCGGCTGCAGGCGCGCATCAGCAATCTGTTCGATACCGACTACGAGACCGCTGCGAGCTATCAGCAGCCGGGGCGCGCCGGCTATCTGACGGTGCGTTATCAACCCTTGTAACAGTAAGACCACATCCACAGGAGAATGACATATGTTGGCACTATCCAAGCGCGGTCAGCTGGCCGTGGGTATCGTTCTGGTGCTGTTGATGGCCATCACCCGGGGCAGCCATTTCAGCACGGTCAACCTGCCCGGCGCATCCTGGGCGGCGTTCTTCCTCGCCGGTGTGCTGTTGCGTCCGCGCTGGGCCTTTCCGTTGCTGTTTCTGCAGGCGGTGTTCATGGATGTGATGACCGTCGGCTGGAACAGCGCAGGGCATCACTGCATGACGCTGGCCTACTGGATGCTGCTGCCTGCCTATGGCTCGCTGTGGCTGGGCGGTCGGCTGTACGCTGGCTGGCATCGTGAGCAGCCGATCAGTCTGCTGGTGCTGGCCGGAGTCATGGCTGCCAGTGCGCTGGTCTGCCAGACCTTCTCCAGTGGCGGCTTCTACTGGTTCTCGGGGCGTTATCCCGACCCGACCCTGCTCGGCACCGTCGAGCGTCTGGCGAACTACTATCCCAAGTACCTCGGCTCGCTGGCCTTCTATGTGGCCATCGCTGCGGTGCTCTACGTTGGCTGGCAGCTGCTGGCCCGCCAGCGGCTCGCCGAAGGCCGCAAGGCATGAGCGAATCCAACGAACGGGATGAGCGCCACCGCCAGCGCATGCAGCGCAAGAAGGCGGTGGTCGATGAGAAGATTGCCCTGGCCCGCGAGGAGCGCGGGCTGCTGCTGGTGCTGACCGGCAACGGCAAGGGCAAGAGCAGCTCTGCCTTCGGCATGGCGGCGCGCGCCCTGGGTCATGACATGCAGATAGGCATCGTCCAGTTCATCAAGGGTGCTGCCAGTACCGGGGAGGAGCATTTCTTCCGTCGTTTCCCGGAGCAGGTGCGTTATCACGTGATGGGTGCCGGTTTCACCTGGGAAACCCAGGATCGCCAGGACGATATCGTCAAGGCGCAGGCGGCCTGGGCGGTAGCGGTGGAACTGATGCGCGATGAGAGTGTGTCGTTGGTGGTTCTCGATGAACTGAATATCGCGCTCAAATACAGCTATGTGCAGCTGGATCAGGTGCTGGCCGATATCGCCGCCCGCCCGAGCCACCAGCATGTGGTGGTGACGGGGCGTGGTGCACCGCTTGGACTGATCGAGGCCGCCGATACCGTGACCGAGATGGGTGTGATCAAGCACGCCTTTAAGGCGGGTATCAAGGCACAGAAGGGAGTGGAGTTCTGATGAGTGCACAATGTCCGGCATTGCTGATCGCCGCACCTGCCTCGGGGCAGGGCAAGACGACGGTCACCGCCGCGCTGGCGCGGCTGCACAGCCGTAATGGTAAGCGGGTCAGGGTGTTCAAGTGTGGGCCGGACTTTCTCGACCCGATGATCCTGCAGCGGGCGAGCGGCCAGCCGGTGTATCAACTGGACCTGTGGATGGTCGGGGAAGAGGAGAGCCGCCGGCTGTTATGGCAGGCGGCGCAGGAATCGGACCTGATCCTGATCGAGGGCGTCATGGGCTTGTTCGATGGCACGCCCTCGGCGGCGGATCTGTCGCGCCGCTTCGGCGTGCCGATCATGGCGGTGATCGACGGGGCGGCCATGGCCCAGACCTTCGGCGCGCTGGCCCACGGGTTGGCGACATTCCAGCCGGACCTGCCATTTGCCGGGGTGCTGGCCAACCGCATTGGCAGCGCCCGGCATGGTGAGATCCTGCGTGACAGCTTGGGCGAGGGGATGGGCTGGTTCGGCGCGTTGCCCAGAGATGCCGCCGTGGAGTTGCCGAGCCGATATCTGGGGCTGGTGCAGGCGCAAGAGCTGGCGGATCTCGATGCGCGACTGGACGCAGCCGCCGATGCGCTGGAGCAGAGCGCCGACACTCGCCTGCCAGAACCCGTGAGCTTCGCTGCTGCATTGCAGCCGCCGGTCGCGCCGCTGCTGGCCGGGGTGCGGATCGGCGTGGCCCGGGATACGGCTTTTGCTTTCATCTATCAGGCCAACCTGGATCTGTTGCGCAGTCTGGGTGCAGAGCTGACGTTCTTCTCGCCATTGACTGACAGCCAACTGCCGGAGGTGGACAGCCTGTATCTGCCGGGAGGCTATCCGGAACTGCACCTGGAGGCCTTGTCGGGTAACCAGTCGATGCTGGCCGCCATCCGCGCTCACCATGATGCGGGCAAACCGATTCACGCCGAGTGCGGCGGCATGCTCTATCTATGCAATTCACTGGCGGATGCCGAAGGTGCGCGTGGCGAGTTGCTGGGGTTGCTACCCGCCACGGCGCAGATGCAAGGTCGGCTCGCTGCCCTGGCATTGCAGGAGATTGCTTTACCCGAAGGCACCCTGCGTGGCCATACCTACCATCGCTCTGTGCTGGAGTGCGAGCTGGAACCGCTGACCCAGGGTGAGTGCCCGAACTACCGGCGCACCGCCGAACGGGTATGGCGTATCGGCCGGCTGACGGCCTCCTATATCCATTTCTACCTGCCGGGCAATCCGGTGGCCGCCGCAGAGCTGTTTCGTCCATGAGCGGGCATGATTTTTCCGATGAGGAGCGGGCCGGAGTGTACCGCGCCATCCGCGAGCGCCGGGACATGCGCCATTTCACCGGTGGTGAGGTGGCCCCGGAACTGCTCGGTCGCTTGCTGCAGGCCGCCCATCAGGCGCCGAGCGTCGGGCTGATGCAGCCCTGGCGGTTCATCCGGATTACCCGGCCGGCGCTGCGCCGGGACATCGCGCAACTGGTGGAGCAGGAACGGCTGCTCACCGCCGAGGCGCTGGGTGAGCGTGGCGACGAGTTCATGCAGCTCAAGGTCGAAGGTATCCTCGATTGCGCCGAGCTGTTGGTGGCGGCGCTGCCGGACGGGCGCGAGCGGCATGTGTTTGGCCGCCGTACGCTGCCGGAAATGGATCTGGCCTCGGTTGCCTGCGCCATCCAGAACCTCTGGCTGGCAGCCCGCGCCGAGGGGTTGGGCATGGGCTGGGTATCATTATTCGACCCACAGGCGCTGGGCGAGTTGCTGCAACTGCCGCAAGGGGCACGCCCTGTGGCCATTCTCTGCCTTGGTCCGGTGGCCGAGTTCTATCCGCGCCCGATGCTGGTTGAGCAGGGCTGGAGCGAGGAACAGTCGCTGGCGGAACTGCTGTTCACCGATGGCTGGGGGCAGCAGGATGGGTGAACAGCAGTGCCATAGGCCGCGATGGTGACAGGGCTGTTGATGGCGCTGGCGGTGCTGCTGGATCGGTTGCTGGGTGAGCCGCGACGAGCGCATCCGCTGATGGCCTTCGGGCGAATAGCTGATGCGCTCGAGCGGGAGATGAACCGTGGCGAGCGGCGTCAATGGCGCGGGCTGCTCGCCTGGCTGCTGATGGTAGCGCCGCTGACGCTGTTGGCCTGGGCGTTGGCCAGCCTGCCGCAGATTGGCTGGCTGTTCTCGGTACTGCTGCTGTATCTGGCCATCGGTCTGCGCAGTCTCGGCGAGCATGCCCAGCCCGTGGCCCAGGCATTGCGGGTAGGCGATCTGCCGCAGGCGCGCCACCGGGTGAGCTATATGGTCAGCCGGCAGACGGCCGAGCTGGATGCCACTGCTGTCGCTGCTGCCACCACCGAATCGGTACTGGAAAATGGCAGCGATGCGGTATTCGCCGCGCTGTTCTGGTTCGCGGTACTGGGCGCACCGGGCGTGGTGCTGTATCGCCTGGCCAATACCCTGGATGCCATGTGGGGGTACCGCAATGACCGCTTCCAGCGATTTGGCTGGGCCGCGGCGGGGCTCGATGACCTGCTCAACTGGCTGCCGGCCCGGCTGGTGGCCTTGACCTATGCGCTCTTGGGCAACACGCGCCAGGCCTGGTCCTGCTGGCGTCGGCAGGCGCCGCAGTGGGATAGCCCAAACGCCGGTCCGGTCATGGCGGCTGGGGCGGGCGCACTGAACGTGCGGTTGGGCGGGGCGGCGATCTATCACGGCGAGCTGCATGAGCGTCCGCTGTTGGGCGCCGGTTGGCCAGCAGTCGCAGACGATATTGACCGGGCACTGCGCCTGGTGCGACAGGGCGTCTGGTTATGGCTGGTGGTGGCCTTGGCCTTCGGGGCGGTGTGGCATGCTTGAGCACGGCGGCCGTTTGCTGGAAGCCGCCACCCGGTTCGGCATTCCGCCGCAGCAGTGGCTGGACCTGTCAACCGGGCTGGCTCCCTGGCCGTGGCCGCTGCCCGCCATTCCGGCCAGCGCCTGGATGCGCCTGCCCGAGCCGGATGATGGCTTGGAAGCTGCCGCCAGTGATTGCTACGGTGCATCGGCGGTACTGCCGGTAGCCGGCTCCCAGGCCGCGATCCAGGCCTTGCCCCGGCTGCGGGCACCCTGTCGGGTAGCGATCATCGGTCCCTGTTATGCCGAGCACCAGCATGCCTGGCAGAGCCAGGGTCATCAGGTGCAGTCGCTGACCGCGCAGCAGTTGTCTGTGCTGCTGGAAGATTACCCGGCCGCGCCGACATTCAATGTGGTGGTGCTGGTCAACCCGGACAACCCTACCGGCCGCGTGCTGGACCGGTCCACGCTGCTCGACTGGCACGCCCGGCTGGCAGCAAGGGGAGGCTGGTTGGTGGTTGACGAAGCCTTTGCCGATGCGCAACCCACCTGCAGCCTGGCGGATTGTGCCGACAGGGCGGGGTTGATCGTGTTGCGTTCGGTGGGCAAGTTCTTTGGCCTGGCGGGAATCCGCCTTGGCTTTGTGCTGGCTGAGCCGTCACTGTTGTCCGCGCTAGGGGCGTTGTTAGGGCCTTGGGCTGTAAGCGGGCCCGCGCGGGCTGTGGGACGTTCGGTCCTGGCGGATCATTCACTGCAGCAGGCCTGGCGGCTGCGCTTGCAGGATGACGCGGTGCGCTTGCAGGAACTGTTGACCCGCTGCGGATTGCCCCCGACGGGGGGCTGCGAGTTGTTCCAGTGGGTGACCGATGCCGATGTGGCCGGGGTGTACCGACAGATGGCCGAGCGCGGCATACTGCTGCGCTGGTATCGGCAGCCTGCCGGGCTGCGCATCGGCCTGCCCGCCAATGCAGCGCAATGGCAGCGGCTGGAGCAGGCATTCAATGAAGTGATGCGAATGGGGAGCAGCAGAGCATGAGCACCTTGATGATTCAGGGCACCACCTCCGATGCCGGCAAAAGCACGCTGGTCACCGCATTGTGCCGCTGGTTGCGGCGCCGGGGCGTACGGGTCGCCCCCTTCAAGCCGCAGAACATGGCCCTGAATGCAGCGGTGACCGTTGACGGTGGTGAGATCGGTCGCGCCCAGGCGGTGCAGGCAGCAGCCGCTGGTCTCGAGCCACATACCGACATGAACCCGGTGCTGCTTAAACCCAACACCGATACCGGTTCGCAGGTAATCATCCATGGTCACCCCGTAGGCAATATGAATGCCGTTGCCTACCACGCCTACAAGCCGACCGCTATGCAGGCGGTAATGACCTCCCACACGCGTTTGAGTCGCGACTTTCAGGTGGTGATGGTAGAGGGCGCCGGCTCGCCGGCGGAAATCAACCTGCGCCAGGGCGATATCGCCAACATGGGTTTTGCCGAGGCGGTGGATTGCCCGGTGCTGCTGATCGCCGATATTGACCGCGGCGGCGTATTTGCCCATCTGGTGGGCACTCTGGAACTGCTGTCTGCCAGCGAGCGGGCGCGGGTCAAGGGGTTCGTCATCAACCGCTTTCGTGGGGATCTGGCCTTGCTGCAACCGGGGTTGGACTGGCTGGAGCAGCGCACCGGCGTACCGGTGCTGGGTGTGCTGCCCTATGTGCATGACCTGCATCTGGAGGCGGAGGATGGGCTGGATACGCGCCAGGTGGGTAGCGCAGCGGAGCAATTGCGGGTGGTGATACCGGTGCTGCCGCGCATCAGCAACCACACCGATTTCGATCCGCTGCGCCTGCATCCGCAAGTCGATTTGCGTTTCGCTGCGCCGGGCCAGCCGTTGCCGCCGGCGGATCTGATTATCCTGCCTGGCTCGAAAAGCGTACGCGCCGATCTGGCATACGTGCGTGCCCAGGGCTGGGATGCGACAATCCACCGGCATTTGCGCTATGGCGGCAAGCTGCTGGGCATCTGTGGCGGCTTGCAGATGCTCGGTCGGGAGATCAGTGATCCGCTCGGGCTGGAAGGGCCGGCTGGGCGCAGTAATGGGCTGGGCTTGCTGGATTTCGCGACCCGGCTGACCAATGAAAAACGCCTGACCCGGGTCGAGGGCCAACTGTTGGCAAACGGGGCGCGGGTGCGAGGCTATGAGATTCATGCTGGGGTCAGCACTGGGCCGGCCTTGGCCGCGCCGTTGATCCGGCTGGATGATGGTAGTCTTGAGGGCGTGCTGAGTGCCGATGGGCAGATCGCCGGGACTTACCTGCATGGATTGTTCGAAGCGCCGGAAGCGGGCGCCGCACTGTTTGGCTGGGCAGGTTTGACCGGCGTCCGCGAGCTGGATTATGCGGCGCTGCGCGAACGGGATATCGACCGTCTTGCCGACCTGATTAATGCACATCTGGATGCTGATAAATTACTTGCGCTGTGTGGGATAACTAATTGATTGAATTGATACTTGGTGGTGCCAGATCTGGCAAGAGTCGGCTGGCCGAGCAACTGGCCCAGGACGCCGGCCTGGCGGTGACCTACATCGCTACCAGCCAGCCGCTGGACGATGAGATGCGCCTGCGCATCGCCCACCATCGCGCACGACGGCCAGCCGACTGGCAACTGATCGAGGAACCCCTGGCCCTGGCCAGGGTGCTGGGAGAGCAGGCCGCTGCGGACCGTTGTCTGCTGGTGGACTGCCTGACCTTGTGGCTGACCAACCTGCTGCTGCACGAAGATGCACAGTGCCTGGAGCGGGAGCGGCAGGCGCTGCTGGACGTACTTGATGATCTGCCGGGGCGTATCATTCTGGTCAGCAACGAAACCGGCCTTGGCGTGGTGCCCATGGGCGAGCTGAGCCGCCGTTATGTGGATGAGGCCGGCTGGCTGCACCAGGCCTTGGCCAGTCGCAGTGACCGGGTGCAGTTCTGCGTGGCTGGGCTGCCGCTGCTGCTCAAGGGAGCCTAGAAATTGAACGAGGACTACATGACAGAGTGGTGGCAGGACGCAGTGGCGCAGGCCGACCGCCTGGCGCTGGAGCAGGCGCAGCAGCGCCAGACACAACTGACCAAACCGCAGGGCGCCCTCGGCCGCCTGGAGCAGTTGGCCATTCGCCTGGCCGGTTGGCAGGGTAATGCTCGCCCGCAGCTGGAGCGGGTGTGGATCAGCGTGTTTGCCGGCGATCATGGCGTAGCGGTGGAAGGCGTATCGACGGTGCCGCAGGCGGTGACCGGCCAGATGTTGCGCAATTTCGCCAACGGTGGCGCGGCGATCAATGTCATGGCCCGGCAACTCGGCGCCACCCTGGATCTGCGGGACCTGGGGTTGGCCGTACCTCTGGATCCCTTGCCCGGCGTGCATCATCTGAATCTGGCACCCGGCAGTGCCAACCTGCTGCGGGAGCCGGCAATGACCGGTGCGCTATGCCGGCAGGCGTTGCTTGCCGGGCGCCAGGCGGTGCTTGACGCGGCCGGGCAGGGCGCACAACTGTTCATCGCCGGGGAAATGGGTATCGGCAACACCACCCCGGCCTGCGCCATGGCCAGCCTGCTGCTGGATCAACCGGTCGCGCTGCTGGTTGGCCCCGGCACCGGTCTGGATGCCGAAGGGCTCCGGCACAAGACGGCGGTCATCGAGCAAGCCGTGGGTCTGCATGGGCCGCAATGTCATACCGCGCTGGATGTGCTGGAGCGGCTTGGCGGCCTGGAAATCGCTGCCATTGCCGGCGCTTACCTGGCCGCCGCCCAGCAGGGCATTCCCATGCTGGTGGACGGTTATATCTGTTCCACCGCGGCGCTATGCGCGACCCGTCTCAATCCGGCGTGCCGCGACTGGATGCTGTTTGGCCATCGCAGTGCAGAGCCGGGGCACGCCGCTGTGCTGGCGGCGCTGCAGGCGGAACCCCTGCTGGACCTGGGTATGCGGCTGGGCGAAGGCACCGGTGCGGCGGCCAGCGTGCCGCTGCTGCGCGTGGCCTGCGCCCTGCACAGTGACATGGCTACCTTTGCGGAGGCGGCGGTGGCTGCGGAGCCTGCGGCATGCTGACCCTGGACCTGCTGCGCCATGGTGAGACCGAGCTTGGCGGCGGCTTTCGCGGCAGCCTGGACGACTTGCTGACGCCGGTTGGCTGGCAACAGATGCGGGATGCCACGGCGCAGCCGGCACCCTGGGATGCAATCATCAGCTCACCACTGCGTCGCTGCGCCGACTTTGCCTTCGAGCTGGCGCAGCAATGCCGCGCGCCGCTGGTGTTGCTGGAGGACTTGCGCGAGCTGCACTTCGGCGACTGGGAGGGGCGCCACGCCAGTGAGCTGATGGTCGAACATGCCGACGATCTGGGGCGCTTCTGGACCGATCCCTATCAGTTCACCCCGCCGGGAGGCGAACAACTGGCAAGTTTCGAGCAGCGGGTATTGAACGCTATCGGCGAGCTGTATCAGCGTCGCGCCGGGGAGCATCTGCTGCTGGTGACCCACGGTGGAGTGATGCGCCTGCTGGCAGCCAGGGCCCGCGGTCTGGCGCGGGAAGGGTTGTTGCAGGTCGAGGTCGGACATGGCCAGCGGTTACGCCTGCAGGTCAGAGAAGCCGGGGAACTGCACGAATGCCCTTGCTGATTGCGCTGCAGTTCCTGACCCGGCTACCGGTTCGCTTGCCGCGCATGCCCACGGCTGAGGAAAGCGGTCGCTCGCTGCTCTGGTATCCATGGGTGGGACTGCTGATCGGGGCGGTGCTGCTGCTGGGCCACGGGCTGTTGAACGGTGTGTCGACGGGGCTGCAGGCGGCGCTGCTGCTGACCCTTTGGGTCTGGCTCAGCGGCGGGCTGCACCTGGATGGCCTGGCCGATACGGCCGACGCCTGGGTCGGCGGCTATGGTGATCGCGAGCGCACCCTGGCCATCATGAAAGACCCGACCTGCGGCCCCATCGGCGTGATCAGCCTGGTGCTGGTATTGTTGCTCAAGCTCACCGCGCTGGTGGCGCTACTGGAAGCCGGTCACTGGGGCGTGCTGTTGCTGGCGCCCTGGTTGGGGCGCTGGATATTGCCATTGCTGCTGTTCAGCACGCCCTATGCGCGGGCGGGTGGGCTGGGTGACGTGCTGGCGCGGCATATGCCGCGCCAGAGCCTGCCGCTGATGCTCGGTGTACACGCCCTGGCGATGCTGCTGTTCGGCTGGCCGGGACTGCTGGCGCTGGCAGTGGCGCTGCTGGTATTGCTGGTGGTGCGTCATTATCTGTGTGAACGTCTTGGTGGCACCACCGGCGATACCGCCGGTGCTCTGGTCGAGCTGGTGGAAACCGCGGTGCTGGTGAGTTGCGCCGTACTCTGAACTTTTTCCGGCAGCGTTCATCTGACTGTAATGCAGGAGCCATAAGGTGATTATGTGATTTCACCCCCTGCAACAGGGAAACGGAGGAATAACAAGATGAACGAATACGAAGAAGAACTGCTGGAACAACGTGCGCAGGATTGGGACCACGACGTGGAAGACGCCGAGGAAATGTAGGCAGCCTGAGCGCAAACTGTGGGAGCGGCCCTGGCCGCGAAGGCTTGCTATCAGCCTGCAAGCATTTCACCAAGCGGCATCCCCTTCGCGGGAAAGCCCCGCTCCCACAAAACCCGCTCAAGACCCAGTACTACTCAACCCAGGCCCGGCTTAATTACTCTGCCTGATCACCACATCCCGGCTTTGCCGGCGATACTGCCCCGGGGCCACACCGGTCCAACGCTTGAACGCCCGCTGGAATGCCGCGGGTGATGAAAACCCCAACAGGAATGACACTTCTCCCAGTGCTGTTTCCGTATCACGGATATAGCTGAGCGCCAGATCCCGTCTGATGTCATCGATGATGTCCTGAAACCGCGTATTGTCCTCGATCCGTAGCCGGCGGCGTAATGTCCAGCCGGGCAGCCCAAGCAGCCCAGCCACTTCATCCAGGGTGGGCAGGCGACTGTGCAGCTGCGGCGATACTATTTCTTCTACTCGTTCCCGCAAGCGGCGGTGCCGCGTCAGCTCCCGCAGCTGCTGATCGCATAGTGTCAGTAACTGTTCATGGGTCGTCGCTGCATGTTGCACCGGCTGCAGTTCCAGGCTGGCCGGCTCCCACAGCAACTGGTTGTGATGCTGTTCGAACAGCACCGGGCAGCCGAACAGCGCCTCGTACCGCTCGGCGTAGTCCGGGGCGGGAAACTCTATATGCACTTCGCGCAGCCGGGCGGCGCCGGCGGTCAGTTGCCGCGCCAGTTGCAGACGTGAGGCCAGCGCCGAGTCCACCACGAACAGGTTGAAGGCGTTATAGGGACTGATCGAATAAAAGCGCGTGGCCGGCGGCTGGAAGCTTGAATGCCCTCGGTAGTTCTGGCTGACCAGTCGCTCGAAACGAACCAGGATATCGAATGCCTGGCCCAGCGTCGGTGCGCATTGGGCGGTAACCCCCGGCAGGCCGAGGTGGCTGGGTTGACTGTGCAAGCCCATCAGCAGGCCGAAATCGGCCCGGCCGCTGAGAGCGATGGCGGCATGCCCCAGGCGCATGAACCGGGGAATGCTGATCCGCACGCCAGCCTGAGCCAGCTGCGCTGGGCCGATGCGGTAGCGTTGCAGCAGTGGTTCGGGATCATGCCCGAGACTGCGCAGGGCAGCCTGCAGGCTGTACAGATATCCGACCGAGAGATCACCAAGTTTCATGGCTGTGTCATTTTGCAAGAAAGAGCAGAATGTAACCCAGGGTTATGAAAATGTCATTTGAGGTGATTGAGCGCTAGCGACACCCGGCCTATTGTCAGCGCCATACCAAAGCCGGACGACGAACCGGCAGCCTGATGATGATCTTTGGAGCACGAGCATGACCGCACAGACTCTTTATCCCCATATGCTGGCCCCGCTGGACCTGGGCTTTACTACCTTGCGCAACCGGGTACTGATGGGCTCCATGCACACTGGACTGGAAGAGCGCCCCCAGGGCTTCGAGCGCATGGCGGCCTTCTTCGCCGAGCGAGCCCGCGGCGGTGTTGGGTTGATCGTCACCGGCGGCTTCGGCCCCAACACCGAAGGCAGTGTCGGCAAGGGCGCAGCCAAGCTGACCACGCCCCAGGAAGCCGAGCAGCACAAGGTGGTGACCCAGGCGGTACATGAGGCGGGCGGCAAGATCTGCTTGCAGATTCTGCACGCCGGGCGTTACGCCTTTACCCCGGAGCAGGTCTCGGCCAGTGCGGTGCGTTCTCCGATCAACCCCTTTACCCCGCAGGAGCTGGATGAGGCGGGCATCGAGAAGCAGATCAGCGATTTCGTCAACTGCGCCGCGCTGGCGCAGGTTGCCGGTTATGATGGCGTGGAGATCATGGGCTCGGAAGGCTACTTCATCAACCAGTTCCTGGTGGAGCGGGTCAATCAGCGTACCGACCGCTGGGGTGGCAGCTACGAGAACCGCATGCGACTGCCGCTGGAAATCGTCCGCCGGGTGAGGGAAGCGGTTGGTCCCGAATTCATCATCATCTACCGGCTGTCGATGCTGGATCTGGTCGAGGACGGCAGCAGCTGGGATGAGGTGGTGTTGCTGGCGAAGGAAATCGAGAAGGCCGGTGCGACCATCATCAATACCGGTATCGGCTGGCACGAGGCGCGTATCCCAACCATTGCCACCAAGGTGCCGCGCGCGGCCTTCACCAAGGTCACCGCACGGCTCAAGGGTGAGGTGTCCATTCCGCTGATCACCACCAACCGCATCAATACGCCGGAAGTAGCCGAGCAGGTGCTGGCTGAGGGTGATGCCGATATGGTGTCCATGGCCCGGCCGTTCCTGGCTGATCCGGAGTTCATCAGCAAGGCGGCGGCTGGCCGCGCTGACGAAATCAATACCTGCATCGGCTGCAATCAGGCTTGCCTGGATCACACCTTCAGCGGTCGCCTGACCAGCTGTCTGGTCAATCCGCGCGCCTGCTACGAGACCGAGCTGAATTACATCCCGGTGCACACCGGCAAGCGGATTGCTGTGGTCGGTGCCGGCCCGGCAGGTCTGGCTGCGGCCACCGTGGCGGCTGAGCGTGGTCACGCGGTGACGCTGTTCGACGCAGCGGCGGAAATCGGCGGGCAGTTCAACGTCGCCAAGCTGATCCCGGGCAAGGAAGAGTTCTACGAAACCCTGCGCTATTTTGCCAAGCGTATCGAGATCACCGGCGTGCAGCTGAAGCTCAATACCCGGGTTGAGGCAGCTGATCTGGCGGATTTCGACGAGGTGATCCTGGCTACCGGTATCGTGCCGCGCACTCCGGCTATCCCCGGTGTCGATCATCCCAAGGTCATCAGCTATCTGGACGCCATCCTGCAACGCGAACCGGTGGGGCAGAAGGTAGCGGTGATCGGTGCTGGAGGTATCGGTTTCGACGTATCCGAGTTCATCTGCCACGCTGGCGAGAGCGTCAGTACCAATACCGGGCTGTTCTGGAAGGAATGGGGCATCGATCCTGAACTTCAGGCTCGCGGCGGTATCGCCGGCGTCCAGCCGCAGCCGCATCCGCCGGCCCGTGAGGTGTACTTGCTGCAGCGCAAGGCCAGCAAGGTCGGCGCCGGGCTGGGTAAGACCACCGGCTGGATCCACCGTGCCGGGTTGGCCAGCAAGCAGGTGACCATGCTCAATGGCGTTGAATATCTGCAGATTGATGATCAGGGCTTGCATATCCGCCGGGGTGATGAAACCAGCGTGCTGCCAGTCGATACCATCATTCTCTGCGCCGGCCAGGAGCCGCTGCGTGAATTGCAGGCCGGGCTGGAGGCCAGCGGCAAGTCGGTACACCTGATCGGCGGGGCGGACGTGGCCAGTGAACTGGATGCCAAGCGCGCCATCGACCAGGGATCGCGTCTGGCGGCGGAGCTGTAACTGCCAAGTTCGTCACAAGCCGGAAATCAACGTTTCCCCGAGTGGTTCGGGACGGATGCAATCGTCCCGAAAAAAAGGCAAAGTTGGGAGTTGAAAATAACCCCAAAGGGACAGACCGATGAACGCAAGTGATGTGGGCAGAATACAGAAGCCGTTGCTGACTGAAGCGGTAATGTTTTTTTCTGAACATGGCATCTCGCGGGAAATGCTGTTTCCTGAGTTTGAAGCACTGCTCGATGGGCTGGTCGCTGCACCTGAGTGTGCCGATGAGACCGTCGAGGCGGTGTTTTTGCAGATCAACCATCGCTTGCATGTCCGCGCAGCCGTGTTTTTTACCCTCGACTTCGACTTGGATGGCCAGGTCAACCGACTGTGGAACATGCCGCTGCGGCACCTGGCGGAGAAGGCTGGGCGAGGGCCGGATATGGGCGGTGGCCCCATTCGGCTGGCCTGTCTCGGCTTCTGCAGCACCAACGCATACCGTGCCGGCATGTGGAAGCCGCGTCAACGCAGCGGCAAGGCCGATCTCAGCCTGATCAAGCAGGCGGTAACCCGTAATGCCCTGGGCATTCTCGGCGAGGACGAAGAGGCTCGGGCGGTGCTGGCCACGGATAATCTGCAGGTCGCCGCCGAGGATACCTGGTACGGCGGCACTCCGGTGCCGGTCGCGGATCATGCTACTGCACCCGACGGGGACCTGGCTGCTGAGCTGGCAGCGCTTAAACAGGCCCACGCAGGCGAGGCGGCTGAGTACCTTCGCCAGATTACCGAGCTGAGCAGTCGTCTCAGCGTGCAGGAGCAGGTTCATCGTCAGCAGTTGGAAAACCAGCGTATCCAGCACGCCGAACAATTGTCGGTCGCCCAGGGCGAGCTGCTGGACATCAAACACGAGCTGGCTGAACAACAGAAGGCCAATGCCGCGTTGCGTCGTGAAGTGAGCCGATTGCAGAATCGGACAGCGGCCGATACTCAGTAAACCGAGGAAGCGCCAGCTACTGCGCTCGGCCTGACCTTGCTCGCTACGTTATTCAAAGGCTCTGTATTTGCCAGAATCCTGCTGGCTGCGGATAATTGAGCCATTCTCCGTGCTTCAAGAAGCCGGCACAGAAGCATTCAGAGCTTCTTGAAACCCTGGTGCGGAATTTCTCAGCCAAACATAGCGAGTGGTGTATGGAGCATTTCCGCAATATCGGATTGATCGGACGTCTGGGCAGCGGTCAGGTCGTGGATACCGTGCGACGCCTCAAGCGTTTCCTGCTGGATAAAGGACATACCGTCATTCTCGAAGATGCCGTGGCGGATCTGCTGCCGGGGCATCAGCTGCAGGTCTGCACCCGGATGATGATGGGCGAGATCTGTGACCTGGTAATCGTCGTCGGCGGTGATGGCAGCCTGCTGGGTGCGGCGCGGGCACTGTGCCGCTTTGATGTGCCGGTGTTGGGGGTCAACCGTGGCGGGCTGGGCTTTCTTACCGACATCTCTCCAGACGAACTGGAGGAGCGGGTCGGCGATGTGCTGACTGGCAAGTATCTGGTCGAATCACGATTTCTGCTTGATGCTTTCGTCTGCCGGGATGACGAACACCTGGGCAGCAGCGAAGCGCTCAATGACGTGGTGCTGCACCCGGGCAAGTCGGCGCGGATGATTGAGTTCGAACTGCATGTGGATGGCCAGTTCGTCTACAGTCAGAAGTCCGACGGACTGATCGTGGCCACGCCCACGGGCTCCACCGCCTACTCACTCTCTGCCGGCGGGCCGATCATGCATCCCAAGCTGGATGCCGTGGTGTTGGTGCCGATGTTTCCGCATACCCTGTCCAGCCGCCCCATCGTCGTTGACGGCAACAGCGAACTGCGGGTGCGGATTTCCAAGCAGAATGGCATCTATCCCCAGGTCAGTTGCGATGGGCAGGTGCATATTGCTTGCGCGCCGGGTGACACCCTGATTATCCGCAAGAAGCCGCAGAAGCTGCGATTGATTCACCCACTGGATCACAACTTCTATTCCATCTGTCGCAGCAAATTGGGCTGGAGCAGCCGCCTGACGGAGCGATGAGCATGGCGGTAGAGCATAGGCAGGGCTACGACATCATTGGCGATGTGCATGGTTGCGCGCACACATTGGAAGCGCTGCTGGAACAGATGGGCTATGCGCGAGTCAGTGGTATCTGGCGACACCCGCAGCGCCAGGCACTGTTTCTCGGTGACATCATCGACCGGGGGCCGCGTATCCGCGAAGCGCTGCATCTGGTGCGCGACATGGTGGAAGCGGGCGCGGCCCGTTGCATCATGGGTAACCACGAATTCAATGCCCTGGGTTGGGTGACGCCGGCATCAGCCGGTAGCGGTCGGCGATATGTGCGCGAGCATACCGACCGCAACCGCCGCCAGATCCAGGCCACGCTGGACCAGTTTGCCAACCGGCAGGCTGAATGGGATGACTTCATCGACTGGTTCTGGACCCTGCCGCTGTACCTGGATATGGGCCAGTTCCGCCTGGTGCATGCCTGTTGGGATGACGAACTGATCAGATCATTCACCGCGCAATATCCCGACGCCTGTCCGGATATCGAGTTCGTGCAGGCATCGGTTGAACGCGATGGCTTTGCCGATCAGGTATTCGATCGCCTGCTGCGTGGTACCGGCATGCCGCTGCCCCATGGCCTGACCATGACCGGACGCGATGGCGTCACCCGGGCCATGTTCCGCACCAAGTTCTGGGAAGAAGCGCCGCAGACCTACGGTGATATCGTGTTCCAGCCCGACGGCCTGCCCGAGCATATCGCCATCCGCCCGCTGACCGACCGGCAGAAGGCGGAGCTGCTGATCTACGGTGCTGATGAACCGCCGCTGTTCGTCGGCCACTACTGGCAGGAGGGCGAACCGCGTGCCATCCGGGCGAACCTGGCGTGCCTGGACTACAGCGCGGTCAAGTTCGGCAAGCTGGCCGCTTACCGTTGGAGCGGCGAGACGGAGCTGCTGCGTGACCATTTCGTCTGGGTGGATGTGAGATGAGCATGTATCGTGCCTTGCAGTGCCGGCTGGATGAGGACCTGAGCAGCCTGACCCATTTTCTCCGGGCGCGGGGGGTGGCGCACCGGATCACTGAAGAGCGGGGCCAGCAGGTGATCTGGACCCGCAACGAGGCGGATGCGGCCATTGTTCGCGGGCTGTATACCCAGGGCGTGCCGGAGCCGGTCGCCGATTCGACACCCGCCGCGCCACGCCGACCGCCGCGGCTGGCCTGGCAGCGGATGGCGCGGCTGATCCCGGTCACTCTGCTGGTGCTTCTGGTCACTGCGGTGGTGGCGCTGATCACCGGGCTGGGGAGTAACATCCAGACCGTTGTCCTGTTCACCTTTACGCCGGTTACGCCTGCCGGCTACATCGCTGCGGCACCGGATATGGATCAATGGTGGCGGCTGGTGGCACCGATGTTCCTGCATTTTGGCTGGCTGCACCTGGCGTTCAATGCCCTTTGGTACTGGGAGCTGGGCCGGCGTATCGAATTGCGCTCCGGCGGCTGGTGGCTGCTCGGCCTGACGCTGTTATTCGCAGTGATCTCCAATACCGCGCAATGGTTGTTCGGCGGGCCGGCGCTCTTTGGCGGCTTGTCGGGGGTACTCTACGGCCTGCTGGGCTATTGCTGGCTGTATCAGACGCTGGCGCCAAACGTGCATTTCGATCTGCCCCGGGGCGTGGTGGTGATGATGCTCGGCTGGCTGGTGCTGTGCCTGTCCGGTGTGGTGACGATGCTCGGTTTCGGCGCCATTGCCAATGCGGCCCATGTCGGCGGGCTGGTCATCGGCTCCCTGTGCGGCGCGATCGCCGGCGGCCTGCAGCGCATGCGCTGACAAGGTACAATGCCCGGCTAATGAACCATGCTCCGGAGAACCCATGAATACCTTTATCGACATGTTGCGCAATATCTCTCCCGAGGTGTACGAGAGCCTCAAGCAGGCCATCGAATTGGGCAAGTGGTCCGACGGCCGCAAGCTGACCCAGGAGCAGAAGGAATTGTGCCTGCAGGCGATCATTGCCTGGGAAATGGACAATCTGCCGGAAGAAGAGCGCACCGGTTATATCGGCCAGACCTGCAAGAACCAGGCGAAGGCGCCGTCCAATCTTGACGAATCCCTGTTTACCCCCGCCAAGGGCACCCTGCACTGATGTCGTTCGTCAGTGGTGAGGGCAGCATCCGCAAGCTGCTTGGGGCTCTGGGTGAACCCGTCGATTACAGCCTGCCCCTGGGCGAGCAACAGGTACCATTGAATCAGCTGCTCGGCCGCACGATACGGTTGCAGGCACTGGGTGAAATCCATTGCATGCACTGCGGCCGGCGAACCAAGAAAAGCTACAGCCAGGGCTACTGTTACCCCTGCATGACCAAGCTGGCACGCTGTGACGTCTGCATCATGAGCCCGGAACGCTGCCACTACGAGTTGAACACCTGCCGCGAGCCGGCCTGGGGTGAGCAGTTCTGCATGACCGACCATATCGTCTATCTGGCCAACTCCTCGGGGTTGAAGGTCGGCATTACCCGCGCCACCCAGATCCCGACCCGCTGGATTGATCAGGGCGCCAGCCAGGCATTGCCGATCCTGCGAGTGGCGACCCGGCAGCAATCCGGGCTGGTGGAAGACCTGTTGCGCGAGCAGGTGGCCGACAAGACCAACTGGCGGGCGCTGCTGCGCGGCGAGCCGGAACCGCTTGATCTGATCGCCGAACGTGATCGCTTGCTGGCGGGCGCCCGTGAGGGGGTTGAGGCGTTGCAGGCCCGCTTCGGTCTGCAGGCCATCCAGCCGTTGCCTGATGCCCAGGTGCAGGACATCCGCTATCCGGTGCTGGAGTACAGTGCCAAGCCGCAATCGGCCAACCTGGACAAGGAGCCGGTATTGGAAGGCACCTTGCTTGGCATCAAGGGTCAATATCTGTTGCTGGATACCGCGGTCATCAATATTCGCAAATACACTGCCTACTCTATGGCTTTCAGTGTGTCCTGAGGAGTCTTCCATGCGTACCGAACAACCCACGACCATTCACCTCACGGACTACAGACAGCCCGATTATCTGATCGATGAAACCCACCTGACCTTCGAACTGTTCGAGGACCATGCCCTGGTGCACAGCCGCCTGGCCATGCGTGCCAATGCCGCGGGGGAGGGTGGAGCGCTGCCGCCATTGGTGCTGCACGGCCAGGACCTGGTGTTGCAGAGCGTGGCGCTGGACGAACAGGCGCTGACGGCCGATGCCTGGCAGGTGGACGATTCCAGTCTGACGCTGCAGCCGCAGGCGCGCGAGTTCGAGCTGGCGATCACTACCCGTATTGAGCCGCAGAACAATACCGCGCTGGAAGGTCTGTACAAGTCCGGGGGCATGTTCTGTACCCAGTGTGAAGCCGAGGGGTTTCGCAAGATCACCTATTACCTGGACCGCCCGGATGTGATGAGCCGGTTCACTACCACGGTGATGGCTGAGCGTGGGAGCTATCCGGTGCTGCTGTCCAACGGCAACCTGATCGCCAGTGGTGAGCACGAAGGTGGTCGGCACTGGGCGACATGGGAAGATCCGTTCCCCAAGCCAGCCTATCTGTTCGCCCTGGTCGCCGGCGATCTGTACCGTATCGATGACAGCTTCACTACGATGAGCGGCCGGGAAGTCGAGCTGCGTATCTATGTTGAACCGGAGAACCGCGAGCAGTGCGGCCACGCCATGGATAGCCTCAAGCGCTCCATGCGCTGGGACGAAGAAGTCTATGGGCGCGAGTATGATCTGGATATCTTCATGATCGTTGCGGTCAACGACTTCAATATGGGCGCGATGGAAAACAAGGGGTTGAACATCTTCAACTCCAGTTGCGTGCTGGCCCACCCCGATACCGCCACCGATATGGCGTTCCAGCGGGTCGAGGCGGTGGTTGCCCATGAATATTTCCACAACTGGTCCGGCAACCGGGTTACCTGTCGCGACTGGTTCCAGCTGTCGCTGAAGGAGGGTTTCACGGTTTTTCGTGATGCCGAATTCAGCGCTGACATGAACTCGCGCACGGTCAAGCGCATCGAGGATGTCACCTTCCTGCGGGCCAACCAGTTCGCCGAGGACGCCGGGCCCATGGCGCATCCGGTGCGCCCCGACTCTTATATGGAAATATCCAACTTCTATACCCTGACGATCTATGAGAAGGGCGCGGAAGTGGTGCGCATGCTGCACACGCTGCTGGGTGCCGAGGGTTTCCGCAAAGGTACTGATCTGTACTTCGAGCGCCATGATGGTCAGGCAGTGACCTGTGACGATTTCATTACTGCCTTGGAAGATGCCAACGAGGCGGATTTCACTCAATTCAAGCGCTGGTACAGTCAGGCGGGTACCCCGGTACTCCAGGTCGACGGTCGCTATGATGCGGCGAGCTCGACCTTCCAGTTGCTGTGCCGGCAGAGCTGCCCGGCAACCCCGGGTCAGACCGAGAAACTACCCTTCGTGATTCCGCTGCGCCTGGCATTGCTGGACGGCGAGGGGCGCGAAATGCCGCTGCAGCTGGCCGGTGAAACGCAGGCTCGTGGTACGGAAACCGTGTTGGCCGTGACCGAGGCCGAGCAGCTGTTCGTCTTCGAGAACGTCCGCGAAGAGCCGCTGCCGTCGCTGTTGCGCGGCTTCTCGGCGCCAGTCAAGCTGGTTTATCCCTATTCCCGGGATGATCGGGTGTTTCTTGCGATGCATGACCCGGATGGCTTCAATCGCTGGGAGGCGGCGCAGTCGCTGGCAGTGGATGTGCTGCAGGGGCTGATCGGGATTCACCAGGCCGGACGGCCCTTGTTACTGGACCAGCGGTTGCTCGAAGTGCATCGCGCGGTACTGAAGGATGACAGCCTCGACCCGGCGATGGTGGCCGAAATCCTGCGCCTGCCGTCTGAAGCCTACCTGGTGGAGCTGGCCGAGGAGGCTGATGTCGAGGCCATCCACCATGTCCGTGACTGGGTGCGCCGGGAGCTGGCAACCGCCTTGGTCGAGACCATGTGGTCGCGATTCCGGCAGCTGGGCGATGGCGCCGGCGCTTACCGCGCCGATGCCGAATCCATGGCGCGCCGCAGTCTGCGCAATACGCTGCTTGGCTATCTGATGCTGACCGAGTCTTCCGAAGCGTTGTCGGTATGCGTGCAGCAATTTGTCGAGGCCGGCAACATGACCGACCGTCAGGCGGCATTGGTGGCCTTGGTCAATTCGCCCCACGAGCAACAGAAGCACGCCGCCCTGGAAGAGTTCGCCCAGCGCTGGAATGCCTATCCGCTGGTCATGGACCAGTGGTTCAGCATCCAGGCCGCCAGCCCGCTGCCCGGTGGCCTGGAGCGGGTGCAGGGGTTGATGAAGCACCCAGCCTTCACCTTGCGTAACCCGAACAAGGTACGGGCATTGATCGGTGCCTTTGCCAATCAGAACCTGGCCAACTTCCATCGTGCCGATGGCGCTGGTTACCGTTTCGTTGCGGACCAGATCATCGAGCTGAACCGGCTCAACCCGCAGATCGCCTCGCGGATGCTGACGCCGCTGACCCGCTGGCGCAAATTCGATGAGCCCCGCCAGTTGCTGATGAAGGCTGAGCTGGCGCGCATCCTGGCGAGCGATGACCTGTCGCCGGATGTCTACGAGGTGGTCAGCAAGTCCCTGGCCTGACGTGGATGAAGCGTCGGAGAGCCGATCAGGCTGTCCGACGCGTTCTTGCATCAACGCTTTCATTGATACAGAATGCGGTTTTGTTCTGGTCGGTAAATGGATTACAAAAGATTACCGATGAGGCATTGGTGGGCTACCCGATTCGCTCTAAGATAAGTCACCCGATCACTCAGGGTGACCAATAACAACAAGGGGTCTCCATGCGTAATTTCCTGAAGGAACAGGTTTGCGCCGCGCTGTCCCACGACAGTGATCCGTATCGCTCCAATGGAGCCGCTCTCCTTTCTTGTGCTTGTTCATTCTGCATCCTTGGGTTGCATGCGCACCGCGCATGGTCCTGCCAGCACGTCCTCCTCCCGAGTCGTGATCACCAGGCAGGCTTTTCAGTGCTCTTATCCGCAGTCTGACAATAATAATTACAGCCAGGAGAGTCTGGATGTCCCAGAATGATCAGGAAGAAGCTACCTTCATGGAGCGTCTGGTTTTCAATCACCGGTTGACGGTTGTGGTGCTGTTTGCGCTGGTGACCCTGTTTCTCGGCTATCAGGCCACCAAGGTCAGGCCCGATACCAGCTTCGAGAAGATGATTCCGCTCGAACACCCCTACATCGTCAATATGCTCGAGCATCAGGATGATCTGGCGAGCCTGGGCAATTCCATCCGTATCGCGGTATCCATCAAGGAAGGGGATATCTTCTCCAGCGAATACATGGAAACGCTCAAGCGCATCAATGACGAGGTGTTCTTTCTGCCGGGTGTGAACCGGGCGGGGCTGCGCTCCTTGTGGACGCCGAACGTACGCTGGACCGAGGTGACCGAATACGGCTTTGATGGCGGCCCGGTGGCCAGCCGACCTTCTTATGAAACCGAGGACGACCTCGACGAGCTGCGCATCAATGTGCTCAAGTCCGGGGAAATCGGTCGTCTGGTGGCGAATAACTTCAAATCCAGCATCATCGAAGTGCCGCTGCAGGAATACTATCCCAACCCGGAAAATCAGTCCGAGCTCATGCGTCTGGATTACGGTCAGTTCTCCGACATGCTGGAGCAGAAGATCCGTAATGAGTTCCAGGATGAGAACCCGAACATCCAGATCCATATCGTCGGCTTCGCCAAGAAGGTCGGTGATCTGATTGAGGGCCTGACGGCGGTGATGTTGTTCTTTGCCGTCGCGGTCGGCATTACCTTCTGCCTGCTGTACTGGTTCACCTGGTGTATCCGCAGCACCATCTCGGTATTGGTCACGACGCTGATAGCGGTGGTCTGGCAGCTCGGCCTGATCCACCTGGTCGGTTTCGGACTGGACCCCTATTCGATGCTGGTGCCGTTTCTGATCTTTGCCATCGGTATCTCCCATGGCGTCCAGAAGATCAACGGTATCGCCTTGCAATCCGGTGGCGCTGACAGCGCTCTGATGGCTGCCCGGCGCACCTTCCGCCAACTGTTCCTGCCTGGCATGATCGCCATCCTGGCCGACGCCGTGGGGTTCATCGCGCTGCTGATCCTGGACATCGGCGTGATTCATGAGCTGGCCATCGGCGCATCGCTGGGTGTGGCGGTGATCGTGTTCACCAACCTGATCATGCTGCCGGTGGCGATTTCCTATATGGGGATCAGCAAACGGGCAATCGAGCGCAGCAAGCGTGATGCCGTGCGCGAGCATCCGTTCTGGCGTGCTCTGTCCAATGTCGCGCATCCGCGTCTGGCGCCGGTGATCGTGATTCTGGGTCTGGTCGCCGGGGTCGGCAGCTTCCTCTATCAGAAGGCTAATCTGCAGATTGGCGATCTGGATCCAGGGGCGCCGGAATTGCATGCCGATTCGCGCTACAACCTCGATAACGACTTCATCATCAGCAACTATTCCACCAGTTCCGACATCCTGGTGGTGATGGTGGAAACCCCATTGGAGATGTGCTCAGCCTACAAGACCATGGAGGCAATCGATCAGCTGGAATGGCGCATGAACAATGTGCCTGGCGTGCAGTCGACGGTATCGCTGGTGACGGTGGCCAAGCAGGTGATCATGGGCAATAACGAGGGCAATCTGAAGTGGCAGGGGCTGTCACGCAACCAGGATAACCTCAATACCGCGATCAGCCGGGCCCCGGAGGGCATGTTCAACAGTGCCTGTTCGCTGGCACCGGTGCTGATCTATCTCAACGATCACAAGGCCGAGACCCTTGAGCGGGCGACCGACGAGGTCAAGGCCTTCGCCGAGGAATACGATACCGACACGCTGAAATTCAAGCTGGCGGCAGGCAATGCCGGTATCGAAGCGGCGACCAACGAAATCATCGCGACGTCCGAGCTGACCATCCTGGTATTGGTATACATCTGGGTTGGGGCCATGTGCCTGTTCACCTTCCGCTCGTTCCCGGCGACCATCTGTATTGTTCTGCCACTGATCCTGACATCCGTACTGGGTAACGCGCTGATGGCCTTCCTGGGAATCGGCATGAAGGTCGCGACCTTACCGGTGATCGCGCTGGGGGTGGGTATCGGGGTGGACTACGGTATCTATATATACAGTCGTCTGGAAAGTTTCCTGCGCGCTGGCATGCCGTTGCAGGAAGCCTATTACCAGACCCTGCGCTCCACCGGGAAAGCGGTATTGTTCACCGGCCTGTGTCTGGCCATCGGCGTGGCGACCTGGATCTTCTCCGCGATCAAGTTCCAGGCTGATATGGGACTGATGCTGACCTTCATGTTCATCGTCAACATGTTCGGCGCGATGCTGCTGTTGCCAGCGCTGGCCCGCTTCCTTATCAATCCCGAGAAAATCCGCAACAAGAAGGAATCCTTTCTGCAACATTGAATGAGTTTGCAGTGAATATGGCGACTTTGGCGACGATCGGAAGGGATCGGCGCCGAGTCATTATCATCGACATGATTAACAAAAGATAACCAAGCCCGGTTGGCGGACCTTGTCAAAGCTCGATAGTATTCGGCAGACATGCCAATCGGCAGAGAGTCTATAAGAACAAAGGGGAAGGACTATGCACGAGCCAAATTCCTGGCGCGTTTCATCTCGCAGAATCATCATGACGCTGGGGTTGTCCGGTGCACTAATGGGGCCCGCCTCGCTGGCCATGGCACAGGATGTTGCCAGCGACGATCTCAAACCAGCAATTATTTCGCTGAAAGCGAGCAAATCTCTGCTGCTTGACATCGAGCAGGCCGGCCAGCGTCTGGTGGCGGTCGGTTCACGCGGCCATATAGTCTATTCCGATGATCAGGGTGGCAACTGGTTACAGGCGCCGGCTCCGACGCGCCAACTGCTTACTGCCGTGGATTTCGTCGATGAGCGCAACGGCTGGGCGGTGGGCCACGACTCGCTGATTCTGCATTCCTCTGACGGTGGTGAAAGCTGGGCGGTGCAATACCGTGATCCGGAAATCGATGCGCCGGACGATGAAGGTTTCGGCTTCCTGGAAAAACCACTGATGGACGTCTGGTTCCGTGATACCCGGACCGGCTTCGCCGTGGGCGCCTATGGCCTTTTCCTGCGTACTGAGGATGGCGGTCAGACCTGGGAAGATGTGTCCTTCGATATCGATAACCCAGATGGTTTCCATTACAACGCCCTGACGGTCGTCAAGGACACCGGACTGTTCCTGGTCGGCGAAATGGGCACGATGTACCGTTCGGCCGACTTCGGCGATACCTGGGAAACCCTGACGGACATGCCCTATGACGGTTCCTGGTTTGGCGTTGCCGGTACTGGCGAACCCGGTGTGGTGCTGGCGTGGGGTTTGCGCGGCAACATGTTCCGTTCCACTGATTTCGGTGAAAGCTGGGAGCAGGTCGAGCTGCTGACGCCCAATAACGGCGAGTTGGAGGCGACCCTGTCGGGAGGGCAGCTTGCGGCTGATGGTCGTTTGATCGTGGTCGGTACTGGTGGCGTGGTTGTTGTCAGCGATGATCATGGACGCAGTTTCCAGGTGACTGTGCGCCCGGATCGGGTGGCGCTGGCGAATGCGTTTGGCCTGCAGGACGGCAGTATCGTGCTGGTAGGGCAGCGAGGCGCTGTGAAGGCGGATGGGAAAGGCATGTCGGCGGCTGGCGGTACTGCACTGACCCTGCCCGTACCGACGGCAGAAGAAGAATAAACCGCCGCGAACGATGACGTTCGTGCAAAGAAGAATTAAAGCCAGGAGAATCTGGATGTCGAAACACCATCAGGAGACCGCTCCACTTGTGGAGCGTGTCATCTTCAATAACCGACTGATCATGCTGCTGATCTTTGCGGCACTGACCATCTTTTTCGGTTTTCAGGCGACCCAGGTCCGCCCGGTCACCAGCTTCGAGAAGATGATCCCCCTCGAACACCCCTATATCGTCAACATGATCGAGCATCAGGACGATATGGGCAATCTCGGCAACTCCATCCGGATTGCGGTTGCCATTGAAGATGGCGACATCTTCTCTACCGAATACATGGAGACCCTCAAGCGCATCAACGATGAGGTGTTCTTCCTGCCTGGCGTGGACCGTGCCAATCTGCGGTCGCTATGGACACCGAACGTGCGCTGGACCGAAGTGACCGAATACGGTTTCGACGGTGGTCCGGTTGCCAGCAAGCCCGCTTACCTGACAGCAGAAGATCTGGAAGAGCTGCGTGTCAATATTCTCAAGTCGGGTGAAATCGGTCGGTTGGTGGCGAATAACTTCAAGTCCACCATCATCGATGTGCCGCTGCAGGAATCCTATCCCAACCCGGAAAACCAGTCGGAGCAGATCCGCCTGGATTACGGTGAGTTCTCCCGCCTGCTGGAAGAGAAGATCCGCAGCGAGTTCCAGAACGAGAACCCGAATATCAGCATCCACATCATCGGCTTTGCCAAGAAGGTCGGCGACCTGATCGACGGTATCATCAAGGTGGTGATGTTCTTCGGCGCGGCGCTGCTGATTACCTTCGTGCTGCTGCTGATCTTTACTCGCTGCCTGAAAAGCTCGCTCACCACGCTGGTCTGCTCGGTTATCGCGGTAATCTGGCAGCTCGGCCTGTTGCGTACCATGGGCTTCGGTCTGGACCCTTATTCGATTCTGGTACCGTTCCTCGTATTCGCCATCGGTATCTCCCACGGCGTGCAGATCATCAATGCCATGGCGATCGAATATGCCGGGGCGGATGATGCCTATACCGCAGCCCGGCGCGCCTTTCGCTCGCTGTACATTCCGGGCATCGTGGCGCTGGTATCGGACGGTGTGGGTTTCGTGACCCTGCTGCTGATCGAGATTGAAGTAATCCGCGAGCTGGGTATTGCCGCTTCCGTTGGGGTGGGTGTGATCATCCTGACCAACCTGATGCTGCTGCCAATCCTGATGTCCTATATCGGTATCGGCAAGGGTGCGGTGCAGCGCAACCGGGATCTGGTTTCTCGTCCGCAGAAGCTGTGGCAGTCCATTTCCGGCTTCGCCCATCCAGCGGTGGCACCGATTTCCGTGGTGCTGGCCATTCTCGGCTTTGCCTTCGGCATCTATTACGGTAAAAACGTCGAGATCGGCGATCTTGATCCGGGTGCACCGGAGCTGCGCGCCGATTCGCGCTACAACCTGGATAACGATTTTATCATCCGTAACTACTCGACCAGTTCCGACGTTCTGGTGGTCATGGTCAGTACGCCGCCGGAGATGTGTTCGGCCTATGAAACCATGGAAGCCATCGACCAGCTGGAATGGCGCATGAGCAACCTGGCCGGTGTACAATCGGCGGTATCGTTGGTGACCGTGGCCAAGCAGGTGATCATGGGTAACAACGAGGGCAGCCTGAAGTGGCAGGCGCTGTCGCGTAACCAGGACAACCTGAACACCGCGATCAGCCGCGCCCCTGAAGGCATGTTCAATGCCAGCTGCTCACTGGCACCGGTGATGATCTTCCTCAACGACCACAAGGCTGACACGCTCACCCGGGCTACCGCTGCGGTCGAGGAATTCGCCGAGGAATACAACACCGAGAACATCACCTTCAAGCTGGCTGCCGGTAATGCGGGTATCGAAGCGGCGACGAACGTCGTGATCGAGAAGTCCCAGCTGAAAATGCTGCTTACCGTTTATGCGGTGGTCATCCTGATGTGTCTGGTGACGTTCCGCTCGATCCGTGCGGTGCTCTGCATCATCATTCCGCTGGCGCTGACCTCGGTCCTTGCCAACGCGCTGATGGCGTTCCTCGGCATTGGAGTGAAGGTGGCGACCCTGCCGGTGATCGCGCTGGGGGTGGGGATCGGTGTCGACTACGGCATCTATATCTACAGCCGCCTGGAGACCTATCTGCGTCAGGGGATGCCGCTGCAGGAAGCCTATTACGAAACCCTGAAAACCACGGGCAAGGCGGTGACCTTCACCGGTTTCACCCTGGCCATCGGTGTGGCGACCTGGATCTTCTCCGCGATCAAGTTCCAGGCTGACATGGGCATTCTGCTGACCTTCATGTTCCTGTGGAATATGTTCGGTGCCCTGTGGCTGTTGCCGGCCCTGGCGCGCTTCCTGCTCCGTCCGGACAAGATGCGCAACTGATCTGTGCAAGCAGGACGAAAGGCCGCCCGGGTAACCGTGCGGCCTTTTTGTTTGTTCGGTGGGTGGGTCTCCCGGAAAGTCACCGCCTATGGAGTGGCGGGTTCGAGCTCGACACAAGGGGCAGGCGCAGGCTGGCAATGATCATGAGGTAGCATTTGCTGGGGGCGGGAGTCCCGGCAGCACCTGCACTTGCGATGGGGGTTCAGACTTCGGGGTACAGCCCTTCGGGTTTGGCGGCCTGTTCTTCCTCCGCTTCCCGGCGGCGGCTCTGGATGACCATACGCACGGCACGCCACAGCGGCTTGCCGCGCCAGGGATGGTGAGCACGGCCGAACAGGCAGGCATTGAGTTCGTCGAGAGCCTCTTCCAACTCCAGGTAATTATGTGCCAGGCCAATCAGCCCCTCGCCATGCTGCTGGCGCGCCCAGGCTTCCAGCGCCTTGCGGGCATCCGCCGGCTGGTTGATCCGGCAGGCCGCCTGCAGGTCCGCCAGGGGGTTGCCCTGATCCTGGTTACCCAGGTCTTCTTCGGCTTCCGGTAGGCTGAAGTCGGCCAGCGCCTGGCGGGCCTGACGCAGAAAATACAGACTGGCCGCCAATGCCAGTATCAGTAGTGCGGTTGCCAACTGCCAGGGCCAGAGCAGGGCGGACTCGGCCGTGGGAAAGTTGACCGGACTGGCAGTGGGTGAAAAGTCGCCACTACGACTGACGTTCAGGGTGACCGCATCCAGTGTGGCAGTCTCCAGTCGGTCCTGCTCGGTATTCCACCAGTTGACCACGACTGGCGGCAGGGTATAGGAACCCTCCTGCAGGGCGACCAGCGCGGCGCTGTCATGCCGTGCGCTGCTGATACCTTCATCACTGTTGCGGCTTTCCAATCGTGGTTGGTCGGCATACTGACGCAGTTCATCGACCGTGCCCGTGGTCAGACTCTGCAGCGCCGGCAATTGGCTGGCATTCAGACCGCTGGCTTCCAGGATCAATGTTCGTGTCAGGGGCTCGCCACTGAGCAGATCAATGCCGGGGTCCGGTTGCCAGGTCTGGCTCAGGCTCAGCGCCGCCGCCGGTAACCAGGGTGCGCCCGCAGGATAGCTGTCAGGGACAGGTCTTACCTGCAGGCGAATGCTCGGCGAGCGCACTTGGACCAGCTTGCCGGTGCGCGCCGAGAATCGCTCATTGCTGGTGGGTTGCAATACCGTGGCGCTGAACAGTTGCGAGGGGATATCCAGCTCGCCGCTCTGTTGGGCGAAGATGGCATAGCGCATCTCGATCACGCCGTGGCGTACTCCGTTCATGGTCCGCTCGAAATGCCGGGGCGGCCCCAGGCTCTCTACGCGGGCATTGGGTATGTCCAGGCCGCTCAGGGTGGAATCATCGAACAGCGATACCGAATGGTAGATGCGCAGGGTCAACAATACCTGGGCCTGCACATAGGGCGTTTCGATATCCACTTCGCTGTCGATGAACACCGGTGCCAGTTGCGCGCTGCTGTCGCTGGCGGCCTGCGCTGCCGACAGTACCTGCAGGGAGACCGGCTGGCTCGTCACTGCGCCCAGCTGCAGCGGCGGGATGACCACGAAGCCGGTGCGCAAGGGGAGCAGAGTGACTACCCAACGGGTGACGGGAGTGGTTTTGCCGTCGATCTGGCTGACCAGACTCAATTGCCGGGTGCGCTGTACTTCGAAGTTTTCTTCCAGCGGGGTCAGGTCCAGCTCGCTCAGGCGGCTGGCCGAAGGTGTTTCCAGGGTCAGCTCCAGGGCTTCACCTTCCACCAACCGGGTGCGGTCGACGCTGGCATCCAGAGCAGCGTGGGCCAGGGGGCTGAGCACCACTAACAGCCACAGTGTTATCAATCTGATCATCGCGGCGGTTCCTGTTGCTGCAGATGTTGATAGAGAAATTTGCGCCGCAACAACTCCGCCGGGTCGTCCGGAATCTCCCTGAGCCATTGTTGCAGTGCCTGTCGCTGTTCCAATGCTGCGTTGTTGTTTTGCTGCTGTGGGCCGCGTGGGCTGGTTGAGCCACCTTCTTCCAGCTGCGGACCACTGCCCATGGTGGGGCTAGCCTGGCCGTTATTCAGATCGCCAGATGCCGCGGCTCCGGTCGCCGGCGTTGTGCTGCCCGGCGTCGTTTCAGCATTGCTGCCCTGGGCGGACGTTGGCGCGGCGGGGGTGGGCTCTTTGCCGTTGCCGTTCCCAGCCGTTTGACTGCCGGTTGTGCGAGGCTGTTCCCCTGATGAGGCCGCGTCTCCCTCAGCACTGGCGTCTTTCTGTTGCTGCTGTTCGGCCTGCTGTTGTCGCAGCTGCTCCAGCAGCGCCTCGATGATACCGCGGTTGTGCCGCGCGGCGGTATGTCCCGGGTCCCGGGTCAGGGCCTGCTCGTAGGCTTCCAGCGCCGGTTGATAGTCGCCGGCCATGGCCTGAGCGGTACCACGGTTGAAATGATGCTCAGCATTGTCGGGCTCGGTGGCGGCCAGTGCTGCCCAGGCCGCGGCGGCTTGCTCGTAGTCTCCGGCCTGATATAACGCCCAGGCGCGCCAGGCTGGATCGCTAAAACGCTCGGCAGCCGCGGCGGGCTGCTGTTGCTCGAGTAGCTGCATTGCCTGCTGGTCGGGGCGTTGCCAGAGATCCGCCCAGCTCAGGGCTTGCGCTGGTGGTGGCAGCAGCGCCGCAATCAGGAGTACCCCTAACCAGCCGCGCCGTGCTCCTAGCGCGGCTAATGGCAACAACAGCAGCACCAGCCAGTGGCCTTGATCCAGTGGCAGGCGACGATCGCTCATATCGGCGTCGGTGGTGGTGCGCAAGGGCTGTAGCAAGTAATCCAGGTCCCGATTGCCGACCGTGATGCCATGGTAACGACTACCATGCTGGCGGGCCACCGCTGCCAGCTGTTGACCATTGAGCCGGGGCAACAGGATACGCCCCTCGCTGTCGCGCATGAAACCGCCCTCTGGCAGAGGAACCGGCGCACCGGAGGCGGTGCCAATGCCCAGAATGGCCAGTTGCGCGCCGAGTTCCCGGGCATGGCTGGCCAATACCTCACGCTCCGGGCTATCCAGACCGCTGGTCAACAGCAGTATCTGCGAGGTGCTCTGTGGGTGGCCGGAAAGCATTTGCCGGGCCAATACCATCGCCTGGTCCAGGTTCTGGCCGTCGATCGGCATAATTTCCGGGTCCAGGGCCGTCAGCAGGCTGCGCAGCGTATTACGATCCCGGCTCAGCGGGCTCACCCGGTGGGCGCTGCCGGCGAACGCGACCAGCCCCAGCTGGCTGTCAGGATAGTCCTGCATCAAGGTACGGATCTTGTGTTTGGCCCGCTGCAGGCGATCAGGTGCAAGATCGTCGGACAGCATGTTGCGCGATACATCAAGCACCATGACCACCGCACTGTCCGGTAACCGCCGGGGTTGGCTGGTGCTGTCCATCACCGGACCGGCCAGCGCCAGGATTGCCAGGGTCCAGGTCAGCCCGAGAAGGGCAAAGCGCAGCGCGTGACTGCCGCCGGGATGTTGTTGCAGCAACCAGGGCCGCAGCGAGGCGGGCAGCAACTGTTCCCAGCCCGATTGACGCCAGCCGCGCTGGTATAACAGCACCAGCAGAATGGCGGCCGGTGGCAAGACCAGCAGCCACAGCGGGCGGGCGAAGGACAGGCCGAGCAATTCAGTCATGCTGGTGACTCCGGCGTACCATGTAGCTGGATAACGTCAGGCTCAGCAGTAGCGCCAGCGCCAGCGGCCAGGGATACAGTGGGGTGGCCTGGCGATCGGGCAGGCCTTCGCGCAGTGCTGGCTCCAGGGTATCGAGCTGTTGATAAATGGCTTGCAGATCGGCTTCGTTGCGGGCGCGGAAATAGGCCCCACCGGTGAGGTGGGCAATCTCTCGGAGGCTCACCTCATCCAGTTCGATGGACGGATCGAACTGCAACCCCCAGAGACTGGACGTGACGCCATCCGGGGCCAGGGTGTCGGCACCCACGCCGATACTGAAGATGCGGATGCCATGCTCCGCGGCCAGCCGGGCAGCGCGCAGCGGGCTGACACTGCCGGCGGTATTGGCGCCATCGGTGATCAGAATCAGCACCCGGCTGGCGGCGGGTTCGTCCAGCAGCCGTTTGATCGCGAGGCCAATGGCATCGCCGATCGCGGTTTCACGGCCGGCCAGGCCGATAAAACTTTCGTCGAGCCATTCGCCGATGGCCTGGCGGTCATGGGTAAGGGGCGCCTGGACATAGGCCTGCGAGCCGAACAGGATGAGCCCCAGGCGGTCCCCCCGGCGGCGTTCGACAAACTCACCGAGCAGGTGTTTGACCAGCGTAAGTCGATCAACGGGTTTATTGTCCAGCTGCATATCGCGAAACTCCATGCTGCCGGACAGGTCCAGGGCCAGCATCATGTCGCGGCCGGTGACCGCCGTGGGCAAGCTGTCGCCCAGTAGCTGGGGGCGGGCGGCGGCCACGACCAGCAGCGCCCAGACCACCAGATATGGCCACTTGCGGCCGGGACTGCCCGGCTGGGCTGCCAGCGGTTGCAACGCTTGCAGCCGTTCCATGAAACCGACCTGCAATGCGGCAGAGCGGGTTTCGGCCGGAGGCAGCCAGCGCCGATACAGCCAGGGCAGCGGCAGCAACAGGAAGCACAGCGGCCAATGGAATTCAAACATCATGATGGCGCACCCAGCGGCGCAACTCTGCGAGCAGGGCCTGGCGCTGTGCCGGGCTCAGATCGACCTGCGGTCGGTAGAGATCCGCCGCCAGCGGTTGCAGCGCCTGGCGCTGGGCCCCCGGATAGCGGCTGCAGAGATAATCGAGCCAGGCCTCGCCAAACAACCGGGTCGCCGCGACATCGCCCCGTTGCTTCAACAACTGCTTGATCCGGGTGTTGATCGCGGCCAACCACTGGGCATCCGGCAGGCTGGCCGGCACATCCGCGACTACTCGCCAACTCTGGCGCTGCTGCCGCCGTTGCCGCCGTCGGGCATGGCGCAGCAACCAGGGCAGCAGTAGGGCGATCAACAGAACACCGATCACCAGCAGCCACCAGCCGGGGGCCGGGGGCCACCAGGGGATAGGCGGCGGCAGCGCCGGGTGGGTAAGTTGTGCCTGAAGCGCCTGTTCCATCAATGCCGCCTCCGCGCGTACATGCTCAACATCAACTGGAGCTGGTCAATCGGCGTGCGACTGGTCTCCAGCGGCTGCAAGCCGCAGCGCAACCGGCTCGCGAGCCGTTGCCAGCCTTGCTGGCGGGTCAGGAATTGGGCGGCCCAGGCCTCACGCAGCGACGCATTGGTGGTGTTGAGTGTAAGCCGCTGCTGACCCTGCACAAATTCCAGCCCTGGACTGCTGGGCAGGCTGGCCTCCAGTGGATCAAATATCGGCAACAGCACCAGATCACTGTGCGCGCTCAAGGCATTGAGCAGCGGCTGGCTCAAGCCATCGATGGCAGCGTGATCGCAGAGCAGATAGAGGATACTGCCGGGGCGAATCACCTCGCGGCTGTGGCGTAGCGCAAGATTCAGCGGTTCGCTGCCAGGCGGGGCGGTGCTCGGTTGCAGCGCCTGATTCGCTTTGAGCAGTTGGCTGAACAGCTGCAGGATCGCCCGTCGACTGCGACGCGGGCGCACCTCATGGCATTGCTCGGCATCGAACACCATACCGCCGATGCGGTCGTTGTGTGCCAGCGCCATCCAGGCGATCAGGGCGCAGGCCTCTGCAGCCAGCACCGATTTGAAACACAGCTGAGAGCCGAAGAACAGCCGGCTGCTTTGTTCGCAGATGATGAATACCGGCCGTTCGCGCTCTTCATTGAAAACCTTGGTATGGGCTTTGCGGGTGCGTGCGGTCACGCGCCAGTCGATATTGCGAATGTCATCGCCCGGCTGGTAAAGGCGCACCTGGTCAAAATCGATGCCCCGGCCACGCAACCGCGACAATTGCTGGCCGGCCTGACGCCCGGAATGCAGCGGGCGCCCGGACAGTGGTAGTTCGCGGCAATGCCGGCGCTCCTCCAGCAACGAGTCGAGGGTGACGTAGACCGCGGCGTCACTCATGTCTGTCTAGACCACGGCAACGGATTCGACCAGCAGGGTGATGGCCCGGTCGGCGTCGATGCCGGCCGCTTCGGCCTCGAAACTGAGCATCAAGCGATGGCGCAGCACATCATGGACGATGGCCTGCACATCCTCTGGGCTGACGAAATCCCGCCCGGCCAGCCAGGCGTGGGCGCGGGCGCAGCGGTCCAGAGCGATGGTGCCGCGCGGGCTGGCGCCCATCTGGATCCATTCCGCCAGCTGCGGGTTGTACAGCTCTGGACGGCGGGTGGCCATGATCAGCTGGATCAGATATTCCTCCACGGCCTCGGCCATGAACAGGCCGAGCACTTCCTGACGAGCAGCAAGAATGGCGGCCTGGCTGACCTGCTCGGCAATACGCGGCTCGAAGCCCTTGGCTTCGCCCCGGGCCAGATGCAGGATCTGGCGCTCCAGCGCGGCATCGGGAAAACCGATGCGTACATGCATCAGGAAGCGGTCCAACTGGGCCTCGGGCAGGGGGTAGGTGCCTTCCTGCTCGATCGGGTTCTGGGTGGCCATCACCATGAACAGCTCAGGTAGCGGCCAGGTCTCGCGGCCGATGCTTACCTGCCGCTCGGCCATGGCTTCGAGCAGAGCCGACTGTACCTTGGCCGGGGCCCGGTTGATCTCATCGGCCAATACCAGATGGTGGAAGATCGGCCCCTGTTGAAAGCTGAAGCTGGCGGTTTCCGGGCGGTAGACCTCGGTGCCGGTAATGTCCGCCGGCAGCAGGTCGGGGGTGAACTGGATGCGGTGAAAATCCGCCTCGATACCTTCGGACAACACCTTGATCGCCTTGGTCTTGGCCAGCCCCGGTGCCCCCTCCACCAGCACATGACCACCGGCGAGCAGGCAGATCAGCATGCGGTCGATCAGCTGCTCCTGGCCGAAAATCTGCTGGGCCATGAAGGTTTTCAACTGGAGCAATGACTCGCGATGGGACATGAAGCAGATTCCTTGGCTGGTCGGTCTTCCTGCAATGGGTGTCACTTTACCGAAAAGCCCATGGTCTAGACTAGGGTCTGTTCCCGCTTCATTTGCCACCGCATCGGCGAGGCATGATGAAGTCTCGGTATGGCCTGCCCGGAGGTATCATGGCTTTCATAGTTGCCAGCGACAGAAAAGAGTTTCTGCAGATCGTCCAGCAGCGTCTGCAGGCGTTGGTCGAACCGGATGAGCAAGAGGCGGTGACTCTATTCGCACGGCATTTCTTCGGTATCGCGACCCTGGAGGAATTGCTCGCTCGCCAGGACACCGATTTGCTGGGGGCGGTGCTATCCGGCTGGCGGATGCTGCAGCAGTTCGATGACAGCAAGGGCAGCATCCGGGTATTCAATCCGCAGGTGCAAAATCACGGCTGGCATTCGCCCCATACGGTAATCCAGTTGTTGCATCTGGACTCACCCTTTTTGGTGGATTCGGTACGTATCGAACTCAATCGCCAGGGCTACGCTATCCATGTCCTGCAGAACAGCACCTTCATGGTGAAGCGGGATGCTGCTGGCCGGCTGCTGGAGCTGCATCCGGCGGCGGCCCGGGACGAGGAGTTGCGCGGCGAGTCGGTGATGCATATAGAGGTTGATCGCTGCGCCACGCCAGCGGAACTCAAGGCGCTGCAGGCTGGGCTACATGAGGCGCTGCAGTATGTGGAGACGGCGGTTGCCGGCTATGTTCCCATGCAACGGCAGGTTCAGGAGTTGAGCGTGCAGTTGCGGGGCGAAGATGCCGGCTGGTTCGACACTGACACCCGGCTGGAGGCGGCGGCCTTCCTCGATTGGTTGCTGGAGCATTTCATCTTCCTGGGTTACACCCGCTTTGCCATTCGTGAAGGGCTCGGCGAGGGGCGGCTGGGTCTGCAACCGGAGCACAGCCTCGGCATTGCCGCGCTGGACCCGCCGGATGAGGGTATCCAGGGCCTGCCGGAGGCAGTACTGGACTATCTGCAGTCGCCCATGCTGCTATCCTTCGCCAAAGGAGCGCAGAACAGCCGGGTCCACCGGTCGGCCTATCCGGATTACATCTCTATCCGCGAGGTGAACGATGCCGGGGAGGTGACGCTGGAGCATCGCTTCGCCGGGCTCTATACCTCACGGGTTCATAGCGCCGATGTGCACAGCATTCCCTGGCTGCGACGCAAGGTCGAAATGGTGCGCCGTGACTCCGGCTTCGAGACGCACAGTCATCTGGGCAAGGAGCTGGATCAGGTGCTGCAAGAGCTGCCTCGGGATGACCTGTTCCAGGTGTCCTCCCAGCTGCTCAACGAGACGGCGCTGGGGATAGTACAGATTCAGGAGCGTAACCAGGTCCGGTTATTCCTGCGCCGGGGCAACTATGCCCAGTTTTATTATTGCCTCGCCTACATCCCCCGTGACATCTACTCCACCGCCGTTCGCCAGCAGATACAACAGGTATTGATGGCACGTCTTGAAGCGTCCGACAGTGAATTCTGGACGTTTTTCTCCGAATCACAGCTGGTCCGTGTTCAGTTCATTCTGAGCGTTGACCCGCGGTGCAACCTGGAAATCGACCACGTGAAAATTGAACGGGATGTAATACAGGCCTGCCGCAGTTGGGCTGATGATTTCAACGAGCGTCTGCGTGGCAGCCTGGGTGAGGCCGCTGCCGCCGAGGCCCTGGCCCATTTTGGCGACGCTTTTCCGCCGGGCTACAGCGAGCGCTTCAACCCGGCGACGGCGGTCGCAGATGTCCAGCAGTTGCTCGCGCTCGATAACGACAACCCTCTGGCCCTGAGCTTCTACCAGCCGCTGCAGAGCAGGACCGGCGAGTTGCACTGCAAGCTGTACCACCGGGGCGGGTCGCTGCCGTTATCGGATGTCATGCCGGTGCTGGAGAACCTCGGACTGCGCGTGCTCGGCGAGTTTCCCTTCCACCTGCAGCGACGGGACGGGCAAAGCTACTGGATACACGACTTCGTGTTCAGCTCGACGCTGGACCCGGAAATGGACATGGAGGATGTCAATCAGCTGTTCGGCCAGGCATTTGCCGCGATCTGGAGTGGCCAGGCGGAGAACGACAGCTTCAACCGGCTGATCCTGCTCGCGGGTATCCACTGGCGCGAGGTCGCTGTGCTGCGTGCCTATGGGCGTTACATCAAGCAGATCCGCATGGGCTTCGAGTTGCCCTACATCGCCGCGACGCTGATCAGCCATGCCTCGATTGCCCGGGAACTGGCACGCCTGTTCAAGACCCGCTTCTTCCTGGCCCGCAAAACCTCGGCCGGCGAGCTGGAAGACAAGCTGGAGCAGGCCATTATCGTCGGCCTGGAAGAGGTCGCGGTGCTTAACGAGGATCGCATCCTGCGCCGTTTCCTGGCGTTGATCAAAGCCACCGTGCGTACCAACTTCTACCAACCGGACGCGCAGGGTCAGCCGAAGCCATACATCAGCCTGAAGTTGGACCCGGCCTCCCTTCCCGAGTTGCCGTTACCCCGGCCGATGTACGAGATTTTCGTATATTCGCCGCGGGTCGAAGGGGTGCATCTGCGTGGCGGCAAGGTGGCCCGGGGTGGGCTGCGCTGGTCCGATCGCGAGGAAGACTACCGCACCGAGGTGCTCGGTCTGGTCAAGGCGCAGCAGGTCAAGAACGCCGTGATTGTACCGGTCGGCGCCAAGGGTGGATTTGTACCGCGGCGACTCCCGGTCGGCGCTGAGCGTGACGAGATACAACAGGAAGCCATCGCCTGCTACCGCATCTTCATTCAGGGGTTGCTGGATGTGACCGATAATCTGGTGGATGGCCAGGTAGTGCCGCCGCCCCAGGTGATCCGCCATGATGACGACGACTATTATCTGGTGGTGGCGGCGGACAAGGGCACTGCCAGTTTCTCCGATATCGCCAATGGTATCGCCGCGGATTACGGTTTCTGGCTGGGTGATGCCTTCGCCTCGGGCGGCTCCGCCGGCTATGACCACAAGGCCATGGGCATCACCGCACGGGGTGCCTGGATCTCGGTGCAGCGGCATTTCCGAGAGCTGGGCGTGAATGTTCAGGAAGATCCGGTCACGGTGATCGGTATCGGCGACATGAGTGGCGACGTGTTCGGTAACGGCCTGCTGCTTTCGCGCTCGGTGAAATTGCTGGTGGCCTTCAACCATCTGAATATCTTCATTGATCCTGATCCGGACCCCGAGCGCAGTTTCGCTGAGCGCCAGCGACTGTTCGAGCTGCCGCGTTCGAGCTGGAAGGATTACGATCCGCAACTGATTTCCGAGGGGGGGGGAGTCTTCTCCCGCAGTCTCAAGCAGATCACGCTGACGCCGCAGATGAAGGATGTGTTCGATATCGCGGAAGACCAACTGACGCCGGCCGAGCTGATCCACCGGCTGCTCAAGGCGCCGATTGACCTGCTGTGGAATGGCGGCATCGGCACCTATGTGAAAGCCTCGACCGAAAGCCACGCCGAGGTGGGTGACAAGGCCAATGATGCGGTGCGGGTGGACGGGCGCGACCTGCGCTGCAAAGTGGTAGGCGAGGGCGGCAACCTGGGCATGACCCAGTTGGGCCGAATCGAATACTGCCTTAACGGTGGTGCGGCCAATACCGACTTCATCGATAACGCTGGCGGGGTCGACTGTTCTGACCATGAGGTCAATATCAAGATCCTGCTCAATGAGGTGGTCGCCGCCGGTGACATGACTGTCAAGCAGCGCAACCAGTTGCTGGCGGACATGACCGAAGCGGTGGCCGGGCTGGTGTTGCTGAACAACTACCAGCAGACCCAGGCTATCAGCCTGGTAGAGCGGCAGGCGCACCGTGCCATGACGGAATATCGACGCTTCATCACCGCCATGGAAGCCAGCGGCAAGCTCAGTCGCGCGCTGGAGTTCCTGCCCGAGGATGACCAGTTGGCGGATCGTGCGGCCAACGGCATGGTGCTCACCCGACCGGAACTGTCGGTGCTGATTTCCTATGCCAAGACGGATCTGAAGGAGAAACTGATCGCCTCCGAAGCGCCGGAAGACCCCTGGCTGGCCCGAGAAATGGCAACCGCCTTCCCACCGCGACTGGTGCGCGAGCATACCGCTGCGCTCGCCGGACATCGGCTGCGTCGGGAGATCATTGCTACCCAGTTGGCCAATAACCTGGTGAACCACATGGGCGTCACCTTCCTGCGGCGCCTGGAACAGTCCACCAGTGCCAGCGCCGGGCAGATCATGGCGGCCTATATAGTGGCGCGGGATGTGTTCCGCTTGATGGAGCAATTCGACAACATTGCTCATCTGGATTATCAACTGCCGGCGACTATCCAGCTGGAGCTGATGGATGAGCTGATGCGACTGGCGCGAAGGGCTACCCGCTGGTTTATCCGCCGCGGGGGGCAGGCGGCCGGTTCGATCTCCCCTGGCGGGCAGCCAACCGCTGCGGAGCAGCAACCCGATACCGCTGACCTGGTGGCCCATTTCGCCCCGCAGATCCAGGAGCTGGATGAACACTTCGATGACATGCTGGAGGGGTCGGTACGCCAGCTTTGGGAATCGCGCTTCGAGTACTATACTGCCGCCGGTGTGCCGCCCGCCATCGCTCGCCTGGTCGCTGGCGCGGGGCACTTCTACACCATGCTCGGGGTGATCGACGCGGCGGACGCCACCGGCCAGCCCGCGCAGCGGGTGGCCCAGGTCTTCTTTGCGCTGGGCAGCGAGTTGCAGACCACCTGGTTCGTCAACCAGATCAACGCATTGCCGGTCGACTCCCATTGGCAGGCACTGGCAAGGGAATCCTACCGCGACGAGCTGGAAAGTCAGCTAGGCGCGATGACGGTGTCGGTACTGCAGGCGGGCAACAAGGACACGCCGGTTGAACAGTTGCTGAGCGACTGGCTGAACCACAATCAACTGCGGGTGCAGCGGTGGCAATCATTACTGCTCGAGTTCAGAAGCGCCGGCCAGAACGATTACCCGATGATCGCCGTTGCCATGCGCGAGCTGGCGGACCTCGCCGTCAAGACCCGACAGGTAACATCCATGGAGCAGCATGCAGGAACTGATCATTGATCTGGCGTTACCCGCCGAGCGTTACCTGGCCTGGTATCGTGGCCAGGCCGGCAGGGTGGTGATGCGCAGCCGTGATGGCCGCAGCGTCAGCTTGCCGGCCCATCATCTGCGGCCTTTCCTGCGCCATGAAGGTATCTATGGCAGCTTTGTCATGCGGTTTACGGACGAGGGCAAGTTGGTTTCTCTGGAGCGCCTTGGCTAGATTGGCTTTGCAGCTGATTTGCACGTTAAAAAGCTCGCGCAAAACGGTATACTCCGCGCAGCCATTCATTACCAGGGCCTCCCCATGTATTCCAACCTGCGTTCCCTGATGTTTCGCCTGCCTGCCGAAACCTCCCACGATCTGGCATTGGACATGCTCGGCGCAGCCGGCCGCCTGCGCCTGGCGTCCCGCTTGGCACGGCCAGTTCAGCCTCATCCAGTGAAGCTGCTGGGCATGACCTTCGATAATCCGGTTGGGCTTGCCGCCGGGCTGGACAAGAACGCAGTCGCGGTAGATGGCCTGGCGGGTCTGGGGTTCGGCTTTGTCGAGGTGGGCACGGTGACGCCTCGGCCGCAACCTGGTAATCCCAAGCCGCGCCTGTTCCGTCTGCCGCAGGCCAACGCCATCATCAATCGCATGGGTTTCAATAACCTGGGTGTGGATGCCCTGATGGAGCGCGTTGCCAAGGTCCGTTATCGCGGGGCGTTGGGGATCAATATCGGCAAGAATGCCAGCACACCGGTCGAGCGCGCGGTAGATGATTACCTGTATTGCCTGCGTAAGGTCTACAGTCACGCCGGCTACGTGACGGTGAATTTGTCCTCGCCGAATACGCCCGGGCTACGCACGCTGCAGTATGGCGATACGCTGAAGGTGCTGCTGGGCCAGATCAAGGCCTGCCAGCAGGAGTTGGCCAGTCTGTATGATCGTTACGTGCCGATCGCCATCAAGATCGCTCCAGACATGACGCCCGAGGAGGTGAGTCTGGTAGCGCGCACCTTGCTGGCGCAGGGTATGGACGCGGTTATCGCCACCAACACCACACTGGATCGCACGCGGGTGGCAGGACTGACGCATGCCGATGAGGCGGGTGGCCTGTCGGGTGGTCCCCTGACCGAGGTATCGACCGAGGTGATCCGAGTGCTGGCCGGGGAGCTCAAGGGGCAAATGCCGATCATCGGGGTTGGCGGTATCTTGAGCGGCGCTGATGCGGCGGCCAAGATCAACGCGGGTGCCAGCCTGGTGCAGCTCTACAGCGGTTTCATCTATCGCGGGCCGGAGTTGATTCGCGAATGTGTGGATGCCATCGCAGCCCTGCAGAGCGGCGCGGCGGAAACGGCCAGAAGCTGAATGAAATGGCCCCCGTAAACGGGGGCCTTGGGCCTCGCAGGCCCGACGCTTGGAGTAAGCGCCTTGGGAGAAAAGGGGTGAGGAGGGGATTACCCTACCGCGCGCATCTCGTTGAGTCGATGTACGCCTGAAATACCGGTGAATCCTGCCCAGTGATCGGCTCTGCCTTCACGCCAGCCATTGATCCAGTTTTGCCTGGCGGTGGTACTGTTGAAGGGACAGGAGTCTTGAGACTTGCCTTGAACGCCGTTCTGATATCCGCGCAAAAATGCTCGTTCCATCGGATCACGCTTTAGTCTTCTCATAAAGTACAGCCCTCGAGTGGTATGACAGCCCGACCGTTGTTCGGGGTCGGGATATGGCGCAGAAGAAGGGCCCTCTGCACCGGAGTCCGCAATAGTTGCGGATTCCTTATTCGGTTTACCAACGCAAAGTCTTGAGGTCCGTTGTACCCTATCGGAGCGGGCTTTGGAACGGTATTGGAAAGATCGAATTGGCATACTGGTATCATTGTTTAGAAGTCTCCATGCAACATAAACGTAACACTGCTCTGGAAATCAATGAGATGCGCGACACCCTTGAATTTTTTATAACCTGCCCGAAAGGTATCGAGGGCCTGCTGCTCGACGAGCTGCGCGCTCTTGGGGCAGGCTCCGCCCGGGAAACCGTCGCTGGGGTATATGCCGAGGGTGATCTGGAGCTGGGTTATCGGATATGTCTGTGGTCACGCCTGGCCAACCGGGTACTGCTGATCCTGGAGCGCTTTCCGGCCAGCGATGCCCAAGGCCTGTATGAAGGCGTGGCACGGGTGCAATGGGCCGACCATCTTGAACCCGACGGCAGCCTGGCCGTGGACTTCACCGGACAGTTGGCTGGCGTGGACAATACCCACTTCGGTGCGCTGCGGGTCAAGGATGCGATTGTCGATCGTCTGCGGACCCCGGAAGGTATTCGCCCTTCGGTGGACAAGGTAAGCCCGCATCTGCGGGTGAATGTGCATTGTCGCAATGGCGAAGTGCAGTTGGCGCTGGACCTGTCCGGCAACAGCCTGCACCAGCGCGGCTATCGCCTCCAGCAAGGCGCCGCGCCGCTCAAGGAAAACCTCGCCGCCGCCGTATTGATTCGCGCCAACTGGCCGGCATTGGCTGCCCAGGGCGCGGCATTGGCCGATCCCATGTGCGGCTCCGGTACGTTCCTGGTGGAAGCAGGCCTGATGGCGGCGGATATCGCCCCCAACCTGCACCGCCAGCACTGGGGTTTCAGCCACTGGCTGCAACATGTGCCGGCTTTGTGGCAGCGGCTGCATGCGGAGGCGCAACAGCGCGCCGAGGCTGGCCTGACTCGTCCGCCACTTTGGATTCGCGGCTATGAAGCCGATCCACGGCTGCTGCAGCCGCTGCGCAACAACATTCAGCGGGCCGGCCTGGCGGAGTGGATCAAGGTCTATCAGGGTGAGCTGGCGACCTTTGCGCCCAACCCTGACCGTGGCCAGGCTGGCCTGATCGTCTGCAACCCGCCCTATGGCGAACGGCTGGGCGACACCGCCAGTCTGGTCTATCTGTATCAGAAACTGGGCGATGTGCTGCGTACGCAGTGCACCGGTTGGCAGGCGGCGATCTTCACCGGAAACCCCGAACTGGGCCGGCGCATGGGTATCCGCAGTCACAAGCAGTATTCGCTGTTCAATGGCGCCTTGCCCTGCAAATTATTGATGATGGACCTGCAGCCCGAACGCTATATCACCGGGGCCGCGCCGCATCAGGCGGAGCGGGAAGAAGGGCGTGACATCGCCGCACCGGTCGAGACCGGTGCGCGGCTCAGTGAATCGGCGCAGATGTTTGCCAACCGACTGAAGAAGAACCTGAAAACGCTGGGTAAGTGGGCGCGGCAGCAGAACATCAGTTGCTACCGGCTATATGACGCGGATATGCCCGAATTCGCCGTGGCGATCGACCTCTACGGCGACTGGGCCCATGTGCAGGAATATGCCGCCCCGGCGAGCATCAGTGAAGACAAGGCCCAGGCCCGTCTACAGGATGTGTTGGTGGCATTGCCCCAGGTGCTGGGCATTCCGGCCAGCCAGGTGGTGCTCAAGCAGCGCCAGCGGCAGACCGGCAAGCAACAATACCAGCGCATGGATCGCCGGGGCGAATTCATGACGGTCACCGAAGGGCAGGTGAAGCTGCTGGTCAATCTGACCGATTACCTGGATACCGGCCTGTTCCTTGATCATCGGCCGATCCGCCTGCGCATCGCCGACGAGGCGCGGGGCAAGCGGTTTCTCAACCTGTTCTGCTATACCGCCAGCGCCTCGGTGCATGCGGCGGTGGGCGGCGCGCGCAAAACCACCAGCGTGGACCTGTCGAAGACCTACCTGGACTGGGCGCGGCGTAATCTGTCGTTGAACGGCTTGTCCGACCTGCATCAACTGGTGCAGGACGATGTCATGAAATGGCTGGAGCAGGACCGCGGCGAATACGAGCTGATCTTCATCGACCCGCCGACCTTTTCCAACTCCAAGCGCCTGGACGACGTCTTCGATGTGCAGCGCGACCATGTGCAACTGCTGGACATGGCCATGGCGCGGCTGGCGCCGGGCGGGGTGGTGTATTTCTCCAACAATTTCCGCCGCTTCCGTCTGGATCCGGTGCTGGAAGAAAAGTACCAGGTGCAGGATATTTCCGCGCAGACCCTGGACAAGGACTTCCAGCGTAATACGCGGATTCATCGGACGTGGCGGTTGAGTCGCTAAGTCAACAGTAAGCCTGTGATGCGCCAGGCCCTGAAAAGCGGGCGTTGGCTGCAGAGCCGGGATTCTTACCGGCTATCCGCCACATCCGTCGGCCCGCGGCGATGGACATCACTCAACAGGTTATCCAGCGCCTGCCGACTGGCCCCGGCGGCGGGGTGATTGACGATGGCGGCGACAGCCCAGCTCTGGCCGTTGTTATCCCGGGTAATACCGGCGATGGCCCGCACGTTACGCAGTGAGCCGGTCTTGATATGAGCCTGGCCGGCTACCGGCGTGTTGCGCATGCGGCGGCGCATGGTGCCATCCATAGCTGCCAGTGGCAGGGACGCGACGAACTCCGCCGCGTAGGGGCTCTTCCAGGCCTGCGCCAGCAACTGCGCCATGTCCCGCGCGGTCATGCGCTCCAGGCGTGACAATCCCGAGCCATTTTCCAATACCAACCCGTTGGGCTGGATATCCTTGTCCGCCAGCCATTGGTTGATAATGCGGTTGGCCGCTTTATGATCATCCGTATCCGCCGCGCTGCGCTGTTCACGGCCAATGGTCAGGAACAGCTGCCGCGCCATGGTGTTGTTGCTGTACTTGTTGATGTCACGCACCACACTGACCAGGTCCGGCGAGGTGCTGCGGGCCAGCAGGCGTGCATCGGCGGGCGAGGGCCCGATGCGGTTGCCGCCATGGATGCGTCCGCCCATCTCGTGCCACAGGATGCGGATCAGGCTGGCGGTATAGACGGGGGCGTCCAGCACCGACAGATAGCGCTCGGCGTCACAACCCTCATGCAGGGAGCCGGTCAGGGTAACGGTGGCGCGCTTGCCGTCATCGCGGATGGCGTACGCCACGTTCGGCCACGGGCAGCTCTTGACTGCCGGCAGGGTGGTCAGTTGATTATCGATGGTGACTTCCGGCAGGGCCGGTTCCAGATGGGTGCGAACACCGTCAGCACTGGCAAAGCTCTTCAGTGACAGCAGCTTGAGATTGGTCAGCAGCGGATCGGGTTCGACCAGAAAGGGTCTGCTCGGATCATTGCCGTCATCACGGAACTGGCCGGCATCCAGCGGCAGGCGAATGTCTGCCGGTTGCAGCACCAGGTCGCCGCGCACCTCGCGCACTCCTGCGGCGCGCAAATCCCGCAACATCAACCACAGACGCTCCATGGTCAGCTTGGGATCGCCGCTGCTGCGAAATATCAGATCGCCCTGCAACTCGCCGCCGCTGATTGCGCCCGTGCCGTAGAGATCGGTCTGCCATTGGTAATTCGGGCCGAGCAGTTCCAGCGCCGCATAGGTGGTTACCAATTTCATGGTTGAGGCCGGGTTGACCGGCTGATCGGCATTCACATATTGCGCCAAGCCCTGGCCTTCCAGTGGAATGACCGCCAGCGCCATGGCATCGCCTGGGATCTTGGCAGCAGCCAGGGCTGAGCTGACCTTGGCGGGCAGGATGCCGCGATCACTTTGAGCGACAGTGACGCCGCTGACGAGTAGGCCGGCGAGGGGCAGGAGGCAGCACAGGGACAGTTTTTTCAGGCGCAGCATTGAGCGCGACTCCCAGGGAAAACGGGTGGTGAGGCTGTGCGGAGTGTCCTTTCCCGGAGTACAGCCGGTTGTCAGACAGGATAGCGTATGAGCGAGTCGGAAAACTACCGGTGGGGTGAGCGGCTGGGGTGTTTTTTGAGGGCGCGTGGATTACGGTAACCGGAAAAAAGCCCGGGCCGTCGCCGTGGTATGTTCCGCCAGCTGTTCCAGGCTTTCTTCACGACACTGCGCCACCATTGTCGCTACCTCGGGCAGCCATGCCGGCTCGTTGCGCCGGTTCTTCGGTTTGGGTGAAAGCGTTCTTGGCAACAGCCAGGGAGCATCGGTTTCCAGCATTAGCCGGCCGGTGGGTATCTCGCTGACCAGCGGCTGCAAATGGGTGCCGCGCCGTTCGTCGCAGATCCAGCCGGTAATACCGATATGCAGGTCCAGGTCGAGATAGCCGTACAGCGCTGCCTTGTCGGCGGTAAAGCAATGTACCACCGCCGCCGGCAGTCGATCACGGAAGTCGCGCAGGATGCTCACCAGCGTGTCGCTGGCGTCGCGCTCATGCAGGAAGACGGGATAACCCAACTCCACGGCCAGCTCAAGCTGCTCTTCGAGAGCCTTGATCTGTTGCGGGCGGGGCGAGAAATCGCGGTTGAAGTCCAATCCGCATTCACCGATGGCGCGAACGCAGTCGGCCGCAGCCAGCAGACGCAGGTCAGCTGCCTGGGTGGTATTCCAGTGACGGGCTTCGTGGGGATGAACGCCGGCAGTGCAGAACAGCCGGAGCGGGTCCTCGGCGCATTGCGCCTGTATTGCAGCGCAATCTGCTACCGAGGTGGCGGTCAGTATCATCTGGCTGATACCGGCCGCCCAGGCCCGTTCGAGTACCGCTTCACGGTCCTTGTCAAAGGCGGCGTCAAGCAGGTTGACGCCGATATCGACCCATTCCATGAAAGCGGACCCGCTCAGCTGCGCCGAGGCGGCTTGGCTGCGCGGGGTTTGCTGGCAAAGTCCTTGCGCGGCGGACGCGGGCTGCGTGGACGCTCGGTTTCACCCGGCGGCAGCGGCCATTCGCGGATCTGCAGAGCCACACCATTGACTTCGACGCCGGCCAGCTTGCCCAGTACGGACTGATCCAGCTGTGGCAGGAAAACGCCAGTGTGCTCGGTGAACATCTTGATGTGACCGATCTGCTGACGGCGCAGGCCGCCATGTTTGACCAGTGCGTCGACCAACGGCTTGGGCATCAGGCCGTTGGAGCGACCACCCTGGACTTTATAACGCACCAGACCACTGTCGCGGTCATCGGACATTTCCCGACGCGGCGGCGCGGCTGGCAGATCGGCTACCGGCTCGACCAGCGTCTTGGCGCTGGGCAGGGTTGCCAGCAGACTGGCGGCCAGTTCCAGCGGCTCCATATTGGTCAGCTGCAGCAACTCTTCCACCAGTTGCTGATGCAGCGCACCGGTATTTTCCGCAGCGTTCTGCAGGCGAGTGGCGAGCTTGGTCAGGCGACCGCTGCGCACCGCATCGGCGCTCGGCAGTGCCTGGGGCTCGATCTTCTGTCCGGTGGCCTTCTCCAGTACATGCAGCAGGCGACGCTCACGCGGGGTGGCGAACAGGATGGCGGTGCCGGAGCGACCGGCGCGGCCGGTACGGCCAATCCGGTGCACATAGGATTCGCTGTCGTGGGGCAGATCGTAGTTGAGTACGTGGGAAATGCGCTCCACGTCCAGACCACGGGCAGCCACGTCGGTAGCGACCACGATATCCAGCAGGCCGCGCTTGAGGCGGTCAACCACCTGCTCACGCAGTTGCTGGCTCAGGTCGCCGTTCAGCGCCGCAGCGGCAAAGCCACGGGCTTCCAGGCGCTCGGACAGTTCCAGGCTGGCAGTCTTGGTACGCACGAAGACAATCATGGCTTCGACCGGCTCGACTTCGAGCAGGCGGGTCATGGCGTCCAGCTTGTGGTGGTTGGCCACTTCCCAGACCTTCTGGGTAATGGTGTCCAGGCTGCTGCTCTTGCCGCTGTGCAGGCGGATTTCCTTCGGCTCGCGCATGTGCTTGCGAGCCACGGTGCGCACGCCGGCAGGCATGGTGGCGGAGAATAGTGCCTTCTGGGTCTGCTCCGGCACTTTCTCGAATACGGCTTCGAGGTCGTCGGCGAAGCCCATCTTGAGCATCTCGTCGGCTTCGTCCAGCACCAGGAAGCGCATGTTGTCGAACTTGATGCTGCCGCGACGCATGTGGTCGGTCAGGCGACCCGGGGTGGCCACGACGACATGGGCGCCTCGCTCCAGAGCCTTGAACTGCGGAGCGAAGGGGGAGCCGCCGTAGAGGGCCAGCACGGAAAAGCCACGCATATTCTGCGCGTAGCGCTGCAGCGCCTCAGCGACCTGCAGAGCCAGTTCGCGGGTCGGAGTGAGAACCAGCGCCTGGGTGGCACGGATGCTGACGTCGATACCTGCCAGTACCGGCAGGGAAAAGGCCGCGGTCTTGCCGGTGCCGGTCTGTGCCAGGCCCAGCAGGTCTTCGCCGGCCAACAGAGTCGGAATAGCCTCGGCCTGGATAGGAGAGGGTGTTTCATAGCCGAGGCTGTTCAGAGCCTCAAGAAGCGGTGCAGGCAAGCCAAGATCGGCAAACTGCGGTGCCGCCGGAGCGGTATCGGACATACGGGAAGTAAACCTTGGGGGATTGAAGATCGCGTAGTATACGCTTATCCAATATAAATTGCTGCAGACATTTCGCAGTGCGCAGTGTCACACGTCGAACAGACAAGCCGGAGGTGCAGAATGGGACGCCTGATCAAGGGTGTATGGCATGACCAATGGTATGACACCAGCGCCACCGGGGGCGCTTTCGTGCGTGAAGACGCTGGGTATCGCCACGGGATCGAGGAGGGCGGTCGCTTCGCTCCGCAGAGCGGGCGGTATCACCTGTATGTCTCTCTGGCCTGCCCCTGGGCGCACCGCACCCTGATATTGCGCAGGCTCAAGGGCCTGGAGCCGCACATCGATGTGACCGTGGTGCATCCGCACATGCTCGATCAGGGCTGGGTCTATGATCCGGTCGAGCCGCTCTACGGTTTCGCCTGCCATCATCAGCTATACACCCTGGCCAAGCCGGACTACAGCGGTCGGGTGACGGTGCCGGTATTGTGGGACAAGCAGGAACAAACCATCGTCAATAACGAGTCGGCGGAGATCGTGCGCATCTTCAACAGCGCCTTCGATACCCTGACCGGCAACACCGAGGATTACTATCCCGAGTCGTTGCGCGGGGAAATCGACCGGTTGAACGAGCGTATCTACAACGAAGTGAACAATGGCGTCTACAAAACCGGGTTTGCCACTGCTCAGAACGTCTACGAGAAGGAGTGCCGGACGTTGTTCGCCGCGCTGGACTGGCTCGACGGCCTGCTCGCGGAGCGGCGCTACCTGACTGGGGAGCGCATTACCGAGGCGGATTGGCGGTTGTTCACCACGCTGGTGCGGTTTGATCCGGTCTACCACGGTCACTTCAAATGCAATACCCGGCGTATCGAGGATTATTCCCACCTCTCCGGTTATCTGCGCGAACTCTATCAATGGCCGGGCGTTGCCGAGACGGTCAGCTTCGAGCATATCAAGCAGCATTACTACTACAGCCATGCCACCATCAACCCGACGCGCATCGTGCCGCTGGGCGAGGGGCAGGATCTGACGTTGCCCCATGGGCGCGGGGTGCGGCCGGCGGAGTGGCTCGGGCTTTAAGCGAGGAGGCTGGCTCAGTACTGGATAGCTATCACCCAATACAGCCGCTCACCCGCCGGCGCCTGTACCACCACCTCGTCATCCACCCGCTTGCCCAGCAGTGCGCGGGCCAGAGGGCTGTCGATGCTGATGTGCTGCTGCTTGGGATCGATCTCGTCGGGGCCGACGATGCGGACTGTCAGTGGCTGGCCATCCTCGTCCTCCAGTTCGACCCGGGCGCTGAAGAAGATCTTGTCGGGGTCGCTGGGCGGCTGGTCGATGATTTTCAGGTTCTCCAGCCGCTTGCGCAGAAAGCGCACGCGACTGTCGATCTGGCGCAGCATCTTCTTGCCATAGGTGTACTCGGCGTTCTCCGAGCGGTCGCCCTGGGCGGCAGCTTCGCTGACCGCGCGGGTGACTTCCGGGCGTTGCACATTCCACAACTGGTGCAGCTCAGCGCGCAGGCGTTGTGCGCCGTCGGCGGTGATCAAGGGCGTGCCAGCAGAGCGCGGCGGGCGATAGCGGCTCATGTTCAGGCTCCCCGGTTGATCAGTTTCATTGGGCTCTGGTTGACCACTGCGCGGGTACCGAGGGCGCCAGCGAGGCCGATCAGCAAGGCGCCACCGAGGGGGACCAGTAGCCAGAGCAGGTAATGCGGCTGCCATTGCAGATCCAGGGCGTAGCGGTACAGCAGCCAGGTGATGAGCTCGGCGGCGACGATGGCCAGCAGGCCGGCAAGGGCACCGAGCAGGGCAAATTCCAGTCGGTTGGCCTGGCGCAGCAGTTGCCGGCGGGCGCCCAGGGTACGCAGCAGGGCGCCTTCATATAGCCGGGTATCCAGCGTCGATTGCAGCGAAGCAAACAGCACGGTGAAGCCGGCCAGCAGTACGAACACCAGCACATATTCCACCGCCAGGGTGACCTGATCGAGAATTTCGCGCAGTTGCTGCAGGATGGCTTCGACTTCCAGCAGCGTCATCGCCGGGAAGGTGCGGGTCAGTTCGCGCAATCCCTCGCGCTGCTCCGGTGGCAGGTGGAAGCTGGTCAGCAGGGTGCTGGGCAGGCCGTCCAGCGCACCGGGTGAGAACACCATGTAGAAGTTGGGAGTGAAGTTGTCCCAATTGACCTCGCGCACACTGCTGACCTCGGCCTCCACCGTGGCCCCGCTGATGAGGAAGCTCAGTTGATCCCCCAGGCTCACACCAAGACTGTCCGCCAGTTCCGCTTCGATGGAAACGCGATGGCCATCGCTGGCTGGCAGTTGATCCCACCACTGGCCGTCACGCAGCAGGTTGTCCGGCGCCAGGTCGGCGGCCCAGGTCAGGCTCAGGTCGCGATTGATGGCGCGTTCGCCGGGGCTGTCCTTGGTGACATGCTCGCGTACGGCTTCGCCATTGATGGCGGTCAGCCGCCCCGGCGCAACCGGATACAGCGGCGCGCTGCGCGCCCCGATATCGGCCAGCGTCTGACGGAATGCCGGTTCTTCGGCGGGCAGGATATTCAGTGCAAAATGGTTGGGTGCGTCCTCCGGCAGTTGGGCTTGCCAGCTGTCCAGCAACTCGGTACGCAGGATGAAGATCACCACCATGGACATCAGGATCAGGCCGAAGGCAAGAATCTGGCCCGCGGCGGCGCTCGGTTGTTTCAGCAGCTGCCCGCTGCCCAGGCGCCAGGCCAGACCGGCGTTGCGCAGGCGCTTGCCGCTGGCCTGTAACAGCGCCCAGGCGAGGCTGCCGAGCAGCAGGGCGGCCAGCGCGCCGCCGAAAATCACGGCTAGCGTCATCGGCAGGTTGCCGGTGAACTGCCACATCAGCAGGCTGAGCCCGCCCAATGCCAGTCCGTAGATCAGCCAGGCACTGCCGGGCAACGGTGTCAGCTCGCGGCGCAATACCCGCAGCGGGGATACCCGGCCCAACCGCAACAGCGGCGGCAGGGCAAAGCCGAGCAGGCCGACCAGGCCGGTGGCGGTGCCGACCAGCAGCGGCTTGATCCCGGCCTGGGGCAGGTCCGGCGGCAGTAGCTCACGGAGCAGATGCACCAGCCCCCACTGCATGAGCCAGCCCAGCAGCAGCCCGATCAGCGTGGCGACGATACCCAGTCCGAGCAGCTGGATCAGGAACAGCCGCAGCGCCCGGCGGCGGCTGGCACCCAGGCAACGCAGCAGCGCGCTGGTGTCGTAATGTCGGCTGGCAAAGCGGCTGGCGGACAGTGCGACGGCGACTCCCGCCAGCACCACTGCCGCGATGCTGGCCAGCCCGAGAAACTGGTTGGAACGCTCCAGTGCGCTGCCAATCTGACGATTGTCGTCGGCGACCGAGGTCAGCCGCTGATGGTCTTCCAGACGCGGTTCCAGCCATTGGCGATAGGCTTGCAGGTCGGCTTCGTTACCGCTGAGCAGCAGGCGATAGCGCACCCGGCTGCCGGGCTGTACGACCCGGGTTGCTTGCAGGTCGTCGAGGTTCATCAGCACCCGTGGCGTGAGGCTGTAGAAGTCACCGGCACGATCCGGCTCATGAGTCAGCAGGGCGGCGATCCGCAATTGGGCATAGCCGATCTCCAATTGGTCGCCGATCGCCAGTCCGAGCACATTCAGCAGGCGCGGTTCAATCCACAAGGTGCCGCCCTCGGGGATGCCGGCAGCGGCCTGTTCGCCGCCGAACTGCTGTTGGCTGGTACGCACCTCGCCGCGCAACGGATAGCCGGGGCCGACGGCCTTGATGCTGCTGAGCTGCATCTCGGAAGCACTTGAAGTTACGCTTGAAAAATCAACAATATCAGTATGTTGCAGATTATTGTTAATCGCTTCCTGAAGATATTCCTCGGGCAGCGGCTCGCGTGATGAGATGCGCATGTCCGCGCCCAGAAACTCCGCGGCACGCGTCGCCATGCCGCGTTGCAGGCGATCGGTAAAGAAACTGATGGCGGTGCTGACGAGCACGGCGATCACCAATGCCAGCAGCATGATGCGCAATTCTCCGGCGCGCCATTCGCGCAGCAGCAGGCGCGAGGCCAGTGGCAGGTCGCGACTCATCATACCTGCTCTTCCTTGAGGCGCCCGGCTTCCAGGTGCAACGCATGTTCACAGCGCTGGGCCAGGCGCTCATCGTGGGTAACCATCACCAGAGTGGTGCCCTGTTCGCGGTTGAGCTCGAACAGCAGGTCGGTGATATGGGCGCCGGTGACAGCATCCAGGTTGCCGGTGGGCTCATCGGCAAACAGGATGGCGGGTTCGCAGGCGAAGGCGCGGGCAATGGCGACGCGCTGTTGCTCGCCGCCGGACAGCTGGCGGGGATAGTGGCTGGTGCGATGCTCCAGGCCCACCCGCTCCAGCAGCTGCCGGGCGCGGGCAGCGGCGTCCCGCCGGCCTTCCAGCTCCAGCGGCAGCATGACGTTTTCCAGGGCATTGAGACTGTCGAGCAATTGAAAGGACTGGAATACGAAGCCCACCTGCTCGGCGCGCAGGGCGGCGCGTTGGTCCTCATCCAGCATGCCGAGGGATTCGCCGGCCAGTATCACCTCACCGTGACTGGGCAGGTCCAGTCCGGCCAGCAGGCTCAGCAGGGTAGACTTGCCCGAGCCGGAAGCGCCAACGATGGCCACACTGGCGCCGCGCTGGATCTCCAGGCTGACGTTGTCGAGGATGGTCAGCTTCGCTTCCGGGGCATCGACGACTTTGCTAAGGTGGCGGGCAATGATGACGCTGTCTGACATGGGGATCGGCCTTGATGAATGTCTGGAAGAAATGCGCTGCTGCGGTCCTGTTCTGCCTGCTGGCGATGCCCGTGTCGGCGCAGAACGTTCTGCTGGTCGGCGATAGTATCAGTGCCGCTTTCGGTCTGGAAATCGAGCAGGGCTGGGTCCGGCTGCTGGAACAGCGTCTGGCAGAGCAGAATGAACCTTATGAGGTGGTTAATGCCTCGGTCAGCGGCGACACCACTGCAGGCGGTCTGGCCCGGCTCCCGGCGCTGTTGGAGCAGGCTTCACCGGAACTGGTGGTGATTGAGCTGGGCGGCAATGATGGGCTGCGGGCGCTGCCGGTGGCCAATATGCAACAGAATCTTTCGGCCATGGTTTCCCTGGCCCGGGAGGCCGGTGCGGATGTCATTCTGCTGGGTATGCGCATCCCGCCAAACTACGGTCCCCGTTACTCCGAGGCCTTCGAAAACGCTTTTGTCGAGGTGGCAGATGAACATGACGTGCCTCTGGTGCCCTTTCTACTGGAAGGCGCGGGCGGTGTGGAAGGCATGATGCAGAGCGACGGCGTGCATCCAACCGCTGCAGCCCAGCCGATTTTGCTGGATAATGCCTGGCCGGCCATCAAGCAGTGGCTTGATGGCAATTAATCGGTATGAGGAGCAGGTTGCGTGACGATGTCCTGGATTTCCAGACGGTGGTGTGTGGTGGAGCAGGATGAGCAACAGGACCTGTTCGTGGGAGATCCCTGGCATTTCCATCTGGTCGATATCAATCTGCGGCTGGACGCGCCGCTGGAGCGATCGCTGTGCGGTGATCTGCTGCCTTCCCGGCCGGTCTACCGGGAATTGACCCGCCAGTTGGTGAAGAATCTATGCCCGCATTGTCGAGATACAGCGCAGACCCTGCGGGATACCGGGCGACGGCCGGCAGCAGCCCGCCGTGCCTCGGGGTTGTCGTCCATTGGTCAGCAATTTGATCTGTATGCACCCGTGGGGAGTTGAACGAATGAAATACCTGCCTGGCAAGAGATGGTTTGGTGTCGGTTTGCTCTCAGCCTGTCTGGGCTGCGCCGCGCATGCCGCCGACTTCCCTCTGGCGCCTGGGCAGCAGCTGGTGGGCTCGGTTCAGACAGTGGAGGCGGTGTACGAGGACACCTTCGCTGATCTGGGCGAGACCTACGGCTTCGGCTTTCTCGAAATGCAGGCAGCCAACCCGGGTGTTGATGCCTGGTTGCCGGGCGAAGGTACGACGATACGGCTACCTGGCCAGTTCATCCTGCCGGATGCACCGCGCAGCGGCATCGTCATCAATCTGCCGGAATACCGTCTCTACCATTACCCGGCTGATGGCGGCAGGGTCAGTACCTGGCCGGTAGGTATCGGCCGGGAAGGCTGGTCCTCGCCCATAGGGCAGACGCGCGTTGCGCGCAAGGAGGCCAATCCATCCTGGTACCCGCCGCAGTCGATCCGCGCGGAACATGCCGCCGCTGGCGACCCGCTGCCCGCAGTGGTGCCGCCGGGACCGGACAATCCCATGGGGCCGTTCAAGATGAACCTGGCCATGAGCGGCTACGTCATTCATGGCACCAACAAGTCGTTCGGCATCGGTATGCGCGTCAGCCATGGCTGCTTTCGGATGAACAATGCGGATGTGACGGAGCTGTTTCCGCAAGTGCCTATCGGTACCGAGGTGACCATCGTCAACCAGCCATACAAGCTGGGAGTGCAGGATGGCAGGTTGTATCTGGAGGTGCATACGCCGCTGGATGAACAGGGCCTTCCGTCAGCGCTGGACAAGCAGGCGGCGATCCAGGAGCTGTTGCAGGCACAGGGTGAACTGATCAGCGGCTACCGGCTGGATTGGCAGAAGATCCGCGATATGGTCTTTGCCGAAGAGGGAGTGCCGGCGGTGATCGGCGAACCCTACCGGTCGATCTGAGGCGGGGCGGGGCAGCAAAGGCGCCCAGCTTGCGCTGGACGCCTGACAAGCTTACTTGCGGCTCGCTCGCTCGAGCATGCGCAGGGCGCGCTCGTTGGCTTCATCAGCGGTTTGCTGGGCGCGTTGGGCCGCAGCCAGCGCCTCATCCGCCTTGCGGTTGGCTTCATCTGCGGTGGATTGTGCACGGGCGGCGGCATTTTCATTGGCGGACAGGCGAGTGCCGGTCTCTTCCTGATATTGGTTACTGCTGCAACCGACAGCAAGCAGGCCAGCCAGCGACAAAGCCGAAAGTTTCAATGCGATGTTCATCGTAATACCCCTTTGGTTGACAATAGTGTCGTTTTGCCGACCGATTCATATTAGCAGTTATCCCGACGAGTGGAGATTGACGAGCGTCATAAACGGTGGCGGTTTGATGATATTCAGCTCATTGACTGAGTGGCCGCGCAGTTTGTTCCCAAGGCCGTCTGGGTTAAGGTAATTCCACGCAAAAAAAATACAAACAAGGATGCGCTTCATGCTGGGTTATCTGGGGTTGTTTGCCGGGCTCGCACTGCTTATCGGGTTCGCGCTCAGGGGTGTGAATATTTTTCTGGCGTCGGTGATCTGCGCCCTGGTGGTGGCCATCCCCAATGGCATCCTGGTGCCCGCGGCGCTGCTGGAGCACTACCCCTTCGGTGCACTGGGCGCTTTTACTTTCGCCGGCAAGTTCTTTCTGCTGTTTCTCTGTGGTGCAATTTTCGGCAAGGCCATGGCCACCAGCCAGGCGGCCAAGAGTATCGCCGTTGCCATTACCCGCGGCTTGGGCGTCAAGCACACGTTGCTGGTGGGGATGGTCGTCTGCGCTTTGCTGACCTATGGCGGGGTGGTGGTCTTCGTGGTGGTGTTCACCATGTACCCGCTGGGTATTACCCTGATGCGCGAGGCCAACCTGCCGAAGCGGATCTGGTGTGCGGCCACCTCCGTCGGTGCTGGCACCTTCACCATGACCGCGCTGCCCGGTACGCCCTCGATTCACAACGTGATATCCGCCAGCGCGCTGGGTACGGATCTGTTCGCCGGTGGCTGGATCGGTATATTCGCTGCAGTGGTGATGGGCGGTCTGGGTATGTGGTATGTCGAGCGCGAATGGCGTCTGGCTCGTGCCAAGGGTGAAGGCTTCGTCGAAAACGCCCAGGATGTGCGGATGGAGCAGTTGATCGGTGATCCGAATGATGCGCCGCCATGGGGGCTGGCACTGGTTCCGCTGGTGCTGGTACTGGGTGTGATCATGCTGCCGCGACTGATCCTGGGCATGGCGGACTGGTCGCAGACCGAAGGCATGTTCGCGAGCATTCTGCGCTTCAGCGCGGCGCAGCCGATCATCTGGCCGAGTATTGCACTGGTGATCGGCGCGCTGTCCTGCGGGGTCCTGTTTGTCAGTGCCCGGCGCAAGCTTGGTCAGGTATTTGGCCAGGGTGCGGAAGACTCGATCATGCCACTGCTCAACACCGCCGCAGTGATCGGCTTCGGTGGCGTAGTGACCCAGACGGCCGGCTTTGGTGAGTTCGCCCAGTGGATTCTGGGTGTCGACATGCCGCCGCTGTTATCGGTATTCACCTCGGTCAGTACGTTGTCGGCAATTGTCGGCTCCTCTTCCGGCGGCCTGCAGATCTTCATGCAGACACTGGCGCCCAGCTATCTGGAAATGGGTATCCAGCCGGAGATTCTTCATCGTATCGCGGCGATTGCCGCAGGCGGTCTGGATTCGCTCCCCCATTGTGGTGCGGTCATTGCCACCTTCATGATCATGGGGTTGTCGCACCGGGAAGCCTACAAGGACATGTTCGTTGTTACCGTGGCGGTGCCGGTGATAGCCTGTCTGCTGTCCATTGCACTGTTGATGGCCTTGGGGGTTGGCGTTACGCCGCCAGCCTGAGGCGTGCGGCAGCGGCGGAATCTTTTGCTGCTGCCGCAGGTCAACTGTGTTCAGCATTCACGTTGCATTATCAGGGAGACTGCCATGACCTCCGCTGCTCCGGTCCAGCATGACGCCGAAGGCAAGCAGTTCTATATCGACGCCGAGGGTGGACGAGCCTATCTTGCCTATATGGACCTGGGCAAGCAGACCATGGATATCTATCGAACCTTTGTGCCAGATGCGCTGCGCGGCCAGGGGCTGGCCGCCAGGCTCGCTGCCGAGGCGCTGAAGTATGCCGGAGAGCAGGGCTACACGGTGATCCCGTCCTGTTCCTATGTCGAGCGCTACATGCAAGAACATCCCAGCTGACATGAAAAACCCCGCCGCGGCGGGGTTTTTCATGCTTGTCTGCAGTATCAGTGGCCGCGCTTGCGGGTCCGCAGGGCATCGCCTATCTTCGCGTGCATGCTGCGCACCGCCTGGACCGTGGTATCCCAGTCGATGCAGGCGTCGGTGATGGAAACACCATATTCCAGCTGGGACAGATCCTTGTTGATCGACTGACTGCCCCAGCCGATGTGGCTTTCGACCATCAGGCCGACGATTGACTGGTTGCCCTCGACGATCTGGTTGGCGACGTTATCCATGACCAGTGGCTGCAGGGCCGGATCCTTGTTGGAGTTGGCATGGCTGCAGTCGATCATGATGTTCGGCTGGATGGCGGCCTTTTCCAGTTCCTTCTCGCAGAGCGCGACGCTGACCGAGTCGTAATTGGGCTTGCCGTTGCCGCCGCGCAATACCACGTGGCCGTAGCGGTTGCCGCGAGTGGTGACGATGGATACCTGGCCTTCATGGTTGATGCCCATGAAGCGGTGCGGGCTGGCGGTGGACTGCAGAGCGTTGATCGCCACGCCCAGATTGCCATCGGTACCGTTCTTGAAACCGACCGCCGAGGACAGGCCGGAGGCCAGTTCGCGATGGGTTTGGGATTCGGTGGTGCGCGCGCCGATGGCCGACCAGGAGATCAGGTCCTGCAGATACTGCGGGGAGATCGGGTCCAGCGCCTCGGTGGCGGTGGGCAGGCCCATGTCGGTCAGATCGCACAGCAACTGACGACCGATATGCAGGCCATCCTCGATCTTGAACGAGTCATCCAGGTAGGGATCGTTGATCAAACCCTTCCAGCCGACGGTGGTGCGCGGCTTCTCGAAGTACACCCGCATGACCAGATACAGGCTGTCGCTGACTTCTTCAGCAAGGGCCTTCAGGCGCCGGGCATAATCCTTGGCGGCTTCCACGTCGTGGATGGAGCAGGGCCCGATGACGATGAAGATGCGGTGATCCTTGCCATCCAGAATGTCACGAATGACCTGCCGGCTTTCCACGATGGTGGCGTGTGCGGCATCGCTCATGGGGATCCTGGCCTTGAGTTGGGCAGGGGTAATCATCACTTCGTTGGAAGCAACGTTCAGATCATTAATAGGTAAATCGGCCATCTTTCTTCCCAGCGTGTCTTTCGGCCACCAACCGGTCGGCCTTCTTAATAGTGGCCGACAGCTTAAAGCATGGATGGCGGCTGCGGCTACCCTGTCGGCAGGCGATTGGTGCGATTGAACGCAAACCAGGTGCTCTGGACAGGGTGGCGGCTAGCTTTGTCGCCTTGCCGACTGTTGTCGGTTGCACCCAGCGTTTACCATGGCCAGCATATCTGACTATTTCGCGCATCGTTAAAACAAGAGGTAAGCATGCAACAGGTAAAACCGCGTATCGGCATCATTGGCACCGGCGCCATCGGTGGCTTCTATGGCTTGATGCTAGCCCGGGCGGGCCATGACGTGCATTTTCTGCTGCGCAGTGAGTATCCGGCGGTCCGGGAGCACGGCATTACCGTGGAAAGTCGTGTCCATGGTGAACTGAATCTGCATCCGGTCCAGGCATACGCCGATGTGGCCGAGATGCCGCCCTGTGATTGGCTGTTGGTCGGCGCCAAGTCCACATCCAATGAATCCCTGGCTCCGCTCATCGCCCGCGCCGCGGCACCGGGTGCGCGGGTGGTGCTATTGCAGAATGGTTTGAACAATGAGCAGCAACTGCGTGAGCTGCTGCCGGCTGATCTGCATCTGATCGGTGGGCTGTGCTATGTGTGTCTGTACCGCAAGGCTCCGGGCGTGGTGGTGCATCAGGACAACGGCATGATCGATCTGGCCTACCATTCAGGGCCAGCCGCCGAAGCGGAGCGCCAGGAAATCATCAGCGCCGGCGCGGCCATGTTCCGTGAGACGGGGCTCAAGGCGCGGGAAATGGGTGGTCTGGACAGTGCCCGCTGGCAGAAACTGATCTGGAACGCACCCTTCAATGGTGTGTCGGTCATTCTCAATGCGGGGACGCAGGCGTTGCTGGCCAACGAATCCAGCCGCCAGTTGATCAGGGAGCTGATGCAGGAGGTGGTGAATGCAGCTGAAGCCTGTGGCCACAGCATGCCTGAAGCGCTGGCGGACAAGCTGCTGATCGGTACGCAGCGCATCCCCGACTATCTGCCCAGCATGTATCACGACTGGCTGCACAAACGGCCCATGGAGCTGGACGCGCTCTATGGCGAGGCATTGAAGCTGGCCGCCGAAGCCGGTTGCAGCATGCCGCGGACCGAGGCGCTGTTGCAGATGCTGCGGTTTGTCGAGGCGGGCTATCTGGCTGAGTAACCGAGCCACCTGACGGGTCCGCCTCGGCTCTGGGGCGAACCCGCTGGACCGGCGGTAACGTCAATCTCGTGCGTGACCTTTCTTGTTGGGCTTTTTGGTCTAACATCAGGCGTGTATCTATGAATCTGGTTATAAACGGTTCATGATATTCAGCTTGATCCAACAGGAGGGGTATCTCGATGAAATTGCAGCAGCTTCGCTACATCTGGGAAGTGGCGCACCACGACCTCAACGTGTCCGCGACGGCGCAGAGCCTGTATACCTCTCAACCCGGGATCAGCAAACAGATCCGTCTGCTCGAAGATGAGCTGGGCGTAGAAGTGTTTTCCCGCAGCGGAAAACATCTGACACGGGTCACCCCGGCTGGCGAGAAGATCATCGAGACAGCGGGGGAAATTCTGCGCAAGTGCGAAAGCATCAAGCAAATCGCCCAGGAATTCAGTCATGAGCGCAAGGGCGTGCTGACGCTCTCCACCACTCATACCCAGGCGCGTTATGCCCTGCCACCAGTAATCAGCCGTTTCATGCAACGGTATCCCGATGTGGCGCTGAACATGCATCAGGGCACGCCCACCCAGATCAGCGAAATGGCGGTCAATGGCACTGCTGACTTCGCCATTGCCACCGAGGGCATGGAGCTGTTCAACGAGCTGGTGATGATGCCGTGTTACCGCTGGAACCGCTGCGTGATCGTACCCAAGGGCCACCCGCTGACCGAGGTCGGCAAACTGACTCTGGAAGTCCTCAGTGAGCAGCCGCTGGTGACCTATGTGTTCGGTTTTACCGGCCGCTCCAAGCTGGATGATGCCTTCAACCATCAGGGCCTGGCGCCCAAGGTGGTTTTCACCGCCGCCGACGCTGACGTGATCAAGACCTATGTGCGGCTGGGGCTGGGCGTAGGGATCGTGGCGAAGATGGCAGTGGACCCGAAGATCGATGATGATCTGGTGGTACTGGATGCAAGCCACCTGTTCGAGTCCAGCGTGACTCACCTGGGCTTTCGCCGCGGCACCTTTCTGCGCGGGTTCATGTATGACTTCATCGAAGAGTTTGCTCCGCACCTGACCCGGGAACGGATAGAAGAGGTGCTGCAGTGCCAGAGCAGGCAGGAAATCGAAGCGTTGTTTGCGGCGGTGGAATTGCCGGTTTATTGAGTTAAATCGGGAGCCGAGGCGTGCGCTGCACGCCGTCGGCCGTTAGCTGCCGATCATCAGCTCTTGACGATCAGATTGCCCGCATGCAGCCCGCATTCCTTCTGCGTTGCCTCTTCCCACCACCAGCGGCCTTCACGCTCATGCTGGTTCGGCAGCACCGGGCGGGTGCAGGGTTCGCAGCCGATGCTGACGAAGCCGCGCTCGTGCAGGCTGTTATAGGGGATTTCCAGCATGCGGATGTAGTTCCATACATCCTCGCTGCTGTAGTTGGCCAGCGGGTTGAACTTGATCAGCTGTTTGCCGGCAGCTGAGAAGGCGCCGTCGATTTCCACCACGGGCACATTGCTGCGGGTGCCGGGGCTCTGGTCACGGCGCTGGCCGGTAATCCAGGCGTCCACCGTCGCCAGCTTGCGGCGTAGCGGGGCAATCTTGCGGATGCCGCAGCACTCGCCATGACCGCTTTCGTAGAAATCGAACAGACCCTTTTCCTTCACATAGGCTTCCAGCGCCTGCTGATCCGGGGACAGCACTTCCAGTTGGATGCCGTAGTGTTTGCGCACCTCTTCCAGAAAACGATAGGTTTCCGGATGCAGGCGGCCGGTGTCCAGGGTGAAGACCTTGAGATTCGGGTTGATCTTCCAGGCCATATCCAGCACGACGATATCATCCGCGCCGCTGAAGGACAGCCAGAGATCATCGAAATGCTCAAAGGCCAGTTTCAGAATATCCTGCGGCGACTTGCTCGCATATTCCGCAGCCAGGGTTTCAACATCGAACAGATTGGTGGACATCAGGCTCTCCCGCGATGCGGCCCTGCATGCGGGCCATCTTTAATCGCGGCATTTTAACAAGCACTGCTTAGCACTTCTGCTTTTATTTAGTTATAGTTTTATGCCCTTTGGCTATCAATCTCCGGTGTTCGGTCGGCTCGCCGTTGCGCCCCGCAAGCGGAGCCGGTAGATTGTTGCGCCAGTTCAATCACTGCTTCAGGAGTACTCTGTGGAAATCGCCTGCCTTGACCTCGAAGGTGTTCTGGTCCCCGAAATCTGGATTGCCTTTGCCGAGAAAACCGGTATCGCCGAACTGCGCGCGACCACCAGGGATATCCCGGACTATGACGTGTTGATGAAGCAGCGCCTGCGCATTCTCGATGAGCATGGTCTGAAGCTGTCGGACATTCAGGAAGTGATCGGCACATTGGCGCCGCTGGAAGGCGCAGTGGAGTTCGTCAACTGGCTGCGCGAGCGTTTCCAGGTAGTGATCCTGTCCGATACCTTCTATGAGTTCTCCCAGCCACTGATGCGCCAACTGGGCTTCCCGACGTTGCTGTGCCATAAGCTGGTAACCGATGACAGCGGCCGGGTAGTGGACTACCAACTGCGTCAGAAGGACCCCAAGCGCCAGTCGGTCATCGCGTTGAAGAGCCTGTACTATCGCGTGATCGCCGCTGGCGACTCCTACAACGACACCACCATGCTGGCCGAAGCCCATGCCGGCATTCTGTTCCATGCGCCGGACAACGTCATCGCCGAATTCCCGCAGTTCCCGGCGGTGCAGACGTTCGAGGACCTGAAACAGGAATTCCTCAAGGCTTCGAATCGCCCGCTGAGTTTGTAACAGCACGCCTTGAAAGCCCTGGGCCGGAACCAGTTACGCTGGTTCCGGCCTTTTGCATTTTACAGCTAACCTGAAAACCCCCTTCGATCCCGAAGACTCCTACCGCTCCCGGGCTCACCCGATAATGCAGCCATGTTCACCGCCGGCATCACACTGCGCCGGCCATAACAGGGGGCTGCATGCATTTATTCGATGTAATCGTTCTTGGCGGCGGCAATGCCGGGCTCTGTGCCGCTCTGTCAGCGCGGGAGAGTGGCGCCCGGGTGGCACTGATCGAGCGCGCGCCGGAACAGTTGAAAGGGGGTAATTCCGCGCATACTGGGGGCGCATTTCGGGTTGCCTATCGCGGTAATGACGACCTGCGGCTATTGATGCCGGACCTGCTCGACAGCGAACTGGAAAATAGCGACTTCGGCAGTTACAGCGAAGACGATTTCTTCGGTGAACTCGCAACCATGAGCCAGTACCGGGCCGATCCCGACGTGCTCGACACCGTGGTCACAGGTAGCCTGGATACTCTACGTTGGATGACCAGCAAAGGCGTGCGCTTCATGCCGATCTACGGGCGCCAGGCGTTCAAGGTAGATGGCAAATACAAGTTCTGGGGCGGCTTGACCGTTGAGGTCTCCGGTGGTGGCCAGGGGCTGGTTGAAGCTTTGAGCAGCCGGGCCCAACGTGAAGGTATCGACATCTTCTATGGCGTGCGGGCCAAGCGGCTGAACCGCTGCGGCGATGGCCGCTGGCAGGTACTGGCTGCCAACGGCGAGGTATTCGTCGCGCCGACGGTGATCGTTGCCACCGGGGGCTTCCATGCCAATCTGCGCTGGCGTGCCCAGTATCTGGGGCCGGGCTGGGATCTGGCCAAAGTGCGAGGTTCGCGTTTCAACACTGGTGACGGCATCCAGATGGCACTGGATATTGGCGCTGCCGCCCATGGCAACTGGTCCGGCTGCCATGCGGTGTTCTATGACCTCAACGCCCCGGCAATGGGTGATATCGACCTGCTCAACATGCAGAAGAACTACTTCCATCTGGGTGTGGTGGTCAATGCGGAAGGGCACCGGTTTGTCGATGAGGGCGAAGACTTTCGCAATTACACCTATTCGGGCATGGGCGAGAAGGTATTGCGCCAGCCGGGCGGAGTGGCTTGGCAGATCTTCGATCAGCACAGCAAATCGCTGCTACCCGACGAGTACCGGGTGCGCCAGGCAACCCGCATCCAGGCCGACAGCCTCGAAGAGCTGGCGGATAAGCTCGATGGCATCAATGCCCGGGCGCTGCTGCAGACGCTGGAGCAGTACAACGCCGCCGTGCGTACCGATATTCCGTTCAGCCCGGCGATCCGCGATGGCCGCTGCACCCAGGGGCTGACGGTACCCAAGTCCAACTGGGCCAACCCGCTGACCAAACCGCCATTCGTTGCCTACGCGGTGACCTGCGGTATCACCTTCACCTTCGGCGGCTTGCAGGTCGACAGCCAGGCGCAGGTGCTGGATGAACAACAGCAGCCGATCGATGGCCTGTACGCCGCCGGCGAGCTGGTCGGCAATCTCTATTACGTCAAGTACGCCGGTGGCGCCGGCCTGACCTCCGGTTCGGTACTAGGGCGCCTGGCTGGTAGCGCGGCGGCAGCGCGTAGCGAGCTGTGGCACCAGGCCGGAGGGCCGATCTTTGGCGGGGCATGTGACGGCGCAGACAAACCACTCGACAAGGATCAACCATGAGTATCCGTATCTGGCATCAGAGTTTTACCGTCCTCAGTGATCTGGGGGCTTACGACGCCGCCCTGCGCGCGCATTTCCAGAAAGTTGCGCGCCCCGGCACGGTGATCGACATGCATGGCATGCAGCCGGGCACCTACCGCAGCAACTATCCGGGTAACGATATCAAGTACGCGGCGCTGCAGTACCTGCATGGGTTGCAGTTCATGGCTAATGGCATCAATGCCGAGGCCCAGGGCTACGATGCCTACGCCATCAGCACCTTGCCGGAGCCAGCCCTGCGCGAGATTCGCAGCCTGTTGCGCATTCCGGTGGTGGGTTATGGCGAGTCGGCGATGCTCACCGCCTGCATGCTTGGTCGGCGCTTCGGCGTGCTGGTATTCATCGATGAGCTGGCCGAGCAGGTCACTGATAACGCCATTCGCCACGGCCTGGGCCAACGCCTGACCAGTGTGCGGCATGTCGGCTTCCGTTTCACCGATGTGCTGGCAGCCTTCGACGACCCGAGCCGCCTGATAGAACAGTTCCAGGCGTCGGCCCGGGCGCTGATCGCCGACGGCGCCGAAGTCATCATTCCCGGTGAAGCCCCGCTGAACGTGTTGCTGGCCACCCACGGCATCAATCAGGTAGACGGGGTGCCGGTGCTCGACTCGCTAGGCGCCTGGATCAAACAGGCGGAGAGCATGGTCGACCTGCAGCGTGCCAATGGCACCACCAGTTGTGACCGCAACTATTTTTCTGCGCGCCCCGAGCCGGAGCGGGTGCGGGAGATATTCGAATTCTATGGCCTGGGCGAGCGTTTGCTCGAGCCGCGGTGAGGAATCTGACATGAGTGACTTTCTGACAGCCCGACTGCTGGTTATCGGTGGCGGCCTGGCCGGCTTTGCCGCTGCCTTGAGCGCTGCCGAAGCGGGACTGCAGGTGCTGCTGCTGGAGAAAACCGCAGCCACTGGTGGCTCTTCGGCTATGAGCGGTGGCTGTCTGGCCTTTGCCGGTACCGACCTGCAGCGTGAGCGCGGTATCGAGGACTCTTCCGAGCTGTTGTTTCGCGACTTGATAGAGGTGGGCAAGGGCGAATGCGACGAGGCGCTGGTCAAAGCCTACGCTGACAACCAGATGGCCACCTACGAATGGCTGAAACGCCACGGCGTGACCTTCCAGCCGGTAATCGAGACCGCCTCGGGACAATCGGTTCCGCGGGTACACAACGTCGACCCGGCAGACATGGTGCGCCAACTGGAACAGGCCGCATTGAACAGCGGCAAGGTAGAAGTCCTCTACCAGACCCGCGCTCGCAAGTTGCTGCGTGACATCGGCGGCCGGGTGATCGGCGTGACCACCGAGCAGGACGGGCGGACGCTGGAAATCCACGCCGAGCAGGGAGTGATCCTGGCCTGCGGGGGCTTCGTGCATGACCGCGAGATGATTCATCGCTTTGCGCCTTTGTATGACGAAGCAGTGTTCATCGGCGGTGAAGGCAACGAGGGGGATGGCTTGCGCATGGCCTGGGCGTTGGGAGCCGACGTGCGCGACATGGTGCATATCAAGGGCACCTACGGCAAACACCCGATGGACGAGCACAACCATCACGCCTGCCTGGCGGTCTACAAGGGCGCCATCGCGGTCAATCAGGACGGCCAGCGCTATGTCGATGAGTCGCTATCCTACAAGCTGCTCGGCGATGCGTGCATGCAGCAGCCCTATGGCGTGACCTATCAGATTCTCGATCAGGACATCATGCACAGCGGCGATAACCGGGTGCGTATTCTCGACTTCGAGCGGCGTCTGGAGGAGGGGTTGTTCGTTGAGGCCGACAGCCTGGAGCAACTGGCACAGTTGCTGGAGCTACCGGAACAGACATTTATCGACGAAGTGAACGCCTATAACGCCGCGGTCACTGGGAGCCAGACGCCGGCCTTCGGGCGTCAGCATCTGGTACATCAGTTTGGTGAACTGCGTCCGATTCTGCGCCCACCGTTCTATGCCTATCCTTCCACCGCTGCGGTGTTCGGTACCTATTGCGGAGTGCGGGTCGATCCGCAGATGCGCGTGCAGGATGTGTTCGGTGAGCCGATCGAGGGTTTGCTGGCGGCCGGTGAAATGGTCGGCGGTTTGCATGGTGCGGCCTATATGACCGGTTCGGCGCTGGGCAAGGCGGCGATCTTCGGGCGGCTGGCCGCAGCCACAGTGATCGATGGCTGAGGAGACGGACATGGATATTCTGGTACTGCTGGCGGGTGTGGCGGATAACCGCTACCCGCTGCATGAGATTCGATTGGACAACGGCCTGATCAGCGAAAGCGGCCAGTCCCGGCGGATTCTCAGCCCCTTTGATGAAGGGGCACTGGAACTGGCGCTGAAACTGCGTGATCAGCGCCCCGGGTGCCGGATCGAGGTACTGGTGCTGGGCGGCAGTAATCAGGACAACCTGCTACGTACGGTTGCGGCGTTCAAGCCCGATCGCTTGCGTTGCCTGCAATTGCAGCCCTATTGCCCTTGGGACGCAGCGCTGAGCAGCGGGCAGATTGCCGGTTTGCTCGAGCGCGAAGAGCTGAGTCCCGGGCTGGTGCTGATCGGCCGGGAGTTTGGCGATCTGGACGAGGGCGGGCTACCAGTGATGCTGGCGGCGCGACTGGGTTTGCCACTGTTTTCGCTGACGCAGTATGCCGAATGGCAGGACGGGCAGTTGCGCCTGCTGCGTGAGCGCGGCACCTGTCAGCAGTGGTATCGGCCGTCAGGTGGGCTGGTGGCGACGGTTACCAACGATCGCCGCAACAAGCTGCGTCATCCACTGATGAAGAACGTGATGATGGCGAAGAAGTTGAATTTTGACAGTACCGATGCCGCGACTGAGCGATCTGCTGAAGCACAACCGGTACAGCTGTTACCTACCCGGGAGATCCAGCGTGGCGGCAATTGCCGGATGCTGGAGGGTGACGTGCAGAGCCAGGCAGCGGCACTGCTGGCCTGCCTGCAAAAGGAGAGCCAGGCATGAATGCTGCTCACAGAATTGTCGCCGTGGTCCCCCTGGCCTGGGGCGAGGAAGCAATGCTTGCCACCCTGGGTGCAGCGCAACAGGTCAGCGCTGATGCTGATTGTGGTTATGAGGTTCTATTGCTGGGTGATGATATCCGGGCTTCGGCCGTGCCGCGGGTTGATCTTGTCGGTGCGGCAAAGGTGCAATTGGTAGTGCATGACGACCTGAGCGATGGTGAGAGTCTGCCAGCCCTGGCCAGCGCTACCGCCCAGGCGCTGGCTGTACAGAACGGCCAGCAGATATTGTTGGTACCGCCGGGTGCCGATGGTGAGGAGCTGGCGGCACATCTGGCTGCGCAACTGGGTGGTTCACTGCTGGGGCGTTGCAACCAACTGATATGGGATGGAGAAGCCTGGCTGGCTGAGCGTGCGGTATGGGGCGGCCGGCAGACCTTGAGTCTGCGTCTGGCTGCCCCATTGGGAGTTGCTTGCCTGCGTCTGGGCAAGGCACAACCTGGAGCCGCTGAGCTTGCTCCGGATGTGCTCCGATTGCAGGGGGCTCTACCAGAACCGCTGGTCGTCGAGCAGACCCGCAGCGAACAGCGTCTGGCGCCGGTGCAAGGTGCTCGCCTGGTGGTATCCGGCGGGCGCGGGGTCAATGATCACGGCTTTGCGCTGCTGGAAGAACTGGCAGCCCGGCTCGACGGTGCGTTGGGTGGTAGCCTGCCGGCGGTGGACGCCGGACTGGTGCCGGTGGCTCGGCAGGTGGGTATCTCCGGCAATTTTGTCACTGCCGATACCTATCTGGCGGTCGGCATCTCCGGCACTCCGCAGCACCTTGCTGGCATCAGTAGCGAGACTTGCATCATCGCGGTCAACAAGGACCCGGCAGCGGATATCTTCAAGGTTGCCAACATCGGTGTGGTGGCGGAGTGGGAGCAGTTATTGCCAGTGCTGCTGGAGCAGTTGCCAAGTTCACGCTGACGGGTTGTCGCGCACCTGCGCGACAGGCTGCTATTTTCGACCATGCTCCAGATTCACTTGCACACCCACCGGCATCCGCCGCTGGGCATCCAGGCAACTGGCCATGTAATCGATAAAGGCCCGGGTGCGCGGTGCGACGAAGCGTGACTTGGGGGTGACGCTGAAGAAGGTGCGGCCGTAGGTGCTCCAGTCTGGCAGCAGCTCCACCAGCAACCCCTTGGAAATCAACGGGTTGACGAATACATCCAACACATAGATATAACCCCGGTCGGCCAGTGCAGCGTCGATCAGGGCGTCGGTGCTGTTGAAATGCACCGGGCCTTCGGGCAACAGATCATGGTGTTCGCCGTTACGGCTGAACGACCATACCGCCGGGCTGTAGCTGGCCTTGCGGAACAGCCCCAGGCAGCGGGCGGCACGCAGGTCGCTGGGGTGCTGCGGGGTACCGGCCAGCTGCAGGAAGCTCGGCGTAGCACAGGCCACGTAATGAGCCTGATACAGCGGCCGGGCGACCAGGTCGGCATCATTTACCGAATCGATACGGATCGCCACATCGGTACCGCTTTCAATCAAGCCTTCGGGATGATCAGTGAGGCGCAGCGCTACCTGCAGTTCCGGGTATTGATGCGCGAAATCTTCCAGCAAGGGGGCAATGACTTCCTTGCCGAAGGCAGCCGGGGACTCGATGCGCAGTTGGCCGGTAATGCTGCCGGTCTGCTCCATCACCTCGGCCTCGGCCTCGGCTACATGTCGCAGCAGATCCACACAATGATGAAAGAAGCGCTCGCCGGGGTCGGTCAGGCGCAGGGTGCGGGTATTGCGGCTGAGCAGGGTGACGCCCAGGAAGGTTTCCAGATTGCGTACGCTGGCGGTGACGGTGGCGTTAGCGATATCCAGGGATTCTGCGGCACGGCTGAAACTGCCGCATTCCACCACTCTGGTGAACACCTGCATGGCCCAGAGTTTGTCCATTCGGTTCTTCATGTTTTTCTAAAACCCCATTAGCCCAGCCAGCCTCGAACCCATTCGAGCGGGTTCCTATAGTAGCAACCACCTGAGGGAGGCACAAAAATGACTGAATTGAATTTTGATCTCATTGTGGTGGGCTGTGGCGCGGCGGGACTGTCAACGGCGGTATCGGCAGCGGAGCGCGGCTTGAAGGTCGCAGTGCTGGAGCGCTCACTGCGTGAAGAACGCGGCGGTCAGACACGCTGGACCGAAGCCTATCTGCGTATGCAGAGCCACGACGAGGTCACCGATGATTTCGATCTCTTCCTCGCCGAGAACGCCGGATTCTATCAGGACCCGGACTTTGTCGCCGAGACCCTGAGCGACCGCTCTGCCTGGTCGACTCAGACGCGCAATCAGCCTTTCATCGACGCCAGTCTGATTGGCACCTTCGCCGAGAACGTGCCCGGCACCATCGCCTGGTTGAAAGAGCAGGGCGTGCGCTTTGATTTCCTGCCGACCCAGTTTCTCACCAGCACCCAGCCGCGGCTGTTGCCGGTAGGTGGTGGTGAGGCCATTGTGGAGTGCCTGGCTGCCCGCGCTGAGGCCTTGGGTGTGGAGTTCTTCTACCAGACCACCGCGCGTGGTCTGATCAGTCCTGAGCTGAACCGGGTGGCAGGCTTGCAGGCCTGGTCGGTGGAGCGTGGTGCGCTGCAATTCAACGGTGCTGTCATGCTGGCCTGCGGTGGCTTTCAAGGCAACCTGGAGATGCTCAGTCGTTATATCGGACCCAAGGCCGCGTTCATCCGTCCCGTGTGCAAAGGCGGTTATTTCAACCGTGGGGAAGGGATCCAGATGGCGCTGAATATCGGCGCCGCTCCAGCGGGCGAATACGGCAACTTCCACGCCGAACCGGTGGACCCGCGTTCGGGCATTTCCGAGCCGTCGATTTTCATCTTCCCCTATGGCGTACTGCTGAACAAGGAAGGCAAGCGTTTTACTGACGAGGCTGCGGGTACCGTGGATGCCTGGTATGAGCGAGTGACCCGGCAGATCCTGGCCCAGACCGAAGGAATTGCCTGGGTGATCCTCGACCAGAAGGTCAAGGATATCCCCAATTACACCCTGGGTATTCGTACCGATCAGCCGGCTATCGAGGGGGCCACAGTGGCTGAACTGGCGCGCAAGCTGGAACTGCCGGTGGAGCAGGTTGAACGCAGCATTGCCGAGTACAACGCGGCCTGTCGCCCGGGTACCTGGAAGCCACTGGAGCTGGACGGTGTCGCCACAGAAGGCCTGCAGCCGCCGAAGAGCAACTGGGCGCTGCCGCTGGACTCGGGGCCTTATTTTGCCTATCCGATCATCTCCGCCAACGTCTTTACCTTCGGCGGCCTGAAGATCGACGAACAGGCCCGGGTGATCAATATCGACGGGGCGCCCATCGACAACCTGTATGCCGCCGGCGAAGCCGCTGCCATGTACTTCAACAACTACTGTGGCGGTACCTCGGTACTGCGGGGCCTGGTCTACGGCCGGCGCGCCGGGCAGACCGCGGTGCAGGTGACAGCATGAGCACCGACAAGGGGCTGGCAATGGTGACCGGCGCCTGTGGGGCGATCGGCAAGGCCACCTGCGAGCGCCTGCTGGACGAAGGCTACAGGGTGCTGGCAACGGATATGCAGCCAGGCTCGTCGCTGCCTGCCGCAGTGATATTCCGTGGCCTGGATGTCACCGATGAGCAGGCGGTCAGCCGACTGATCAATGAATGTGAGCAGCGCTACGGTCAGATCACCGCATTGGTCAATGTCGCGGGTGTGGTCTCCCAGGGGCGGGCGCTTGAGCTGCCGATAGCCGAGGTTGAACGGGTCTGGCGCATCAATGTGCTGGGTACCGTGATTGTCTGCCAGCAGGTAGGGCGGCGGATGGCGGCCCGGGGGCAGGGCGCTATTGTCAACATCGGCTCGGTGGTCGGCAAGAACTCGGGGAATGCCCGGCCCTGGCTGGACCCGGGCGAGTCGGATCGCGCTGGAAACGTGGCCTACGGCATGTCCAAATCCGCGATCCACTCCCTGACCGGGTTCCTGGCCAAGGAACTGGCGCCGCAGGGCGTACGTGTGAATGCGGTGGCCCCCGGCCCGATTGCCACGCAAATGACCGACAACTTTCCCGAAAGCCTGCGCTCACTGGTGCCGGCAGGCCGTATGGGCACGCCGGAAGAAGTTGCCCATGCGATTCACTTTCTGCTCGATGAGCGCTCCGGCTTTATCAGTGGCGAGATTCTCGATGTCAATGGCGCACTGTGGTGCGACTGAGCTTCACCAACCATAAGGACGATTGCAATGAAGAGCATTTACCTGGTTCTGGATATGCAGAACGATCTGGTTCACGCCGATGGCGCCAGCGGCAAGGCACCCATGCAGGCCGATATCCAGGGCCGCGAAGTAATCCAGCGTACCGCCAAGGCTATCGCCCGGGCGCGGGCCAAGGGCATTCCGGTGGCCTATGTGCGGGTAGCGTTTTCCGACGACCATCGCGAGGCCAATCCCAATTCCCAGGTGTTCGGCCCGATTGCCAAGAACGGTATTCTCAAGATGAATGCCTGGGGTGGCCAGGTGCATGAGGAGCTGGCGCCGCAGGCTGGCGACTGGGATATCGTCAAGCATCGGGTCTCGCCGTTCTATCAGACCAAGCTGGAACTGCTGCTCAAGCGTGAGGGTATCGAGCGCATCTATTGCAGCGGTGTCAGCACCCAGGCGGTGGTCCAGGCAACCGTGCGCGACGCCCATGACCGCGACTTCGATGTGGTGGTGCTCGAGGATTGCTGTGCCGGCCCCAATGAACAGGAACATGCCAATTCGTTGGCCAGCATTGCCCGCTTTTGCTCCGTGGCCACTTCCGAGTCGGCCTTTGCATAACTCACTATCTGCCCCGAGGTGGTGATTTGCAGCCCGGTCTTGCATATTGAGACCGGGTTTTTTCATATATGGAGGTAGCAGGTGGGAGCACAGGCCTCACGCATGAGCATAGCTGCGCTGGTTATCGGCAGTTTTGCTGTGGTCATGTCGGCAACCACGATCAACGTGGCGATCGCGCCGATGATGGAGGAGTTCGCCATCAGTCATCGCCTGGCCCAGTCCTTCTCTTCGGTATTTCTCGGTTTGACCGTTATCTGCGCACCGCTGGCCGCCCGGTTGGCGGATCGATTTGGCGCTTGGCGGGTATTTGCCAGAGTGCTTCTGATCTATCTGCTGGCCTCCGTGCTGGCTGGATTCTCGGACAGTTTTTCAGCCATGCTGGCGGTACGTGGCGTCCAGGGATTATGTGCCGGTATCCTGCAGCCGCTTTCGCTGTTTCTGGTGTTGGAAACCGCCAATCCGGCCCGTCAGGGACGAACCTTGTCGATGTTCAGCCTGGGAGTGGTCATGGCGCCTGCGCTGGGACCGACCTTGGCGGGTTTTGTGGTCGAGTACACCAACTGGCGTTACACCTTCTGGCTAGGCGTGCCCCCTGCGGTATTGTCGTTGGGGCTTGTCGCCTGGTGTCGTCCGGGTGAGCGGACCGCCGCAGCACCCGGCGGCCGGCTGGATTTCGCCGGGTTGGGGTTCCTGGCGGTGCTGGTGGTGCTGGTATTTGCCTGGCCAGCTGTTCTGGAGTATTCCGGCTGGCTAGCACTTGGGTTGATGCTGCTCTGGGCGGGCCTGGTCTGGTGTTTCTGGCGGCGCATGCTTGGGCAAGAACAGCCGCTGATTGATCCCGAGCTGCTGCGCCATCCCGCTTATGCAAAGGGCCTGGTGGTAACCCTGGTCTACGGCATTGGTATGTATGGCTCGATATTCCTGATTCCATTGTTATTGCAGGATGGGTTGGGGCAATCAGCGGTGGTTACCGGTAATTTGCTGTTGCTGGGTGGCTTGGCGTTGGCGGCGAGTATCGCCCTGTCCGGTCGGTTGGTGGATCGGTTTTCCTCGCAGCTGGTGGTGCTGATCGGGTTGGGCTGTTTCGCCCTGTCCAATCTGTTGCTGGCCTGGCCAGGGGGGCTGTGGACCATTGCGTTGGGCGTCATCATCAGTCGGTTCGCATTGGGCATGATCATCCCCGGCTTATATACCAGCATGGCCAGAGCCGTGCCGGAGTCCATGCTGCGGCGTGGCACAGCGGTGACCACCATGACCAGGCAGGCTGGTGGCGCACTGGGTATTACCCTGATTGGGGTGTTGCTGGCAGCACTCAGTCCGAGCGGTACGGCAAACCTGACAGGAGCTGTCGACCTACCGTACCGAATACTGTTTGTCATTCTGACGCTGATGTTTCTGGCCGCCTTGCCCATAGCCCGAAGAATGGGGCGTCCGCCCTCTTGAGTTGGTTCAACTGGCAGCTGGGGGGCTGCTGGACATCTTCTTCAGGCGGTAATCCATTTGCGCCCGGGTCAGGCCCAGCAGGGCGGCGGCTCGGGTGATGTTCTGCTGTGCCAGATGCATGGCGGCGCGAACGAAGGCATCCTCGATCTCGTTGAGCTGCCGGGGTTGCTGTTGCAGCAGGCGCAGCGCGGTCTGATCCAGCGAGGGGCCTCCGGCACTGGCTTCTGTGCTGCCGGAGGGAGAGGTGGTGGCCTCCGGTAGACGAATGCCGATGCCCGGTGCTTGATCCCAGCTCACGGTACCGGTCTGCCGTTCGCCCTGGTTCTCCTCCAATCCGGACAGGTGGCGCAGATCAATGGTTTCGCCATCGTCGGCAAGAATCACCGCTCGCTCGATAACATTCTCGAACTCGCGGATATTGCCCGGCCAGGGGTAATCCAGGATGCGCTGCAAGGCGCGTGGAGTGATGCCCGCCAGCTGGCGTCCGTGCTGTTGGCAGAGATGATTGACGAAACGTTCCAGCAGCAGCGGCAGGTCATCCTTGCGTTCACGCAGTGGCGCGATGGTCACCGGGAACACGTTCAGACGATAGAACAGATCGCTGCGAAAGCGTCCCTGCTTGACTGCTTCGGCCAGGTTTTCGTTGGTCGCAGCGATGACCCGCACATCGATCTTCAGCGTCTTGGTGCTACCCAGGCGTTCCAACTCACCGCTTTGCAATACTCGTAGCAGTTTGCCCTGGGCAGTCATGCTCAGGGTGCCGATTTCATCGAGAAAGATGGTACCGCCATCGGCAATCTCGAAGCGCCCGGGACGGGCCTCGGTGGCACCGGAGTAGGCACCACGCTGAACGCCGAACAGCTCGGACTCGATCAGGGTGTCGGGAATGGCTGCGCAGTTGATCTCGATGAACGGCGCTTCGGCGCGCCGGCTGTTGGCATGCACTTCATGGGCGAACATGGTCTTTCCGACGCCACTCTCGCCAAGCAGCAGTACGGTGGCGTTGGTCGATGCCACCCGCAGAATCTTGTGCAATACGGCATGATACGCCGCCGAGCTGCCCACAGGGCGATCCAGTTCGATGGCACCGTGCTGCTCGAAGGCCAGGCCGAAGGGTGCCTTGCCTGGCTGCATCCCGGCGAACTCGCTGCGCGCCGGCGCTTTGCGGCTTTGACCGGTCATGCGCGGCTGGAAATACTGGAGGTCGTCCTCGGCATCATCCCAGTCTTCCACCGGGCGGGCGACTGCGCGGCATACTGGATCGCCACGGGCAATACATTCGGCCTCACGAACCAGGATGCGCTTGCCCATCAGGCGGGTCAGAAATGCTGAGCTGTAGCCGGACGCCATCCAGCAAACCGGGTCATGACTCTGCCCATGGCTGGCCAGGTGCAGATCACTTTCGATCGAATGTTTCCAGGTGAACTCGCCATACAGGTAGCCCTTGTGCGGATCGACTTCGATACGCACTGGCTCTACCTCGATGATGCCGCAGAGAGAGTGGATCTGCGCCCCAGCGGCGAGAATATCCAGTTGCGAGCCGGTCTGCCGGGTCTTGATCGCCAGTTCGGCGGTGCGGGTGCCGCTCAGATAGCCGATGCGAGTCAGCAGCCCCCGGGTCTGGTCAACGCCAATGGTTTCCAATAGTTCCTGGCGCAGAGCGCCGAAGGCCTCGGCATGCAGCAACAGCATGCGCTTTTCACCCAGCCAGATCATGCCTTGCTCAGGATTGAAATACAGGTGCTCGGCGAGATCCTGCATATCAGGAAAACGCAGGTCGGTAATCACGTCCTTGAGTGAATGGGGGCCGTGCTTGCCGTCGGGAAAAGGAGACATCTTTATCACCATTGTTGTTGTAAGTCGGGCAGGGATGTCGTTCTGCCACTGGAGGAAAATAGTACCAGAACCGTGCCGGGGCGGAGGGCTGGGTCGACGGTTGGTTCACTCGAATGGATTATTCATATTTTTTGAAATATATAGCGATTTTTATTATGGAAAATTCTGATGGTTACGAATTTCCTTAAGCTGTCTGCGCAGTACTGCGCACTTGATAAATGTTTTGTTCATTGTGTTGTTACATCCAACTGATTGAAATCAAATGTAAATTTATAAGACTTGGAGGCGATATCCAAGTTGGCACAGCCATTGCTATCTCTCTTGTACAACGCACCCGAGGTTCGGGTCACATCCCGGCTGAGAGAATTCAGACTGGAAAATAAGAATAACGGAGAGAGCACAGTGGCTGAGATTTCTTCTTTGGGCTACGTCGGTTTCGGCGTCAGCAATCTCGACAAGTGGCAGGTCTTTGCCACCGACATCCTCGGCATGCAGGTGGGCTGGCGTGACGCTACTGGTATGACCCTGCGCATGGATGAATACCAGCAGCGGTTCTTCCTCGAACAGAGCGATGCGGATGATCTTATCGCCGCTGGTTGGGAGTTCACCAGCGAGGGCGAACTGGAAGAATACGTGGCCGAGCTGCGGGGCAAGGGCATCGAACTGCAAGCGCTGACGGCGGAACAATGTGCCCGGCGGCATATCGAGAAAGGCTACCGCTGCCAGGATCCCAACGGCTTCGACCATGAGTTCTTCTTTGGCCACGGCGTGGCGCTGCTGAAGGATCAGTTTCGCTCGAAAGTTCTCAAAGGTGGCTTCGTCACCGGCAATCTCGGCGTCGGGCACGTCCTGCCGTTCGCCAATCGGGGCAATGGCCGCGAGACCGTGGATTTCTACCGGAACGTACTCAAGTTCCGCATCAGCGACTACATCCGCCAGGAAGTGCAGCCGGGGATGATGGTCGAGGCCACTTTCTTCCACACCAAAACCGGCCGTCATCATTCCATCGCCACCGCCGAGGCGCCCACCGCCAAGGTACTCAACCACTTCATGGTGCAGGTCGAGGACATGGATGACGTGGGCCTGGCTTACGACCGGGCGAAGGCTGCCGGGATTCCCATCGTGCTGGAACTGGGGCATCACCCGAACGACAAAACGTTTTCCTTCTACGCGCAAACCCCCTCCGGTTTCAACTTCGAGATGGGCTGGGGCGGGATCGTCATCGACGAAAACGACTGGGAGGTGCGCACCTATCACCAGATGAGTGATTGGGGGCACAAGCGCAACCCGATTCCGGAACCGGAAACTGAAGAGCACTCACAGTCCTGATCGCAGGCTTTATCTGGAGAACAATAATATGAGCATCTGGTTGGATTTTCTCGGGGCGGAGATTCGTTACGTGGATCTGCCCACCTACGGTCTTACCCGCATTGCCGAAGCGGGTCGTGGCAAGCCCGAAGCGCTGATTCTGATGCACGGCATCGGCGGTCATCTGGAGGCCTATGCCAAAAACGTGGTGGCGCTGGGTGAGCACTATCACGTCATCGCCTTCGATTACGTCGGCCATGGTTTGTCGGCGAAGAAACTTGATATCGAATATTCGATCAGCGACTACGTTGAGCAACTGCGTGAACTAATGGACGTGCTGGATATCCAGCGCGCGCACATCTCCGGCGAGTCGCTGGGGGGTGTGGTGACCGGAGGTTTCGCGGTGCGCTATCCCGAGCGCACTCTGCGTGCGGTATTCAACACCACCGGCGGTATTCCGATCGTCAGCGATAAAGGCCGGCAGGACCTCAAGGATCTTGCCGAGCTGTCGGCGCGCAGCTCCGGCCAGCAGCCGACCTACGACAGCGTACTGGCGCGCATGCAGTGGCTGCTCTATGAGGGCAACTGGGATTTGCTCAACGAGGAACTGGTCGGTTCACGCCTGGCTATCTACTCGCGGGAGGACTTTCAGGCCAGTGCGCCGCTGGTCTACGGCCGGTTGCGCAAGGTCAACGAGGGCGGCACCCCGGACATGATCGAGCTGGAGAAGGTGCAGTGCGAGTCCCTGCTGCTATGGACCAGCCACAACCCGATTCATGATGTGGCGGCCGCCGAATCAGCACTGCCACGGCTCGCCAAGGGCCAGTTGTATGTCATGAAAAAGCTCGCCGGACACTGGCCGCAATACGAGTCGCCAGCGGAGTTCAACCAGGTGATGGTCGAGTTTCTGTCGACCGGGCGGGTAGGCGCATGAATGCCCAGGTTGCTCTGATGAACCCCGTGCGCGAACACCTGCCGGTGGCTACCGGTGAGTTTTGCAAGGCCATGCGTAATCTGGCTGGTCATTGCGTGGTGATTGCCAGTGGTAATGGCGAGCAGCGTGCCGGACTGACCGCCACTGCGGTCTGTTCGGTTACCGCCGAGCCGCCCCGCCTGTTGGTGTGTGTTAACCGTAACGTTTATGCCCATGGCGTGATCACCGCGGCCCGCCACCTGAGCGTGAATGTGCTCGGCTGCCGTCAGGAATCCATTGCTCGGCGTTTCGCCGGGATGGTTGATGGTGTTGCCGGGGAACAGCGCTTTGACGAGGGCGGCTGGTTGCCCGGCATCAGTCAGGTGCCGGTACTCACCGACGCCCTGGCCAGTTTTGAGTGCCGAGTGGTCGAGGCCATGCCGGCCAGCACCCATGACATTTTCCTCTGCGAGGTCATTCAGGTGACCGGACAGATGGAGGAAGCAGATCCCCTGATCTATTTCAACGGTCAATTCGCCGCGCTTGCCTGAATCGCAGCGTAGCCAGCCTGAATAACAACAAAGTGAGAATCAATATGACTACTGCCCTGAAAAGAACTGCTGCCGATCTCCCCGTGCCTACCGAGGCAGAGTTGATCCAACGTGCCCGCGACCTGATTCCCATGCTGATCGAGAAGGCCGATTCGGTCGAGAAGAACCGTATGGTGTCCCCAGAAACCATCCAGGCGTTTGTCGATGCGGGCTTCTTCAAGATCCTGCAGCCGGCCAGGTTCGGCGGTTACGAAATGAATCCTGCGGTGTTCTACAAGGTGCTGATGGAGCTGGGCCGTGGCTGCTGCAGCAGTGCCTGGAACATGATGATCCTGGGCGTGCATCAGTGGGAGTTCGGCAGCCTGCCGGATCAGGCCTGCGAGGATGTCTGGGGTATGGATGACAAGACCATCATCGCCTCGTCCTACCCTCCCTTTGGCAAGGTCGAAGAAGTGGAAGGTGGTTATCAGATCAGCGGCACCTGGAAGACCTCCAGCGGCTGTGACCATGGCAAGTGGGCCTTTCTCGGCGGCCTGCGCCGTGATGCGCAGGGCAACGTCATCGACCGTCTGTCGATGCTGGTGCCTGCCACCGATTATGAAATCGAAGATGATTGGCATGTGTTCGGCCTGGCCGGTACCGGCAGCAAGAGCCTGGTGGTCAAGGAGTCCTTCGTGCCGTATCACCGCGCACACAGCCTGATCCAGTACACCAAGGGTGACCGCGGCACGCACTACCTGTACCCGTTCAATCAGATTTTCTTCGGTTCGGTATCGGCGTTAATCGTCGGCATGGCCCAGGGTGGCATCGACGAATACATCCGCCAGATGAGTGTACGCACCAGCACCCTCGATGGTAGCAACGCCTCGCTCAGCCCCTACGTCAAGGATCGCCTGGGCAACGCGGTAGTGCGGGTTCGTTCCGCCCGTGCCCGCCTGCTGCAGATGATGGCCGAAACCACGGAGATCGTGGAGCGGGGCGAGCTGGTGCCGAACTACGACCGGGTCCATCACATGCTGGATATCGCTCGCGTAGGGCGGGACTGTGAAGAAGCAGTGATGTTGCTGTTCAAGGCGACCTCGGCACGCGGTATCTATCTGAGCAATCCGCTGCAGCGCATCCTGCGCGATGTCATTGCTGCCTCCAACCACATTACCCAGAACGCCGATGATACCGCCGGCATGCTGGGCGCTTATCTGCTCGGTCAGCAACTGCCACCCATGGTGTTCGGTCTGGAACCGGTATCGCTGGACAGCTGAGCCGATTTTGGGGGTTTACCCCCAAGTGAAGTCGTGGCAATCGCAGGTGCGGTTGCCACGGGAATAAAAATAAAAGGCGGTGTACCGCCCATATCTGAGGTGTTCTATGTCTTACCAACGGATGAACAAGACGTTTCAGTTGTCAGCACTCGGCGCTGCCGTCCTGCTCTGTTCTGCATTGCCGGCCCATGCATTCCAATTCAATACCAACAACAGCGACCTGCGTATCCGTCTGGATACCAACGTGAAGTACAACGCCGCCTGGCGGGTGCAGGACCAGAAAGACCGCCTGCTTGGCGACATCACCATGGACGATGGTAACCGCAACTTCGACAAGGGCTCGATGATCAATAATCGGGTGGATGTGTTTTCCGAGTTCGACGTCAACTACCGGGGCATGGGTGTGCGCGTCAGTGGTGCAGCCTGGTATGACCGGGTCTATAACCGCAAGAACGATCACGACAACCCGGCCAGCGCCAACAACCTGTCAGTGGATTACAACGAGTTCACCGACGAGACCCGGGACTTGCACGGCCGTGATGCGGAACTGCGGGATGCTTTCGTGTATTCCGACTTCAACCTGACCGATGATATCTGGGGTGTAGTACGTGTCGGTCAGCACTCGCTGTTGTACGGTGAAAGCCTGTTCTTCGGCAGTAACGGCATTGCCGGTGGCATGATGCCGATCAACGCCATCCAGGCCCTGTCGGCGCCCAACTCCCAGTTCAAGGAGCTGGTGCTACCGGTCAAGCAGATTTCCGGTGAACTGCAGCTGACCCCGGCACTGTCGCTGGGCGCCTACTATCAGTTCGAGTGGGAGCGCACCCGGATTCCGGCGGCCGGCAGCTATTTCAGCCCGGCGGATTTGCTGGATGGTGGCGGTGAGCGGATTTTGGCGGCGCCCGGCGTGTCGCTGTATCGCACCAGTGACATCGAGGCAAGAGACTCCGGTCAGTGGGGCTTCCAGCTACGTTACCGGGCCGACAGTATCGATACCGACTTCGGTCTGTATGCCATCAACTACCACGATAAGAACTTCCAGGTACAGACTCGTCCGTTCGCTGCTCCGCAGCCCGGCGTGGCAGATGACATCGTGGTTGGCCAGCATATGCTGGTATTCCCCGAAGACGTGCGTGCCTATGGCTTCAGCGCCACCACCGGTATTGGTGATGCCAACGTTGCCTTCGAAGGTTCCATTCGCCGCAACGCGCCGCTGGTCAGCCTGACGCTGAACGATGTGGCTGGCAATCACGATAACGACAGCAATCCGCTCTACGCCGTGGGTAACACTGCTCACGCGCAGGTCAGCATGATCCAGATCATGCCCCAGGGGCGTTTCTGGGATACCGCTGCGCTGATGGGGGAGATTGCCTGGAACCGTACCCTGAGCGTGACCAAGAACCGCGAGTGGTTGGATCCGAACAATACTCGCGACGCCACCGCCATGCGCGTGGTATTCACGCCGACCTATTTCCAGGTATTCGACGGGATCGACCTGTCGGTGCCCATGGGTGTGAGTTATGGCATCGATGGCCGCTCTTCGGCCGTGGGCGGTTTCAGTCAGGCCAAGGGGGGCGGCTTCAACATCGGGCTATCGGCTGAATACCTCAAGCGCGTCACCGTCGGGCTGAGCTACAACGGCTTCTATGGTCCCACCGATCGTACCAGCGTGCCGGAATACGTTCCTGCTATCGGCGCGGTTACCGGGGTCAAGTCGTACAAGCAGACCAATGGCGATCGCGATTTCATTTCCCTGAATGCTTCCTACACGTTCTGAGGCCTGATCATGCATAACAAGAATATTCTTCAATTCGCGCTTGGCGTTTCACTGCTGGCCCTGGGCATAGGTAACGCCGGGGCAGCAGTCAGCCCCGAGGAAGCCGCCCAACTCAAATCGACCCTGACGCCCCTGGGCGCTGAACGCGCCGGCAACGCGGAGGGTACCATTCCGGCCTGGGACGGTGGCTACACTTCAGTGCCCGCCAGCTTCCAGAACGGCCATCGGAACTTCGATCCGCTGGCTGACGATCAGCCGCTGTACTCGATCACTGCGGCCAATCTGAACGAGCATCAGGACAAACTGGCGGCCGGCGTGATCCAGTTGTTCAAGGACAACCCGGACACTTTCCGCATTGACGTCTATCCGACCCGGCGCACTGCATCGGCTCCCCAGTGGGTCTATGACAACACCTTCAAGAACGCGACCAGCGCGACTCTGGAAAATGATGGCCTGACGGTACGTGGCGCCTACGGCGGCGTACCGTTCCCCATCCCGAAAACCGGTATAGAGCTGGTCTGGAACCACCAACTGCAGTGGCGCGGCGAGGCCACCGAGGCACGCTATCAGGTCTGGACGACTACCGGGGAAGGGCGCCGTATTCTCGCCACCGCGGCGCGGGACTACGCCCAGTACCCTTACTACTACGCCAGTGGTTCGGCTGAAAGCACGCCCAACCCGAAATACATGCTGGCTATTCAGCTGGCCTACGAGCCGGCGTTCCGCGCGGGTGAAGCGCTGATGGTGCATAACACTCTGGACTACCATCAGGGCCGGACCTTGTGGCAGTACCTGGTGGGCCAGCGCCGAGTACGCCAGGCGCCAAGCATCAACTTCGATACCCCCAACGTGGTGGCCTCCGGCACCAACTTCGTCGATGAAACCTTCGGTTATGGCGGCTCGCCTGAGCGGTATGACTGGGAGCTGGTCGGCAAGCGGGAAATGATCATTCCCTACAACAACAACGCCATGCTGTCGCACAGCGATGCCGAGGTGTTGGGTGAGCGGCATGCGAATCCGGATCTGGTGCGCTGGGAGCTGCATAGAGTCTGGGAAGTGGATGCCACCTTGAAGTCCGGCAGCCGCCATGCGGTGCCCAAGCGCAAGTTCTACTTCGGTGAGGACAACTGGGGCACGGCGATATTCGATGGTTGGGATGCGCAGGGCAACCTGTGGCGTACCTCGCTGAACACCCCGTTCGTGGCACCGGATATTCCCGCAACGGTGAATTTCTGTGGTGGCTTCTTCCATGATCACCGCACCCGCGCCTGGGTCTACAACTGCGCGATGGGCACGGATGTGAAGGGCGACCAGTTCAAGATCGTTGAGAAACGTTCGGAAAGCTACTTCTCACCGCAGTCGCTGCTGCGCATGAGTGGTCGCTGATCGTGCCATTGCCCCCTGCCGTTCGCGGCAGGGGGCGCTCCGCCTTGCGAGGAGTTGCGGAATGAAAAACAAGATTATAACCAGCCTGCTGCCGACGTTCGTCGTCACCGTGCTGGCCTGTACCTCGGCGCTGGCCTCGGCAGCCGAACTGCCGGATACCCTGGGCCGTCCGGCGATCACCTCCGAGCTTGCAGCGCGTTCCATGCTTAGCGCCGTAGCGCGGGCGGGGGAGCGGTTGGTGGCCGTGGGCGAGCGCGGGCATATCATTCTGTCTGATGACCAGGGTGCCAGCTGGCACCAGGCGCCGTCTCCGGTGAGCGTCACCCTGACCTCGGTGTGCTTTGCCGACAGCCAGCATGGCTGGGCGGTGGGACACCGTGGGGTAGCGCTGCACACCGCGGATGCAGGTAACAGCTGGGCGCTGCAGCTCGATGGTCAGCGTTTCGCCGAGGCAGCTTACCAGCGTGCCCGGCAGGAAGGCTCGGAGCTGGAATACAGCGCCCAGATGCTGGTCGAGGATGGTCCCGACAAGCCCTTTCTGGATGTGCAATGTCTGGACCCGCAGTCAGTGGTCGCAGTCGGCGCATACGGCCTCGGTGTACGCAGCACGGATGGCGGCGCCAGCTGGTACCCCTTGCTGACGCTGATGGAAGGCACTGACCAGGCCCATGTCAATGCCGTATTGGCGATCGACGACACGCTGTATATGGCCGGTGAGATGGGTGGCCTGTATCGCAGCGATGCGGCCGTCAGCCAGGTCGAACGCCTCAGTCAGCCCTACGAGGGCAGTTATTTCGGCTTGTTGCGCGATGCCAGCGAGCTGTTTGCGTTTGGCCTGCGCGGTCATGCCTTCACTTCCGCGGATGCTGGGCAGAGCTGGCGCCAGCTGTCGCTACCTACGACTCAGAGCCTGACGGCCGGTGCTGTGCTTGCTGATGGTTCGCTGTTGCTAAGTGATGCGGCTGGTGCCGGATGGCTGAGTCGCGATGGCGGTCAGTCATTCCAGCGAGTCCGCGCCGAGCGGCCGTTTCCGCTGACCGAGTTGTTGCCGCTGGCTGATGGCAGCGTGCTGGGCGTCGGTTCCAATGGTGTCACTCGTTTCTCCGCCGCGCAGCTTGACTGACCGGCCTGCCTGAGGTTTATCACTATGGCTATTTCATCTTCAGACGGTTTCCAGACCATTACCCACCTGAAGGATTTCGACCAGCACTCCGGCAACGCGCTGGAACGGCTGCTGTTCAATTACCGGGTCTGGGTCATTGCTTTTTGTGTTCTGGTGACGGTGCTGTTCGCTGCCTCTGCGACCCAGGTTCGCATGAATGCCAGCTTTCTCAAGACCATCCCGACCAGCCACCCGTTCATTCTCAACTATCTCGAACATGAGGATGAGCTGAAGGGAACGGCCAATACCCTGCGTATCGCCGTGGCACTGGAAGGCGAGGGCGATATCTTCACCGCCGAGTACATGGAAACCCTGCGTCAGATCAATGATGAAGTCTTCCTGTTGCCGGGCGTGGATCGTTCCTTCATGAAGTCACTGTGGACGCCGCTGACCCGTTGGCAGGGGGTGACCGAGCAAGGCTTTGATGGCGGCACCGTGATCCCGGATGGCTTTGCCGGAACCCAGCAGGATCTGGAAGTACTGCGCGGCAACGTACAGCTGTCTGGTGAAATCGGCCAACTGGTGGCGCCGGATTTTCGCTCCAGCATCATTCTGGTTCCGCTGCTGGATGTGGATCCGGCTACCGGTGAAGCGCTGAATTACAAGGCGCTATCCGACGCTCTGGAAAGCATTCGTGCACGCTACGCCGACCAAGGCGTGTCGCTGCACATCATCGGCTTCGCCAAGGTCATGGGCGATCTCATCTCCGGTCTGTACGCCGTGCTCGGTTTCTTTGCCGTAGCGGTGATGATCACGACGGCCATCCTGCTGTATTTCACCCGCTGCTGGCGCAGCACCCTGGTGGTGCAAAGCTGTACCCTGGTGGGCGTGGTCTGGCTGCTGGGTGTGTTACCGCTGCTGGGCTACGAGCTGAATCCCTATTCGATTCTGGTGCCTTTTTTGGTGTATGCGATTGGCGTCAGTCATGGTGCGCAGAAGATGAACGGCATCATGCAGGACATCGGGCGCGGTACCCATAAATTGATCGCGGCGCGCTATACCTTCCGCCGGCTTTTCGCTGCCGGCATGACCGCGCTGCTGGCGGACGCCGTGGGCTTTGCGGTGATGACCATTGTCGATATCCCGGTAATCAAGGAACTGGCGATCATTTCCAGTATCGGCGTAGCACTGTTGGTATTCACCAACCTGGCGCTGCTGCCGATCATGCTGTCCTATACCGGCGTCTCGCCGCGGGCAGCGCAGCGCCGACTGGACTCCGAACTGACCCACGAGCAGCCTGGCTATCGCAAGCCGGCGGTGGTCCGTGGTCTGCTGGCCTTTACCCGCCCGCAGATGGCGACAGCTGCGCTGATATGCGCCGGTGCGCTGGCTGGCTGGGCGATCCTGGAAGCCCGCAACCTGCAGGTAGGTGATCTGGACCCGGGTGCCCCCGAACTGCGTGCTGACTCCCGCTACAACCAGGATAACCAGTTCATCATCAGCAACTACCAGGCCAGCAGCGATGTCTTCGTGGTCATGGTGGAAACCCCCTCAGGGCAGTGCGTGAACTACGAAACCCTGCGCAAGGTGGAAGAGCTGGAATGGCGTCTACGGCAGCTCCCCGGAGTCGATGGCACCAACTCAATCGCCGGTGTTGCTCGCCGGGTCAACGTCGGTATGAACGAGGGCTTCCTCAAATGGAACGAGTTGCCACCGAACCAGCCGATGATCAACGCCGCGGCCAACCGCTCGCCGCGGGACCTGTTCAACGCTACCTGTGATCTGCTGTCGGTCTACATCTACCTACAGGATCACAAAGCGCAGACCCTGGGCGGGGTGGTCTCTACCGTGGAGAGTTTCGCCAGCGAGTTCAATGATGAGCAAGCTACCTTCCTGATGGCCGCAGGTAATGCCGGTATCGAAAGCGCCACCAATATCGTGGTTAAAAAAGCCAATACCCAGATGGTGATCGGCGTCTATCTCGCAGTGAGCCTGCTGTGCCTGCTGGCGTTCCGCTCCTGGCGCGCGACGGTTTGCGCGATTCTGCCGCTGATGCTCACCTCGATGCTGGCCGAAGCCCTGATGGTCAAGCTGGGCATGGGGTTGAAGGTCTCGACCTTGCCGGTGGTCGCGCTGGGGGTAGGGATCGGCGTCGACTACGCGCTGTACATCCTCAGTGTGATGCTGTTCTGGCTCAAGCGCGGCTCCAGTCTGTCCGAAGCGTATTTCCAGGCGTTGAACTTTACCGGGCGGGTAGTGGTGTTCACCGGTATCACCCTGTCGCTGGGGGTGGTGACCTGGATTATGTCGCCGATCAAATTCCAGGCTGACATGGGGTTGCTGCTGACCTTCATGTTCTTCTGCAACATGTTGGTGGCGCTGATCCTGGTGCCGGCCCTGGCTTGTTTCCTGCTGCAACCGAAACACTTCGCTTCGAAATTCGTGCTGCAGCAAAAGCAGGCCGAACAAGCGCAGGCAGCCGAAGCCCTGCATCCGACCGAACACCGCGCGTTCACTGTTGAAGAGGTGTTGTCATGAGTGGTCAAGGATTACCCCTGCCGCGTTTGCAGAGTGATGGTTTGTCGCTGGATCTGGCCCGATTGGGAGTGGATGCGGTGCTGGAATGTGCCCGCGATCTCCAGCTGCAGGTCAGTATTGCCGTGGTTGACGGCGGCGGCCATCTGCTGGCCTTTGCCCGCACCGAAGGTACGCCTTGGCACAGCATCCAGCTGGCCACCGAGAAAGCCCGTACCTCGGCTTCCTTCGGGCTACCCAGCAGCACGCTGGGCGACATGATCGACAACGCCTGCGAACGCATTCGCATGAATCTGCTGCTGCGCCCGGAAATCGTCGCCATGGGTGGCGCCTTCCCGATCCGGGTAGGCAAGCGGCTGATCGGTGCGTTGGGCGTATCCGGTGCCAGTGAGGAAGAAGACGTTATCTGTGCGCTGGCTGGTTGCGAAGCCATTGCCCGCCATACCGAAACAGCATTCGAATCCGAAGGAGTCGCACATGAGTAATAACCCCCTGCATGCCCAGCTGGGCGAAGAGCTGTTCGGCGCGCTGCGCGACGCTTGCATGGTGGCGCCCCTGACCGAGCGCTACCCGGAGCTGACCATCCAGGAAGCCTATGCGATCCAGCAACAGTTGATCGCCCGGCGACTGGATGATGGCGAGCGCATCATCGGCAAGAAGATCGGCGTCACCAGTCAGGCGGTGATGGACCTGCTCAAGGTCGATCAGCCGGATTTCGGCATGCTCACCGACCGCATGGTGATCAACCAAGGCCAGTGCGTGGATATGGCCACCTTGATCCAGCCCAAGGCCGAGGGCGAAATCGCTTTCGTACTCAAGCACGACCTGGCTGGCCCTGGTGTCACCGTGGCCGATGTGCTGCGCGCTACTGAAGGGGTGATGGCGTGTTTCGAGATTGTCGATTCACGCATTCGGGATTGGCAGATCAAGATCCAGGACACCGTGGCGGATAACGCCTCCTGCGGCCTGTTCGTGCTGGGCGACCGGCTGGTCGATCCACGCGGGCTTGATCTGTACAGCACCGGCATGGTGCTGGAAAAGAATGGCGCCATCGTCGGCACTGGCGCTGGTGCCGCAACCATGGGCTCGCCGGCGATTGCCGTGGCCTGGCTGGCCAATACCTTGGGGCAACTGGGCATGAGCCTCAAGGCCGGTGAGGTGATTCTGTCCGGCGCGCTGTCGGGCATGGTGCCGGTGACGGCGGGGGACAACCTGAGCGTGACCATTGCCGGCCTCGGCAGCTGTAGTGTGCGTTTTGCCTGATTCGTCTGAGGAATGACAACAATGAACAAGAAACTCAAAGCCGCGATCATCGGCTCGGGCAATATCGGCACCGACCTGATGATCAAGATCCTGCGCAACGCGCAGCATATCGAGATGGCCGTGATGGTCGGTATCGATCCTGAATCCGACGGCCTGGCCCGTGCCCAGCGCATGGGCGTGGCGACCACCCATCAAGGTGTGGACGGCCTGGCGCAGATGCCGGAATTTGCCGATATCGATTTCGTATTTGACGCCACCAGTGCCGGCGCCCATGTGCGCAATGATGCGCTGCTGCGTCAGCTCAAGCCCGGCCTGCGGATGATCGACCTGACCCCGGCGGCCATCGGTCCGTACTGTGTGCCGGTAGTCAATCTGGAAGAACACCTCAACCAGACCAACGTCAACATGGTCACCTGCGGTGGCCAGGCGACCATTCCCATGGTTGCGGCGGTATCGCGGGTAGCGAAAGTGCACTACGGCGAGATCGTCGCCTCGATCTCCAGCAAGTCCGCCGGTCCCGGCACCCGGGCCAATATCGACGAGTTTACCGAGACCACGTCCAAGGCTATCGAGGTGATTGGCGGCGCACAGAAGGGCAAGGCGATCATCATCATGAACCCGGCCGAGCCGCCGATGATCATGCGTGACACCGTATTTGTACTGTCGGAGTTGGTCGATCAGGACAAGGTTGCCGCCTCGATCGAGGAAATGGCCGCTGCGGTGCAGCGCTACGTGCCGGGCTACCGGCTGAAACAAAAAGTGCAGTTCGATGTGATTCCCGAATCCGCCCCGGTCAATGTGCCAGGTGTGGGCCCGATGAGCGGGCTGAAGACCTCGATATTCCTCGAAGTCGAAGGCGCCGCCCATTACCTGCCAGCCTATGCCGGCAACCTCGACATCATGACCTCGGCGGCGCTGGCTACTGCCGAGCGCATGGCCCAGTCCATGCTCACTGCAGGAGGTGCCGCATGAGCTTCGATCCGACCCGTAAACTCTATATCTCCGACGTGACCCTGCGTGACGGCAGCCATGCCATTCGCCATCAGTATTCGATCCAGAACGTGCAGGATATTGCCCGGGCGCTGGACAAGGCTCGGGTCGACTCCATCGAAGTCGCCCACGGTGACGGTCTGCAGGGCTCGACCTTCAACTATGGCTTTGCCGCCCATACCGATCTGGAATACATCGAGGCGGTGGCTGATGTGGTAAGCCACGCCAAGATAGCCACCCTGCTGTTGCCAGGTATCGGCACCGTGCATGACCTCAAGGCCGCGTATGACGCGGGGGCACGGGTCGTACGCGTAGCCACCCACTGTACCGAGGCGGACGTATCGAAGCAGCATATCAAGTACGCCCGTGAACTGGGCATGGACACCGTCGGCTTTCTGATGATGAGCCACATGATCCCGGCGCAGCAACTGGCCGAGCAGGGCAAGCTGATGGAAAGCTACGGCGCTACCTGCATCTACATGGCCGACTCCGGCGGCGCGATGAACATGCAGGACGTGCGTGACCGCATGCGTGCATTCAAGGATGTACTGGACCCGGCCACCCATACGGGTATGCATGCCCACCACAACCTGAGCCTGGGCGTGGCCAACTCGATCACCGCGGTGGAAGAGGGCTGTGATCGTATCGATGCGAGTCTGGCGGGCATGGGTGCCGGGGCCGGTAACGCACCGTTGGAAGTCTTTATTGCCGCTGCCGAGCGCCTGGGCTGGAACCACGGCACCGACCTGTACACGCTGATGGACGCCGCCGACGACATCGTCCGCCCATTGCAGGACCGGCCGGTGCGAGTCGACCGGGAAACCCTGGGCCTGGGCTATGCCGGGGTGTATTCGAGCTTCCTGCGCCACGCCGAAGTGGCGGCGGACAAATATGGCCTCAAGACCCTGGATATTCTCGTCGAGCTGGGCAAGCGCCGGATGGTCGGCGGCCAGGAAGACATGATTGTGGACGTGGCGCTGGATCTGTTGGCAGCACGCAAATAACACCTGCAAAACCTATAACAACTCACTACCGAAACAGGAAAGAACAATGAAAAACCATACCAACGAAGCCACCAGCAAGTTTGTCCAGACCGAAGAGTGGAAGCTGCATTACAACGAGGCGGGTGAGGGCGAGGTCGTACTGATGATCCACGGCTCGGGCGCCGGCGCCACGGGCTGGGCCAACTTCCACCGCAATATCGATCCACTGGTTGCAGCGGGTTACCGGGTAATCCTGATGGACTGCCCCGGCTGGGGTAAATCCGATCCGATCGTTACCGGCGAGCCACGTTTCGATGTCAACGGCCGTGCCATCAAGCAACTGATGGATGCGCTGGACATCGACAAGGCGCACCTGATTGGTAACTCCATGGGTGGAGGCAGCGCATTGGCTTTCGTCAAGGATTACCCAGAGCGGGTCGGCAAGCTGATCCTGATGGGCTCGGGCGGCGTGGGCAAGACCAGTATCTTCACTCCGCTGCCGATGGAAGGCATCAAGCTGCTGTTCGATGTGTACAAGAATCCGAGCCCGGAGAGCCTGCGCAAGATGCTGGACGTATTCGTCTACGATCCCAGCGCGTTGACCGAGGAACTGATCCAGTTGCGTTATGACGCCATGATGGAGAACGGGCACCATCTGGAGAATTTTCTCAAGAGCGTGGCGCAGAGTCAGTTCAATATGGGCGATTACACTGACAATCTGCCGAATATTCCCAACAAGACGCTGGTGGTCTGGGGCCGCGATGATCGCTTCGTACCGATCGACTGGAGCCTGAAACTGCTGAATATGATCCCCAACTCGACGCTGCATGTGTTCAGTCAGTGCGGTCACTGGGCCCAGTGGGAACATGCCGAGGAATTCAACCGTCTGGTGCTTGATTTCATCAAGCACTGATCTGCAAAGTGGCCGAAGGGAGTGAATCTGTTCCCTTCGCGCCTCGCTGTATGGGCGCTCTGCATAAGTGGCGTCTGGAAGGGCGTAAGCCTCTTGTGAGCTCTATGAGGCTGGCGCGATGCTGTTGCGCTGGTTCGCCCGCCATCACTGTGATGCCGCTAAGCAAGCTGAGCAGCTGATCAATGGCCATGATAGTAGAAGGAGGGGCGCCAGCATCGCGCAGGCGGCAATGTAGGGCAGCAGAATGGTACTGCCACTCTGCATTGCGCCTTTCTTTCAGCGTTTGGCAATGACCAGCTTCAGTGCCTTCTTGAATACTTCCAGCTCACCTTCGGTGAGTTCGCCAAACAGCTCTTCCTGGGCCTGGTGTACGGTGTTCCACAATTCTTCGAGCTTGGCGTGGCCGGCACTGGTAACCCAGCGTTGGCTGTTGTTGGCCGCGAGGTACCCCTTGGCCTGGAGGTTGGCCATGGCATCGGCCAGTTCCCGGGCGGGCATGGAGGTGGCCTGCTGCAGCTCTGCGGTCGCAGCGTTAGGAGCGCTGTCGAGCACCAGCAGCAGCCGTGATTCACTGTTGCGCATGCCCAGCTTCAGGTGTTGCTGGACGAAGCGGGGGTGGCTGGCGCTGACTGCCTGGATCATCAGATAGAAGAGGTTGTCACCCAGGCGCGTGTGCAGCAGATCCGCTGACTCGGTTCGTTCGCTCACCTCAGGCTCCGGCTTGCGACCCCGCGGGTGCGGCAGCACCATCGCATAGCTGCCTTGGTGATAAACCAGCGGCGGCTGGCTGGCATCCTCGAACTGTTCGACCTGGCCAATGACCAGCCAGTGATCGCCGGCATCGATATGTTGATAGTGGGAACACTGGAAGTTGCCAGCACAGCCCGGAAAGAGTGGCGCGCCACCCAGGCCGGTCAGATGGTCGATGTTGGCAAACTTGTCCTCCTGCGGGCGGGCGAAATGGTTGGACAGCTCAATCTGGTTCGAGGCCAGGATATTCACCGCAAAATGGCTGGCCTGCTGGAATACCTCCCAGGCGCTGGAGCGCTTGTCCAGGCTCCAGAGGATAAGCGGTGGATCAAGCGATACCGAATTGAAGCTGTTGGCCGTCACCCCGGCCTTGCGACCAGTGGCATCGCAGGCGGTGACAATGGTTACGCCACAGGCGAAATTGCCCAGCGCGCGGCGAAACTGTCGAGGATCGAGGACGGGTGGTACGTTTTCCATGGAAACTCCTGCGGCCCGCCTGGTGCGGCGCCTTGAATGGGGATTTCACCCCATCCTAACAAGCGCAGGGGCGACGTCATTGGCGATAAATTGAATGGGTTGTTCAATTGAACCGACTGACGCCGTTGGGTCGGCTTGTTAGGCTTGGCTTCCTGATAACGACAAGACCAATAGGAATGCTCCCATGTTCACGCCCTCGTTCCCTCTGCGCTATGGCGCACCCTTTGCTGTGATTCTTCTGGCCGGAATGGCCCAGGCTGACCAGCCCCCGGCTTGTGAGGCGGGAGCCGGTTATGAACCAGTGTGCGGCATCGCACCACCCGAGGATATGGAACTGTCCAGCGACGGCACGCAGCTATTCATGAGCGTGACCCCGGGGTTGGCAGGACAACATCAGCCGCGCCTGCGGGTAATGGATGTGGCCAGTGGGCAAGTAAGCGATATGGAAGTGAGCCATGCAGCGCAGGAAGGATGGGGCGAGACCGGTTGTGTGGCGCCAGAGCAGGGTATCGAGGCCCACGGCATTCACTTGTCGCAGCGCAGTGACGGGCGTCAACAACTGCTGGTAGTCAACCACGCTGGCCGCGAGGCCATCGAGTTCGTCGAACTGCTGCCCAGCGAGCAGGGGTGGCAGGCGATATGGCGCGGCTGTGTGGAAAACAGCGGGCAGGGCAAGTTCAACGATGTAGCAGCGACGCCGGATGGCGGTTTTGTGGCTACCGTCATGTTCGTTTCCGAGAGCATGGCACCGCCGTTGCCACTGGAGCAGCTGCTCGACGGGCGCGATACCGGCTATCTGATGCAGTGGTCGGCAGGTCAGTCGCTGCACAAGCTGCCGGGCTCCGACGCGCCTTTCCCCAACGGCGTACAAGTGACACCGGACGGCAGCAGCGCCTGGTTTGCGGCCTGGACGGCGAACCAGATCTGGCGCTATGACCTGCAGGCGGGCGCAGTCGATGCCAAGGTCGATAGCGGCTATATGGTCGACAACCTGAACTGGGCGCAGGATGGCCGGCTGCTTGGTGCCGGGGTGCCCGATTCCAGCGCTTTCACACGTTGCTTCCAGGAACACATCGAACATTGTCCGATGGGTGTGCGCGTGTCCGCGCTGGATACCGCTACCCAGGAGCATGAGCTGCTGTTCAGCGCCGAGCCGGGGGTGATGTCCGGGGCCACGGTCGCTACTCAGGTAGGCGAGGAGTTGTATGTGGGTACCTTTACTGGTGATCGCCTGCTGCGGGTGGCATTGCCGAGCGGAGGTCAAGATGCGCAGGAGTAACTGGCAAGCCGGAGGGATTGCAACCCTGCTGGCGGTCTGGCTGGGCACGGCGGTGGCGGCGGAGCAACCCAACATTCTGTTGATCATGGCCGACGACCTTGGCTTCTCCGACCTCGGTAGCTACGGCGGCGAGATCGAGACGCCAAATCTGGATGAACTGGCCCACGCAGGGCTGCGCATGTCCAACTTCTATACAGCGCCGACTTGCTCACCAACCCGTTCGATGGTCATGTCGGGCACCGACAATCACCTGGTCGGGCTGGGCACCATGGAGGAAGTTCTGCCGTTTATGCCCAAGTTGCAGGGCCGGCCGGGCTATGAAGGGCACCTTATCGACGGGACTCCTACCCTGCCGGCGCTGCTGGGGGAGGCAGGTTACAACACCTACCTGAGTGGCAAGTGGCATCTGGGTAAGGCGCCGGAGCAGGACCCGCTGCGTTTCGGTTTCGATCATGCTTTTGTGTTGCTGGACGGTGGTGCCAGTCATTTCCAACCGCTGCCAGGCAGCAAGGTACGGGTGGAGAACGTGAGCTATCGGGAGGATGGTCAGCCGGTGGAGGTGCCGGCGGATTTCTTCTCCTCTGATTTCTATACCGACAAGCTGATCAGCTATCTGGAGAAGGGACGGGCTACTGGCAAGCCGTTCTTTGCCTGGGCGGCCTACACTGCCCCGCACTGGCCGCTGCATGCGCCTGCGGAATATATCGACAAGTATCAGGGCCGCTATGACGCTGGATATGAGGCCATCCGCGGCCAGCGCCTGGCACGCTTGCAAGAGAGCGGGCTGTTCCCCTCTGCGTTTCCCGCAGCGGTGCCTGCGGACGTACCGAGTCCGCTATGGCAGCAGTTGAGCCTTGAGGAGCAGGCACGTCAGGCACGCAAGATGGAGGTCTATGCCGCCATGGTCGATCACCTGGATATGAATATCGGCCGGCTGATCGACTACCTCAAACGCAGTGGTCAGTACGACAATACCTTGATCATGTTCATCTCCGATAACGGCGCCGCCGGCGAGGACCATGCCCGGGGTTATTCGCCGGCGGACGCGATGACCGACGACTCGCTGGCCAACATTGGCCGCCGTGGCTCCAACATCAACTACGGCTTCCGTTGGGCCGAAGTCAGTGCCACGCCCTTCAGTCTGGTCAAGGGCACCACCGGGGAAGGCGGGATCAGCTCGCCGGCGATCATCAAGTTGCCGGCAACCCTGGACGGCGTCGATGGTGGCCAGATCGTGCATGAGATTGGTCGCGTGGACGACCTGTTGCCGACACTCCTGGCGCTGGCCGAGGGGAGCAGCCCAGAGGGCCGCTTGGATGAGCAAGATCGGCCCACTATCACTGGCATCTCACTGCTGCCCGCCTGGCAGGGCGAATCCCTGGTGCGCAGCAGGCCGCTGGCCGGCGAGATGTTTGGTCAGACCTATATCCGCCTGGGCGACTGGAAGTTGCGTTCGGCTGCTGCACCGGATGGTAGCCCTGCCAGCCTGAACGCACCACGGCACTGGCAGCTGTTCAACCTGGCGGAAGACCGCGGGGAAACCCGGGATCTGGCTACGCAGTTTCCGGACAAGGTGAAGGAGTTGATGGAGGCCTGGGGCGATTATGCCGGCTGGGCCAGGCTGCCGGAAGCGGATTAAAGGTCTCGGATTGTTTGGACTATTTAATTCTGGCCAGGCACTCAGACTGTTGTTGTGGGAGGCAAACCCCGGCGGCGTTCAATCAGCCGGGGTTTGCCTATGCCAGGCTATCCATTAATACCCGCACCTTGGTCAGGCTTTCCTGGTATTCCGCTTCGCCGTCCGAGTCGGCGACTATGCCGCCGCCGCCCCAGCAGTAAAGATGATCATCCTGGTGCACCAGGCTGCGGATGGCGATATTCAGGTCCATTTGCCCCTCGCAGCCGATATAGCCGATGCTGCCGCAATACAGGCTGCGGCGGACTGGCTCCAACTCCTCGATGATCTGCATGGCGCGGATTTTCGGTGCGCCGGTGATCGAGCCGCCGGGAAATGCATTGGTCAACAGGCTCAGGGCGTCGTGGCCTGGCGCAAGCTGGCCGGTGATGCTGCTGACCAGGTGGTGGACGTTGGGGTAGCTTTCGATGCTGAACAGTTCTGGCACCCGGACGCTGCCATAGGCGCAGACGCGGCCCAGATCGTTGCGCAGCAGATCGACGATCATCAGGTTCTCGGCCCGATCCTTGGGGCTGCTGCGCAGCTCTTCGGCCAGCGCCTGATCCTCTGTAGGCGTATCGCCGCGCGGCCGCGTGCCCTTGATCGGGCGGGTTTCCACTTGTCCGTCTTCGACCTTGAGAAAGCGCTCCGGCGACAGGCACAACAGGCTGTGGTCAGGTGACTCCAGGTAAGCGGCAAAGGGAGTAGGGCAGGCCTGGCGCAGTTGCCGGTAGGCGCTCAGCGGATCACCGTGGCAGGGCGCGGAAAAACGCTGTGCCAGATTGACCTGGTAGCAGTCGCCGGCGTGTATGTAACGCTGGATGCGCTCGAAGGCCTGCTGGTATTGCGGCGCGGACTGTTCGGCGGCGAAGCTGTGTTGCAAGGCAAAGGCACCGGGTTCGCTGATCGGGCCTGCCAGTCGCTCAAGCAGGGCTTTTCGATAATCTGCTTCGACCGAGGGGTGACATACCAGCCAGCGCTGGCGCAGCTGGTTGTCGCTGATCAGGCTCCAGCGATAGAGGCCCAGTTGCAGGTCGGGCAGTTTGATATCGGCCCGGGCCTGCACCGGCAGCTGCTCCAATGCGCGGCCAAAGTCATAACTGACATAACCCAACGCACCGGCGCCAAAGGGCAGTTGCAGCGACTCTGGCCAGTGGGCTGGCCCCAGCTCTTGCAGTGCCTGGCGTAAACGGGCGATGGTCTGTTCGCCTGGTTCATTGGCGTGCGGGGTGATCGTCGTCAGCGGATCTGCGGCGAGGATGCTATAGCGGCCCAATGGGTCACCGCTGGCCGCCGAATCCAGCAGTACGGGCTGGCCCATGCCGCGGATGGCAAGCAGCCCCGGCAGCGGATCGGCGTGCCAGGGCAGTTCGGTGATGTGGTAGGGGGTCATGCGTTGAGTTCGGGCTCGACCGGCGCCTCGTCTGCGCTGAGAAAGACTGGTTTGCCGAAATGCTTCTGGGAGAACGCCATGCGCTCTTCCGGGGTTTCGATGATGCCAGCCTTGGCCAGTTCGGCGATGTGTCTTTCCACCTTGTGGCAGCGGTGGGTCAGGCCGGCATCGTTGGCGATCTGGATGTTCAGGCCGGGGCGCGCGTTGAGCTCAAGAATCAGCGGTCCCTGCTTCTCGTCCAGTACCAGATCCACGCCGATATAACCCAGCCCGGACAGCTCGTAACAGGACGTGGCCAGGCGCATGAAACCATCCCAGTCGGGCAGTTGCACGCCATCCACCGGGTTGGCGGTATCCGGGTGCTTGCTGATCTTGTTGTTCAGCCAGGTGCCCTTGAGCGTGATGCCGGTGGTGAGATCGACACCGACGCCGATGGCGCCCTGGTGCAGGTTGGCCTTGCCGCCGGACTGGCGGGTAGGCAGGCGCAGCATGCCCATGACCGGGTAGCCCATCAGCACGATGATGCGGATGTCCGGTACGCCTTCGTAACTGATGCTTTTGAAGATCGGATCGGGCTTGACCCGGTATTCGATCAGTGCCCGGTCGCGGTGGCCACCCAGCGAATACAACCCGGAGATGATATTGGAAAGGTGGTGTTCGATCTCATCGTGGCTGACGATCTTGCCGGATACCGTCCGGTAACGTCCTTCGTAACGGTCGCCGATCACCATGATGCCGTCACCGCCGGCACCCTGAGCCGGCTTGATGACGAAGTCCTTGTGGTTCTCGACCAGCTTGCTGAACTTGCCGATGTCCTTCTCGGTATCAATGACGCCGTACATCTCGGGCACGTTGATCTTGGCGGCGATGGCGCGCTCCTTGGTCAGGATCTTGTCATCTACCACGGGGTACAGATGCCGTTTGTTGTACTTGAGCACGTAGTCGGCGTTACGCCGATTGATACCCATGACTCCAAAGTCACTAAGCGCTTTCCAGGTCTTCCAGAACATGGCGTCTCCTCAACCTTGCTTGGTCAGCGCCTTGAAGCGCATCAGTTCGGTGAGACGGTAGCCGCGGTAGCGACCCATGGCCAGCATGAAGCCCACCAGTACCAGCAGAATGGCCGGGAAGGTGAATACGAAGTAGGTCAGCTCCGGAATGGTCATCAGCATATGCGACAGCGTGGCCGCGACCAGGGTGCCCAGCGCCACCTTGAAGGAGTGGCCACCGCCACGCTCTTCCCAGTTGATCGACAGACGCTCGATGGTCATGGTCAGGATCACCATGGGGAACAGGGAGACCGAGAGGGCGCGTTCGATGCCGAGCTTGTGACTGAACAGACTGATGACCGCAATGATGATCACCACGAAGGTCAGCACGATGGACAAGCGCGGCAGCATCTGCAGCTTTAGATGTTCCAGATAGGAGCGTAGCGACAGACCGAGGGCGGTGATCAGGGTGAACAGCACAATACCCCAGCCAACCTGGGTCTCGCGGAAGGCGAGGGCGATCAGTACCGGGGTGAAGGTACCCAGGGTCTGAATGCCGATCAGGTTACGCAATACCAGGATAACCAGGACCCCGATCGGGATCATGATCATTACCTGATAGACCTGCTGCGCCTGCAGGGGCAGGCCATACAGGGAATATTCCAGCAGTGCCGAGGGGCTGTTCTCGGTGGTCATCTTGGCCAGCCGCAGGGCGTTCATCTCGCTGTTGTTGATGGTGAAGCTGACGTTGCCGTTGCGCGCACCTTCCAGGGCGAGCAGCGGTGTGGCGCCGGTCCACCAGACCAGGCGGTTTTCCGGAATGCCCTGTTGGCCGGTTTCCGGGTGGAAGTACAGCCAGCGCTCGCCGTTGTGGCTGCGCAACCAGAGCTCCGGCTCCTGATTGGGAGTGGCTTCCAGACGGATGGTGTGTACCAGCTCCAGCGGGATGCGAGCGTTGGACAGCAGCACGTCAATCACCCGGGCTTTGTCCAGCGCGCTCGTCTGGCCGCCCAGCAGCAGCCGGACATTGTCATCGGTGATGTCGTTGACCCGGCGAATGGCCTCGCTGATGAAGGTCTCGATATCCGCGGAATGCTGGCGAATCGGGTTGATCAGCGCATCGGCGGCGATCTGTTCGGGGCCGTCCAGCGGAATTGGCTGGCGCGGGGCCGGTGGTGGGGCTTCGGTGGGTTCGACGCCGTAGCGCTTGGTCAGGACCAGGCGGTAATACAGCGTTTGCGAGCCGCTGGCGCGGCGGGCTGACCAGGTGACCCGGCGGTTGCCGTTCAACTGATTTACGCTGACGCCATAGTTGTTGGAGATGAAGCTTTCATTGAGACCGATGAACTCCTGGTTCAATGGCGGAATGAACAGCTGTGCCTTGACCGGAACGCCGGTACTGGCGCGGAACTCGACCTTCGCATCCAAGCTCCAGATATCATCCGTTTCATCCTCCCTGACGGGGATATCGAGTACATATATCTGGTAGCCAGTAATCAACAGACCCAGACTGACCATCAGGGCAATCAGGATTTTCAGATGCGTATTGATCGATTGCATAGTGTTCTCAGCAGCAGTTTCGGACAGCTGCTCCATTCCCTGGATGTGGTGGAAAAGGCAGCGTTAGGCAGGCGGAATAGTAGCATGCCAAGCAGACCGGCACCCAGAGCGATAAGTTCCCCTCGATTGTTTTTCAAAAAATTCAGCCATTTAATGGATTGTTGACAATCCTTATCTTGGGAAGGCATGATCTGCCCATAAATTGCAGTGCGACTTACAAAACACAATAAGGTTGTCAACAATTGGCCGAGACTGATCACGCATTACCAGCCGCAACTTTGTCCGACGGCGCCTTCCAGCGTCTGCAGACGGCTATTGTCAAAGGCGAGATCCCGCCGGGTACGCGCATTAGTGAACAATTTCTGTCCACGACCTTCGGTATCAGCCGCGGTCCATTGCGCGAAGCCATCCGCCGCCTTGAAGGGCGCCGCCTGGTAGTACGCGTTCCCCATGCGGGGGTGCGCGTGGTGTCGCTGAGCTACGAAGAGTTGATCGAGCTGTACCATGTGCGCGAGGCGTTGGAAGGCATGGCCTGTCGACTGGCGGCACAGAACATGACCGCCGAAGAGATTGCCAACCTGCGCGATGTACTGGCCACCCACGAGCGGCACTCGGGCCTCAAGGCCAACGAATCCTATTACCAGCAGGAAGGCGATCTGGATATCCACTTCGTGATCATCCAGGGCAGCAAGAACCGCACGCTCAGTGACATGCTCTGTGGCGACCTGTATCACCTGGTGCGCATGTACCGCTATAAGTTCTCGTCCACGCCCAAGCGCCCGCAGCAGGCATTCGCCGAACATCACCGAATCATCGAAGCCATCGCCGATCGCGATGGTGAACTCGCGGAAATGCTGATGCGCCGTCATATCAGCGCATCCCGCCGCAACATCGAGCGTCGCATGCTGGAACAGCGCGACCTCACCACATCCTCAGGAGGGAGTACCCAATGAACAAGACCCCAGGCCAGCGTTTCCGTGATGCAATTGCCGAAGAACATCCGCTCCAGGTTATTGGTGCGATCAATGCCAACCATGCGCTGCTGGCCAAGCGCGCCGGCTTCAAGGCCATCTACCTGTCCGGTGGCGGCGTGGCGGCAGGCTCGCTGGGCCTGCCCGATCTGGGTATCAATACCCTGGAAGACGTGCTGATCGATGTGCGCCGGATTACCGATGTCTGTGATCTGCCACTGCTGGTGGATATCGACACCGGCTTCGGCCCCAGCGCCTTCAATATCGAGCGTACGGTCAAGAGTCTGATCAAGGCCGGCGCCGCTGCGGCGCACATCGAGGATCAGGTTGGTGCCAAGCGTTGTGGTCACCGCCCGGGTAAGGAAATTGTTTCCACCGGCGAAATGGTTGATCGGGTCAAGGCCGCTGCTGATGCCAAGACCGATCCGAATTTCTTCCTGATCGCCCGTACCGATGCCATCCAGGCCGAAGGTGTGGAAGCCGCTCTGGAGCGTTGCAAGCGCTACGTTGAGGCCGGTGCCGACGGGATTTTCGCCGAGGCTGCCTACGACCTGCCGACCTACGAGCGTTTCGTCAAGGAACTGGACGTGCCCGTGCTGGCCAACATTACCGAGTTTGGCGCTACGCCGTTGTTTACCCGCGAGGAACTGGCTTCGGTTGGCGTGGCCATCCAGCTGTATCCGCTCTCGGCGTTCCGCGCAGCGAACAAGGCGGCGGAAAATGTCTACAACGCCATCCGCACTGAAGGCCATCAGCAGAATGTAATCGACAGCATGCAGACTCGTAACGAGCTGTATGACCGCATCGGCTACCACGCCTTTGAAGATAAGCTCGACGCACTGTTTGCCGCCGGCAAGAAGTAAAACCGCTAAAGACAATAACAGCCCCGACCGGGTCCAAGTGAGGAGAACGCCATGAGCGCCAACGAATCGACCACCCCGACCTTCAAGCCGAAGAAGTCCGTCGCCCTGAGCGGTACCGCCGCCGGCAATACCGCGCTGTGCACCGTCGGCCGCAGCGGTAACGATCTGCATTACCGTGGCTATGACATTCTCGACATCGCCACTACCTGTGAATTCGAGGAAATCGCCCATCTGCTGGTGCATGGCAAGCTGCCCACGGTGGCTGAGCTGGCTGCGTACAAGACCAAGCTGAAAGCGTTGCGCGGCCTGCCTGCCGCGGTGATGACCGCCCTGGAGCAACTGCCGCCGTCGGCGCACCCGATGGACGTAATGCGTACCGGTGTGTCGGTGCTCGGCTGCCTGACCCCGGAAAAGGATGACCACAACCATCCGGGCGCCCGGGATATCGCCGACAAGCTGATGGCGTCGTTGGGTTCCATGCTGCTGTACTGGTATCACTACAGCCATAACGGCAAATGCATCGATGTGGAAACCGATGATGATTCCATCGGCGGTCACTTCCTGCACCTGCTGCACGGCGAGAAGCCCCGCGATTCCTGGGTGCGCGCCATGCACACCTCGCTGAACCTGTATGCCGAGCACGAATTCAACGCCTCGACCTTTACCAGCCGGGTCATCGCCGGTACCGGTTCGGACATGTTCTCGGCCATCGCCGGCGCCATCGGCGCGCTGCGCGGCCCGAAACACGGCGGTGCGAACGAAGTCGCCTTCGAGATCCAGAAGCGCTACGACAATCCGGACGAGGCAGAAGCCGATATCCGTGAGCGGGTAGGGCGCAAGGAAGTGGTCATCGGCTTCGGTCACCCGGTCTACACCGTTTCCGATCCGCGCAACGAAGTGATCAAGAAAGTTGCCGAGGAGCTGTCCCAGGAGCAGGGCAACAAGAAGATGTACGACATTGCCGAGCGTCTGGAAGGCGTCATGTGGGAAGCCAAGAAGATGTTCCCCAACCTCGACTGGTTCAGCGCCGTGAGCTACCACATGATGGGCGTGCCTACCGCGATGTTCACTCCGTTGTTCGTGATCGCTCGTACTGCCGGCTGGTCAGCGCATGTGATCGAGCAGCGCATCGACGGCAAGATCATCCGTCCGAGCGCCAACTATGTTGGCCCGGAAGATCTGCAGTTTGTGGCGTTGAAGGATCGTAAGTAATGAACACCCAATATCGTGAAAACCTGCCAGGAAGCGACCTGGACTATTACAACGCCCCAGCGGCCGTGGACGCTATCCAGGCCGGAGCATGGGCCAAGCTGCCCTACACCTCGCGGGTGTTGGCCGAGCAACTGGTACGTCGCTGCGAGCCGGACAAGCTCACCGCGGCGCTGGAGCAGCTGATTTACCGCAAGCGCGACCTGGACTTTCCCTGGTACCCGGCGCGGGTGGTCTGTCATGACATCCTCGGTCAGACCGCGCTGGTGGACCTGGCCGGCCTGCGTGATGCCATCGCCGAGGCCGGTGGTGACCCGGCCAAGGTCAACCCGGTGGTACCTACGCAGTTGATTGTCGACCACTCGCTGGCCGTTGAGCATGCAGGCTTTGACCCGGAGGCCTTCGACAAGAACCGCGCCATCGAGGATCGCCGCAACGAGGATCGCTTCCACTTTATCGAGTGGACCAAGACCGCGTTCAAGAACGTCGACGTGATCCCCGCCGGTAACGGCATCATGCACCAGATCAACCTCGAGAAGATGAGCCCGGTAATCCAGGCCCGTGATGGCGTCGCTTTCCCGGATACCTGCGTGGGCACCGATTCCCATACGCCGCACGTTGATGCGCTGGGCGTGATCGCCATTGGGGTGGGTGGTCTGGAAGCGGAAACCGTGATGCTCGGTCGGCCATCGATGATGCGCCTGCCCGACATCGTCGGCGTCAGGCTCACCGGCAAGCGTCAACCGGGTATCACCGCTACCGATATCGTGCTGGCGCTGACCGAGTTCCTGCGTCAGGAGCGGGTAGTAGGCGCCTATGTCGAGTTCTTCGGTGAAGGTGCCGACAGTCTGACCATCGGTGACCGTGCGACCATCTCCAATATGTGCCCGGAATACGGCGCCACTGCATCGATGTTCTATATCGACCAGCAGACCACCGACTATCTGAAGCTGACCGGCCGCGAGCCGGAGCAGGTCGCGCTGGTCGAGCAATACGCCAAGACCCTGGGTCTGTGGAGCGATGCGCTGACCACGGCCGAATACGAGCGGGTACTGGAATTCGACCTGTCCACTGTGGAGCGTAATCTGGCTGGCCCGTCCAACCCGCACCGCCGCTTGCCCACGTCGGCATTGGCCGAACGGGGTATTGCTGACGAGGCCAAGTGGGAATCTGGCAAGACAGAAGAAGCACAGGGGCTGATGCCCGATGGTGCGGTAATCATTGCCGCCATCACCAGTTGCACCAACACCTCCAATCCGCGCAACGTGGTTGCCGCCGGGCTGGTCGCCAAGAAGGCCAACGAGCTGGGTCTGGTGCGCAAGCCCTGGGTCAAGACTTCCTTTGCTCCGGGCTCCAAAGTCGCCAGGCTGTACCTGGAGGAATCCGGGTTGCTGCCGGAGCTGGAAAAGCTCGGCTTCGGTATCGTCGGTTATGCCTGCACCACCTGTAACGGCATGTCCGGCGCGCTGGATCCGAAAATCCAGCAGGAAATCATCGACCGCGACCTGTACGCCACGGCAGTACTGTCGGGTAACCGCAACTTCGATGGGCGTATTCACCCCTACGCCAAGCAGGCCTTCCTGGCCTCGCCGCCGCTGGTGGTAGCCTATGCCATTGCCGGTACCGTGCGCTTCGATATCGAGCAGGATGTGCTTGGCCGCGACCAGAATGGGCAGCCGGTTACCTTGAAGGACCTGTGGCCGAGCGATGAGGAAATCGACGCCATCGTTGCCTCCAGCGTCAAGCCCGAGCAATTCAAGCAAGTCTACATCCCGATGTTCGATCTGGGCGCTATCGAGGAAGCGGAAAGCCCGCTGTATGACTGGCGGCCGATGTCTACCTACATCCGCCGCCCGCCATACTGGGAAGGTGCGCTGGCCGGTGAGCGGACAATGACCGGTATGCGCCCGCTGGCGATCCTGCCGGACAACATCACTACCGACCACCTGTCGCCGTCCAACGCCATCATGATGGACAGCGCCGCGGGTGAATACCTGCACAAGATGGGCCTTCCGGAGGAAGACTTCAACTCCTACGCTACCCACCGCGGTGACCACCTGACTGCCCAGCGCGCGACTTTTGCCAACCCGAAGCTGTTCAACGAGATGGTAGTGAACGACGACGGCAGCGTGAAGCAGGGCTCGTTGGCACGGGTCGAGCCGGAAGGTCGGGTGATGCGCATGTGGGAAGCCATCGAGACCTACATGAACCGCAAGCAGCCGCTGATCATCGTCGCCGGCGCCGACTACGGCCAGGGCTCCAGTCGCGACTGGGCAGCCAAGGGTGTGCGTCTGGCGGGCGTGGAGGCGATTGCCGCCGAAGGCTTCGAGCGCATTCACCGTACCAACCTGATCGGCATGGGGGTACTGCCGCTGGAGTTCAAACCGGGCACCACGCGCAAAACGCTGGAGCTGGACGGCACCGAGACCTACGACGTGCTGGGCACGCCGGCGCCGCGTGCCGAGCTGACGCTGGTGATCAACCGCCAGAACGGCGAGCGGGTTGAAGTACCCATGACCTGCCGACTGGACAGCGATGAGGAAGTCACTGTGTACGAAGCGGGTGGGGTACTGCAGCGGTTTGCTCAGGACTTTCTGGAAGGAAAGGTGTAACGGCCAGGAGAGTCCCTCTCTCTTCCGGGAGAGGGGGATTCCAACAGGAGCAAGTAATGACCCAGGCAACACAGATCAAGATCCCCGCCACCTATATGCGTGGCGGTACCAGCAAGGGCGTGTTTTTCCGCCTGCAAGACTTGCCGGCCTCCTGTCAGGTGCCCGGCGAAGCGCGTAATCAATTGTTCATGCGGGTGATCGGCAGCCCTGATCCCTATGCTGCCCACATTGATGGCATGGGCGGGGCGACCTCCAGCACCAGCAAATGCGTGATCCTGTCAAAAAGCAGCCAGCCGGATCACGATGTCGACTACCTCTACGGCCAGGTCTCCATCGACAGCCCCTTCGTCGACTGGAGCGGTAACTGTGGCAATCTGTCTACGGCGGCAGGCGCCTTTGCCATCCATGCTGGGCTGGTCGATCCGGCGCGTATTCCGGACAACGGCACCTGCACGGTACGGGTCTGGCAAGCCAACATTGGCAAGACCATCATCGCCCACGTGCCGGTCACCAATGGCCAGGTACAGGAGTTGGGTGATTTCGAGTTGGATGGAGTGACCTTTCCCGCAGCGGAAATCGTGCTGGAATTCATCGACCCGTCGGAAGATGACGGCGAGGGCGGCTCCATGTTCCCCACCGGTAATCTTGTGGACGAGCTTGAGGTGCCGGGTATCGGCACGCTGCAGGCGACCATGATCACTGCGGGCATCCCAACGGTATTCGTCAACGCCGAAGACATTGGCTATCAGGGCACTGAGCTGCGCGAAGATATCAATGGCAATCCCGAGGCGCTGGCGCGTTTCGAGGCGATTCGGGTGGCCGGCGCTCTGCGCATGGGGCTGATCAACAATCCAGAGGAAGCGGCCAAGCGTCAACATACGCCAAAGATCGCCTTCGTCTCCAAACCGAAGGACTATCCGGCCTCCAGTGGCAAGCAGATCCAGGCCAGTGAAATCGATCTGCTGGTGCGGGCGTTGTCCATGGGTAAGCTGCACCACGCCATGATGGGCACCTGCGCGGTGGCGATCGGTACCGCTGCGGCCATTCCGGGCACGCTGGTCAATCTGGCGGCCGGCGGTGGCGAGCGTGAATCTGTACGCTTCGGGCATCCGTCAGGCATGCTGCGGGTGGGCGCGCAGGCCAGTCAGGTGAATGGCAGTTGGACGGTGAACAAGGCCATCATGAGCCGCAGTGCACGGATTCTCATGGAAGGTTGGGTGCGGGTGCCCGACGGCACCTGTTGAAAGCCGTGCAAGGCGGGCCGGATACGTTAAGCTGAGATGCATCGAACCCTTGAACCGGGTGTCACTATCATGGGAGTCAACGATGGATCTGAATTTAGCTGGAAAACGAGCCCTGGTCGGCGGGGCCAGCCAGGGATTGGGCGCCGCTTGTGCGCGACAACTGGCGTTGCAGGGAGCGGAGGTTATCGTTCTGGCTCGCAGTGAAGAAAAACTGTCCGAGGTGGTCGAGCAATTGCCGACCGCCGAAGGACAAAAACATGGCTACATCTGTGTTGACTCGGGTGATCTGCCAGCGCTGGCGGTAGCGGTGCAAGCGGAGGTGGATCGGGGTGGGCCTATCTGTATCTGGGTCAATAACACCGGTGGTCCGGCGCCGGGGCCGGCGCATCTGGCGGCAACAGAAAGCTACGCAGCGGCATTCAATCAACACCTGCTGAGCAGTCAGACCTTATTGCATTTGCTGTTGCCAGGCATGCGCGAGCTTAATTACGGCCGCATCATCAATGTGCTCTCGACCTCAGTAAAGACCCCGCTCCCTAATCTGGGAGTATCCAACAGCATACGCGCGGCCATGGCCAACTGGGCGAAGACCCTTGCTACGGAGCTGGCGGGGGAGGGAGTGACAGTCAACAACGTATTGCCTGGGCTGACGCGTACCGCGCGTCTGGAGGGCTTGCTGACCTTTCGCGCTGAAGCGGCCGGCAAAACCGAGCAGGAAGTGGAGCAGGCGTTGCTGCAGACCATTCCGGCCCGGCGTTTTGCCGAGCCGGAGGAATTCGCCAATGCGGTGGGTTTTCTCGCATCACCGGCGGCGGCCTTCATCAACGGCATCAACCTGCCGGTAGACGGTGGCGCGACCGCCAGCCTGTAGCAAGGCAAGCAGGGCAAGGCCCTGCTCAGCTGTGCAGCTTCTCGCAGGCGATGAGGGTGTTTTCCAGCAGGCAGGCGCGGGTCATGGGGCCAACGCCGCCGGGTACGGGAGTGATCCAGGCGGCGCGTTCGGCAGCCGCTTCGAAGTCCACATCGCCGCGTAGCCGGCCATCTTCCATGCGGTTGATACCCACGTCGATGACGATTGCGCCGGGCTTGATCCATTCGCCCTTGACCAGGCCGGGCTTGCCGACCGCCACGACCACCAGATCGGAGCGGCGTACATGCTCCTCCAGATCGCTGGTGAAGCGGTGGGCCACCGTGGTGGTGCAACCAGCCAACAGCAGCTCCAGGGCCATCGGGCGACCAACGATATTGGACGCACCCACCACGGTGGCGTTCAGACCGTAGGGGCTGACACCGGTGCTTTTCAGCAGGCGGATAATGCCGAGCGGGGTGCAGGGACGCAGCAGCGGCATGCGCTGGGCCAGGCGGCCGATGTTGTAGGGGTGGAAACCGTCCACGTCCTTGTCCGGGCGAATACGTTCGAGCAGCAGTGATGAGTCGAGGTGCGCCGGCAACGGCAGCTGAACCAGAATACCGTCGATGTCCGAATCCTCATTAAGGGTATCGATCAACTGCAACAGGTCTTCCTGAGCAGTATCGGCCGGCAGATCATGGGATTGGGAGATAAAGCCGACTTCTTCGCAGTCCTTGCGCTTGTGTGCCACATAAACCTGGGAGGCGGGATCGCTGCCGACCAGAATGACCGCGAGGCCGGGGATACGCAGACCTTGTTCGCGGCGCTGGTTGACCTTATCGGCGATTTCGCGCCGGAGATTGGCGGCAATCTGTTTGCCATCGATCAGTTGGGCTTTCATGATGTTCCTGGGAAGTGCATAGAATGCGGCAATTGTCGCATGCGGCGGGGCGTTGGCAAAAGAGCGGTAGGGTGTGGATTCTTAACTTACTCAAATATTTGAAAAAAATGTGAATTCATCGTTGACGGGGAGATAGGGGCTGAGTATTATTCGCCCCGCTTCACAAACACAACGAAGTCGGTTTGGAAGGCGATTCAGGCTCCAGCATTTCAAGCCTTCGGGATTGACAATGTGTATACGGCGCCCGTAGCTCAGTTGGATAGAGCACCCGCCTTCTAAGCGGGTGGTCGCAGGTTCGAATCCTGCCGGGCGCGCCAAGCGCATATGGTATGGTTCTGCGAAGTCGTGTTAGTGTTGCTGCTGTAATGGTGGGCGTAGCTCAGTCGGTAGAGCACAGGATTGTGGCTCCTGGTGTCGTGGGTTCGATCCCCATCGTCCACCCCATTTCAGCAAAAACGCCAGGCAATCAGCCTGGCGTTTTTGTATCTGTACCGGTATTGCGGATGTGGTGGAATTGGTAGACACACCAGATTTAGGTTCTGGCGCCGCAAGGTGTGGGAGTTCGAGTCTCCCCATCCGCACCATTTCAGTTTTTCCTCATTGCTGGTCGCCATTCTTGCGGCCCAGCTCGACGTATTCCTCGCGTAGTGCTTTAAGCTCCTTTGCGTTTCGATCTTCCAGCGACAACAAATGATCGTGCGCGCCGCGGGTGGCATGCAGCAATTCATCCAGCTTGATATGGATCTCGTCCGTGTCTCGGTTCTGAGTGTTCTGGATCAGAAAGACCATCAGGAAGGTAACAATTGTCGTGCTGGTATTGATGATCAGTTGCCAGGTGTCGTTAAAGCCTCACAGGGGACCGCTGGCCGCCCATACGGCTATGCCGGCAATGGCGAGCGTAAAGGCCGGGGCGCTGCCGGCTTTGTCGGCAAGCCATTGGGATGCGCATTCAAATATTCCTTTCTTGGTCATCTGTGCACCATGAGTGTTATGACGATAATTTATTGACCACTGCTCCGTCATATTTATCCGGGTATCTTGCTAGCTTCCGCCAGCAGCCTATCGGGCAAGTATGGCGCGCGGCTGAGTAGTGGTTGCACCTATACTGTCGGCGTAACCAAATAATCATGCGTTGCCGGTAGCGTTGCGAAGCTGCGCCAGCTATGCCCTGTGAAGAGAGTGATATGTGGGAGATGTCGGGCTATCTGGGCCTATTCTTTGCTGCCTTCGTCGCGGCGACCTTTTTACCGATGCAGTCGGAAGTGGTGCTCGTTGCATTGCAGTTGGCGGGTAATCATTCGCTGGGATTGCTATTGCTGGTCGCCACCGTTGGCAATGTATTGGGTTCGGTGGTGAATTGGCTGCTTGGGCGCTATATCGAGCGCTGGCAAGACAGGCGCTGGTTTCCGGTGTCGGCCGACAAGCTGCACAAGGCGCAATCCGCCTATCAGCGCTACGGATACTGGTCGCTGCTTCTCAGTTGGGCGCCATTGATCGGCGACCCTCTTACGTTGGCTGCCGGTGTCATGCGTGAGCCGTTCTGGCGTTTCCTGCTGTTGGTCACCCTGGCCAAGGGCGGGCGTTATCTTATACTGGTCGCAGGTACTGCCTGGTTCGGATAAGCCTTATTCCTTGCTGGAATAAGCATATTCCTTTCCGTGACAATCTGCCGCGGCCGGCGTAATATCCTTGTCTTTCCTAATGTTATTAACGGTTCGAGCCTGATGGGTGCGGTACCGTTTGGTTTTCTTGGGAGTAGGGAGCATGAAAAAGCGTAATCTCGCGGCCGGCCTGTTGGCCTGTATATGGGTGGCATCAGTGCAGGCGGACCCCGGTGCGGATGTATACACCAAGGGCGGCGCGAATCCGGCTGCGCTTGCCTGTCTCACTTGTCATGGGGCTGATGGGATGGGCATGGCGGCGGCGGGTTTTCCGCGGCTGGCGGGCCTGTCGGCCGAGTACATGAAGAAGCAGTTGCTGGATTTTCAGTCTGGCTCGCGGGCCCACCCGGTCATGTTGCCAATAGCCAGTGCACTGACGGAGGGAGAAATGCAGAGCGTTTCCCTCTATATAGGGCAGATGACGACCCCCGACTACCCGCGGATCAATCGCAGTGCGGAGGCCGCTTCGGTGGGCGAGCGGTTGGCGCTGCGAGGAGCCTGGGAGCGCAACATTCCGGAATGTGTGGCCTGTCATGGTCCGGGCGGTGTGGGCGTAGGTGCGGCATTTCCGCCCTTGGCTGGACAGTCTTCGGCCTATTTGAGCTCGCAGCTGATAGCCTGGAAAAAGGGCACCCGGACGAATGATCCCAATGACCTGATGGGTCATATAGCCAAAAGCCTGACCGATGATGAGGTCAAGGCGGTATCCGATTATTTTTCCGGCCTGGGTCAGTGAGGAAGCGAATATGAAAATCTATCTGGCCATTGCCGCGACCCTGATTGCACTGCCTGTTGCCGCTCAAGCTCCCGTTGCCATGGATGATCAGTCGCAACTGGCACCATCAGTCCAGCCGCCCGCCGGCGCGGATTATTTTCAGCCGCCGCTCGAAAGCGAGCTGCCGGATAATGCGTTTGGGGCGTTGGTGCGCGAAGGACGGGCGATCTTTGTGGACACCCGCAATCGCGCACCGGAGCATGTTGGCAACGGTATGAACTGCACCAACTGCCATCTCGACCAGGGGCGCAAGGCCAATTCAGCTCCGTTGTGGGGCGCTTATCCCATGTACCCGGCCTACCGTTCGAAGAACGACAAGGTCAATACCTATGTGGAGCGCATGCAGGGTTGCTTCCAGTTCAGCATGGACGGTACGGCTCCGGCCGCTGACAGTCATATCATGAATGCCCTGTCAGCCTATTCCTACTGGCTGTCTACCGGTGCGCCTACCGGTGAAGTGCAACCGGGGCGTGCTTACCCCAAGGTGCAGGAGCCTGAGGGTGGGTACGATCTCGCGCAGGGGCGGCAGGTATATGAGGAGCAGTGTGCCATCTGTCACGGTGATGAAGGCCAGGGGCAGAAGTCAGGAGAGGATTTTGTCTTTCCGCCCCTGTGGGGGAAGGAGTCCTTCAACTGGGGCGCCGGCATGCATCGAATCAATACCGCAGCCGACTTCATCAAGGAAAGCATGCCGCTGGGCAAGGGTGGATCGCTCACCGACGAACAGGCATGGAATGTCGCCGCGTTCATGAACAGCCATGAGCGGCCGCAAGATCCGCGCTTGATTGATGGTTCGGTTGAGGAAACCCGCAAGAAATACCACGCAAATGACGGCGTCAACCTCTATGGTGTCGAGGTCAACGGCGTGGTGCTGGGGCAGGGGGCTGACTGATCCTGATGCTCGCTGACCACTCGGCCAGTGAGCAATGGAGTCAGGCCTGAAGTTGGTTGAATAGCCGGGTTGCGAGCAATCCGGCTGGCTTGTAGTGATGAGCCGGCGACATCAACTGAATCAGGCGACGGGTTCTCGACGCACCATCCAGCGTTCGCAATTCCTTTTCCAGTATTTGTTGCTCGGCACTGAAATCGCCGGCCCTTGCTCTGTTATCCGGGCTCTGATTGCGGGCGGGCTGGACAAACTTTTTCGGCCGATTGGGCTGATCATTGATCAGCCATTCCCCAGCAATCCAATCATGCAGCAGCTGCAGCTCGTAGTGGCTGAATACGCCGAACATGGGTGCGCGATTGCCTTGCACCAGTTGCCAGAAACGGCTCTGCGCCGGGTCTTCGTCGCGCTGAATCCAGCCCCGCTTTTCCAGGGCAGCGAGGAAATCTCCGATCTGTCCTTGCTGACTCAGCCATTCATTGATGGTGCGGCCTTCTATCCGACAGAAGTCCGAGTGCATGTTGCGCGCGACCAGGGCCTTCTGTTCAAGCACTCGGTATAGCTCCTGTTCCAGGCAGAAGCTGTTGATGACCTCGGTCGACGACAGGGCCAGGTCATTCAGCAGGTAGCCGAGCCGAACCCGTCGGTAAAACATCTGCGCATCGCCAGTTACCGGCAGGTTGTCCAAAACGGCGCTCGCCGCCTTGTGTGCATGGCCGGTGTCGGCGTTGTCGATGGTGACGTGCAGCTGGAAGTAATAGGGGTCGATTCCCAGCTCGTTGAGCTCATAGGTGGTAATCAGCAGGTGCAGCGGCAGTTGCTCGTATCCCAGGTTATAGCCAATCAGTTCCGGCAAGAAGTCCTGCGCCAGATGCCCCAGTGCCAGTTGTTGGGCGCCCTGGACGAAATGGCTGGCTGGTAGCGATTCGATGTCTTCCAGCTCATGCTGTGCCAGCAGTTGCTTGTACAGCACAACATGGTTTTGTTCGGGCTCGCCTTCGCCGAGTTCCTCCAGGTAAGTGCGTACCAGGGCGTGCAGGCGCAGGTCCTGCCATTGGGGCAGAACACCGTACAGCCAGGAACCGTCCACCAGTTTGGTTGGTGCGACCCCACGAAGGAAGAACAGTGCCTGGGAGCGGTTGGCAAAATAGCGCCGGGGTTGGCCCTGTTTGCGGGTGTCCAGATACTGCCTGTAGGCCTGGGTGGTCCGGGCATTGCCATCAATGACCCATTGATGGAGATCCTCGGGCGAATCGGGCAGGTCGCATTTCAGTTTCGCTGCCTTTTTCAATTGTTCCTGCAGAAAGTTGCGCGCGACAGCCAGATACTGCTCCGGGGTCTGCTGCAGTCCCCGATAGAGTTCGATGGGGCTCGATAGGGATAAATGCGTTGCGACTGCTTGTGATGGGGTGGGGGTGCTCAACGTTGGCATGCCTTTATCCTGTTCAGGGCCAGACGGGCGAGATGACATGCCGTGAATCGAGCCGGCATATATCTCCGCCTGCGGCTGCGTCGAATAGTTATAGATATCGAGCGGTTGCGGCTGAAAAAATTCAATGAAAGGCTGAGGTTTCGGGTGAGTGGTAACGAAACCGGGAACCAGATGATAATTTTGTGACCCGACAGGTGGTCGATTGCCCGGTGGCGGCGTATGCTGCCCGGTCAGGCCGCGCGCCACCCAGCCGTTTGCGGAGGAAGGGAAAGAAGAGCGCGCCGGCAAGGATGACTTCTGTTGCACAAGCGACTAGAATGTCCGCCTTTTATTCATTCATCATTGTCTGTTCAACGAGGACTCTACATGCAAGTTTCGGTTGAAACCATCTCCGGCCTTGAGCGCCGCATGACTGTTGGCATCCCTGCCGAGCGCATCGAAAACGAAGTCAACAAGCGCCTGCAGCAGACCGCTGGCCGTGCACGTGTTGATGGTTTCCGTCCGGGCAAGGTGCCGATGAGCGTGATTCGCAAGCGCTTTGGTGCATCTGCACGTCAGGAAGTCATCGGTGAAGTGATTCAGTCTTCCTTTTATGAAGCCATCGTTCAGGAAAAACTGAACCCCGCCGGCGCGCCGAGCGTTGAGCCCAAGTCGCTGGACGAAGGCAAGGACTTCGAATACATCGCCACCTTCGAGGTATACCCCGAAGTGACTCTGGGCGATTTCGCCGACATCGAAGTCGAGCGCATCGATTCCGAAGTGACCGACGCCGATCTGGAAAACATGCTGGAAATCCTGCGCAAGCAGCACACCGGCTACGCCGCTGTGGAACGCGCTGCCGAAGACGGCGACCAACTGACCATCGATTTCACTGGTCGCATCGATGGTGAAGCCTTCCAGGGCGGTACCGCCAGCAACACCAAGCTGGTACTGGGCTCCGGCCGCATGATCCCGGGCTTCGAAGACGGCCTGGTCGGCGCCAAGGCTGGCGAGACTCGCACTATCAGCGTCACCTTCCCTGAGGACTACCAGAACCTGGATCTGGCCAACAAGGCTGCCGAGTTCGAAATCGTCGTCCACGAAGTGGCTGCTGCCGAGCTGCCCGAGCTGAATGACGAGTTCTTCGCCCGTTTCGGCGTTGAAGAAGGCGGTATCGAAGGCTTCCGCACCGAAGTGCGCAAGAACATGGAGCGCGAGCTGCGCCAGGCGATCAAGACCAAGACCAAGAATCAGGTCATGGACGGTCTGCTGAAGACCAACGAAATCGACGTGCCCAAGGCGCTGATCAGCAGCGAGATCGATCGTCTGCGCGAGCAGGCTGTTCAGCAGTTCGGTGGTGCCAATATCGACCCGAGCCAGCTGCCGGCAGAACTGTTCGAAGAACAGGCCAAGCGCCGTGTATCCCTCGGTCTGATCGTTGCTGAAATCGTCAAGCAGAACGACATCAAGCCGGACAGCGATCGCGTGCGTGCCATGGTTGAAGACCTGGCCTCCGCCTATCAGGAGCCGGAGCAGGTGGTGAGCTGGTACATGCAGAACGAGCAGCAGCTTGCCGAAATCCAGTCTGTTGTGCTGGAAGAGCAAGTCGTGGATACTGTGTTGCAGAAGGCCAAGGTGACCGACAAGCAGGTTGCCTACGAAGATGCCGTCAAGCCGGCTCAGCCTGATCAGGTTGAAGACGACGAAGCGGAAAGCAGCTCTGACGAATAATTTTCGTCATTGATCTTGCGCAGCACACTGAGCCAGCCTTCGGGCTGGCTCAATGCTTATGGAAACCCCGAAAACGGCTGCGGCATGGGCTCGGGGTTTTACGCGACAGGCTAAATCGGAGTGACACCAGAGCATGATTCATAACAGCTATACCGGTTTACCGCCGGAAATTCAGGCCGCTGGCGGTCTGGTGCCCATGGTTGTCGAGCAGTCGGCACGGGGTGAACGTTCCTACGACATCTATTCGCGTCTGCTCAAGGAGCGGGTGATCTTCCTGGTCGGTCAGGTCGAAGACTACATGGCCAACCTGGTGGTGGCTCAGCTGCTGTTTCTCGAGTCGGAAAACCCCGACAAGGACATTCACCTGTACATCAACTCGCCGGGCGGATCGGTGACGGCGGGCATGGCGATCTATGACACCATGCAGTTCATCAAGCCGAACGTCAGCACGCTGTGCATCGGTCAGGCCTGCAGCATGGGTGCCTTCCTGCTGGCCGGCGGTGCCGAAGGCAAGCGGTTTGCGCTGCCCCATTCGCGGGTAATGATCCACCAGCCGCTCGGTGGCTTCCAGGGGCAGGCATCGGATATCGAAATCCATGCCCGTGAGATCCTCTATATCCGCGAACGCCTGAACAAGGTGCTGGCCCATCATACCGGCCAGCCGCTGGATGTGATTGCCCGCGACACCGATCGTGACCGCTTCATGAGCGCCGCCGAGGCGGTGGAATATGGTCTGATCGACCAGATGCTGGAAAGCCGTCCGGTTGCCGAGTAACGGCTGACGCACCGTTTAACGGCCCGGGCAATACGTCCGGGCCTTTCCATGTTCAGCCTGCCTGACCGGCGTGCCGGTGCGGGTGATCGGATTGCACTTGCAAAGAGGCGTGGCAGCCCCCATCTTTGTTACAAGAGTGATCTGCAAGCAGGGGTTTTAGATGACAGATATGACTGGGAAGGGTGATGACAACGGCAAGCTGCTGTATTGCTCCTTCTGTGGCAAAAGCCAGCATGAAGTGCGCAAGCTGATTGCCGGCCCCTCCGTATTTATTTGTGACGAGTGTGTCGATCTGTGTAACGACATCATTCGGGAAGAAGTGCAGGAAAGCCAGAGCGACAGCGGCGAACAGAAGCTGCCATCGCCCATGGAAATCTGCGGCATCCTCGATCAGTACGTGATCGGCCAGCAACAGGCCAAGAAAGTACTGTCGGTTGCGGTATACAACCATTACAAGCGACTGCATCAGCGTGACGGCAAGGATGAAGTCGAACTGGGCAAGAGCAACATCCTGGTCATCGGCCCCACCGGTTCCGGCAAGACCCTGCTGGCTGAAACCCTGGCGCGCCTGCTGAATGTGCCCTTCACCATTGCCGACGCAACGACGCTGACCGAAGCCGGTTATGTTGGTGAGGATGTCGAGAACATCATTCAGAAGCTGTTGCAGAAGTGCGATTACGATGTGGAAAAAGCCCAGATGGGTATCGTCTACATCGACGAGATCGACAAGATCTCCCGCAAATCGGACAACCCGTCGATCACTCGGGATGTATCGGGTGAGGGTGTGCAGCAGGCATTGCTCAAGCTGATCGAGGGCACCGTCGCGTCGGTGCCGCCGCAGGGTGGCCGCAAGCATCCGCAGCAGGAATTCCTGCAGGTTGATACGCGCAATATCCTGTTCATCTGCGGCGGTGCCTTTGCCGGTCTGGAGAAGGTTATCCGGGACCGCTCGGAGAAGAGCGGCATCGGCTTCAATGCCAGCGTACGCAGCAAGGATGGCGGCAAGAAGGTGGGTGACACCCTGCTGGAAGTCGAGCCGGAGGATCTGGTGCGTTTCGGCCTGATTCCCGAGTTTGTCGGCCGTCTGCCGGTGATCGCAACCCTGACCGAGCTGGATGAGGACGCGCTGATCCAGATCCTCACGGAACCGAAGAACTCGCTGACCAAACAGTACGGTCGGCTGTTCGAAATGGAAGACGTGGAGCTCGAGTTCCGTACCGACGCGCTCAAGGCGATCGCGCAACGGGCCTTGACGCGCAAGACCGGCGCCCGTGGCCTGCGCTCGATCCTGGAAAGCGTGCTGCTGGATACCATGTACGAGATCCCGTCGGCCGAGCACGTGAGCAAGGTGGTCATCGACGAAAATGTCATCAACGGCAATGCCAAACCGCTGTTGATGTACGAGTCTGCTGAGCAGCCGCCCAAGGCCATGCCCGAAGACTGAGTGATTCCCGCGCCGCCGTTCTGGCGGCGCGGCTCCCTTCCGTAGTCCATTGATACGCATCCACCCGATTTTGGGCGTGATTGCATCTTGTAATCTGCTCCATGCGCCCTCATCTTGAACCCATGGACATTTTCAAATCCGGGTGCAGGCCTGTGGCTTCACCCCACTGCGAGCGAGCCTAAGTCATGACGACTCTCAGCGATTTTCCGTTATTGCCACTGCGTGACGTGGTGGTGTACCCCAACATGGTCATTCCGCTGTTCGTGGGCCGCGATAAATCCATCGAGGCCCTGGAAGCGGCCATGGTCGCCGACAAGCAGGTTCTGCTGTTGGCTCAGCGCAACCCGGCCGATGACGATCCGACCCGCGACGCTCTGTATGAGCTCGGCACTGTCGCCACCATACTGCAGCTGCTGAAACTGCCCGACGGCACCGTCAAGGTGCTGGTGGAAGGTGAACAGCGCGCCCGGGTTGAGCATGTCGAGGACCTGGAAGGCTACCAACTGGCCAGTGTGACGCTGCTCGAAGAGGATGTGCTCGACGAGCGTGAGGCGCAGGTACTGGTCCGCAGTCTGATGAGCCAGTTCGAGCAGTTCGTCAATCTCGGCAAGAAGATTCCCGCCGAAGCGGTCAGCTCGCTGGCCGGCATTGACGACCCGCGGCGGCTGGTCGACACCATGGCAGCGCAGCTCAACCTCAAGGTCGAGCAGAAGCAGGCGATTCTGGAAATTCTCGCGGTGCGCCAGCGCGTGGAGCACGTGCTGGGCGTACTGGATACCGAGATCGATCTGCTACAGGTCGAGAAGCGTATCCGTGGGCGGGTCAAGAAGCAGATGGAGCGCAGCCAGCGCGAGTACTACCTGAACGAGCAGATGAAGGCCATCCAGAAGGAAATGGGCGGTCTCGACGAGGGCAGCAGCGAGCTGGATGAGTTGCAGCGCAAGATCGACGCCTCAAGCATGAGCAAGGAAGCGCTGGACAAGGCCAACGCCGAGCTGGGCAAGCTGAAGATGATGTCGCCAATGTCCGCCGAGGCCACTGTGGTGCGCTCCTATATCGAATGGCTGAGTAACGTGCCGTGGACCAAGTCCAGCCGCGTGCGCCACGATCTCCAGCACGCTGAGAAGGTCCTGGAAAGCGATCATTACGGCCTGGAAGAGGTCAAGGAACGGATTCTTGAGTATCTGGCCGTGCAGAAGCGCGTGCGCAAGCTTAAAGGGCCGGTGCTCTGCCTGGTAGGGCCGCCCGGCGTGGGCAAGACCTCCCTGGGTGAATCACTGGCGCGGGCGACCAACCGCAAGTTCGTACGTATGGCCCTGGGCGGCGTGCGTGATGAGGCAGAGATCCGTGGCCATCGCCGCACCTACATTGGCTCGATGCCGGGCAAGCTGATCCAGAAGATGAGCAAGGCGGGGGTGAAGAACCCGCTGTTCCTGCTCGATGAAATCGACAAGATGGGGCAGGACATGCGCGGCGATCCTTCGTCGGCGCTGCTTGAAGTGCTGGACCCGGAACAGAACCACGCCTTCAGTGATCACTATCTGGAAGTGGACTACGACCTGTCCGACGTCATGTTCATCTGTACCTCCAACTCGATGAATATCCCGGCGCCGCTGCTCGACCGCATGGAAGTGATCCGCATCCCGGGTTATACCGAGGACGAGAAGATCAATATCGCCCAGCGCTATCTGGTGTCCAAGCAGATCAAGAACAATGGTCTGAAGAAAGACGAACTGACCTTCACCACCGAATCGCTACGGGATCTGATCCGCTATTACACTCGCGAAGCCGGTGTGCGTGGCCTGGAGCGCCAGATTGCCAAAGTCTGCCGCAAGGTGGTGCGTGAGCAGACGGAGAAGGGCACCCAGGCGGCCGTCACTGTCGATGGCGCGCTGCTGGAGCAGCACCTGGGCGTGCACAAGTTCAAGTACGGCCTGGCCGAGGAGGCGGATCAGATCGGCCAGGTGACCGGGCTGGCCTGGACCCAGGTCGGCGGCGAGCTGCTGAGCATCGAAGCGGCGGTCATGCCGGGCAAGGGGCGCCAGATCAAGACCGGTTCGCTGGGTGATGTGATGCAGGAGTCCATCAGCGCGGCGATGACGGTCGTACGCAGCCGTGCCGCGAGCCTGGGCATCGGTGCCGACTTCCACGAGAAGCACGACGTGCATATCCACGTTCCCGAGGGTGCTACACCAAAGGATGGCCCCAGTGCCGGTATCGGTATGTGTACCGCACTGGTTTCAGCGCTGAGCAGAATTCCGGTGCGTGCCGATGTCGCCATGACCGGTGAGATTACCCTGCGCGGGCAGGTTCTGCCGATCGGTGGCCTGAAGGAGAAATTACTGGCGGCGCACCGTGGCGGCATTCGCACGGTGGTGATTCCCCATGACAATATCAAGGACCTGAGGGAGATTCCCGACAATATCAAGGAGGATATTGAGGTTATCCCGGTAAAATGGATTGACGAGGTGCTGCAGATTGCGCTGCAATACATGCCGGAGCCCTTGAAGGAAGAAGGGGATGGAATCGTCGCCAAGGAAGAGCCTCATAATGCTGACGCGAAAGGGCGCATCAGCACTCATTGATGTTAAGCTAGCCGGCATTGGGTCCAGGCGATGAAGCTTGGCCCATCAGCCATGCTGGCGAAACGGCAAGCATTCCTTGACACGGTTTTTGAGCGCTTGATATAAAGCGTGCTTCGACCCAAGCAGGTATGCTGACTGGCTACAGCGTTGCTAGAACCACAAGCTTACATAACGACTAAACAACTCACTGAAATGTATAAGGGGACTTAGAGTGAACAAGTCTGAATTGATCGATGCCATTGCTGCATCTGCCGATATTCCGAAAGCTGCCGCCGGTCGTGCTCTGGACGCCGTCATCGAGTCCGTTACTGGTGCTCTGAAGGAAGGTGATTCGGTTGTTCTGGTAGGCTTTGGTACCTTTGCCGTCAAAGAGCGCGCTGCCCGTACTGGTCGCAACCCGCAAACTGGCGAGCCGATTGAAATCAGCGCTGCCAAGATTCCCGGCTTCAAGGCTGGTAAAGCACTCAAGGACGCCGTCAACTGATAGCGTCCCGCAACTGACAGGACATGCCGCCATAACACCTGTTGCGGCATGCTTTCGGACTCCTGGTCAGCAGGAAAGACACAGAGGTTCAGTCAGTTCCCGAAAAGGCGCATCAATCCGGTGCGCCTTTTTTTGTTGTACAGAATATGGACGAGCTGGCAGCTCCGCGGGGCCGCCAGTTCTGTCGTCTGATACCACAGACGACCGACAAGCAGATTTGGGGGCATGATGCTGCAAAACATGAGGGACAAGGCGCAGAGCTGGGTCGCGAAAGTGATCGTAGGCGTCATTGTTTTGGTTTTCGCGATGACCGGCTGGGAATCCATCAGCCGTTTCACCAGCAACGACCAGAAGGCAGCCGAGGTCAACGGCACCGTCATCAGCACGGCAGAGTTCGAACAGGCTGTTTCTCTGCAGCGTCGCCAACTGACCCAGCAATTGCAGCAACTGGGCGAACAGTTCGATCCGGACATGATTGACGAGCGACTGTTGCGTGAATCGGTGCTGGAAGGGCTGATCCAGCGTGCCGTTCTGCTGGAGGGCGCCCAGGATGCGAATCTGCGCATCTCCGAGCAGATGGTTGACCACATGTTGTTGAACACGCCGGATTTTCAAACCAATGGCCAATTCGATGCCAACCGGTTCGATGTGGTGATCCGCAACATGGGTATGAGCTCGCGCATGGCGTTCCGCGATCTGGTACGCCAGGAGCTGATGCTCGCGCAGCTGCGTAATGCCTATCAGGCCACATCCTTCGCCACACCAGCTGAGCGGCAGATGCTTGCCCGGCTGGAAAACCAGAGCCGTGACTTTGCGGTGATCGAACTGGACACCGACGCTGCCAGCGTCGAGGTGAGCGATGCGGAGGTGGAGCAGTACTACAACGACAATCAGGCTGATTTCCTCACTGAGGAACAAGTGGTGTTGGAAACCCTGACACTCTCGCGCAGCGACTTCTTCGAGGGCGCCGAGGTGGATGAAGCTGCCCTGGAATCCCTGTACCAGCGCGAGGTTGGCAACCTGACCGAGCAGCGTCGCGCTTCGCATATCCTCTTCGAAGTAAGCGACGATGAGGCGGCTGTTCTGGAAGAGGCTGCGGCGGTCAAGGCGCGGCTCGATGCGGGTGAAGACTTTGCGGCGCTGGCCAAGGAAGTATCGGACGATCCCGGTACGTCGAACAATGGCGGCGATATGGGCTATGTCGAACATGGCAGTTTCGATCCAGCCTTCGACGATGCGCTGTTCGCCCTGGAGGAAAACCAGGTATCCGAGCCGGTGCGCAGCCGTTTCGGTGTGCATCTGGTCAAGCTGACCGACCTGCAATCGCCGGAAGTACCTTCGCTGGAGTCCATGCGTCCGACGCTGGAGCAGGAGCTCAAGGCCGAGCAGGTAGAGCGTCGCTTTGTCGAGGCTTCGCGGGAGCTGGCGAATCTGGCCTATGAATCCGAAGACCTGGCCGAGCCGGCGCGGATACTGAACGTGGAAGTCGAAACCCACGGCCCGCTGGAGCGCTCCGGTGGGGAAGGCCTGACCGCTAATCCCAGGATCATGGCTGCGGCCTTTGCCGAAGACGTGCTGGTTGATCGGCGTAATAGCCAATTGATCGAGCTGGATGCTGATACTGTGGCGGTGGTACGGGTCAAGGAACACCTGAAGCCGGAGCAGCGGCCGCTGGACGAGGTGCGTGCCGAGATCGCTGACCTGCTGCAGTTCCGCAAAGCCAGCGAGCTGGCGGCTGAACGAGCAGAGCAGTGGGTGACGCAACTGGAGCAGGGCGAGCTGGACACCCAGGCGCTGGCCGCTGAGCTGGGTAATGAGTGGCAGGTGCATGAAGCCATAAGCCGTTCCGATCGGGATGTTACTCAGGCGCTGCTGCGTAACGTCTTCACTATGTCGAAACCCGGCTCTACACCGGAGTATGCACACTTCCGTCAGCCTGACGGCAGCCAGTGGATCGTCGAACTGCGTGGTGTCTCGATCCCCGAGGAAGCGCTGGCTGAAGCCGATTCGCCCATGTATGGCGACTACATCGCTGGCCAGACCGGTGAGCAGGACTTCGCTGGCGTCCAGCAACAGCTGCAGGACCAGGCTGATATCGAGCGTTTCTGATTCGCAGTGATGCTGCTCGATAAGAAACCGCATGTCCCTGGGCATGCGGTTTTTTTGTGGCCGTGGGCGTGATTGTTGGTCTTATTTTGATAAATAGAATCGTTTGCAGGTGGCATATCGATCATTTACTGTTGCCGCTGCTCCGCTTGCCCGCCATTATTGACTTGTCGCTATTGCGGCGCTGGGCCTCCGTTTCCTCTCATCCTGGGTTTGTGCTTTTCCATGACCGATTCTCCGTCATTGTCCGTTCGTCACAAGCGCCTGATCGGCATCCTGATATTGCTGTTGATACTGATCGGAATTGGCTACCTGCTGGCCAGGAACCCACCCTCGGCACCCTTACCCCAGCGCAGCGCGTGGAACCAGCCGACTCCGGTGCGGGTTGTCCCTGTGCAGCGCGGCAGCCTCGATGTGCAGATCAGATCCATCGGCACCGTTACCCCCCTCAATGCGGTCACGGTGCGCAGTCGGGTTGACGGGGAGCTTACCCGGGTGCTGTTTACTGAAGGTGCCGAGGTGGAGCAGGGCACCTTGCTGGCCGAGATCGATCCGGCGCCTTATCGGGCCCAGTTGGCCCAGGCCGAAGGTCTGGCTCAGCAGAATCAGGCGCAACTGGCCAACGCCCAGGCGGATCTGGAGTTGTATGAAGGGCTGTACGAGCAGGATTCCATTGCTCGCCAGCAACTGACCAGCCAGCGGGCATTGGTAGAGGAGCTGCGTGGCACGCTCAAGGCCAATGCGGCTCAGGTCGAGGATGCCCGGCTGCAGTTGTCCTGGACCCGGATCGAGGCACCCATCGCCGGCAAACTGGGCCTGCGCCGCGTAGATGCTGGTAACCTGGTGAGCAGCAGCGACACCGAGGGGCTGGTCAGTATCACCCAGATGCGCCCGATAGCTGTGGAGTTCACCGTGCCGGAACCGGATGTGCCGGCGCTGCGTCGGGCCGCCAGCAGCGGCGAAGCGCTGGCCGTGCAGGCGCTGGACCGCAACGAACAGCAGGTGCTGGCCCGTGGCCAACTGCATACCATGGATAACCAGATCGATATCGCCACCGGCACGTTGCGGGTCAAGGCATTGTTCGAGAATGGCGATGACGAGCTGTTCCCCAACCAGTTCGTCAATGTCCGCCTGCGGTTGCAGACATTGCCTTCGGTAATCACCATCCCCTCGGATGCCGTGCAGTTCGGTTCCAGAGGAACCTATGTCTACGTGATCAATGCAGAAGAAAGCAAGGCCTATACCCGGCTGGTCAAGCTGGGCGCCACTGCTGACGGTCGGGTGGCGGTAACCGAGGGGCTGGAGGAACAGGAGTTGGTGGTGCTGGAAGGGCTCGACCGGCTGCGCGATGGCCGCGAAGTGGTGATTACCGACGAGGCTGCTGGCTGATGAGGTGTCTGATCGCCCTGACGCCTCCCACAGGCCGGGGGCCGCGATAGATGAACAACCTGTCGCGCCCCTTCATCCTGCGCCCGGTTGCCACTTCATTACTGATGCTGGCCTTTCTGATTACCGGCATCATAGCCTGGCGGATGTTGCCGGTCGCGGCGCTGCCCCAGGTGGACTACCCGATCATTCAGGTATTCACCTTCCAGCCCGGTGCGGGGCCCAAGGTTACCGCACGGACCATTACCGCGCCGCTGGAGCGACATCTGGGACAGATCCCCGGGCTCGAGCAGATGTCTTCTACCAGTTCCGCTGGTGCCTCGGTGATTACCTTGCAGTTCGGTCTGGCAGTGGATCTCGGAGTGGCGGAGCAGGAGGTGCAGGCGGCGATCAATACCGCTGACAGCCTACTGCCCAATGATCTGCCGGCGCCGCCGATCTACCGTAAGGTCAACCCGGCCGACGCGCCCATTCTTACCCTGGCCATCACTTCCGATGCGATGCCGTTGCCGCAGATTCATGATCTGGTCGATACCCGCATGGCCCAGAAACTCGCCCAGTTATCAGGGGTAGGTATGGTCAGCCTGGCTGGCGGCCAGCGACCGGCTCTGCGGGTGCAAGCCAATCCCGGGGCGCTGGCCGCCCGCGGTCTCAGTCTGGACGATGTGCGCGTCGCTATCGACGCCACCAACGTCAACCAGCCCAAGGGCAGCTTTGACGGCCCCCACCGCACCACAATGCTGGATGCCAACGACCAGATCCGTTCGGTTGAGGACTACCGCGAGCTGATTCTGGCCTGGCAGGATGGCGCCGCGCTGCGCCTGGGTGACGTGGCCACGATCATCGATGGAGCCGAGGATCGCTTTCTTGCGGCCTGGGCCGATACCCAGCCGGCGGTGCTGCTCAACGTACAGCGCCAGCCCGGCGCCAACGTCATCGAGGTAGCGGATCGGGTGCAGGCGCTATTGCCGCAGTTGACGGCAACCCTGCCCGCAGCGGTGGATGTGACCATGCTCACCGACCGCACCCAGAGCATCCGCGCATCGATACGTGATGTGCAGCATGAATTGCTGTTTGCGATATTCCTGGTGGTGCTGGTGACCTTCGCCTTCTTGCGCAGTATCCCCGCCACCATCATTCCCAGCATTGCCGTGCCGTTGTCCCTGATCGGCACCTTCGGTTTCATGTACCTGATGGACTTTTCCATCAATAACCTGACGCTGATGGCGCTGACCATCGCCACCGGCTTCGTGGTGGACGACGCCATCGTCATGCTGGAGAACGTTGCGCGGCACCGGGAGAAGGGTGCTTCGCCAATGGAGGCGGCGCTCAAGGGGGCAGCGGAAATTGGCTTCACCCTGGTCTCGCTGACCCTGTCGCTGATCGCGGTCTTGATTCCGTTGTTGTTCATGGGCGATCTGGTGGGCCGGTTGTTCCATGAATTTGCCGTGACCCTGGCGGTGGCCATTGCCATCTCGCTGGTGGTATCCCTGACTCTGACGCCGATGATGTGCGCGCGCATGCTGCGCGAGCCGCTGACCCATGATGAGCAGGCTGAGGGGGCGGGGCTGATGAGCCGGACCATCCGCCGCTACGGCGAGTGGCTGGACTGGGCACTGAATCGTCAGCCGCTGATGCTGTTGGTGATGGTGGCGACGGTCGCGCTGACGGCGCTGCTGTACCTTGCGGTGCCCAAGGATTTCTTTCCGGTGCAGGACAGTGGCGTGATCCAGGTGGTGACCGAAGCGCCACAGGATATCTCCTTCGGCGCCATGGGCGAGCGGCAGCAGGCCCTGGCCGCAGCCCTGCTGGACGGCACCGGCGTGGTCAGCCTGTCATCCTTCATCGGCGTGGATGGTACCAACACCAGCCTCAACAGCGGGCGCATGTTCATCAATCTGCCGCCGCACAGTGAACGCAGCGAAACGGTGTTTACCGTCATCGAGCGGCTGCGCCAGCGGGCGGCTGAGGTGGAAGGTATCCAGGCGTGGTTCCAGCCGGTGCAGGAACTGAGCATTGAGGACCGGGTGGCCCGCACCCAGTACCAGTTCACCCTCACCAGCCTCGACAGCGAGACGCTCGGTGAGTGGGTGCCACGCATGGTGGACGCCTTGGGCCAGCGGCCGGAACTGGCCGACGTGGCGTCCGACCTGCAGCAGCGCGGCCAGGAACTCTACCTGGAAATTGACCGCGACGCGGCGGCACGCCTCGGCGTGAGTGTATCGACTATCGCCGAGGTGCTGCAGAACGCCTTCGGCCAGCGGCAGATCTCCACGCTGTTCACCCAGGCCAACCAGTATCGGGTGGTGCTGGAGATGGACCCGGCGCTAGCTCAGGGGCCGGAGGCGCTGCGCAGCATCTACGTGCCTACCGCCTCGGGCGGTCAGGCTCCCCTGGCTACAGTGGCGCGGCTGCACCAGCGGGCCACGCCGCTGATGGTCAACCATCAGGGACAATTCCCGGTGGCTACGGTGTCATTCAATCTGGGCGCGGGTTCATCGCTTGGCCAGGCGGTAGCGGCGATCCAGCAGGTGGAGCAGGAACTGGGCCTGCCGGCGGAGATCGAAACCCGCTTCCAGGGTGCCGCCGAAGCGTTCCAGGCCTCGCTGGCCAACACCCTGTGGTTGATCCTGGCGGCGGTGCTGACCATGTACATCGTGCTGGGCGTGCTCTATGAGAGCACCATCCACCCGATCACCATTCTGTCCACGCTGCCATCGGCAACCGTCGGTGCGCTGTTGGCGCTGCTGGTCAGTGGCCGGGCGCTGGATATGATCGCGGTAGTCGGGGTGGTGTTGTTGATCGGCCTGGTGAAGAAGAACGGCATCATGATGGTGGACTTCGCTCTCGAGGCCCAGCGCAACCAGGGCATGACGCCACGGCAGGCGATTCACCGTGCAGCGATGCTGCGTTTCCGGCCGATTCTGATGACTACCCTGGCGGCGCTGTTCGGTGCGGTGCCATTGATGTTGGCCAGCGGCTCGGGCGCCGAGCTGCGCCAGCCGCTGGGGCTGGTAATGGTCGGTGGTTTGCTGGTCAGCCAGGTGCTCACCCTGTTCACCACACCGGTGGTCTATCTGTTCTTTGACCGGCTGAGCCGGCGCCGCAAACCGGCGGGTGCGGACGTGGCGAGTCAGGGCGGATGAATCCCGCACGTCTGTTCATCAGCCGCCCCATCGCCAGCTGTCTGCTGGCTCTGGCCTTGCTGGCCTGCGGTCTGCTGACCTGGCGATTGCTGCCGGTGGCACCGCTGCCGGAGGTGGACTTCCCGGTGATCACGGTCAGTGCCAGTCTGCCGGGTGCCAGCCCGGAAAGCATGGCCACCACCGTCGCTACGCCGCTGGAACGCGCGCTGGGCAGTATTTCCGGGGTGGTTGCCATTACCTCCAGCAGCAACCAGGGTTCCACCCAGATCATGTTGCAGTTCGAGCTGGACCGGAATATCGATGAGGCGGCGCGGGAGGTGCAGGCCGCCATCAACACCGTCCGCGGCGAGCTGCCCGCTGGTATGCCTGGCAACCCCGAGTACCGCAAGATCAACCCATCCCAGGCGCCAATCATGGCGTTGGCGCTCAGTTCGGCCAATCTGGACTCCAGCGATCTCTATGATGCGGCCTCCACCATCCTCGCGCAGAAACTGGCGCAGATCAGCGGGGTGGGGGAGGTGAATGTTACCGGTGCCTCGCTGCCAGCGGTGCGGGTGCAGCTGGACCCGGGTGCCCTGCTGCACAACGGTATCGCCCTGGATGAGGTGCGTAGCGCCATCACCCAGAGCACGGCCTTGTATCCGCTGGGTTTCGTTGAGGATGACGCGCATCGCTGGCGGGTGGGCATCAGCGATTCGCTGCGCACCGCCGAGCAGTATCGGGAGCTGGTAATCCGCCATCAGGACGGTGCCGTGGTGCGGCTGGGCGATCTGGCCACGGTCACCGACTCGGTGGAAAACCGCTACACCAGCGGTTTTCACAATCACCGGCCGGCGGTGATCCTGATGGTCAGCCGCCAGAGCGGTGCCAACATCGTGCGCACCATTGATGCCATCCATGAGCAACTACCGCAACTCCAGGCGCTGATGCCCACCGACAGTGAATTGGCGGTGGTGATGGACCGCTCACCGGTCATCCGCTCCACGCTCAACGAGGCCCAGTTCACCCTGGTGCTGGCCTCGCTGCTGGTGGTGCTGGTGGTCTGGCTGTTTCTCGGCAGCGCGCGCACCGCGCTGATCCCCTCGGTGGCGCTGCCGGTATCGCTGGTCGGTAGTTTCGTGGTGATGTATTTCTACGGTTTTTCCCTCAACAACCTGTCATTGATGGCGCTGATCGTCGCTGCGGGATTGGTGGTGGACGATGCCATCGTGGTGCTGGAGAACGTCGAGCGGCATATCGAGAATGGCCTGACGCCGTTCCAGGCCGCGTTGAAGGGCACCGGCGAAGTGGGCTTTACCCTGTTGGCGATGAACGTGGCGCTGGTGGTGGTATTCGTCTCCATTCTGTTCATGGGTGGAATAGTTGAGCGGTTGTTCCGCGAATTCTCCATTACCCTGGCCGCGGCCATGCTCATTTCACTCTTGGTGTCCCTGACCCTGACCCCGAGCCTGTGCGCGCTGTGGTTGAAAAGCCGGGCCGAGCAGACCCCCGGGGTGGTGGCGCGGTACAGCGAAAGCCTGTTCAGCGATTTGCGTGAGGGTTACCAGAACACCCTCGATTGGGCGTTGCGCCACGGCGTACTGATCCTGTTGGCCCTGGCGGCGGTGATCGCCAGCAATGCCTGGCTGTATGTGAACATTACCAAGGAAACCCTGCCGCAGCAGGATACCGGCCAGATCCGCGGCTTCGTGCGGGGCGATGACGGTTTCTCGTTCCGCGTCATGCAGCCGAAGATCGAGGCCTACCGGCAGTTCATCTTGGCTGATCCGGCGGTGCAGGATCTTACTGGGACCAGCGGCGGCGCCAGTGGCACCACCAATGCCCAACTGTCGATCAATCTCAAACCCCTGGAAGAGCGGGGCGTGTCTGCCCAACAGGTGATCGAGCGGCTGCGGCAGAACCCGCCGCAGATTCCCGGTGCCATTATGTTCCTTATGGTGGACCAGGATATCTATCTCGGCTCACCGTTTCGCCGCAGCGAACACGAAGTGGTATTGCGCTCCGATTCCCTGGAGGACCTGAAAATATGGTCGCAACGGGTGTCCGAAGGCATGCAGGAGTTGCCTGAACTGGTGGATGTTGACGCCGCGGGCGGTGAAGAGACTCGCCAGGTAATGCTCGATATTGATCGCGAGGCCGCTCGCCGCCTTGGCGTTGACATGGCGACCATTGCCTCGGTTCTCAATAACTCCTTCTCCCAACGCCAGGTAGCGACGCTGTACGATGAACTGAACCAGTATCGGGTGGTGATGGAACTCAACCCGCGCTATACCGAAGACCCGGCGGTATTGGCTCAGATCGAAGTGATCACCAATGCTGGCACCCGAGTTCCGCTGTCCGCTTTCGCCAGCTGGGATTACGGCATGGCCAGCGACCGGGTACGGCATGATGGGCAGTTTGCCTCGGTGGGTGTCGGTTATGCTTTGGCCCCGGGCGTAACGGCCTATGAGGCGGAGCAGGCCATTGACCGATTGCTCGGTGAGATCATGCTGCCGACCAGTGTGCATACGGTGCCGGCCTCGTCCGGGCGGCCGGATTTCAGCGTCAATCTGAACCAGCCCTGGCTGTTGCTGTGGGTAGTGCTGGCGGTCTATCTGGTGCTGGGAGTGTTGTACGAAAGCACCCTGCATCCGCTGACGATCCTCTCGACCCTGCCCTCAGCCGGAGTCGGTGCGCTGCTGGCACTGAATCTGAGCGGCACGAATTTCAGCCTGATCGCGCTGCTGGGGCTGTTCCTGCTCATCGGCGTGGTGATGAAGAATGCCATCATGATGATCGACTTCGCCCTGGACGCCCAGCGCCGTGACGGTCTGCCACCCCAGGCGGCGATCCGCCGTGCTGCCGTCCTGCGGCTGCGCCCGATCCTGATGACCAACCTCGCCGGCCTGCTCGGCGCTGTGCCACTGGTGCTGGGCTTTGGCGAGGGGGCCGAGATGCGTCGGCCGCTGGGCATCACCATTATCGGCGGTCTGGCGGTCAGCCAATTGCTGACCCTGTACACCACACCCGTCATCTATCTATACCTGGAGCGCTTGCGCCAGCGCGTGCTGCGGCACCGGGAGCAACCGGCCGACTCAATGAATCCATCGCCATGAAAATACTGCCGCTGTCCATAACCCTGCTTGCCGTTCTGTTGTCTGCCTGTACTGTGGGGCCGGACTACATTCAGCCCGAGACCGTGGACACCGCCACCATTCGGCACCAGGAGGGCTGGCAGCCGATGCCGGCGCAAAGCTGGGCGGCCAGTGGCAACTGGTGGCTGGCTTTCGAGGATGACACCCTGACGGCGCTGGTTGAGCGCAGCACCCAGGCGAACCAGACCCTGGCCCAGGCCGAGGCCCGCTTCCGCGCCGCCGAGGCCCAATGGCGGCTGGCCCGCGGCGGTCTGAGCCCCGAGGTAGGCGCCACGGTAGGCGGCAGCCGTAGCGGCGGTAGTGGGGACACCGGGCGATCCGCTACCGAGCAATACGATGCCCGCCTGCAGATCGGCTGGGCCCCGGACCTCTGGGGGCGGGTGCGGCGGGGGATCGAGGCGGATCAGGCCAGCCTGCAGGCCAGCGCCGCCGACCTGGCCGCGGCCCGGCTTGCCATCCAGATGGCCGCGGCCGGCGCTTACGTCAATTTGCGTGCGCTGGATCGTCAGCAGGGTATTCTCAACGAGACCATGGTGGCCTATGACCGCTCCGCGACCCTGACGCGCAACCAGTATGACGCCGGCATCGTCTCCCGGGCCGATGTGATCCAGGCCGAGACCCAACGCCAGTCGCTGCGTACCGAGATGTATGATCTGCAGGCCGCTCGTGCCCGGGAACAGAATGCCCTGGCCGCCCTGCTGGGCATCGCACCGGCTGAGCTGGATCTGCAAGAGGAGGGTGAAGGCCTGCCGGCCATCCCCGCCTTGCCGCAAAGCCTGCCTGCCGTATTGATTGCCCGGCGTCCGGATGTGATCGCCGCCGAGCGCTTGGTCACCGCAGCCAACGCGCAGATCGGCGTAGCCCAGACCGCCTGGCTGCCGGACCTGACCCTGGATGTGTGGGGCGGCGTGCAGAGTGGCAGTTTCAGCGGATTGTTCGACGCTCCGGCCAGGGTCTGGTCATTGGGGCCGAGCCTGGCCCAGACGCTGTTCGATGGTGGGCAGCGTGCGGCAACCCGGGACATCGCTATCGCACGCTATGATGAACAGGCGGCTTTCTACCGTCAGACCGTTCTCGACAGTCTGCAGGAACTGGAAGATGCGCTGGCCACGCTGCAGATCCTTGCGGAGAAGACCGAGCAGCAGGATGCACTGCTGCAACTGGCCCTGGAAAACGAACGGGTGATCACCAACCGCTATCGTGCGGGGCAGGTCTCCTTCCTCGAAGTGGCCACGGCGCAGAACATTACCCTGAGTACCCGGCGAGTGGCGGTGGACATTCATGCGGAGAGATTGGCGGCTACGCTGCAACTGGCGGCAATCATCGGCGGTGGCTGGGATCTGGACGATCCGGTGATCCAATCGGTGACCGGCCCGAATCATTGATGAAAAACTTCAAGGATTCATGAAGACCACACCGGCTAATCAAATCCGCTTGTTTCTGTAAGGCTGCCATTCAGACGACGAAGTACGGCATCGTGTCGGATATCGAGATGGTACGCGCCGATGGGGTCAATGAAGCCTACGAGCGCATGATCCGGGGGGATGTGAAGTACCGCTTTGTGAGGGATAACGCCACCCTGGGCTAGGGTGAGCGCTACAGACGCTTGCAGCCGCCGTCTGGCGGCTGCAAGTACCGCTTATTCCTGGTCGACGCTGCCCATGGCAGTGATGTTGAAACCACCGTCCACGTACAGGATCTCACCAGAGATGCCGGAGGCCAGGTCCGAGCACAGGAAGGCACCGGCATTGCCGACTTCTTCGATGGTCACGTTGCGACGCAGCGGGGTGCGGGCTTCGTTGTACGCCAGCATCTTGCGGAAGCTCTTGATGCCCGAGGCAGCCAGGGTACGGATCGGGCCAGCGGAGATGGCGTTGACGCGGATGCCGTCCTCGCCCAGGCTGTTGGCCAGGTAGCGCACGCCGGCTTCCAGGCTGGCTTTGGCCATGCCCATGACGTTGTAGTTGGGCATGGTGCGTACGGCGCCCAGGTAGGTCAGGGTCAGCAGGTTGCCGTTGCGCTTTTTCAGCAGCTCACGGCCGCCCTTGGCCAGCGCGATGAAGCTGTAGGCGCTGATGTCGTGGGCAATCTTGTAGCCATCGCGGGTGGTTGCTTCGGTGAAGTCGCCATCCAGCTGGTCACCAGGGGCAAAGCCCACCGAGTGCACGATACAGTCGATACCATCGGGCCATTTCTTGCTCAGCTCAGCGAACACCTGCTCGATCTGGGCATCATCGGCCACGTCACAGGGGAAGCACATGTCCGCACTGGAACCCCAGTCGCTGGCGAAACCTTCGACGCGGCCCTTGAGCTTGTCGTTCTGGTAGGTGAAGGCCAGCTCAGCACCTTCGCGGTGCATGGCCGCGGCAATACCCGACGCGATGGACAGTTTGCTGGCAACACCAACGATGAGTACGCGTTTTCCGCTTAGAAATCCCATGTTCTTTTCCTGTTTTGCAAAGGGCCTCAAACCGAGGCCGACTTATCGGATACCGGGTGGGCGAAGGCCGCCTCCAGCAGCTGACGGGTATAGTCATGCTGCGGCGAGGCGAAGATTCGCTCGGCCGGTCCCTGTTCTACGATTTCACCCTGGCGTATGACCATCAGCTGATGACTGAGGGCCCTGACCACCGCCAGGTCGTGGCTTATGAACAGATAACTCAGATTGTGCTTGCGCTGCAGTTCACGCAGCAGCTCGACCACCTGGCTCTGCACCGTGCGGTCCAGTGCCGAGGTCGGTTCATCCAGCAATATCAGCGACGGCTTCAACACCAGCGCCCTAGCGATGGCGATGCGCTGGCGCTGCCCCCCCGAGAACTCATGGGGATAGCGATGCCGGGCGTCCGGGTCCAGGCCGACTTCCTGCATGGCCTGGATCACCATCTGCTCGCGCTCCTGCGGCGTGCCGATACGGTGGATCTCCAATCCCTCGCTGATGATCTGCGCAATCGACATGCGCGGACTCAGACTGCCGAAGGGGTCCTGAAACACCACCTGGAACTGCCGCCGTACCGGTCGCACCGCCCGCTGGTCTAGCCCATCCAGCCGCTGGCCGTTGCATTCTATCAGCCCTTGGCTTTCAGTGAGCCGCAACAATGCCATGCCCAGCGTGGTCTTGCCCGAGCCGCTTTCACCGACGATACCCAGGGTCTGTCCGCGCTGCAGGCTGAAACTGGCATCGGTCACTGCCTTCACATGATCCACGGTGCGCTTGAACACGCCCTGGCGGATCGGAAACCACACCCGCAGCTGCTCGGCCCGCATCACCAACGGCGCCGCCGGATCGGCCGGTACCGGCTCGCCCGACGGGTCTGCAGCCAGCAACTGCCGGGTATATTCATGCTGCGGCCGGGTGAAGAGTTCCGCACAATCATTCTCTTCGACGACCTGACCCTGATACATGACACATACCCGGTGGGCTATTTTACGCACCAGGTTCAAGTCGTGACTGATCAGCAACAGAGCCATGCCCAGTTTCTGCTGCAGGGACTGGAGTAACTCGAGAATCTTCAGCTGCACCGTGACATCGAGTGCGGTGGTCGGCTCGTCGGCGATCAGCAGTTCCGGCTCGTTGGCCAGCGCCATGGCGATCATTACCCGCTGGCGCTGGCCGCCGGAGAGCTCGTGGGGATAACTCTTCAGGCGTTGGGCCGGATCGGGAATGCCCACGAGGTCAAGCAGTTCGAGGGTGCGCGCGCGGGCAGCCTGCTTGTCCAGCCCCTTGTGCAGGAACAATACCTCGTTGATCTGCCGCTCCACCGTGTGCAACGGGTTCAGTGAGCTCATCGGCTCCTGGAAGATCATCGAGATGCGGTTGCCGCGCACCTTGCGCAGTTGCTTTTCCGGCGCGCTGAGCAGGTCTTCGTCCTGGTACAGGACGCGGCCGCTCGGATGCCGTGCCTGGGGGTAGGGCAGCAAGCGCAGGATGGAATGGGCAGTCACCGACTTGCCCGAGCCGCTTTCGCCTACCAGGGCCAGGGTTTCACCCGGGCGGATATCGAAACTGACGCCGCGCACGGCCTGGATTTCCTGCTTCTCGCTGGCAAAGGCCACGCTGAGATTGTCGATCCGTATCAATGGCTGTTCGGTCATGTCATTTCCTCGGGTCGAAGGCATCGCGCAGGGCTTCGCCGATGAACACCAGCAGCGACAGCATCACTGACAACACCACGAAGGCGGTCAGGCCCAGCCAGGGCGCTTGCAGGTTGGCCTTGCCTTGGGCAATCAGCTCGCCCAGCGACGGCGAACCGGGTGGCAGGCCGAAGCCGAGAAAGTCCAGCGACGTCAGGGTAATCACCCCGCCGGTAAGAATGAACGGGAAGAAGGTCAGGGTGGCGACCATGGCGTTGGGCAGGATATGCCGGAACATGATGGTGCCGTTCCCGGCGCCCAGGGCGCGGGCGGCGCGCACGTATTCCAGGTTGCGCCCGCGCAGGAACTCGGCGCGCACCACGTCGACCAGCGCCATCCAGGAGAACAGCAGCATGATGCCCAGCAGCCACCAGAAGTTCGGCTGCACGAAGCTGGCCAGGATGATCAGCAGATAGAGCACCGGCAGACCCGACCAGACTTCGATGAAGCGCTGGCCGAACAGGTCGATGCGCCCCCCGTAGAAGCCCTGCACCGCACCGGCGATGACGCCGATGATCGAGCTGAGAATGGTCAGGGTCAGGGCGAACAGCACCGAGATGCGAAAGCCGTAGATGACCCGCGACATCACATCCCGCGCCTGATCGTCGGTGCCCAGCCAGTTGTCCGCCGAGGGCGGTGCGGGGGCGGGCACCTGCAGGTCATAGTTGATGGTGTCGTAGTGATAGGGGATCGGTGGCCATAGCATCCAGCCGCCGGCGTCCTCGATCAGTTCCCGTACATAGGGGCTGCGGTAGTCGGCCTCGATGGGAAACTCGCCACCGAACTCGGTTTCCGCGTAGCGCTTGAAGACCGGGAAGTAGAGTTCATCCTGATGGCTCAGCAGCAGCGGTTTGTCGTTGGCGATGAACTCGGCGCCCAGGCTGAGTACGAACAGCACCATGAACACATGCAATGACCACCAGCCCCGGCGGTTGGCCCGGAAGCGGGCGAAGCGGCGACGGTTGAGCGGTGATAACTGAAAACGCGGCATCGACTCAACCCTCCCGGCTTTCGAAGTCGATCCGTGGATCAACCAGGGTATAGGCGATGTCGCCGATCAGCTTTACCACCAGCCCCAGCAGGGTAAAGATGTACAGAGTGCCGAACATCAAGGGGTAATCGCGGTTGATTGCTGCCTCGAAGCCGAGCAGCCCCAGGCCGTCCAGGGAGAAGATCACCTCGATCAGCAGGGCGCCGGTGAAGAACACGCTGATCAACGCCGAGGGAAAGCCGGCGATGATCAACAACATGGCGTTGCGAAACACATGGCCATAGAGCACACGATTTTCCGATAACCCCTTGGCCCGGGCGGTAGTCACGTACTGCTTGCCGATTTCATCCAGAAAGCAGTTCTTGGTCAGCATGGTCAGGGTGGCGAAGCTGCCGATGACCATGGCCGTGATCGGCAGAACCAGGTGCCACAGGTAGTCGGTGATCTTGCCCCAGGTATCCAGCTCCTCCCAATTGTTGGAGGTCAGCCCGCGCAGTGGAAACCAGTCGAAATAGCTGCCGCCGGCAAATACCACGATCAGCAGGATCGCCAGCAGGAAACCGGGGATGGCGTAGCCAACGATGATCAGCGAGCTGGTCCAGACATCGAAGGCCGAGCCGTGGCGGATGGCCTTGCGGATGCCCAGGGGGATGGATATCAGATAGGTGAGCAGGGTAGTCCATAGCCCGAGGGAAATGGATACCGGCATCTTCTCGATGATCAGGTCGATGACGCTGGCATCGCGAAAGAAGCTGTCGCCGAAATCGAAGGTCAGATAGCCCTTGATCATCAGCCAGAAGCGTTCATGGGCCGGCTTGTCGAAGCCGTACATGCGCTCGATCTCGGCGATGATCTCCGGGTCCAGGCCTTGGGCGCCGCGATAATTGCCGCCGCTGGACACCTCACCCTGGGCGCTGCCGCCAATCCGGCTGGTAGCGCCTTCGAAGCCCTCCAGATTGGCGATCATCTGCTCCACCGGGCCGCCGGGGGCGGCCTGGATGATGAGAAAGTTGATCAGCAGAATGCCGAACAGGGTCGGGATGATCAGCAACAGACGCCGAATGATGTAGGCGAGCATGCTCAGGGCTCCTGCTCTGCGGTCGGCAGCACCGATACCGGGTCCGGCGCGCCGGGCTTGACCCACCAGGTGTACATGCCTACATCGTATTTGGGCGGCTGGCTGGGATGGGCGAACTTGTCCCAGTAGGCCACGCGGTAGACCGGCGTGTGGTAATTGGGCACCAGGTAATGGCCGGCGCGCAGCACCCGATCCAGGGCGCGGGTGTGGGTGATCAGCTCGGCTCGCGAATCCGCGATGATCAAGCCATCCACCAACTGGTCGATAGCCGGGTCGCGCAGGCCGATGAGATTGCGGCTACCGGGGTTGTCGGCGCTGGAGGAGTGCCAGTATTCACGCTGCTCGTTACCCGGTGAATTGGATTGTGGAAAGCTGGTGACCACCATGTCGAAATCCCTAGAACGCAGCCGGTTTACATACTGCGAAACATCGATGCGGCGCAGCTGCATATCGATCCCCAGGGACGCCAGGTTGCGTTTGAAGGGCAGCAGCACTCGCTCGAAATCGGCCTGGATCAGCAGGAATTCGAAACTCAGCGGGACGCCATCGGCATTGATCAACTGATCGTTCTCGATCCGCCAGCCGGCTTCCTGCAGCAGGTCGTAGGCCTGGCGGCGCTGGTCGCGGATATTGCCGCTGCCATCGGTCTGCGGAGGTAGATAGGCGCTATCGAACACGGTCTTGGACAGCTGTTCGCGCAATGGTTCCAGCAGCGCCAGTTCATCTTCTCCAGGCAAGCCATCGGCCGCCAGTTCGGAGTTGCCGAAGTAGCTGGCACTGCGCGTGTAGGCCCCATGGAACAGGCGCTCATTGGCCCATTCGAAGTCGAATAGCAGGGCGATTGCCTGGCGTACACGGACATCCTGGAAGTAGGGCTTGCGCAGATTAAAGATGAAGCCCTGCATGCCTTGGGTGTTCTGGTTGGCGATCTCTTCCTTGATGATGCGACCTTGGCTCAGCGCCGGGCTGTCGTAGCCAGTGGCCCAGTTCTTGGCGCTGAACTCCAGGTTGAAATCCAGTTGACCAGCCTTGAACGCCTCCAGGGCGACGCCGGTATCGCGATAGTAGTCCACCACCACGCGATCGAAGTTGTAGAAGCCCTTGCGCACCGGCAACTCGGCCGCCCAATAATCGGTGACCCGCTCGAAGGTCACCGAGCGGCCGGGACGTACCTGCCCGATGCGGTAGGGGCCGCTGCCCAGCGGCCGCTCCAGACCGTTACGGGTGAAGTCCCGGTCGGCCCAATAATGTGCTGGTAGCACTGGCAATTGACCCAGCACCATCGGCAACTCACGGTTATTACCATGGTGGAAATGGAAGGTCACGCTGCGCTCGGTGTCGGCCACCACTTCCTTTACGTCGGCGTAATAGGCCTGGTAGAAGGGTGCACCCTGTTCTATCAGGGTGTTGAAGGTGAATACCACATCGGCCGCAGTGACCGGCTCGCCATCATGAAAGCGGGCTTCGGGGCGCAGGTGGAAACGTACCCAGGTATTGTCGGCTGGCCGCTCGATGCGCTCGGCCAGCAGGCCGTATTCGGAGAAGGGTTCGTCCAGCGACTGTACCGTAAGGGTGTCATAGATCAGGCCGAGTTCACTGGCAGCCGTGCCGCGGCTGATGAAACCGTTGAAGGAATCGAAACTGCCGAACCCGGACAATCGCAAGGTGCCGCCTTTGGGGGCCTGGGGATTGACGTAGTCGAAGTGGGAAAAGTCTTCCGGGTACTTCGGCGGCTCGCCGTACAGGGTCAATGCATGGCCGCCGGGCGCGGCGATGGCAATGGTCGATGCTGCCAGCAGCAGGCATCCCAGACAGGTCTTCAAGGTGTCGAACATCGAGATGGCCTTCCTGTTCAGTCGGTCTTGTTATCTATCCACCAACTGCGGATGGACAATGAATAGGGTGGAGTCGTCAATGACCGCAGCGTACTTCGATGGGCAATGCGGTGGTAGTTTATATACCAGTTTGGAATTGTATAGTGCTCCCATAGCAACACCCGGTCGATGGCCTTGGCGGCGGCGATCTGCTTGGTGCGGGTATTGGCGGCCAGAAGTGTGCCCAGTAGCTCGTCGATGATCGGGTTGGCGATACCGGCATAGTTGCGGCTGCCCTTGACGTCGCGCTGGGAGGAGTGGAAATAGACATGCTGCTCATATCCTGGAGACAGCGTCTGCGGCAGCGTGGTGAGGATCATGTCGAAGTCGAACTGATCCAGCCGGGCCTTGTACTGGGCTCGGTCAACCGTGCGGATGCGCAAGTCGATACCCAGCCGGGCCAGGTTGGTGCTCCAAGGTAGCAGGATGCGCTCCAGGCTCGGGTTGACCAGCAATACCTCGAAGGTCAGTGGCCGGCCTGCGGCGTTCTGCAGTCGTCCATTACGCAGGGTCCAACCGGCTTCGGCGAACAGCTCCACCGCCTGGCGCAGCGTGTCACGCGGAATACCCCGGCCATCGGTGGTTGGCAGGCTGTAGGGCTGCAGAAACAGCTCGCTGGGTAGCTGGTCACGATATTCGGACAGATAGAGAAATTCCTGGCCGGCCGGCAAATCAGTGGCGCTGAAAGGGCTGTTGGGGTAGTAGCTCAGTGATCGCTGGTAGGCATCGTAGAACAGCACCCGGTTGGACCATTCGAAGTCGAACAGCATGCCGAGCGCCTGGCGCACCAGGCGCTGATCGAAGGGGCTGCGCCGGGTATTGAAGAACAACGCCTGGGTCGAAGCCGGAATCTCGTGTTTGATGGCCCGCTTGATTACCGCACCGGAGGTCACCGCTGGAAAGTCGTAGGCGTTGGCCCAGTTGCTGGCCTTGTGATCAAGATAGATGTCGAACTCTCCGGCCTTGAAGGCTTCGAAGGCAACGTTGTTGTCGCGATAGAACTCCACTTCCAGGCGGTCGACGTTGTACTTGCCGCGGTTGACCGGAAGGTCCTTGCCCCAATAATCCTTCACCCGCTGGAATACCACTCGACGTCCTGGCATGACCTGCGTGATGCGGTAGGGGCCGCTGTTCAGCGCCGGTTCGAAGGTGGTCGCGGTAAAGTCGCGGTCACGCCAATAGTGTTCGGGCAGCACCGGCAGCTCTCCCAGGCGCAGGATCAGCAGCGGATTGTTGCTGCTCTTGAAGATGAAGCGAATACGGTGGGTGCCGAGCAGGTCGATGCGCTCGATCTCCTGCAGCATGGCCCGATAGTTGGGGTGCCCCTGTTCGCTCAGCAGCCGGTAGCTGAAGGCGACGTCGTGGGCGGTGATCGGCCGGCCGTCATGGAAGCGTGCCTGGGGCCGCAGATTGAATACCACCCAGCTGCGGTCGTCGGAGAACTCCAGGGTTTCGGCGATCAGGCCATAGGCGGAATAGGGTTCGTCGCCCGACGGATCATAAATGCCATTGCCAACCATCAGCGGCTCGTTCAGCTCGTTGACGCCGTATTGATAGAAATTGCCGGTACTGATCGGGCTGGTGCCCTTGAGGGTGTAGGGGTTGAGGGTGTCGAAAGTGCCGCTGCCCATTACCCGCAGCGTGCCACCCTTGGGCGCGTCGGGGTTGACGTAGTCGAGGTGGGTGAAGTCCCTGGTGTACTTGGGCTGACCGAAGACTGCATAACCATGCTGTTTATAGACGGCCGCGCTTGCCGCAGGGCAGAGCAGGGTAATCAGTAGCAGGGCATAAAGCAGTTTCAGCGGCAAGATCATGGCATTCGCGTAACCGGGGAAGCTGTAAAGCTAACATCCCCCGGCTATAAGCGAAAGCGCTGGCCCTAGGGCATACGCAGGGTCAGTTGCTGGCCCGGCCGCAGATGCGTGTCGACACCGTTCCAGGCGCGCAACTGCTTGATTTCCACGTTGAAGCGGCGGGCGATGCTGTACAGGGAATCGCCGGACTTGACGGTATAGGTACGTTTTTCCGGCACATTAGCACTGGCCAGCTGGGTCGACGGGCCGTGAGGCACGATCAGGGTCTGACCGATATTGATCAGGCTGCCCTGCATCTCATTGGCCTGGCGCAGCATGCCTACGCTCAGGTTGTGCCGGCGAGCAATCTGCGACAGGGTATCGCCGCGGCGTACGGTATAACGGGTGAAGGATACCCGTTCGCTCTCCGGCAACTGGGCCAGCGCCGAGCTGAACTGTTCGGCCTGATTCACCGGAATCAACAATTGGTAGGGGCCGTTGGGCGTTGCCACCCGATGTTTGAATGCTGGATTGAGATACTTCATCTCGTCGGTGGAAATGCTCGCCAGCTCGGCGGCCTTGACCAGATCCAACGGCCGCTTGATGGTGATCTGGGCAAAATAGGGCGTGTCATCCAGCGAGGGCAGGACGGTGCCGTATTCTTCAGGGCTGTTGATGATCTGTGCCAGAGCCAGCAGCTTGGGTACATAGTTCATGGTTTCGCGGGGCAGCTGCAGGTTCCAGTAGTCCGCCGGCAGTCCCAGCGCCTGGTTGCGCTTGACCGCCCGGCCGACACAGCCTTCACCACAGTTGTAGGCCGCCACGGCGAGCAGCCAGTCACCTTCGAACATATCACTGAGTTTGCTCAGGTAGTCCAGTGCTGCGGTGGTGGAGGCGGTGATGTCACGCCGACCGTCATACCAGTCATCCTGGCGCAGGGCGAACACCCGGCCGGTGGATGGAATGAACTGCCAGATGCCAGCGGCATGGGACGTGGAGTAGGCCATGGGGTTGTAGCCGCTTTCCACGAAGGGCAGCAGCGCCAGCTCCAGAGGCATGTCGCGCTTGTCCAGCTCTTCTACTACATAGTGCAGGTAACGCTGGGCGCGCTTGGAAGTGATTTCGAAATAGCGCGGCTGGGAGGCAAAAAACAGACGCTGCTGATCGACGCGGGGATTGTCCTCTACCGTGGGGTCGAGCAGGAAGCCATCGCGGATGCGTGTCCACAGGGTGCGTGGTTCATCGACCTGTTGCGGTACCCGCCAGCGCGGCTTGGTGGTTTGGGCGCTGTCTGCAGAGCCTGCCGCAGAGGGCGCGGGCAAGGTTTTGATAGCGGTGGACTGGCCCGTTGGGCCGGTGGTGGTCTGACAGCCGACAAGTACGACTAGCCACAGCGTCAGGAATCCATTTCTGAGAGCGTTGGGCGAAAATAACATGAGCTGGTCCGTTAAAATTTGCCCGATTCTAGGGAGCCACCCCCGAGGGGTCAAGGAAGCAGATCCGGACCATATGTCGCACCGGCGAAAATTGCCGCACGGATGCCCATGACACCACGTGCGGCTACGCCGGATGATACTGTTTCAGAATGTGTCTTTCCAGGCGCGAATGGCAGCAAAGGTTTGCACTGCACTGGCCGGCATGCTGCCGCTGTGACTGGCCGCTGCGCCGCGCACATGGGAATCTTCGCAGCGCAGAAAGGGATTGGTACGCTTTTCCAGGGCCAGGGTAGTGGGCAGGGTAATGCGACCGTCCCGGCGCAGGTCCTCGACCACTTCGAGGCGCACCTTTATATCCAGATTGTCCGGCTCGACCGCACGGGCGAATTGCAGGTTGGACTGGGTATATTCATGGGTGCAATATATGGTGGTGTTATCCGGCAGCGCGGCCAGCTTCTGCAGCGAGGCATACATCTGCTCGGCAGACCCCTCGAACAGTCTGCCGCAGCCGCCAGCGAACAGGGTGTCGCCGCTGAGCAGCCAGGGGTCACTTGGGTGATCGCAGAAGTAGGCAATATGGTCCAGGGTATGGCCGGGCACCGCCAGCACCTGGATCTCCTGTTCGAACAGGCATATCTGGAAGCCATCTTCGAGCGGCCGGTCGATACCCTTGATGGTGTCGTTGGTCGGCCCCCAGACCTTGCAGCCGGTCGCGGCCTTGAGGGTCAGTACCCCGCCGGTATGGTCAGGGTGGTGGTGGGTGAGCAGTATGGTGCACAACTGATATTCCGGATGGCGGCTCAGCCAGGTGATGACCGGCTGGGCGTCGCCCGGATCGACCGCCGCAACCTGCAGTGTGGTTTCGTCCAGCAACAACCAGATGTAGTTGTCCTGGAATGCTGGCAAGGCAATGAACTGTGGCATGGGCTTCGTACCTTCCTTGAATGGTGATCTGTATCTTATAGGAGGTAATATGACCCAGGCCAACCCGGAGATCCCATGGTGATACCAGAGTCGTCACGCTCCATCAGCCAGGAAGACCTGCTCCGCCTGCTCGGCGTGGCCCGGGACTGGCTGAACAGCCCGCCCGGGTGCTGGTTGCTGGAGTCCGAGCGGGCAGTGATGCGCAAGGCGTTGCCGGCCTGCTTCGGTCATCACCTGGTGCAGTACGGGCTGGCTGCCGAACTGCTGGATGATGAGCGCACTGTGCTGCGCAATCACTGGCAGCTGGACCTGCTGGGCGGGCCGTCGGCGTTGCCGGTGGAAGAGACTCAGTGGCCCTTTGCTCCGCACTCGCTGGATGCCGTGGTACTGCATCACGGGCTGGATTTCTGCCTGTCACCGCGCAGCTTGCTGCGCGAAGCCGGCCAGGCGGTGAGGGCGGGTGGCCATCTGCTGGTATTCGGCTTCAACCCCTGGAGCAGTTGGGGTTTCAATCACTTTGCCGGGCGCGACTGGTTCAGCGAAGCAGGATTCATCAGTCCTGCGCGCCTGACCGACTGGCTGGAGTTGCTGGGTTTTGCAGTGGAGAAACGCGTTGATGGGTGTTATCTTCCGCCCCTCAGATCGCAGGCCTGGCTGGAACGGCTCCGACGCATCGATGCCCTGGGGCAACGGCACCAATTACCCGGCGGCGGCTTCTACTTTCTGCTGGCACGACGCCAGGCGCTGGGCCTCACGCCGCGCCGGCAACGGGGAATAGTCTTCCCCACACTGCATCTCCCGCCGCTGGTTGCGGGCAACCGGCGGACACATAAACGGAACGAGTAATGAGTCACACAATCGAGATTTTTACCGACGGCGCCTGCAAGGGAAATCCGGGGCCGGGGGGCTGGGGCGTACTTCTGCGTCTGGGCGAACACCAGAAAACCCTGTTCGGCGGTGAACTCAATACCACCAACAATCGGATGGAGCTGACTGCTGCCATTCGTGGACTGGAGGCGCTGAAGAAGCCAGCCAGCGTGTTGCTTACCACCGATTCGGAATACGTCATGAAAGGCATCCGCGAATGGATGCCCAACTGGAAGAAGCGCGGCTGGAAGACAGCCAGCCGCCAACCGGTAAAGAACGCCGATCTCTGGCAGGAACTGGACGCACTGGTCAATCAGCACCAGGTTGAATGGCGCTGGGTCAAGGGGCATAGCGGACATCCGGAAAATGATCTGGCCGACGCACTGGCCAATCGCGGTGTGGATCAGGTATTGGGCAGAGGGGCGGTGCAGGATGCGTGAAATCGTTCTGGATACCGAAACCACAGGTATTGAAGTCCGTGAAGGGCACCGGATCATCGAAATCGGTTGTGTCGAGCTGCTCGACCGCCGCCTGACCGGCCGCCACTTCCACGTCTACATCAACCCCCAGCGGGAAGTGGAAGAGGGCGCGTTCGCGGTCCACGGCATCAGTGATGCGTTTTTGGCAGACAAGCCGCTGTTCGCTGATGTCGTCGATGACTTCATGGCCTTCATCAAGGGCGCACGTCTGGTCATCCACAACGCGGCGTTCGACGTCGGCTTCATTGATGCCGAGCTACAGCTGCTTAGAGGGGGCCATGGTCAGGTAGCGGATCATTGTTCAGTGGTTGATACCCTGCGTATTGCCCGGGACAAGCACCCAGGCCAGCGTAATAGCCTGGACGCCCTGTGCAAGCGCTATGGTGTCGACAACTCTCAGCGTGACCTGCACGGCGCGCTGCTGGACGCCGAGATTCTGGCTGATGTCTATCTGATCATGACCGGCGGCCAGACGGCTCTGTCGCTGGCCAGCCATGCCGCCGGGGAAAATGGTGGCGGGGAGGTCGGTACGATTCGCCGGTTGGACCCAGCGCGTCCAGCGCTACCGGTCATCCGGGCCAGCGAGGCGGAGCTGGCGGCCCATGAGGAACGCCTGGCGGCCATTGAAAAGGCGGCCGGCTTTGTCGCCTGGCCGCAAACAGCCGAACTGGTCACCGAATAGACGGCGCCGCCGCCCACGCATCAGTAACAGGAATGGTTATACCGCTGGGGGTGGGCTTGGTATAGTTTGCCGGTCATCAGAACAATATCAGGGAGCTGTAGAGATGCACGAATACCAATCGCTGAAAGTCGAGCAACACGGGGCCATCGCCCATGTGTTGATCAACCGTCCGGCCAAGGCCAATGCCATGGATGAAGCATTCTGGACCGAGATGGTCGACATATTCGATTGGGTCGACCGCACCGAGAGCGTCCGTGTCGCGGTTATCTCCGGCGCCGGTGACCATTTTTCCGCCGGAATCGATCTGGCCATGCTGGCCCAGGCGGCCGGCGAGATGACCCAGGATATTGGCCGCAACGCCGAGCGTATCCGTCGCAATGTGCTGCGCCTGCAAGCTGCTTTCAACGCTGTTGAAGAATGCCGCAAGCCGGTCATTGCTGCTGTACATGGCTATTGTATCGGTGGTGCGATAGATCTGATCAGCGCCTGCGACATGCGTTATGCTACTGCGAGCGCGCATTTCTCGATCAAGGAAATCGACATGGGCATGGCGGCGGATGTCGGCACGTTGCAGCGATTGCCCCATATTATTGGTGATGGCATGATGCGCGAACTGGCCTACACCGGTCGCGCGGTCTTCGGAGACGAGGCCCGGGAGATGGGGCTGGTAAACCGCGTCTATGCTGACCATGCCGCGCTGATCGAAGGCGTGATGGGTATTGCCGGCCAGATTGCCGCCAAGTCTCCGCTGGCCATTCGCGGGACCAAGGAAATGATTCGCTACAGCCGTGATCACAGCGTTGCAGACGGGTTGAACTATATCGCCACCTGGAACGCAGCCATGCTGCAATCGGAAGATCTCAAGCTGGCCATGACGGCACATATGAGCAGAAAACCAGCCGAGTTCGCCGATTGAGCGTGCCAGTCTGACTGCAGGGACGAAGGAGACTGAAGCGATGTTAACCGGTGCCACATCACTCGATCTTGTCAAGGATGAGCTGTTCGCCAGCATGGCTGGCGTCGAGGATCTGCTGCAGCAGTTCCTTGAGGAAAGACAAAACGGCAGCCTGCTGCAACAGGCCATTGAGGGGCTGCAGCAGCTGCGCGGTACGCTGAACCTGATTGAGCTGGATGGCGCAGCATTGCTGGCGGAAGAAATGATCGCCCTGGCGACGGATATTCCGGAGCACGAGGGCGAGGGAAGAAACGCCCCGCTATCCGCCTTGTGCAATGGCCTGTTCCTGCTTCAGCGCTATTTGCATCTGTGCCGCCAACAGGGTGTCGAGCAGCCCGAACTGCTGCTGCCGACCATCAACGACCTGCGCGCCCACCGGGCGGACGCGCCGCCCCTGGCGGAAAGTCATTTCTATCCCTTGGATGTGCAACGGTTGCCCGTGGCCCTGCGTGATGGATCGAAGGAGCCGCTGGATACCCGCACCTTTGCACGGTTGCGGCAGATGTACCAGTTGGGGCTGCTGGGTATGCTCCGGGATGAGCGGCCGGCGGCGGGCATCTCGTTGATGCAGCGCGCCCTGCAACGTATGGAAACCCGTCTGGATGATCGTACAGCGACCCTGTGCTGGGTTGCATCCGCCTCGCTGGAAGCAATGGATGCCGTGCCCCTGCAATTGACCGCGGAGCGCAAACGTCTGTACTCGCGGCTGGATCGCGAAATCAAGCGCCTGGCTTCTGGTCATTCCGCTTCGGACAGTGCATCGCTGCTGAAGGCGATGCTGTATCTGGTCGCCCTGGGCGATGCCGGCTGCGTGTTGTGCGAGGAAGTCCGCCGCGCCGTCAATCTGCCGGACCCCGGTTACAGCGAAGCGGCTCTGCAGCGTGCCTTCGATCGTCTGCAGGGCCCTGGTGCCGATGTAATGCGCTCGGTTGCCGAGGCGTTGCATGAGGAAATTGCCGCGGTCAAGGATCTGCTGGACCTGTTGGCACGCAACGCCGGCGATGCGGAGCAATCCCTCGAAACCCTGGATACTGCCCTGCAGCGGTTGTGGAAGACGCTGGATATGTTGGACCTGGCGGAGATTTCCGGCAAGATCCGGCATGCGGCACAGCAGTTGAGCGGCTGGCAGTCCGGCAACAGCGGGGTGCTGGAGCAGGTTGCCGACGCGGTACTGCATGCCGAGTTGACGGTGAACCGCCTGGAAAACGAGGGAGAAGCTCTGGGCGGGTTCGACGAAAGCCGCAATCCCGGTCCGGTCGAACTCAAGGAAGCGCATATCGTGCTAGTTGAGGAATCCCAGGCGGGACTGGCGCTGGCCAGACGGGCCATCACGGCCTACATCGAGTCGGGCAACGACCGCATGCACTTGCTGAACGTACCGGCGACACTGGAAACCGTGCGGGGCGGGTTGATCTTCCTGGGTATGACCCGGGCGTCGGATATCATTGGCAATGCCTCACGCTTCATTCGCAAGTCCATGCTGGAGCAGCAGGCTACACCGGACCCGCAGCAGTTGGAGGTGCTGGCCGATGCCCTGACCAGCATCGAATTCTATCTTGAGTCGGCGGAGCGCTCCTCGGTCGGTACAGGCGATGTCCTGGCCGTCGCCGAAGACAGCCTTGCCGAACTCGGCTACGGCGTCGGAGCCTGATTCCCGTGCAGAGATTCACCCGGTTTACTGCCTCCCTGACCACCGAAACGCATGCCGACGGCTGGGTGCTGATCCGTCATGAACAATCCTTTGCCATGTACCAGGGCAACCTGTTGCATGATCCGGATATGGCGCGTTACCTGGGCGATGCCGAATACCAGATGACCCTGGGGCTGGTGGATGACCGGCCATGCCAGTTGGTGCGCGTCAAGGAGCAGATCGATCTGCCTGGGCTGTCATGGCATGGTTTGCGCAGTCTGCTGGGGCAAGTCGATGATTCGACGTTCCGCCTGCTCGGCGTGGCTCAGCAACTGGATATCTGGCACGACACCCACCGTTTTTGTGGTCGCTGCGGTCAGCCAACCCAGGTGCGCCCGGACGAACGGGCGATGGAATGCAGCGGTTGTGGCAATCGCCAGTACCCCAAACTCGCGCCCTGCATCATCGTGCTGATCACCCGCGGCGAAGAAGTGCTGCTGGCGCGCTCGGCCAATTTCCGCGCCGGGTTCTTCAGCACCCTGGCTGGATTCATCGAGCCTGGCGAGTCGGCGGAGGAAGCGCTGCGCCGCGAGGTGATGGAGGAGGTCGGTGTTACCGTCGATCATATCGAATATCTCGGCAGCCAGAACTGGCCCTTTCCCAACTCGCTGATGTTGGGTTTCCATGCTTCCTATGTCGATGGTGAGATCGTACCGCAGCCCGGCGAGATCGAAGAAGCCCATTGGTGGAATATCCATCAACTGCCCGCCATACCGCCCCAGGGCACCATTTCCCGTTGGTTGATCGATTGTTATCTGGCACGGCTGGCCGGCCAGCCACAACCCCCCGTTCCGGCCTGAATGTGACAAGGAGTTCGCATGCAATACGCTGGTCTGGCAGTGCTGGTGGGATGCCTCGCGCTGCTGCTGTTATCGCTGATACTACGTTTTGGTTGGCGCCTGGATTGGCTGCTCGGCTGGCTCAAAGGCATGCTGCTGTTGGCATTGCTGGGCTGCTGCGCGGCGGTCGCGGTTATCGCTTGGGAACTGTATCAGTTCCGGCCGATTACCGACGGTGCCCAGATTGCCACACTGGAGCTGAATGAAAGTGCGCCCCAGCGGTTTGATGCAACCCTGCGAACGGCAGACGGGGTTCAGCAACTGCAATTGCAGGGTGACCTATGGGAGCTGGAGGTTCAGGTGTTGCGCTGGCAAGGACTGCTGCACGCGCTGGGGCTGGAAGATGGCTATCGCCTCGATCGCCTGAGCGGGCGCTATCTGGCGCTGGAGCAGCAAACAGAAGTCACTCCGACTCAGCCATTGCATGATACGCCGCGCTGGCGCGACGCTTGGTCCTGGCTGGATGGCGTCGACCTGGGCTGGCTGTATGCCGATGCCTTTGCCATTCGCTTCATGCCGGCGGCCGATGGTGCTCGTTATGCCATTGAGATCGGCACCACCGGTCTGTCGCCGGTGGCGATGAATCCCCAGGCCCTGACGGCGCTGAAGGGATTCGACTGAGCAAGCCGGCCCGCGAGGGCCGGCCAGGCATCAGGAGAGCATGCCACCGTCGACGTTGATCGCCGTGCCGGTGGTATAGCTGGACGCATCGCTCACCAGGTAGAGCACGGTGCCGGCCATCTCGCTCGGGTCCGCCGGGCGCGCCAGGGGAATGCGCTGCAGGGCGGGCTTCAAAATGCTGTCATTCTTCACCAGCGCCGACGCGAACTTGGTATCGGTCAGGCCCGGCAGCAGGGCGTTGCAACGGATACCGAACTGCGCACACTCCTTGGCGAACACCTTGGTCATGTTGATGACCGCCGCCTTGGTGATCGAGTAGATGCCCTGCATCATGCCCGGTACCAGGCCGTTGACCGAGGCGACGTTAAGAATGGCGCCGCCGCCGTTTTCGCGCATCAGCTTGCCAGCTTCAACCGACATGAAGAAGTAGCCGCGGATGTTCACGTCCACGGTTTTCTGGAAGGCGTCCAGATCGGTATCCAGCACATTGCCGAAGAAGGGGTTGGTGGCAGCATTGTTGACCAGGATATCCAGCTTGCCGAACTGGCTGCGAATGGCCTCGACGGTCGCCTTGATCTGCTCCATCTCACCGATATGACAGGCCATGGCGGTGGCTTTGCCACCCGCGGCAACGATGGCGTCGGCCACTTCCTGGCAGCCATCGATCTTGCGGCTGGAGACGATGACATGGGCACCTTGCTGGGCCAGCAGTTTGGCAATGGCTTCGCCGATGCCGCGGCTGGCGCCGGTTACCAGGGCAATTTTTCCGTCCAGGTCGAACAGTTGGGTTTTCTGCATCTGTCTTGTCCTTGTTGAGATAGGCATGATCGTTGGTCAATCTACTGCAGGGGCAAGAGGCTGCCAAGACGCAGTGTTACTTATCAGAAACCGTGTTGGCAGGGGATCGGTTGTGTCTATGGCGGCAAGTTGCGATTGGCTTACGGGGTGGATGAGCTATCAGCCGAGCGCGAAGTCATGAAGGCCAGCAAGGCCGCGACCACCAGCACTATTGCGCTGGCTAGGAAAGTGATGCGATAGCCGCTGACATCGAACAGCAGCCCACCAAAGGTCGAGCCCAGCGCGATCGACAGCTGAATCATCGCCACCATCAGCCCGCCGCCAGCTTCGGCATGGTTGGGCAGGGATCGGGCCAGCCACGACCACCAGCCGACTGGCGCAGCGGTCGCCACCAGCCCCCACAGGCCCAGCAACAAGAAGGCCATGGCCAGTGAGCCGCCCAAGGTGATCAGCGCCAGTGCAATTGCGGCCATCAACAGCGGAATGACAATCAGCGTGCGATACAGGCCGGTGCGCAAGATGCGGCTGATCAGCATGGTGCCGATAAGCCCACCGATGCCGATGGTCAGCAGAATCAGCGACAGGGTGGACACATCCACCTGGGTGACGGTTTCCAAAAACGGACGCATATAAGTGAACAGCACAAACTGGCCCATGAAGAAGCTGCCGACCGCCAGCATGCCCATTACCACCATAGGCTTCTTGAGAAGCTTGAACACATTACCGGTGGCGGTCGCACCTGGCTCGGCTTTCATTGATGGCAGGCTGATCCATTGCCAGACAAAGGCGATCAGCGCCACCGGCACCAGGCAGAAAAACGCACCGCGCCAGCCGATGATGCCGCCCAGATAACTACCCAGTGGCGCAGCCACCACCACCGCCAGTGCATTACCGCCATTGAAAATCGCCAGCGCCTTGGGCACCTGGTCAGTCGGCACCAGCCGCATCGCCACTGCCGCCGATAATGACCAGAACCCGCCGACAACCACACCGATCAACGCACGACCAATCATGTAAACCAGATAGTTTGGTGCCAGCCCGACGAGCAGGCCCGAAAGGCACATCAATCCGGTTAGCCCCAGCAGCAGGGTCTTGCGATTCATCGCGGCCGCCAGCCGGGAAATGATCAGGCTGGTCAATACTGCAAAAGCGCCGGAGATGGCGATGCCGTAGCCAGCCCAGCCTTCGCTGATCTGCAGGTCCGCAGCGATGGGCGTCAGCAGGCTGACCGGCATGAACTCCGAGGCGATCAGCGCAAAGACGCATAACGTCATCGCGAAAACACCGCTCCAATATGCGGTTTGCTTGTCGGTCTCCCGGCTGGCGGGCATATCCGATTCTTGAGTGACCATGAAGGCTTATGCCAGGTGTTCGGCAAAGAAGGTTGTCAGCTTGGCCCAGGGAATCAGGTTCGCTCGATCATACAGATCGACATGGCCGGCACCCGGCACCCAGACCAGCTCCTTCGGCCCGGTGGCCAGGCGATAGGCCTCCTCGCTGAACTCGCGGGAGTGCGCCTGATCTCCGCTGATGAACAGCAATGGACGCGGGGCAATCATCTCCAGATCGTTGAACGGATAGAAGTTCATGAATCGAGTCTCGCTGGTCAGCATGCGGTTCTGCGTCAGCTCAAGCGTTCTGCCTTGCGGAATATGGATGCCACGCGGGGTGCGGTAGAAGTCATGGAACTCCGCTGTTACCGGGTCGGCATTGGCAGGCAGCTGCACCGGTAGGTAATTCAGAAACTGCATTTCCCCGGTGGAGAATTCCTCATAGCGCTGTTCCGCTGCTTTTGCGAGCAGAGCCTTGCGTTGCGCCAGTGTTTGCGACTGCTTCAGCCCATGCCGGGTAACCGCGCCCATGTCATACATGCTGACGGTGGCAATGGCTTTCAGGCGAGGGTCGATCTTTGCCGCGCTGAGGGCAAAACCGCCGCTGCCGCATATGCCCAGTACGCCGATACGGTCACGATCAATGAAGTCTTGCGTTCCGAGATAATCAACGGCGGCACTGAAGGCCTCAGTAAACAGGTCAGGCGCGACCAGGTTGCGCGGTTGCCCCTGGCTTTCGCCCCAGAACGACAAGTCAATGGCGAGAGTGACGAAGCCCTGTTCTGCCAGTTTTTGCGCGTAGAGCATGGACGCTTGTTCCTTGACCGCCCCCATCGGGTGACCAACGATGACCGTCGGGGCGCGGCTATTGCGATCCAGGCCCTTGGGCGTAACGAGATTCCCCACCACTTGCATGCGGTATTGATTATTGAAGGTCACCTTCTGAATGGTCACCTTGCTGCTTTGATAGAAGTTGTCAGCGCCCGCGGGAGCATCCGGAGCACGCTGCGAACCCGCAGCGAAAGCGACGCCGCCGCTCAGGGAAAGCGCGCCCAGTGCAGCGACGCCCATGCCAGCAGCCTTCAAGAAATCACGGCGTTCGGAACCGCCAGCAACCAGTGCCTTTTCAATCTCGTGACCAGAATCGAATGTCGTGCTCATGGAGGGTATTCCTTGCAGGAGGAGGAGGGAGGATGGGCGGCGCTAATGCAATACTCCCAGGTGCTTGGGAGTGCGGATGGGAGCCGGACCTTTTATGCCAGCCATCCTGACGGATTGCGAAGGCTTTGATTAGTGGGTGTAATCTTCATGCAGCTGTGAGAAAGTCTCACAAATGAAAAACAGCAAAGTTAACGATCTGCAAGCCTTCATAGCCGTAGCCCAGAATCAGAGCTTTACCAAAGCGGCGGCTAGGCTGGGCGTTACCCCTTCCGCTCTGAGTCATACCATCAAGGGGCTGGAGGAGCGGCTGGGCATACGTCTGCTGGCGCGTACCACCCGCAACGTGGCGCCTACGGAAGCAGGTGAACGCTTGCTGCGCTCCATCGCGCCGCTGTTCGATCAGATCGCCATGGAAGTGGAAGCGCTGGGGGAGCTGCGAGACAAACCCTCCGGAACCATCCGGATCACTTGTACCGATGATCAGATCGAACTGTGCTTGAGGCCGATGCTGGCGGGATTTTTGAAGGATTATCCCGACATAACATTGGAGTTCTACGTCGATTATGGGTTTACCAATGTAGTTGAGCAGCGCTTCGACGCAGGCATTCGCCTCGGTGAAGCGATCAGCAAGGACATGATCGCCGCGCGCATCGGGCCTGACTGGCGACTGGCCGTGGTCGGATCTCCGGCGTACTTCGAGCAGCACCCGCTACCGGAGACGCCTTACGACCTGACCCACCATGCTTGTGTGAACATCCGACATCGGCCAACCGGTGCGGTTTACGCCTGGGAGTTTGAACATGACGGCAAGGAGTTTACCGTCAAGACCGAAGGGCAGTTGGTCTTCAACAGCATCGTGCATGTACTCAATGCCGCTGTGGACGGGATTGGCTTGGCTTACGTGCCGGAACAACTGGTCGCACCTTACCTGGCCGATGGCCGCCTTAAAGAAGTGCTGACTGACTGGTGCCCTTCTTTTCAGGGGTACCATCTGTATTACCCAAATAGACGGCAAACCTCTCCTGCATTCCTGGCGTTCGTCGAGGCACTGCGGTATCGCGGTTAGTAGGCAACGCACGGCTGGGATTGCTGAATTCGATTCATAGCCTCATCAAAATTGGGCCATCTAGTAAGCGTAATCTTCGCCTTTTATCATGCCAGTCGTTGCTTGAGCCAAACCGAAGGTCGCTTTTCCACAAGGCTGCCATGAACCGAATAACTGACAGCTGGGACTGTGATGAAGAAATTCTGGATTGGGTTATTGATCGTTCTCGCCACGATCGCCGTGGCACTGGTTATCGCCTGCTTTCTTTATTTGCGCCATCCACTCTTCGGCGAGTTACCGCAGGGCGAGCGGCTGGCGCGCATCGAAGCCTCACCCAACTATGTGAACGGTGCCTTTCAGAATCTAATGGATACGCCTTTTCTGACCGAGGGTGCGACCCAATTGTCGATTCAGATCGACAACTTCCGCGCTGAAAAGGGCACGCCCCGGCCTGAACAGGAGATTCCTACGGCCAAGACCGACCTGCATGCGCTGGACCCCAACGAGGATATTGCGGTGTGGTTGGGCCATTCCTCATGGTATGTACAGGTGGGTGGCAAGCGCCTGCTGATCGACCCGGTATTTAGCGATTATGCCGCACCGGTGCCGGGATTGATTGCCGCTTTCGCTGGCACCAACCTGTACTCCGCCGACGACATGCCGCCGATTGACGTGCTGCTGATCACCCACGACCACTATGATCACGTTGACTATCCGACCATCATGGCGCTCAAGCCACTGGTCAACCAGGTGGTGGCCGGGCTGGGGACAGGCGCACATTTCGAGTCCTGGGGTTATGACCCTGCCCGCATTCACGAGCTGGACTGGCACGATACCCATGAAGTCGATGATCTGCTTATCCACGCCACACCGGCCCGGCATTATTCAGGGCGCACCTTTACCCGCAACCAGTCGCTGTGGGTGGGTTTTGTCCTGGAAACGCCCCTGCAGCGACTGTTCTTCAGTGGCGACTCAGGCTATGGCGATCACTTTACCGATATCGGCCAACGCTACGGCCCCTTTGAGTGGGTGACCCTCGACAGCGGCCAATATGATCCGCGCTGGGCGTACCTGCACATGAACCCGGAGCAGGCTGCCCAGGCGGCTAGCGACCTGGGCACGGACGCGTTAACGCCAGCCCATGTGGGCCGCTTCACCCTGGCTCCCCATGATTGGCATGACCCTTTCGAGCGGCTGACCGACGCCAGTGAAGACCAGCGCTACGAGCTATGGACACCAATGATCGGGCAGGCAGTTTATTTCGATGGCCGGGCACAGGCGTTCGAATCGTGGTGGCAGACAGAGAGCGAGGGGCAATAATGACCAAGCCAAAAATCACTATCCACTTTACCCATTACAGAAAGCCCGAGCTGAACTTGGACGCGGCAGAGATAGCGCCCTGAGATACAGAGTAAAGAAGGGCGACTGACGGCGCGTCACTTGGCGAGCAATGCTGGACATAAAAAAACCGGAGCCTGGCTCCGGTTTTTTGTCTTGCTGCTCGATCAGACCGGGAACAGCTCGCCCAGCTTCAGCGCCAGCATCATGTCGCCTTCGGCGCGCAGCTTGCCGCCCATGAAGGCCTGCATGCCGTCGGTCTCGCCGGTGATAACGCCGTTCAGCGTTTCGGAGTCCATGATCAGGGTGACGTTCGGGTCTTCCGCATCGCCCTGCTGGACATCACAGGTGCCGTCCTTGATCACGGCGTAGAAATTGGAATCATCCTCGATGTTGAATTGGAAAACGAGATCCAGGCCAGCAGCGGCAGCCGGATTGAACTTGCCTTCCATGTTATTGATGATGTCAGCAACGGTAGTCATGGATTCTTCCTTTATCGGATGTTTCATAGGGGCAACGGCAATCGTTGCAACGCAGGGTTGTGCAACTCGTCAGAGGGTAGGGTGGCTCAGGGAAGCTGTCAACAAGAATCATACGATCGTTTGAATCATGCCGGGGACGGTCTGTCTACCGCATCGGCTGATCCTGTATGCTTGAGGTAGTCCTGAAACCGAATCGACTGGAGACACCTGTGGAGTGGATTGCCGAGTTTGGAATGTTTGCCGCCAAAGCGCTGACGGTATTGCTGGCGGTCGTGTTCGTGCTGCTGTTGATTGCCTCGCTTAAAGGGCGGCAGCGCAAGGGCGAGGGCGCCCTGACCGTGACCCGATTGAACGATCAACTGGCCCGCATGACCGAGCGTCTGGGCCAGGCTGTCCTGGACAAGCCGGCATTCAAGGCGCTACAGAAGACCCGCAAGCAGGAACAGAAAGCGCGTGCCAAGCACAGCGCCGAACGCGACAAGGTCTTCGTGCTGAATTTCCATGGTGATATCAAAGCCAGTGCGCTGGAGAATCTGCGCCACGAGGTCACTGCCGTACTGGAGCTGGCAACGCCCCAGGACGAGGTGATCGTCAAGCTGGAGAGTGGTGGCGGCATGGTGCATGCCTACGGTCTGGCCGCCGCGCAACTGACCCGGATTCGGGAAGCCGGTGTACCCCTGACTGTCTGCGTCGACAAGGTCGCCGCGAGCGGTGGGTACATGATGGCCTGCATCGCCGACCGTATTCTGGTGGCGCCCTTTGCCATGCTCGGCTCCATCGGCGTGGTCGCGCAATTGCCCAACTTCCACCGGGTGTTGAAGAAGCACGATGTGGATTATGAAATGCTCACCGCGGGCGAGTACAAGCGCACGCTGACTCTGTTCGGTGAAAACACCGAGAAGGGGCGGGAGAAATTTCAGGAAGATCTGGAAAACATCCACTACCTGTTCAAGCGCTTCGTCAGCCGTTACCGCTCGGTGTTGGATGTCGATGCCGTGGCCACCGGCGAAGTCTGGTTCGGCACCGAGGCGCTGGAGCGCGGCCTGGCCGATGAGGTCAACACCAGCGATGACTATATCAACCGGCGCATCCGCCAGGCCGATGTATTCGAAGTGCATTTCGCCCGACCCAAACGGCTGCAGGATCGCCTCAGTTCCAGTATGTCCACTGCGTTGGACCGATTGGTGCTGACCTGGGTCTCACGTTTTCATAATCAGCGTTTCTGGTAGGAGTCCGTCATGTCCGAATTCAAGGCATTGCTGGTAACTGAAGAGCAGGGACAATTTGTACCCCAGGTGGTGACAAGGCAGCTGGATGAGCTGCCAGCCGGGGAAGTATTGATCCGCGTGCGCTGGTCCTCCCTCAACTTCAAGGACGCCATGTCCGCCAGCGGCAATCGCGGCATTACCCGCAACTATCCGCATACCCCCGGCATTGATGCCGCCGGCGTGGTGGAAGCCAGTTCGGCAGCCGAACTGGCCGTTGGCGACGAGGTGATCGTCACCGGGTACGACCTGGGCATGAATACGCCCGGCGGCTTCGGTCAGTACATCCGGGTACCCGCTGCCTGGGTCCTGAAGCGTCCCGTTGGCTTGAGTTTGCGCGAGAGCATGGTGCTCGGCACCGCTGGCCTGACCGCGGCGCTCTGTATCGACAAGCTGGAGCGTGCTGGGCTCGTGCCTGGTGCGGGTCCGGTATTGGTGACAGGGGCAACCGGCGGCGTCGGCAGCATCGCCGTGGCCATGCTGGCCCAGCTGGGCCATGAAGTGGTGGCCGTCACCGGCAAGGCTGATCAGGCCGATTTCCTGCAGCGCCTGGGCGCCGCTCGGGTGCTCGATCGGGCGGAGCTGCAAGCCGGCACAGCCAAGGTCATGTTGCCCGAGCAATGGGCCGGTGCGGTGGACACCGTGGGCGGCGATATCCTGTTCAATGTGGTCAAGTCCCTGCGCTACGATGCCAGCGTCGCCTGCTGTGGCCTGACTGCTGGTGTCCAGTTCCAGGCCAGTGTGCTCCCTTTCATCCTGCGCAGCGTCAACCTGCTGGGTGTGGACTCGGTGGAACAGCCGCTGGTGGTGAAAGCCTCCATGTGGGATCGGCTGTCACTGCAATGGAAGACCGACCTCACACAGCTGGAGCAGGAAATCACCCTGGATGAACTGCCGGGATTTATCAAAACCATTCTGGCCGGCGGCATGGTCGGTCGCGCAGTGGTCAACCTCGACTGAGGGCCAATGAGTACGCTGGATCTGTTTCACCAGGCGCAGCCGGGGCAGCGCATAGCGATGGGCGCGCAGGCATTCGTCCTGCCCGGCTTCGCCGAGCGCTGGCTTGACCAGTTGCTCCCCGCGCTGGAAGCCATCCAGCGCCAGGCTCCCTTCCGGCAGATGACCACCAAAGGCGGGCGGCGCATGTCAGTGCAAACCACTGCCTGCGGCAAGCTCGGCTGGATTTCCAACGAACACGGCTACCGCTATAGCCCCATCGACCCGAACAGCGGCCAACCCTGGCCGGCCATGCCGGACTGCCTACTGGAACTGGCCCAACGCGCTGCCAGTGAAGCCGGCTTCAACCAGTTCAACCCAGACACCTGCCTGATCAACCGCTACCTCCCCGGCGCCCGTATGGGCCTGCATCAGGACAAGGACGAATGCGACTTCAGCGCACCCATCGTCTCGATCTCCCTGGGCATGCCAGCCACCTTCCTGTTTGGCGGCTTCAAACGCTCGGACCGACCCGCCAGAACAATCCTGAATCACGGCGACGTAGCCGTCTGGGGAGGGGTAGATAGGATGCGCTTTCATGGGGTGCTGCCGCTGGCAGACATACCGCATCCGCAGTTGGGGAGTCAGCGGATTAATCTGACGTTGCGTAAGGCGGGTTGAAGTTTATCCGGCTTTCTCGATTAATCTTTCACTGTCGTTACGGATCTGAAGCCATAACGAGGTGTCTACCATGGGATCAATACCGGATACGTCTTAATCACTATTAGGCTTCAGTGGAGACTGTGCATGTTTCGACCTTACCTTTTGATTGTTTTCGGCGCAGTGGCACTCAGTGGCTGTAGCGCGTATGGCAACTCCTAAGGTGACTACCCCCGCCGTTATCCATACTTGGAACACTCGTCGCCAATTCCCAAGGGGCACCTGCCGCCGCCTGGTGAATGTCGTATCTGGTTTCATGATCGTCCTGACGGACAGCAACCACCGCCTGGCAACTGTTATGAGCTGGAGCGGCGTGTTCCGTTCGGCGCGAGTCTGATCCGCGGATGAGGTCTGCCAACTCGGGTGGCTGAAGCTCGCATTCACCGTAACGCGTGGGGTCTGATCACTGTTATGCAGCTTAGGAGTTGTCGATGCCAGTAGAAATTCGCCAACTTGCGCCGAATGACGTCGGCCTGATGGTGGCCTTGTCGACATGCTTCGGCGAAGCATTCAAAGACATTCCCACCTATACTAAAAAGCGCCCAAGTGCAGACTATCTGAAAGGTTTGCTCAGCGGTGATTCCTTTCTGGCGCTGGTAGCGCTAGAAGGCACAGATGTTGTCGGTGGACTTGCAGCATACGAACTGAAAAAGTTCGAGCAAGAGCGCAGTGAGATCTATATATACGACCTTGCCGTATCATCGGGGCACCGGAGAAAGGGAATAGCTACGGCTTTGATTGAGACGCTAAGAGTGCTGGCGGCTGATCGAGGCGCCTATGTAATTTTCGTTCAGGCTGATACCGGCGTTGAAGACGAGCCGGCAATCGCGCTATACACCAAGCTTGGGCTGCGGGAAGAAGTTCTACACTTTGATATTTCAGTCGAGTCCGGCGATGGAACTGCATAACAAAGCGCATCAATTCACTCCTGTTGGCGCCGGATGTCAGCTTCGCCGCCGCCGTTGTACGTGGCGTTAGCGGCCGGCGCTCCTACGTCGCAATGAATGAGGTTTTGAGCTTGTCAGACCAGAGTATCAATGACTTCTTTCAGGGTAGAAGTGTCTCAAAGCGGCTCTTCAACGCTATTTCGCGCGAGGTGGATCAGCTGGGAGATGCAACGGTTCGAGTCTCAAAAAGCCAGATTGCATTTCGTAGAAAGAGAAATTTTGCGTTGGTATGGATTCCAGGGCAGTACCTCAAGAGTCCCTTTACCGCGCCACTCGTTCTTACGCTATCCTTCTCGCATCCGGATAGCTCCTCGCGTTGGAAGGAGGTCACAGCGGTTGGGCCGAAGCGCTTTACACATCACTTGGAGTTGTACCGAGAAAATGAAATCGACGAGCAAGTCCGCCGTTGGTTGCGGAATGCTTGGGAAAGCGCCGTGTAGTTTCTAGTTTGAAGCGAAATAGGAGTATCCGCTCATTGTCCAAGTTGAAGTGCAACAGGAGTATTCACCCTAACAAGGCGTTCCAAAGGCACGCAATCGCCGTGTCACACCTTTTGCAAAGAACGCAAAAGCGGCGCCACGGTAACCGCTTTTCCGCCGCGCTGCGGGACATGTGCCAAGCGTTATGCGCAGAATGGAGGAATGAATGTCCCAGAAATTGTTTTTCCCTGTTATTGAAACCAAGCGATTAATACTTAAGCCTTTGATAATTGATGACTCGGAGAGCCTGCTGAAGATTTTCTCTGACCCTGAGGTTATGCGGTATTGGAATACTGCGGCTTGGGCAGAAATCAAGGACTCTCTTGGCTTCATCAATGAGAGCAACGACTCAATGCAGCGTCAAGAAGCGCTTATACTTGGCGTGTATCTGAAGTCTACGGGTGAGTTGGTTGGCAAATGCATGTTGTTCAGCTACGACAAAGAATCAAAACGTGCCGAGATCGGTTTTGGTTTGGGTCGTTCTTGTTGGGGACAGGGTTACATTAGTGAGGCAGGAGAAGCGTTAGTACAGTATGGGTTCAACTCATTAGGTCTTCGGCGAATTGAAGCAGAGATCGATCCAGACAACCTGTCTTCCGCGAAAGCGCTAGAAAAGCTCGGTTTTTCCCGAGAAGGTCTACTAAGACAGCGTTGGGAGGTCAATGGAGTCGTCTCTGATTCGGCGATGTATGGGCGACTGGTAAGTGACCATTCAACACAGCATCACCAAACAACGCATGCGACAAGCACGCGATAGCAGCGGCGTTAGGGTGAAATGAACCATCGATTCGTAATCACCGGCGGTCCCGGTGGTGGCAAAACCACGACGCTGAGTGCCCTGGCGGAGCGTGGGTATCACGTCGTGCCGGAGTCGGCCCGTAGGATAATCAAGGAACGGTTGGCGGCAGGGCTAACACCTCGGCCAGATCCGGACTCTTTCGCCCTGGAGATCCTGCGTTCGGATATTGATAAATATCGGGAAACAGGTGCCTACGACCATACCGTGTTCTTTGATCGTGGGGTGCTAGACGCGCTGTACATGCTTGATGCGGAGAGCGCGTTAACGCGTCATGAAATTTCGCATTACGTTCAGCAGTTTCCATACAACGGCGTTGTGTTTTTGCTTCCTCCATGGCAAGAAATCTACGCTACAGACTCAGAGCGCGACCAAGACCTTGAGGAGTCCGTAAGGGTTTTTGAAGGTATGAGAAAGTGGTATTCGGAATGGGGTTACGAGATGGTAGAAGTCCCACGCGGCAAAGTTGATGAGCGTGTATCGTTCATCCTGCAGCGTGTAAATAACCCCTAACCAGGCGCTGTTGTCGTGTCTCGGCGGGCTGCTTGCCTCAAACGTTGTATCCGTGTAAGCGGAGGGCATGCGTCTTGATTTAACATGGGATCAAGGTTTCAGGAATCAAGGGAAATTGACTGATGAAACGATGCTTTCAACAAATCGATGTCTTCGGGGCAAAGCCGTTTCTTGGAAATCCACTTGCTGTTGTGCTGGATGCCGAAGGGCTATCCACCGAGGAGATGCAGCGTATTACGCGCTGGATGAACCTGTCTGAGACGGCGTTTATTTTGCCGCCTCGTGATGCGTCGGCCGACTATCGGGTTCGCATCTTCACATTGACGCACGAGTTGCCATTCGCGGGGCATCCGACGCTTGGTAGCTGTCACGCTTGGCTCAGTTCCGGAATCCAGCCGAAGCAGCAGGATCTGATTGTTCAGGAATGCGGAGCCGGCCTGGTATCGATCAAACGGGCCGCCGAAGGACTGGCTTTTGCTGCACCACCGCTTTTGCGTTCGGGACAGGTCGATGCTGCCTATACAGAACAGCTGGCTGCTGTCTTGGGTATTGATCGCAGCCAGATTGTCGATACCGCGTGGGCTGACAACGGGCCAGGGTGGGTTGGGGTATTGCTTGAGGATGCGGCTACCGTTCTGGCCATCGAGGCGGATTTCAGCCGCTACTCCGGCAGCGAGAGTCTGGATATTGGCCTTGTTGGTCCTTATCCGCAGGGCTCGGAGTGTGCCTTCGAGGTGCGCGCACTTTTCAGGAACCAGCAGGGCGCCATGGTAGAAGATCCCGTGACGGGCAGCCTCAACGCCTCACTCGCTGAATGGCTCATCGCAACCGGGCGTGCGACTGCACCGTATCTTGTGAGTCAGGGAACACGGCTTGGGTGTGAAGGCCGACTTAGTATCCAACAAAGCGCAGATGATACGGTTTGGGTGGGAGGAGCCACTGTGACCTGCGTTGCCGGTGAAATTCAGATATAGGTGAGCATCATCCGGGGGGACCTGCCGAGTACTTCCAGGTCATTATCTTCGGCGGCGCACTCCCTGTTGGAGAGGTTGCATACCATGCTTCGTTCGAGGCCACGAAGTAAGCTCAACCTTTTGGAATGCAGTAATGATGCTGATATTTCGCTGAGGCGCTTGTCTCGTGAGGGGGCGGGTGTGATGTGGCTGTAATGGACAGGCAAACAAAAACCGGACGCTGATGCGTCCGGTTTTTTATCTGATCAGCGTCGCCGAAACAATGGCAGCGGTTGGTCAGTGGCCGCCTGATAAACCTCGGAGAAGTCGTTCAGGCTGGCTAGTGCAGCATGCGGATCATGGTCTTCACGCAGGGCGTAGGCGTCGAAGCCACAGCGGTGCATGAAGAACAGCTGGTCACGCAGTACGTCACCAATGGCACGCAGTTCGCCCTGGTAGCCGTAGCGGTCGCGCAGCAGCCGTGCGTTGGAGTAGTTGCGGCCGTCACTGAAGACCGGGAAGTTCAGCGCGATAACCGCAAAATGCTCCAGGCCATCAGCAATGCTTTCGGCTTCTTCATCGGCATCCAGCCACACACCCAGGCGGCCATCCCGTGCTTTCAGGGCATGGGCGTGTTCCAGCCACATGGCCAGCGGCACGATGATGTCGCCGGAGTTGGTCAGCTGTTCCAGGCTGGCATCCTTGGTCAGCATTTCCCAGGTGTCCGGAACGACTTGGTTGCCCTTAATTATCTGCTGCATACACGCGCTCCTTGAACGGGGCCATACCAATGCGCTCGTAGGTATCGATGAAGCGCTCCTCCGGGGTGCGATTCTCGATATAAACGTCGATCAGCTTCTGCACCACAGTGGGCATCTGGACCGCGGCGAAGGAGGGGCCGAGGATTTTGCCGATGGCCGCATCACGGCCGGACTTGCCACCCAGCGATACCTGGTAGAACTCCTCACCTTTCTTGTCCACACCGAGAATGCCGATATGGCCAACGTGGTGGTGGCCACAGGCGTTCATGCAGCCGGAAATGTTCAGCTCCAGGTCACCGATGTCATACAGGTAGTCGAGATTGTCGAACTGGGCCTGGATGGACTCGGCAATCGGAATCGACTTGGCGTTGGCCAGCGAGCAGAAGTCGCCGCCAGGGCAGCAGATCATGTCCGACAGCAGGCCGATGTTCGGCGTGGCGAAGCCCACGGCGCGGCACTTCTGCCACAGCTCGTACAGATCCTTCTGCTGCACGTAAGGCAGTACCAGATTCTGATAGTGAGTGGAGCGAATCTCCCCCTGGCTGTACTGCTCGGCCAGGTCGGCGGCGGCCTCAAGTTGCTCGGCGGTGATATCACCAGGCGCCACGGCATTGGGTTTCAGCGACAGGGTTACGGCGGCATAGCCGGCAGCACGGTGCGGATGCACATTGCGGCTGGCCCAATTGGCAAAGCCCTTGTCACTGTGGCGCTTGTCCAGGTAGCTGGCATCATCACCTGCGAAGCTTTCCAGCTGCGGGCTGACGAAGTATTTGCTTACCCGTTGCAGTTCGCTGTCAGTCACGGTGGCGGTGCCATCCTTGAGGTTCAACCACTCGGCTTCGACCTTCTCGGCGAAGACTTCGGGGGTGAGCGCCTTGACCAGAATCTTGATACGGGCCTTGAACTTGTTGTCCCGACGACCATAGCGGTTATAGACACGCAGGATAGCTTCCAGGTAGGTCAGCAGATGTTGCCAGGGCAGGTAGGCGCGAATCTCGGCGCCGACCATTGGCGTACGCCCCAGGCCGCCGCCAACCAGCACCTGAAAGCCCAGCTCACCAGCCTCGTTGCGTACGGCGTTCAGGCCGATATCATGTACGCCGATAGCCGCGCGGTCTTCTTTCGCGCCGTTGATGGCGATCTTGAACTTGCGCGGCAGGAAGGCGAACTCGGGGTGGAAAGTCGACCACTGGCGGACGATCTCGCACCAGGGGCGCGGGTCGATCAGCTCGTCTGCGGCGACACCGGCAAACTGGTCGGTGGTGGTGTTACGTATACAGTTGCCGCTGGTCTGGATGGCGTGCATCTGTACCGATGCCAGCTCCTGGAGAATGTCCGGTACTTCTTCCAGGTTTGGCCAGTTCAGCTGAATATTCTGGCGCGTGGTGACGTGCGCATAACCCTTGTCATAGCGACGGGTGATGTATGCCAGTTTGCGCAGGCGCTCGGATGACAGGACCCCATAGGGCACCGCGATGCGCAGCATCGGAGCGTAACGCTGGATGTACAAGCCGTTCTGCAGGCGCAGGGGCAGGAATTCCGCTTCGGAGAACTCGCCAGCGAGGTAGCGGCGTACCTGATCGCGGAACTGCTTGGCGCGGTCCTCGACGATGCGTTGATCATACTCGTCGTAAATATACATTCTGACAACCTGTTGTAGGGCACTCTGTTGCCCGTGACTACGGAAGCACAACCCGGCATGGCCCAGGAAGCGCGGAGACGATATCAGTTTTTCTTTATGCTTAAAAGGAATGTTTATTTATATGCTTAGATCGAATAACGGAGTCCAATCCCGCTGTTACTTGTGCATTTGCGCGGGGTGGGCTTAACTGTACCGGCAGAACATTCCCATTTCAAAAACAAGAGGAATACCCGTATGGACGACCATGAAACCCACACCGGCGGTGACGAAAACAGTGGCCTCGATGCCTTTGCGGCAGTGGCGCTGATCCTGATCGCTGTGGCGACTGCGGTGTTCTGGGTCAGCCAACACTAGGCTGCCCTGTCACGAGCCGGCGATACGGGTCACCAGCATCACGATACCCACCAGCGCCAGGATGAACACCAGCATGAAGCCAAGCCCGAAGAAGATGAAGTGGCTTGGCTTGCCGTGGCTGAAGTCCCGCTCCCTGGCCTTGTTACTCTGAACCCCGAGGGCACCGAACAGGATGGTGCTGATCATGTCCCGCCGGCGCATCCGTGGCGGGGCGTTCCTGTCATCATTCTTTTTATCGGTCATCGCTGTCTCGCCTGTTGGATCAGATCCGGATATCAGCCCAGTGTTTGCGTTGCCACATTATGGCAAAGATAACAGAAGTCATGACCCTATACAGGCTCTGCAACAACCACACCGCGAGTAATCCACCGCCAAGAATGGGGCCGGCGAGGTAGGCGCAGGGCAGGAATATCAACCATTGGCTGCCGAGGTTCACGCTCATCACCGTCCGGCTGGCACCGGCCCCCAGTAGCGCCTGGGTCAACACCAGGGCGACGGCGTCCAGGGTCATGCCCAGTCCGGTAATGCGTAATGGCCAGGTGCCCAGGGCGATCAATTCCGGGTCTCGAGTAAATGCCTGCAGTATCAGTTCAGGCACCAACCAGAAGGGCAGGCCCATGATGAACAGCGTGATTACCGCCACTCGCACCACATCCCAACCCCAGCGGTAGGCTTCCTCTGGGCGCTGCTCGCCGAGGCTGTGACTGACCAGCGTGGTGGCCGCCATACCCAGGCCGACGCCGGGCAGGATCAACAGCAGCGCCAGGTTGACCAGCACATGGCCGATGGCAAGTTCTGCGGTACCGATCTGGCCAATGATCCAGAACAGGGCCGTGACGCCGGTGGCGAAGAAGAACTGCTGCAGGGAATTGGGCAGGGACAGGCGCAGCATGAAGCGAATGTCCGTCAGGCTCGGCAGGCTGCGCATGAAGCCATGGCGGCGGCCGGTGTGCCAGGTCAGCAGGAAGTACATCCCGGTGCCCAGGAACATGGCGATGGTGGTGCCCAGGCCAGAACCGGCAGCGCCCATTTCCGGCAGGCCGAAATGACCGAAGATCAACCCATAACTGATGACCACGTTGAACAGGTGCATGACCACCAGGATCTGCAGATAGCGCCCGGTCTGGCGGATACCATTCCAATAGCCGCGATAGGCGAAGTTGCAGCCCACGGCGATGACCGCCAGGGTGCGCCACTGGAAATACTCGCTGCCGATGGCGATGACATCTGCGTCCTTGCTGAGCAGAGCGATGATCTGCTCAGCATTGAACCAGCACAACAGCATCAGTGGCAGGGATAGCAGGGCGGCGATGAACAGCCCATGATTGAGTGGTGCGGCGATCGCTTCGTTGCGGCCTTCACCGCGTCGACGGGCCACGGTGGCCTGAACTCCCACGCCAAGCCCCATGACCAGTGCGATGATCATGAAATTGGCGTAGCCGCCCAGTCCGACACCCGCCAGCGCCGCTTCACCCAGGGAGCCGACCATGGCGGCATCCACCAGATTCAGCACACTCTGGCTGAGCATGCCGCCCACGATTGGCAAGCCCAGCAGAGTAATATTCTTGAAACGGTCCCGGCTGGGCAGTAGCTGGATTCGACGCTTACCCAATATCAGACGTCATAGCCGAGGTTCGGCATCAGCCAGCGCTCAGTGATGTCGAGGTCCTGCCCCTTGCGCTTGCTGTAGCTTTCCACCTGATCCTTGTCGATCTTGCCAACGGCGAAGTACTGCGCCTTGGGATGGGCGAAGTACCAGCCGCTGACCGCTGCGGTCGGGAACATGGCGTAGTGCTCGGTGAGCGTTACGCCGCTGTTGTTCTCGGGGTCGAGGAGTTCGAACAGCGTGCCTTTTTCGGTGTGATCCGGGCAGGCAGGATAGCCGGGGGCAGGGCGGATGCCCTTGTATTGCTCCTTGATCAGTTCTTCGTTGCTCAGATTCTCTTCCGGGTCATAGCCCCAGTACTCGCGGCGCACCCGCTGGTGCAGCCATTCTGCACAGGCTTCGGCCAGACGGTCAGCCAGCGCCTTGACCATGATCGAGTTGTAATCGTCGCCGGCCTCTTGGTAAGCCTTGGCCACTTCCTCGGCGCCGATGCCGGCGGTAGTGATGAAGCCGCCGACATAATCGGTGACGCCGCTGTCCTTCGGCGCGACGAAATCGGCCAGGCAGAAGTTCGGCTTGCCGTCGGTCTTGACTGTCTGCTGGCGCAGGTGGAACAGCCGACTGATCGGCTGGCCCTGTTCGTCATACAGTTCGATATCGTCATGGTCGATCTGGTTGGCCGGCCAGAAGCCGAACACCGCCTTGGCGCGGATCAGCTTCTCGTCGATCAGCTTGCGCAGGATGGCCTGGGCGTCGTTGAACAGCGAGGTGGCTGCTTCACCGACGACCTCATCCTCGAGAATGCGCGGGTATTTGCCTGCCAGGTTCCAGGAGATGAAGAAGGGCGTCCAGTCGATGTACTGCTCCAGCACCCGCAGATCGATGTCTTCCAGCACCTTGCGGCCAAGGAAACTTGGCTGTACCGGCGCATGCTCCGTCCAGTCGAACTGCGGAGCAGCGGCCAGGGCCTTCTCGTAGCTCAGACGCTCGGTACGCGCTGCGCGGTTGGCGGTACGTTCGCGGATCATCGCGTACTCGTCGCGGGTCTTCTGCGCGTAGTCCGGCTTCAGCTCCTTGGATAGCAGAGTGGTCGCCACGCCCACCGCACGGGAGGCGTCGGTGACATAGACCACCGCATCGTTCTTGTAATGCGGGTCGATCTTCACTGCGGTGTGCGCCTTGGAGGTGGTGGCGCCGCCGATCATCAGTGGCAGGTGGAAATCCTGGCGCTGCATTTCCCGGGCGACATGGACCATCTCGTCCAGCGAGGGGGTGATCAGGCCGGACAGGCCGATGATGTCGCACTTCTCTTCAATGGCGGTCTTGAGGATCTTGTCCGCGGGTACCATCACGCCCAGGTCGACGATGTCGTAGCCGTTACAGCCGAGCACGACGGCAACGATGTTCTTGCCGATATCGTGTACGTCACCTTTTACCGTGGCCATGAGAATCTTGCCCTTGGCCTCGGGCTTGTCGCCTTTCTCCTCTTCGATGAAGGGGATCAGGTGCGCTACGGCCTGCTTCATCACCCGGGCGGATTTGACCACCTGGGGCAGGAACATCTTGCCCGAGCCGAACAGGTCGCCGACCACGTTCATGCCGGACATCAGCGGGCCTTCGATGACCTCAATCGGTCGCGTGGCTTGCTGGCGGGCTTCTTCGGTATCCTCGACGATGAAGGCGGTGATGCCTTTGACCAGCGCATGCTCCAGCCGCTTGTCCACCGGCAGGCTGCGCCATTCCTCGTTCTCGACCTCTTTCACCGTGCCGTCGCCGCGATAGTCCTCCGCGATGTTCAGCAGGGCCTCGGTGGCGCCGGGGTGGCGGTTGAGGATCACATCCTCGACCTTGTTACGCAGGTCCAGCGGAATCTGATCATAGATTTCCAGCTGGCCGGCGTTGACGATTCCCATGGTCAGGCCGTTCTGGATGGCGTAGTACAGGAATACCGAGTGGATCGCCTCGCGCACCGGATTGTTACCGCGGAACGAGAAGGACACGTTGGACACGCCACCGGAGGTCAACGCATGGGGCAGGTGGTCGCGGATGTAGGCGCAGGCCTCGATAAAGTCCACCGCGTAGTTGTTGTGCTCCTCGATACCCGTGGCCACGGCGAAGATGTTCGGATCGAAAATGATATCTTCTGGCGGAAAGCCGACTTCGTTAACGAGTATGTCGTAGGAGCGCTTGCAGATTTCCTGTTTGCGTGCTGCGGTATCGGCCTGGCCAGCTTCGTCAAAGGCCATCACCACCACAGCGGCGCCATAGCGTTTGCACAGGCGCGCGTGCTCACGGAACTGCTCTTCGCCTTCCTTCATGGAGATGGAGTTGACGATGCCCTTGCCCTGGATGCACTTGAGACCGGCTTCGATGATGTCCCACTTGGAAGAGTCGAGCATGATCGGCACCCGGGAGATGTCCGGCTCGCCCGCGATCAGATTGAGGAAGGTCACCATGGCCTTCTTCGAATCCAGCATGCCCTCGTCCATATTGATGTCGATGACCTGGGCGCCGGCTTCCACCTGCTGCAACGCGACTTCCAGCGCTTCGGTGTAATTGTCCTCGCGGATCAACCGGGCGAACTTGGCGCTACCGGTGATGTTGGTACGCTCACCGACGTTGACGAACAATGAGTTGCGATCGATCGTGAAGGGCTCCAGGCCCGACAGGCGGCAAGCCTTGGGGATATCCGGGATCTGCCGACGAGCGATATGCTTGACCGCTTCGGCGATGGCGCGGATATGTTCGGGCGTGGTGCCGCAGCAGCCACCGACGATGTTGACGAAGCCGGACTCGGCAAACTCGGCCACCAGCTCGGCGGTCTGTGCGGCGGTTTCGTCGTATTCCCCGAAGGCGTTGGGCAAGCCGGCGTTGGGGTGCGCGGAGACGTAGGTGTCAGCCTTGGCGGACAGCTCTTCCAGGTAGGGGCGCAGTTCTTTTGCGCCCAGCGCACAGTTCAGGCCGATGGAGATCGGCTTGGCGTGGCGCACCGAGTTCCAGAAGGCTTCAGTGGTCTGGCCGGAGAGCGTGCGGCCGGAAGCATCGGTAATGGTGCCGGAGATCATGATCGGCAGCTCCACACCCAGCTCCTCGAATACGCCTTGCACGGCGAAGATAGCCGCCTTGGCGTTGAGCGTGTCGAAGATGGTCTCGATCATGATCAGATCAGCGCCGCCTTCGATCAGGCCACGAGTAGCCTCGCTGTAGTTTTCCACCAGCGCATCGAAAGTGATATTGCGGTAACCCGGGTTGTTGACGTCAGGTGACAGGGAGCAGGTGCGGCTGGTTGGCCCCAGTACGCCGGCAACGAAGCGCGGCTTGTCCGGGGTCTCAGCGGTCTTCTCATCACAAACCCGGCGGGCAATTCGAGCGCCTTCCAGGTTCAACTCGTAGGCGAGCTCTTCCATGCCGTAGTCGGCCTGGGAAACCCGGGTGGAGTTGAAGGTGTTGGTTTCGATGATGTCCGAGCCGGCGTCCAGATAGGCGCGCTCGATATCGGCAATCACATCCGGGCGCGACAGGATCAGCAGGTCGTTATTGCCTTTCAGATCCCGATGCCAATCGGCGAAGCGTTCACCACGAAAATCGGCTTCTTCGAGTTTGAAGCTCTGAATCATGGTGCCCATACCACCGTCGAGAATCAGAATGCGCTGGCGCAAAGCATCATTCAGAGCGGCCAGGCGGGTGGTCAGGTCAGACATGAAGACTCCGGAACAGGGTAGATAAAGCCAACCAGTCTACCAGAAGGTCGCGGAGCACTGAATGAAAGGAACTCAAGGGCATCTTTCATTTGATTCAAGCAGATAGTCATATCCGGGCTGGCACTGAGCAGCGCCCGACTGCCTGGATGGGGGCTTTGTGAATAATAACCAAGTAAAACAGTGGGACTTTATTCGCGGCCGGGTATCCCGTACACTATGTCGCATCAAGTCATCGAACACGAGGCATTTCATGGCAGGCATTCACCTTACCGAGGCTGCCCAGAGCTATCTGGCGGAGTTGTTATCCAAGCAGGACACCGACGGCATCGGTATTCGGGTATTCATCACCCAGCCCGGTACGCCTTACGCGGAGACCTGCATTGCCTATTGCAAGCCTGGTGAAGAAAAGCCCGAAGATACCGTGATCGCCCTGGAGGCTTTCCGCGTCTGGGTTGATGCTACCAGCGAGCCTTTCCTGGAAGACGCAGTTGTTGATTATTCCACTGATCGCATGGGCGGCCAACTGACCATCAAGGCGCCCAACGCCAAGGTGCCCATGGTCAATGATGACAGCCCGCTGAATGACCGCATCAATTACCTGCTGCAGACCGAGATCAACCCCGGCCTGGCCAGCCACGGCGGTGAAATCAAGCTGATCGATGTGGTCGAGGGTGGTATCGCTGTGCTGCAGTTTGGCGGTGGTTGCCAAGGGTGTGGCATGGTCGACGTGACATTGAAAGAAGGTGTCGAGAAGACTCTGGTCGCGCGGATTCCCGAGCTCAACGGGGTACGTGATGTGACCGACCACTCGGTCAAGGAAAACGCCTACTACTAAGTAGCAGCGTGTACCGGGGTGTAGCACAGATGAGCTACACCCCGGCTTATCGACTTATCTATTACGCTATTCCACGTAGCGTTCGTGCTGGTCCATCACCGCCTGTTTTATTCCCAGTTTCTCGCCGTAGATCACCCCATAGGTCAATACGCTCTGCACATAGTTGCGGGTCTCGTCGAAGGGGATGGTCTCGATCCAGATATCCGAAGGCAAGGCCGGCATGTCGCGGGTCCATTGGCGTACGCGTCCGGGGCCGGCGTTGTAGGCGGCCGAGGCGAGCACCCGGTTGCCTTCGAACAGATTGTATAGCTGGGACAGGTAAGCGGTACCCAGGGCAATATTGCGTTCGGGCAGCAGCACATCATTGGTATTACCCAGCGGAATGCCATAACGCTGAGCGGTTTCCCGGGCAGTGGCCGGCATCAGCTGCATCAGTCCCAGGGCGCCGGCATGGGAGCGGGCGTCGGTCATGAAGCCGCTTTCCTGGCGGGTAATGGCATACACCCAACTCGAATTGAGCTGGCGTAACCGCGCCTGTTCGATAATGGGATCGCGATAGGCCAGCGGAAAGCGGATCTCCAGATCGTCCCAGTGCTGCGCCTTGCTGATGCCGCGAATCGCCGGGAAGTACCAATCCATCTGACGTGCCAGCGCGGCCTGGGCGATCAGTTCCTCGCGGCTGAACAGACGCTCGGCGTGGTACCACTCGCGGCGGGCATTCACATACTCGCCACGGGCGAAGAATTCCCGGGCGCGAATAATACCGGCAGTATCCTGAACCCGAGCGGCGGCGCGCGGCTCGATGGGCACCGGCTGGTGATTGGTGGCGTAGGGCTGACGGCTACGCTCGGCTGCCAGAAAACCGTAGAAATCCCTTTCCCCTGCCAGTTGCGCATAGTCGCTCAGCAGGTCGCCGGTATCCGAGTCGGCCAATTGAGCACTGCGCAGTTGCCAGTAACGCCAGCGGCTGTGCTGCTGCAGATGGTCGGGCATGCTGCGCGTCAGATCCTGCACGGCGTTCCAACGGCCGGTGCGCAGGGCGAGCCGGGCGCGCCATTCGGTGATGGTGTCGTCCTTCATCTGCGGATCATTGGCGGCCATGAAGGGAAGCGCTTCCGGCTGATGCCGGCGAGCGAGCCGCACCCCTATGTCCCGGGTCAGCGCCAGACGTTGTTCCTCGGTGAACGGCAACTGCTGATAGTGCGGCCACAGGGCGAGGGCTGCGTCAGGGGCATCCCGGCCGAGGCGACGCAGGGCGACGGTAACCATCTCGGTCAGCTTGTCCAGCGGCTGGCTGGCGCTCGGTTGGTAGCGGCTGAATTGATTGAGCAGCTTGGGGTCGCTGGCAGTGGCGACGAAGCGTTCTGCCAGTGCGGTCTGGCTCGGCATATATCGCGTCAGATACTTGGCCAGGCCGTCCTGGCGATACAGCAGGGCTTCGCGTATGCGCTCCCAGGCGATATCCTCGGTCAGGCCACCTGCAGTCATCCAGCGTTGGAACAGCGGATCGCAGGCATTCGGCTGGGACTGGCCCACGGTCCAGAGTTCGCGGGTACGCTGCATGGCCTGCTCGGTACGGCCCTCACGCCACATCTGCATGACCAGCGGGCACTCCAGCTCGGCGGTGAGCGAGTCGGCATCCACATGCCGACGCAGCCGCTCCCAATCCTGCTCTTTGGCCAGACGCTGGAGCCAGTTCTGTTTCAAGCCGCGGGCGGCAGGGAGGTCGCCATGGGCGGTGAGGAACTGCTCGATCTCCTGATGCGGCGCGTGGTCGAGGCGCTTGCGCAGGGATTCCAGCAGCAAGTAGGGATAGAGGGGGTAATCGCTCAGGTTTGCTTTCAGGCGTTGAAACTGCGAGTGATCGCCCCGCGCCAGAGCGCTCTGGGCTTGATCGTACTGGAGCCGCTGGTCGCTGAGACGATCGGCCTGCACCGGCAGGCCGGCCAGCATGAGCAAACTGCACAGCAGGCCGGTGGATCTGACAAAATGTTTTTTCACGATATGACGCATTGACCATCCTGCCCGGGTGGGCGCAAGGCTCTGTTTTCGAAGGTGCCCGTCGTGGGCTGGTGCTCTCCAGCTTAGCCGTTTGCCGAGAGGCTTCAAAGCCATGAGCGGCAATAAACATGCAGCTGTGGTCGGCGGCAGGTAGAATGCCGGCCTGATTGCTCAAAAGGTGTTATATGGCGCTGCTTTCCTTTACCGATGTTTCCCTGGCCTACGGTCTGAATCCGTTGCTCCACAAGGTCAGCTTCCAACTCGATCGTGGTGAACGGGTTTGCCTGATCGGCCGCAACGGGGCTGGCAAGTCCAGCCTGTTCCGGTTGGTTACCGGCGAACAGCCGGCGGATGAGGGCGAGCTGTGGTTCGCGCCGGGGCTGAAAATCGGCCAGCTGCCTCAGGAATTGCCCGAAGCGGGGCAGATGAAGGTATATGACGTTGTGGCTGCTGGCCTCGAAGGCGTTGGCGAGCTGCTGGCCGAGTATCACCGTCTGGTACATGGCGAGATGGGCGAGGCGGAATTGGCGCAGCTGGAGAAAGTGCAGGGTCAGCTCGAGTCGAAGGATGGCTGGCGCCTGAATCAACTGGTTGAAACCACCCTGACGCGCCTGGGCCTGCCGGCGGAAAAGACCATGGCCGAGCTGTCCGGCGGCTGGCGTCGCCGGGTGCTGCTGGCTCAGGCGCTGGTCGGTGAGCCGGATGTACTGCTGCTCGATGAGCCGACCAACCATCTGGATATCCACACCATTGCCTGGCTGGAACAGGTACTGCTGGAATTTCGCGGTGCAGTGCTGTTCATCACCCACGACCGTCAGTTCCTGCAGGCGCTGGCCACGCGCATTATGGAGCTGGATCGCGGCCAGTTGATCGATTGGCAGGGCGACTACCGCAGCTTTCTCGAACACAAGGAGCAGCAGCTGGCCGCCGAAGCCACGGCCAATGCGCTGTTCGATAAGAAGCTGGCGCAGGAAGAAGTATGGATCCGCCAGGGCATCAAGGCCCGGCGGACCCGTAACGAAGGTCGCGTGCGGGCGCTCAAGGCCATGCGCGATGAGCGCGCTCGGCGCATCGAGCGTCAGGGCAAAGCCAGTTTCCAGATGGAAACGGCCGATGCCTCGGGCAAGCGCGTCATCGAGCTGGATCAGGTCAATTTCGCCTGGCCGGGTCAGCGCCCGCTGGTGCGCAACCTCAGTACCAATGTCATCCGTGGCGACCGTATCGGTCTGATCGGCAACAACGGCTCCGGCAAGAGTACCTTGCTGAAGTTGATGCTCGGCCAGCTCGAGCCCACCAGCGGCACTATCAAGCACGGTACCAAGCTGGAAGTGGCTTACTTCGATCAGTTGCGTGGCCAGCTGGATCTGGAAAAGACAGTGATCGACAACCTTTCAGAGGGGCGCGATTTCATCGAGATCAATGGCGAGCGCCGGCATGTGATCAGCTATCTGGGCGACTTCCTGTTCTCGCCCGAGCGTACGCGCACGCCGGTCAAGGCCCTGTCCGGTGGCGAGCGGGCGCGCTTGCTGCTGGCGCGGTTGTTCAGCAAGCCGGCCAACGTGCTGGTACTGGACGAGCCGACCAACGACCTGGACGTGGAAACCCTCGAATTGCTGGAAGAAGTGCTGGCCGGTTTCGATGGCACCGTGCTGTTGGTCAGCCACGACCGGGCCTTCCTGGATAACGTGGTCACCAGCAGCCTGGTGTTTGAGGGCCACGGCAACGTTCGTGAGTATGTAGGTGGTTATGCGGACTGGTTGCGCCAGGGCGGCAAGGTCGAATTGCTGGCGGAGTGGGGCGACGATGTAAGCGAGTCGCCAGCTCCGACCGAGTCCGCGGTCGAGCCTGAACCGGCCAAGGCGCCAGCGGCAAAAACCAAGACCAAGCTGAGCTACAAGTTGCAGCGGGAACTGGATGCCTTGCCGGCGCTGCTGGAAAAGCTGGAGGCGGAACTGGAAGCCTTGCAGCAGCAGGTCAGCGATCCCGAGTTCTATCTGCAGGCCCACGAACAGACGGCGCCTGTACTCGCGGCTCTGGAGAGCAAACAGGGCGAGCTGGACCAGGCACTGGAGCGCTGGGCTGAGTTGGAGGATATGGAGGGTTAAGCCAGGGCGCCGTTCCTACGGGAATCGGCGCCCTTGTTATTTGTGCGAGGTGGCGGGGTGTCAGCTGGCTTCTTTCTTGTGCAGGCGCACAGCGATGACATCGCAGGGGGCGCCGTGCAGCAGGTCGTTGGCGGTGGAGCCGAGCAGCAGCGCCAGCCCGTGACGGCCATGGCTGCCGACCACGATCAGATCACAACCGTATTCAGTCGCCACGCGGTGGATTTCCTGACGGGGATGGCCGAAGGCGATCTGCAGCTGTTCGGTGGGCAGACCGAAATCGCCGGCAAACAGTTGCATGCGTTCGCGGGCCTGCTCGAACTGCTGTTGCTGCAACATGGACAGATCCATGGGAACGTCGCCGCCATAGGCCATGGCCAAGGGTTCAACGACGTGGACAATGGTCAGCTTGGCATCCAGTGCCTGGGCCAGTTGTCGGGCGTGATCCGCCACGGCGCGACATTCGTCGATCAGGTCAACCGCGACCAGCACATGTGAGTAGAGCATGCGGGTTCTCTCCTTGCTTTTCGCTGATCTTAGCAGTCTTTGGCTGGAGGTCTACAGTGAATGACTGAAGGCCGATCAAATACTTGATTCTTCACCCGAATGGGGAAAAAAACCGATGATCACCTGGGTAATAGTCGGCCTGGTAGCGGCAATCCTGATTTCCAATCTGGCGAAGCTGCTACCGCGTGGCCGTGAGCGTCATCTGCACCGGTTGCGCGAGCAGGCCAGACGCTGCGGCTTTGCCGTTGAGTGGCTGCGAGAGGCACAACGGGTGAACCAGCTGGAGGGTTGTATTGCCTACCGTATGCCCCTGGAGCGCGCGCCACTGGACCGAGAATTCAGTTGCCGCCGCGATGCCGACGGTAATTGGTCGTGGCTGAACGGCTCGGCGGCAACGCCGGGGTGCCTGGAAGTGCTGGGCCAACTGCCACCGCAGGTTCGTGGTATTGATCGGCAAAGCCTGTCGGTAGTGGTGTACTGGCGAGAGCCGGATGATGCGGCGGTACTGAACCAGCTTGTCGCCGCGCTGGCGCCGCTGAAAGCGGAGGCTCGGGCAGCCTGAGCGCCATCGCTGATATCTGACGCCGGGCAGCTTGTCGCCGTTTTTTTGCTGTCATGCCAATGTGGCAGATTGACAATGGCGCGGTTTTCCATGAAGGTGTGCGTACCCGAATCAAACGAGCGTATGAATTTTGCCTGGTCAGGCATCATTCCAGTGTAGTCGGGAACTATCATGACACCGTCCGGCAGAACGGCTGGGTGGTGTTTTCTCATCTGCTTTCACAGCGTGGAGATCAGTTGATGATTTACGAAGGTAAAGCCATCACGGTTCAAATCCTTGAAGACGGCATCGCCGAACTGCGGTTCGATCTGCAGGGCGAGTCGGTCAACAAGTTCAATCAGGCCACCCTCGCCGAGCTCAAGGCGGCCGTTGACAGCATCCAGTCCAACAGCAGCATCACCGGCGTCATTGTCACCAGTGGCAAGGATGTCTTCATCGTGGGTGCCGACATCACTGAATTCGTCCAGGCCTTCCAGTTGTCCGAAGAGGAGCTGGTCACTGCCAACCTGGAAACCAACCGCATTTTCAATGCTTTCGAAGACCTGAACGTACCCACAGTCGCTGCCATCAATGGCCTGGCGCTGGGTGGTGGTCTGGAAATGTGTCTGGCTTGCGACTTCCGCGTCATGGCGCAGAGCACCAAGATCGGCCTGCCGGAAACCAAGCTGGGTATCTATCCCGGTTTCGGTGGCACCGTCCGCCTGCCGCGTCTGATTGGTGTGGACAACGCTGTTGAATGGATTGCCGGTGGCGCTGAACAGCGTGCCGACAATGCGCTGAAAGTGGGCGCTGTGGACGCTGTGGTTGCCGATGGCAAGCTGCGTGATGCGGCGCTGGACATGGTGCGCCGCGCCATTGCCGGTGAGCTGGATTTCCGCGCCAAGCGTCAGCCCAAGCTGGAAAAGATCAAGCTCAACACCATTGAGCAGATGATGGCTTTCGAAACCACCAAGGGTTTCGTTGCCGGTCAGGCTGGCCCGAACTACCCGGCGCCGGTTGAAGCGATCAAGACCATCCAGAAAGCCGCCAACCATGGCCGCGACAAGGCTCTGGAAGTTGAGGCTGCTGGCTTCGCCAAGCTGGCCAAGACCACTGTGGCTGCCTCGCTGGTGGGATTGTTCCTGAATGATCAGGCGCTCAAGAGCAAGGCCAAGAAGTACGACAAGCAAGCTGGCGACGTGAAACTGGCTGCGGTGTTGGGCGCGGGTATCATGGGTGGCGGTATCGCCTATCAGTCCGCTTCCAAGGGCACGCCGATCCTGATGAAGGATATCCGCGAGGAAGGCATCCAGCTGGGTCTGGACGAAGCCGCCAAACTGCTCGGCAAGCGCGTCGAGAAGGGCCGGATGAAGCCTGCGCAGATGGCTACGGCATTGAATGCCATTCGCCCGACCATGTCCTACGGCGATTTCGGCAACGTTGATATCGTGGTCGAAGCGGTCGTCGAGAACCCCAAGGTCAAGCACGCCGTTCTGGCCGAAGTGGAGCAGCACGTACGCGAAGACGCGATCATCGCCTCCAACACCTCGACCATCTCCATTACCTACCTGGCCCAGGCGCTGAAGCGTCCGGAAAACTTCGTTGGTATGCACTTCTTCAACCCGGTACACATGATGCCGCTGGTTGAGGTGATCCGTGGCGAGAAGTCCAGCGAGAAGGCCGTGGCTACCACCGTTGCCTACGCCAAGAAAATGGGCAAGACGCCGATCGTGGTCAATGACTGCCCGGGCTTCCTGGTCAACCGCGTACTGTTCCCGTATTTCGGCGGGTTTGCCCGTCTGATCGGTATGGGTGCCGACTTCCAGCGCGTCGACAAGATCATGGAAAAATTCGGCTGGCCCATGGGCCCGGCCTATCTGATGGACGTGGTTGGCATGGACACCGGTCACCATGGCCGTGACGTGATGGCCGAAGGTTATCCGGATCGTATGGCAGACAAGACCAAGACCGCGGTCGACGTCATGTATGAAGCCAACCGCCTGGGTCAGAAGACCGGCAAGGGCTTCTATGCCTACGAAGTGGACAAGAAGGGCAAGCCGAAGAAGGTTGTCGATGCCGAGGCCTACGAGCTGCTCAAGCCTATCGTGCAGGAACAGCGTGAGCTGACCGATGAAGAAATCATCGAGATCATGATGGTTCCGCTGTGCCTGGAAACCGTTCGCTGCCTGGAAGATGGCATTGTTGAGTCCGCTGCCGACGCCGATATGGGCCTGATCTACGGCATTGGCTTCCCTCCCTTCCGGGGCGGCGCGCTGCGCTATATCGACACCATTGGTCTGGCCGAGTTTGTGGCCATTGCTGACAAATACGCTGAGTTTGGCCCCATGTACCACCCGACTGAAAAGTTGCGTGAAATGGCTGCCACCGGCAAGAAATTCTTCGGTTAACCGCGGAACGTACAGAGCGAGAGTGAATTTATGAGCCTCAATCCAAGAGACGTTGTAATTGTCGACTTTGGCCGCACGCCGATGGGCCGATCCAAGGGTGGTATGTACCGCAATGTCCGTGCCGAGACCATGTCAGCCAAGCTGATCACTGGTCTGCTGGCGCGTAACCCGAAAATCGATCCGGCAGAAGTTGAAGATGTTATCTGGGGCTGTGTTAACCAGACCCTGGAGCAGGGCTGGAACATCGCCCGTATGGCATCGCTGATGACCCCGATCCCCCACACCAGTGCCGCCCAGACCGTCAGCCGTCTGTGTGGTTCGTCCATGAGCGCACTGCACACCGCCGCCCAGGCCATCATGACCGGCAACGGTGATGTATTTGTGATCGGCGGTGTCGAGCACATGGGTCACGTTGGCATGATGCACGGCGTTGATCCGAACCCGGCGTTGTCGCTGTATGCCGCCAAGGCTGCCGGCATGATGGGTCTGACCGCGGAAATGCTCGGCAAGATGCACGGCATTACCCGCGAGCAGCAGGATCAGTTCGGTGTGCGTTCGCACCAGCTGGCGCACAAGGCCACCGTCGAGGGCAACTTCAAGGATGAAATCATCCCGATGGAAGGCCACGACGAGAACGGCTTCCTGCGGGTGTTCACCGAGGATGAAACCATCCGCCCGGAAACCACCATGGAAAGCCTGGGCGCCCTGCGTCCTGCGTTCAACCCGAAAGGTGGCACGGTGACGGCGGGTACTTCCTCGCAGATTACCGATGGTGCTTCCTGCATGATCGTCATGTCTGCCGAGCGCGCCAAGGCCCTGGGTCTGGAGCCGCTGGCGGTCATCCGTTCCATGGCTGTCGCCGGTTGTGATCCGTCGATCATGGGCTATGGTCCGGTTCCCGCGACCAAGAAAGCGCTCAAGCGCGCTGGCATGACCATGGATGACGTCAGCCATGTCGAGTTGAACGAAGCCTTTGCGGCGCAGGCTCTGCCGGTGCTCAAGGATCTGAAACTGCTCGACCAGATGGACCAGAAGGTCAACCTGCACGGCGGCGCCATTGCCCTGGGTCACCCGTTCGGCTGTTCCGGTGCGCGTATCTCCGGCACCCTGCTGAACGTGATGAAGCAGAACAACGGTACCGTTGGTATCGCGACCATGTGTATCGGTCTGGGTCAGGGCATCACTACCGTTTTCGAACGGGTCTGATCGCTCGAGCTGTTTCAGCTTGATCCAAACAACTACCCCCGCCCATGGCGGGGGTAGTTGTTTCTGGGCTTATTGCAGCAGGGCCGCGCCGATCTTCAGCGTGGTCTCGGTCACTACCTCCACCGGCTGGGCATAGCCGCTGGCCATCCAGTACAGGGCGATGTGGATGACGCCACCCAGAATACCTGCCTGGAGCATGCGGTCGAACTGCTGACCGGGTTTTGCCAGTGCCAGGGTCATGTCATGGGTGCTGGCGCGCAGCGCATCTTCGATAGCCTGGTCCACTGCCGGGCTGATGCCGCGAATCTCCACCAGCAGCAATCTCGCCACATTCGGCTCATCTTTCAATGCCTGAAAATAACTGCCAAGCATGGCGCGGCTGCGCGCCACTGGGTCATCGCCTGCCGCCTTGGCAGCGGCGAGGTTGCGTTCGCGCAAACGCCGCGTGGCCTGTTCATAGCAGGCAAGCAGCAACTCATCACTGTGGTTGAAGGATTCATAGAAGTAACGTTGGGTCAGGCCAGCCGCTTCACACACCTGTTTTACGCCTGAATGACGGTAACCATGCTCGCCATAGACTTCGGTGGCGGCATCAATCAGCTGCTGGCGGCGCAGCGCACGCCGCTCCGCTGTCGCCGATCCCCGGTAGCGTTTGCCTGTGGTGTCTGCAGTCATGATCTGTTCTGAAAATTAAGATTGTCAGATCATAGCTGACAATATAGATTGTCAACAGGCTTCAGGGATGCTCAGCATGAATAAATTACAAGAACAATTCCAACCAGCGCCGCTGGATGTACTGATTATCGGGGCTGGTCTATCCGGTATCGGCGCCGCTCGGGCATTGATCGACAAATGCCCGGACAAACGTTATCTGATTCTCGAACGACGACAGGCCATTGGTGGAACCTGGGATCTGTTCCGTTATCCGGGGATTCGTTCGGACTCGGACATGTATACCTTAGGCTACAGCTATAAGCCCTGGGTCGGGCGCAAGGCAATAGCTGATGGGCCAGATATCAAGCGTTATATCGAGGATATTGCTGACGAGGCGGGCGTTACTCATAACATCCGCTTTGGTCATCAGGTGGTCTCGGCCAGCTGGTGCAGTGAGCAGGCCTTGTGGACGGTGCTCGTTCGGGTAACCGACGCCGCTGGCAGGCAGCGCGATGAGCAGTTGCAGGCGCGCTTCATGTCATTCTGCTCGGGCTATTACAGCTACGACGAGGCCTACCGTCCCGAGTTTCCCAACGAGGCGGAGTTTACCGGGCAGATCATCCATCCGCAGTTCTGGCCGGAAGATCTGGATTGCCGGGGTAAGCGCGTGGTGGTTATCGGGAGCGGCGCCACGGCGGTGACCCTGGTGCCGGCGTTGGCCGAGCAGGGCGCGCAGGTGACCATGCTGCAACGTTCACCCAGCTATGTCGTCTCCCGGCCATTGGTGGATGGGGTTGCCCAGCGACTGCAACGCTGGCTGCCCTTGCCGCTGGCCTACCATCTGACCCGCTGGAAGAACGTCTTGCTCGGTCAGTACTTCTACCGGCTCGCCCGCAACAAGCCCCAACGGGTCAGGGCCTATCTGTTGCATTTGCTGCAACGCCAGCTCGGTTCGGCGGTGGACATCAAGCACTTCTCGCCCAGCTACAACCCCTGGGATCAACGGGTGTGTGCCGTGCCGGACGGTGATCTGTTCCACATGCTCCGCGCCGGGCAGATCGACATTGCCACCGATACCATCGACCATTTTACTGCCCAGGGCATACAGCTCAGCTCCGGACAGGAGCTGGAAGCGGACATTATCGTGACCGCGACCGGGTTGAAGCTGAACAGCATGGGCGATGTGCAGGTGCTGGTGGATGGCAAAACGGTCAACCCAGGTGACTGCATGGCCTACAAGGGCATGATGCTCAGCGATGTACCGAACCTGATTCTTACCTTCGGTTATACCAACGCATCCTGGACGCTGAAAGCGGAACTGACCGCCAATTACATGGCCCGGCTGTTGCGCCACATGGACAAGAAAGGTGCGCGTATAGCGGTGGCGCCCCGTGATCCGGCGGTGGCGGAGCTGCCGTTTCTGAATTTCACCTCCGGCTATGTGCAGCGCGCTGCAGAGATACTACCCAAACAGGGTGATCGGCCATGCTGGCAGGTGAGTCAGAACTACCTGGCGGACAAGTATGTTATTCAGTACGGCAAGCTGGATGACGGCGTGTTGCAACTTCAATAAAACCAACAAGAAAACCAAATATGAAAATCCAGGGATGTATAGCGGTACTGACGGGGGCGGGCAGTGGGATTGGTCGAGCATTGGCTCTGGCACTGGCTCGTGAGGGTTGCCATCTGGCGCTGGTGGATATCAATGCCAACAACCTGCGTGAAACAGCGGAGCAAGCACGACATAGTGGCGTCAACGTCACCGAGCACCCGCTTGATGTAGCAGATCGAAGTGCAATCGCGGTTTTACCCGAACAGGTTATCGCCGGCCATGGGCAGGTGGACCTGCTGATCAACAATGCGGGTGTGGCCCTTGGCGGGCACTTCGATCAGCTATCGGTAGAGAATTTCGATTGGCTGATGGCAATCAACTTCGATGCGGTGGTTTGCATGACGCGGGCCTTTCTGCCGCTGCTGCGACAACGGCCAGCGGCGCGTATCGTCAATGTATCCAGCCTGTTCGGGCTGATCGCACCTGCTGGGCAAAGCGCCTACTGCGCCAGCAAGTTCGCCGTGAGGGGCTTTTCCAATGCGTTGCGCGAGGAGTTGGCCGGCAGCCCGGTGGGAGTAACGGTGGTACATCCAGGTGGGATTGCCACTTCGATTGCGACCAGCGCCAGAGGGCCTGAAGGCGCCTGCGAACATGAGCGGAAAATCCAGCTGGACCGTGCGGCCAAGTTACTGCGTATGCCGCCAGCCAAGGCAGCGGAAATCATTCTCAAGGGAATTGTGCGGGATAAAGCGCGCGTGATTGTCGGTAACGATGCGCTGATATTGTCCTGGCTGGAGCGCTTGATGCCGGTCAGCTATTGGCGGCTATTGCCCAGAATGCCCGGTGCCCAGCGCTGATGACAACGTACAATGAAAAGGAAGTGAAACGCACATGGGATATCTGTTGATTGCGTTGTTCTGCCTGGTGGTGCTGGTCGCGGCCGGGCTGTTTATTTTCACTGTCATGACTGCCCGCCGGGTGGAGCTGGGCTTGCCTGCAGAAGGGCGCTTCATCACCATCATGGGCAACCGTATCCACTATATCGAGCAGGGTCATGGCGCGCAGACCCTGTTATTGGTGCATGGCCTGAGCGGAGTATCGCAGAACTTCTCCTACCGGACGCTCGGCGAGCTGGCCAGGGATTACCGGGTAGTGGCGATCGATCGGCCCGGCAGTGGCTATTCGGAACGGCCGGATCATGCCTCTGCGTCTGTGGTGGTCCAGGCGGATGTGATAGCGGGGTTAATCGATGCGCTGAAACTGGATAAGCCCCTGCTGGTCGGCCACTCGCTGGGCGGAGCGGTGTGCCTGGCCACAGCGCTGCGCCATCCGCAAAAGCTACGCGGGTTGGCGCTGATCGCGCCGCTGACCCATATGCCTCCCGGTGGCCCCTCGTCAGCTTTTGCTGCATTGGCCATTCGTCAATCCTGGCTGCGCAAGCTGTTCGCCTGGACATTGATGGTGCCCATGGCTATTCGTCGGCGCAAGCAGGTGCTGGATATCGTATTCGGGCCGGAGGCGGTACCTGCAGATTTTCCAATCAGGGGAGGCGGGGCGCTGGGGCTGCGACCCAGCCATTTCGTGGCGGCGTCACGGGATCTGGTGGCGCTGGAGGAAGTGCTGCCGCAGATGCAGCAGCGGTATACCGATCTGCAGTTGCCGATCCGGATTCTGTATGGACGTGACGACCGGATTCTTGATCCGCAGGAGCAAGGCCAAGCCATGGTCGAGCGGCTGCCAAGTGTGGAGCTGGAGTTGATTGATGGTGGGCATATGCTGCCGCTGACCCAGCCGGATCTCACCACCGATTTTGTGCGGCGGAGCCTGCAGGCAGCGCCACTCGCTTGACTCTGCAGGCATAAAAAAACCGGAGCTTGGCTCCGGTTTGATCGCTATAGGGCTACTCAGCCCTGGACGTCACGAATCATGTTGCGGGCGATGATGACCTGCTGGATCTGCGTCGTGCCTTCATACAGACGGAACAGGCGCACATCGCGGTAGAACCGCTCAATGGCGTATTCGCTGATGTAACCGGCGCCACCGTGGATCTGCACCCCGCGGTCGGCGACCCGGCCGCACATCTCGGTGGAGAACATCTTGGCGCAGGAAGCTTCGGTACTGATGTTCCGTCCCTCGTCACGCTTGCGGGCGGCGTCCAGCACCATGCAGCGGGCGGCATAGATGTCGGCCTTGCTGTCGGCGAGCATGCCCTGGATCAGCTGGAAGTCGGCAATGCGCTGACCAAACTGCTTGCGTTCGACGGCGTACTGCAGCGAATCGGCGAGCATCCGCTCGGCGGCGCCAACGGCCAGTGCGGCGATGTGCAGGCGGCCCTTGTCGAGTACCTTCATGGCGGTCTTGAAGCCGACGCCTTCCTTGCCGCCGATCAGATTGGCGGCCGGCACCCGTACGTTCTCGAAGATCACATCGGCGGTATGGGCGCCTTTCTGGCCCATCTTCTGATCCGGTTTACCGACGGTCAGACCCGGCGTGCCGCGCTCGACGATAAAGGAGCTGATGCCGCCGGCGCCCTTGATCTCGGGATTGGTGCGGGCCATGACGGTGAAGATACCGGCGTGCGGGGCGTTGGTGATGAAGCGCTTGGTGCCGTTGATCACGTAGTCATCACCGTCGCGCACGGCAGTGGTCTTCAGTGAGGCGGCGTCGGAACCGGAATCGGGCTCGGTCAGGCAGAAGGAACTGAGGTACTCACCGGCGGCCAGCTTTGGCAGATAATGGGCTTTCTGCTCTTCGGTACCATCCAGCAGGATGCCGATGGAGCCGATGCCATTGTTGGTGCCGATGTAGGAACGGAACGCGGGAGAAGTGCGACCCAGTTCGAAGGCGATATTCACTTCTTCTTCCATGGTCACGCCCAGCCCGTTGTATTCCTCGGGGATGGTCAGACCGAACAAGCCCATGTCCTTCATCTGTTGGACGATATCCGCGGGAATGCTGTCGGTCTCGGCGACTTCATGTTCCCGGGGAATCAATTCCTGATTGACGAATTGATGGATGGAATCCAGCAGAATCTGCAGTGTTTCCGGATCACGAATCATATGCTCTCCTCAGTAGCCTGCCCGGCAGGCTGGTTATCCAGAGATCCGTCACCCGGAGCTACGTCAGCGGGTGGCAGCCTCTATGTTGTTTACCATGTTCACCAGACGCGGTCCGATGTCCTCCTCAAGCTTCTCTCGAGGCAGGTGAAAGCTCGGGCCGCCGCAGTTGAAAGCCAGCAGGCCGTGTTGCGCATGGATCATGGGGACGGCCACGGAATTGATGTCCCGCTGCCATTCGCCAATCGACATGCAATAACCGAAATCCGCGTAATCCCTGAACGCGCGCTCCAGCCCTTTGCGGATCATCGGCCAGTCGTCCTGGTGCGTGGCCCGCAGGTGATCGAGAATGAATTCCCGCTCGTTTTCCGGCATTGCTGCCAGACACGCCCGACCCATCGAGGTCAGGTGCATCGGCAGATAGGTACCTATGTGCCGGCGCGTACTCATGTTGGCCTTGCCGTAGGCCACATCCAGATAAACCATCTGTAGCCGGTCCCTGGCTGCCATTGCCACCGACGCCTGCGCATAAGCGGCCATTTCTTCCATCAGCGGATGGGAGGAGGCGCGCACCGACAGGTTCGACAGCAGCGCATAACCAATGCCCATCACGCCCACATCCAACTGGTACTTGCCTGTCTGCACTTGCCGCTTCAGACAGCCAAGCCGGCTCAACGTATGCGTCAGCCGCGTAACCGTTGCCTTTGGCAAACCGGTTTTCGTGGCCAGATCCTGATTGCCCAGCAGCGTTTCCCGCGGGGTAAAGCACCGCAGGATCTCCACTCCACGCGCCAAGGCCGTGACGAAATGTCGGTCCTTGGGCGCCTCGTCAAAGGCGCTCAACGGATCGAGCATCTGTGCATCGAAGGCGTCCGCATCTGAAGCCTGTTCATTTAAATTGCTTGTCGGCGGATTGTGACTGGCACGCATGTTATCTCCAGCTTTCATGAAATATCAACAAAACAAAATCAAATACTGCACAGTGAAACGCGAGTTCGTCAGAAAAGCAGGTAAATATACCGGCGCTCGGGGCTATAGCCTTGCGAGAGGGGTCTGCTGCTTTACTCAGCTTGCCGGCGAAACTATGATTATCGCGGAATACGGAATCTTATACTGCATAGCGAAACTCCATTCAATAATCTGCTTCGGGGCCGGCTTCGTGCTCTGTTGCATGGAACTGTGAAGCCAGCTGTCGTTGCGCAGTGTTAGAGTCTGGTCAAACAGAATGATCAAAACCGCGGTACTTCAGGGGTGCGATGCGGGCCCATGCTGCGGAATTCGTTGGGAACGAAGTCGCTGGCTTCATGGCAACAGGAAAACTGAATGGGTGCGCTGACTGGAATACGGGTACTGGATCTGAGCCGGGTGCTGGCTGGGCCATGGTGTGGTCAGATTCTGGCCGATCTCGGAGCTGAGGTAATCAAGGTCGAGCGGCCCGGATGCGGTGATGACACCCGTGGCTGGGGGCCGCCCTGGATGAAGGACAGCGCTGGGGAATGGACGGCCGAAGCCTCCTATTACCAATCAGCCAATCGGGGCAAACGGTCGGTTGCGATTGACCTGGCCAGTGCCGAAGGCCAGGAGCTGGTACGGGCGCTGGTGGCCGATTGCGACGTGCTGATCGAGAATTATAAGGCCGGCTCGCTCAAGAAATATGGGCTGGATTACGCGACCCTCGCGCAGATCAATCCGCGTCTGGTGTACTGCTCCATCACCGGCTTCGGTCAGACCGGGCCGCGGGCGGCAGAGCCGGGCTACGATTTCATCATCCAGGGCCTGGGTGGGCTGATGAGCATCACCGGTGAGCGCGACGATCTGCCCGGTGGTGGGCCGCAGAAGACCGGGGTGGCCTTCTCTGACCTGATGACCGGGCTGTACTCCACCATTGCCATCCAGGCGGCATTGATCAACCGGGAGAAGACCGGGCGCGGCCAGCATTGCGATATGGCATTGCTGGATGTACAGGTAGCGACTCTGGCCAACCAGAGCATGAATTACCTGGCCTCGGGCAAGGTGCCGGGGCGCTATGGCAATGCCCACGCCAATATCGTGCCTTATCAGGTCTTTCGAGCGGCCGACCGGGACTTCATCATCGCCTGTGGCAATGACTCCCAGTTCGTGGCCCTGTGTGATGCCATCGGTCTGCCAGAGCTGCCGGCGGACCCCCGCTTTATCCGTAATGCGGACCGGGTTCGTAACCGGGAGCAGGTGGTGGACATTCTGGCGGCCCATTTTCTCGGCGGCATGGCCGATGAATGGGTAGCGAAGATCCATGCGGTCAAGGTACCGGTGGGTGCCATCAACAATATTGCCCAGGCGCTGGAGGAACCGCAGGTCCAGGCTCGGGACATGCTGGTCAACATGCCTCATCCGCTCAATCCGGACTTCACCATGGTGGGCAGCCCGATCAAGCTGTCCGAGACGCCGGTGGAATATCAGCGGCCGGCGCCGATGCTGGGGCAGGATACCGAAGCGGTATTGCGTGAGCGCCTGGGATTGAGCGCCGAGCAGTTGGCGGGGCTGAAGGCGCTGGGCATTATCGAGCAGTCGCCCTGAACAATCCCGCCTGTCAGTCTTTACACAGGTCGCTGCGATGACGCAGCGGCCTACTGTTCCGGCACTGGCAGTGCCAGCGATTCCTTCACTTCTTCCATGACGATGTAGCTTTTCGACTCGCGCACGTGCGGCAGTTTCAACAGGATGTCGCCAAGCAGTTTGCGGTAGGACGCCATCTCGTTGATGCGAGCCTTGATCAGGTAGTCGAAATCGCCCGAGACCAGGTGGCATTCCAGAACGTGGGGCAGTTTGAGTACCGCACGGCGGAACTCCTCGAAGATGTCGCCGGATTTGTAGGACAGATTTATCTCCACGAAGACCAGCAAACCTGCTTCCAGATGGGCGGGATTCAGGCGGGCGCTGTAGCCCATGATCACGCCTTCGCGTTCCAGCCGGCGGACCCGTTCGGTACAGGGCGTGGTGGACAGACCCACGCGTTCACCCAGTTCGGTAAAGGCGAGACGGCCTTCTTCCTGCAGTTCTCTTAGGATCTGGCGATCGATGCGATCGAGTTCTCGCTGGGCACGATGTTTGGTTCTCATTGGGGGATCTGACTAGACCTTTGGCTAATTGAACGAAAATTAACGCCAAATATAGCGGATTAAATAGTGAATTCAACTGTTGTGGCTCTCCTATAATCCCGGTCACTGCGATAAGCCCGGTAGAGGCGAGGAGTTTCATGATGCGTATTCTGATTCTTGGTAGTGGTGTTGTAGGCACCACCAGTGCTTATTATCTTGCCAGGGAAGGGTTCGAAGTGACCGTGATCGACCGCCAGTCTGGCGTGGCGGAAGAGACCAGTCACGCCAACGCCGGGCAGATCTCCCCCGGGTACGCATCGCCCTGGGCCGCACCGGGTGTGCCCTTGAAGGCTATTAAATGGATGTTGCAGAAGCATGCGCCGCTGAGCATCAAGCCGACCGGTGATATCAATCAGTATCTGTTCATGGCGCGCATGCTGCGCAACTGCACTGCCGCGCGTTACGCCGTGAACAAGGAGCGCATGGTCCGCTTGTCCGAATACAGTCGTGACTGCATGGACGAGCTGCGCGCCGAAACCGGCATTCAATACGAAGGGCGTCAGCGCGGCACCACTCAATTGTTCCGAACCCAGGCCCAGCTTGATAGCGCGGCCAAGGACATCGCGGTACTTGAACAGATGGGAGTGCCCTACGAACTGCTGGATCGCAACACCCTGGCCTCGGCTGAGCCAGCGCTGGCCAAAGTGGCACATAAGCTGAGCGGCGGCCTGCGCCTGCCCAATGATCAGACCGGCGATTGCCTGATGTTTACCCGCCGCATTGCCGAAATGGCGCGCGAACTGGGCGTGGAGTTCCGCTTCAACCAGAACATCGAACGTCTGGATTACGCCGGTGATCGCCTCAATGGCGTTTGGGTCGATGGCAAGCTGGAAACCGCCGATAGCTATGTCATGGCGCTGGGCAGCTACAGTCCGCACATGCTGGCCCCTCTGGGAATCACTGCGCCGATCTACCCGCTCAAGGGGTACTCGATCACCGTGCCGGTCACCAATTCGGACATGGCTCCGGTATCCACCATGTTGGACGAGACCTATAAGGTGGCCATTACCCGTTTCGATAACCGCATCCGCGTCGGTGGCATGGCGGAAATTCGCGGCTACGATCTGAAGATTGACCCACGCAAAGGGCAAACCCTGAAAATGATCGTCGAGGATCTGTTCCCCGAAGGCGCGGATACTTCGACCATCGACCTGTGGACCGGCCTGCGCCCGGCGACGCCCGATGGTACGCCGATCATCGGCAAAACCCGCTATCGCAATTTATTCCTGAATACCGGCCATGGCACCCTGGGCTGGACCATGTCCTGCGGCTCGGCGCGCCTGCTGGCTGATATGATGGCGAAAAAGCCTTCGGCGATCAGCACTGCCGGATTCGACATATCGCGCTACGGCGACAACAAAGAGGCTGACCAACATGCACATCCAGCGACTGCACACTGACAACCGGATGAGCCAGATCGTCATCCACCATGGCACCGTCTATCTGGCGGGTCAGGTTGGCGAGAGCATGGACGCAGGTATCGAACAGCAAACGCAGGAGACCCTGCAGGAAATAGAAAAGCTGCTCGCCGAGGCGGGCAGTGACAAACAGCATATCCTTTCGGTAACTATCTACCTGAAGGATATCGCTCGTGATTTCGCCGGCATGAATGCCGTGTGGGATCGCTGGCTGCCCGAGGGCGTCGCCCCCGTGCGAGCCACTGTAGAGGCCGGAATGTGCGAATCGGATATTCTGGTCGAAATGTCAGTAGTTGCCGCACTGCCTGAAATAACGCGGCCCGACAACCTATAAATCTAACAAGTTGAGATAAGTAAGATGAACAAAAACTCTTGGCAAATTGCCTTGGCGTACATGTCCGTGGTTATCGGTGGCGGCTTTGCCTCCGGTAACGAAGTGCTGCAATTCTTCACCGGTTACGGTATTGCCGGGGTTGCAGGATCGGTTGTATCAGCCGTGCTTTTTGCCTTCCTGGGCATGCAGATCGCCCGCATCAGCTCCATCATGCAGGCCGGATCGCATAAGCAGGTGCTCTACATCATTTTCGGCAAGCAAGCGGGTTTTGTCGTCGATCTTATTCTGTCGTTCTTTCTGTACGGCGTGGGTGTGGTCATGCTCGCTGGCGCGGGCTCGACCCTCGCCCAGCAGTTTGGTCTGGACCCGCTGGTGGGTTCCGTCCTGATGACCGTGCTGGTGATCGGCACCCTGTGTCTGAACGTCAAGGGCATCATCAACCTGATCAGTGCGGTTATGCCGTTCCTGTTGATTCTGGTTCTGGCGATCATGGTCTACTCCATTGTCACCAGCACCGGCTCTACCGAAGAGCTGAACCAGGCGGCAACTGATGTACCGGTCATCACCTTCCTTGGCGCTGAAGTATCGCACTGGGCCTTGAGTGGCTTGCTCTACGCATCCTTCAATATCGCCGTGGGCTTTCCCATGCTGGCAGTCATCGGTGGCCTGACCAAATCGCCGAGAGCGGCTGGGCGCGGCGGTGTGGTAGGAGGTTTGGGGTTGGGCTTTCTGATCATCCTGTTGAACATCGGCCTGTTTGCCAACCTGGACAAGCTGCAGGGTATCGAGATCCCCACACTGATGCTGGCGCAGAATATTCATCCATGGCTGGCGGTGCTCCTGTCCCTGGCGCTGGTCGCCATGATCTACAGTACTGCGGTCGGGATGTTCTTTGCCTTCAGCGCCCGTTTCGCTGCGCCGGAAACCAAGCGCTTCAAAGTCTTGAGTGCCATCTTCACGGTGGTCGGGCTGGGCTTGAGCCAGGTCGGCTTCACCAAGCTGGTGGGTACCGTCTATCCGATGCTGGGTGTGGTTGGGCTGGTGTTGATCATCGCCATCGCGGCGAGCTGGATTCGCACCCGCAAGCGTTCCACCGAAGAGCTGGCCAAGGAGGCCCAGAGCCGAATCTGACGATCTCGGTTCATGAACAAGGCCGCCGTCCGCTCAGCTGATGGCGGCCTTGTCGTTTGTAGAGCAGATCAGTAGCTGACCTCGGGCAACTGGATGCGCTCCAGACGCACTTTATCGGTGGGCGCCATCACGGTTGCCACGCCGTCCACCACTTTCTTGGCATCCTGATTGATCACCCGGGTGGCAATCTTCAGCCGGTTCTTCGGCAGTTTTTCCAATACTTCCAGCTCGATGCGGATCTCATCATCAAGACGTACCGGCCGCAGGAAGTTCAACTCCTGGCCTATATAGATAGTGCCCGGCCCGGGCAGCTCGCAGGCGATCGCGGCGGAGATGAGCGCGCCCGACAGCATGCCGTGGGCGATGCGGCCCTTGAACGGGGTGGTCTCGGCAAACTGCTGGTCGAGATGCACCGGATTCACATCTCCCGAAACAGTGGCAAACAGAATCAGGTCCCGTTCGCTGACGATATGGCTGACACTGGCGGTGTCGCCTACACGGACTTCATCGTAGGTGCGGTTTTCTAGCATGGACATGGAAAAACTCCGATAGTGTCTGGGTTGACATGCAACCGTATTCAGACAATTGATGAAACAGAACGCGGTTTTGTGTTTTTTGCTATTGCTGGTAATTTTGGCTTGGATAATAACAGCGCAGGTGCCTGGCCTGACAGTCAGCGCCCCAACGGGAGAGAAGGATTAAAATGGAAGCATCATTCTGGAATGACAAACGCCCACCGGGGGTGGCTCACGATATTGATCTGAGCCAGTTCAATTCAATCATCGAAGTATTCGAATCGTCCTGCGCGCAGCATGCCGACACGCCGGCCTTCACCAACATGGGGGTAACCCTGAGCTACGGTGAGCTGGAACGCCAATCCGCAGCCTTCGCCAGCTACATCCAGAACTATACCGACCTCAAACCCGGCGACCGTATTGCCATTCAGATGCCCAACGTGTTGCAGTTTCCCATCGCCGTCTTCGGCGCCATGCGCGCTGGGCTGGTGGTGGTCAATACCAACCCGCTGTACACCGCCCGGGAAATGCGCCATCAGTTCACCGACTCCGGTGCGCGTGCGTTGATCTACATGAACCTGTTCGGCCACCTGGTGCAGGAAGTGCTGCCTGATACCGAGATCAAGTACCTGTTCGAGGCGCGCATGGGCGATATGCTGCCGCCGGTCAAGGGGCTGCTGATCAATGCCGCGGTCAAGCATGTGAAGAAAATGGTGCCGACCTATCGTCTGCCACAGGCGGTGTCATTCAAGAAGGCGCTGGCTCGTTGCCAGAACCTGTCGCCCATGCCGGTCACCCGCACGCTGGATGATATTGCCGTACTGCAATACACCGGCGGCACCACCGGGGTGGCCAAGGGCGCCATGCTGACCCATGGCAACCTGGTGGCCAACATGTTGCAGGTGCATGCCAACCTGCAGCAGCTGGGCCAGGACGGCCAGCGGTTGCTGCCCGACGGCGGTGAGGTAATCATCGCGCCCCTGCCGCTGTACCACATCTTCGCGTTTACCGTGAATTGCATGTGCATGATGCTGGCCGGGCACCACAACGTGCTTATCACCAATCCGCGTGATATCCCGGGCTTCATCAAGGAATTGAAGAAGTGGCAGTTTTCTTCGATCGTCGGGCTGAATACGCTGTTCGTCGCGCTGATGGAGCATCCGGAGTTCGACGAGCTGGATTTCACCCGACTCAAGAGCACCACCTCCGGCGGCACCGCACTGGTCAAGGCGACAGCCGAGCGCTGGCAGAGCCGAACCGGCAGCGGTATCGGTGAAGGCTATGGCTTGACCGAGTGTTCACCGGTGGTCTGCTCCAGTCCCGGTGATGGCCTGGCGAGACTGGGCACCGTGGGTTTGCCGGTACCCGGCACGGCGGTGAAGGTGATTGATGAAAATGGCGTCGAGCTGCCGTTGGGTGAGCGCGGCGAGTTATGCGTCAAGGGGCCACAAGTGATGAAAGGCTACTGGCAGCGCGACGAAGCCACTGCCGAGGCGATGGATGCCGATGGCTGGTTCAAGACCGGTGATGTTGCCGTGATCGATGAGGACGGCTTCGTCAGCATCGTGGACCGGATCAAGGACCTGGTGATTGTGTCCGGTTTCAACGTCTACCCCAACGAGATTGAAGATGTAGTCTCGGCTCACCCCAAGGTGGCCAGCGCAGCGGTGATTGGAGTACCGGACGAGAAGTCGGGCGAGGCAGTGAAGCTGTTTGTCGTGCCCTCGGCCGCTGATCTGACGGTGGAGGAGCTGAAAGCCTATTGCCGCTCCAATTTCACCGGCTACAAGGTACCCAAGCATTATGAGATCCGCGACTCGCTGCCCATGAGTCCGGTTGGCAAGATCCTGCGTCGGGAATTGCGCGACCAGTAACTTTCCATTGATTGTCGAATACAAAAACCGGCTGACTGATCAGTCGGTTTTTGTCCTTCTCGTCCCGCTTTTCTCCGTCACTTCGGATCACTTCCGCGCTATGGCCTGAGCCCAAAAAAGCTGTTAGGCTGCAGCCACTTTTCGACCGGAATGGATGAAATATTCACAAAAGGTCGAAACCCGATTCTGCCTGATAGTAGGGGCTCACCGCATCATCCCGGACTGGCGAAGCCAGCCGAGGCCAGAGCTTCGATAACCAAATACAATAGCAGCGGTAATTGCAACCGGACGCATTACAGGGGGTATTCATGCACGCGAGTTTTTGGACCGACAAGTATCCGGAGGGCATTCCCACCGAGATCAATCCTGATCAATACCCCAATGTTCTGGCGGTCCTCAAGGATTCATGCGAGCGTTTCGCCGACAGGCCAGCCTTTACCAACCTCGGCAAGACCATTACCTGGGGCGAAATGTATCACCTGTCAGGTGAGTTTGCTGCCTACCTGCAGACCCATGCCGGTCTGCAGCCGGGCGACCGTATCGCCGTACAGCTGCCGAACGTGTTGCAGTACCCCATCGTCGTGTTCGGTGCCATGCGCGCCGGCTATGTAGTGGTCAACACCAATCCGCTGTATACCGCCCGGGAAATGGAACACCAGTTCAACGATTCCGGTGCCAAGGCGCTGGTTTGCCTGGCCAACATGGCGCACCTGGCGGAGGAAGTGGTGCCGAAGACTGGCGTCAAGCACGTCATCGTGACCGAGGTCGGCGACATGCTGCCGCCGCTCAAGCGGGTGCTGGTCAACGCGGTGGTCAAGCATGTGAAGAAGATGGTTCCTGCCTGGTCCATTCCCGGCTCGGTGCCTTTCACCAAGGCCATGAAGGTCGGTGCCAAGGCCGACTTCCGTGAAGCCAATCCCAGCGCTGAAGATACCGCTGTGCTGCAATACACCGGCGGCACCACCGGCGTGGCCAAAGGGGCCATGCTGACGCATCGCAACCTGCTGGCCAATATGCTGCAGTGCAAGGTGATGATGCCGGAGAACATGAAAGAGGGCGAAGAGGTCATCATCTGTCCGCTGCCGCTCTATCACATCTACGCTTTCACCTTCCATTGCATGTCGGTCATGCTGCTGGGAGGGCAGAACGTTCTGATTACCAACCCGCGGGATATCCCGGCGACCGTCAAGGAAATGAAGCAGTACCGCTTCAGCGCCTTTGTTGGTCTTAACACCCTGTTTGCCGCCCTGTGCAACAACGAGCAGTTCCGTCAACTGGACTTCAGCGCCATGAAGCTGACCCTGTCCGGCGGCATGGCCCTGCAACAGGCTACCGCCGAGCGCTGGCACAAGGTGACGGGTTGTGAGGTGTCCGAAGGCTACGGCATGACTGAAACCAGTCCGGTGGTCTCGGTCAACCCGACCCATGCCACGCAACTGGGCACCATCGGTATCCCGGTCCCTTCGACCCTGTGCAAGGTGATCGATGACGATGGTCAGGAGCTGCCGGTGGGCGAGCGCGGCGAGTTGTGCGTCAAGGGCCCGCAAGTGATGAAGGGCTATTGGCAGCGCCAGGAGGCTACCGATGAAGTGCTCAGCGCGGACGGCTGGTTGCAGACCGGTGATATCGCCATCATCCAGGAAGACGGCTACATGCGCATCGTCGACCGCAAGAAGGATATGATCGTGGTGTCCGGCTTCAACGTCTATCCCAACGAGTTGGAAGATGTGATGGCGGCGATCCCGGGTGTACTGCAATGCGCAGCCATCGGCGTTCCCAGCGACAAGTCCGGCGAGGCGATCAAGGTGTTCGTGGTCAGGGAGCCGGGTGCGCAGCTGACCGCCGAACAGGTCAAGACTCACATGCGTGACAAGCTGACCGCTTACAAGGTGCCCAAGGACGTGGAGTTCCGCGACAGCCTGCCGACTACCAACGTTGGCAAGATCCTGCGCCGCGAGCTGCGTGACGAGGAACTGAAGAAACTCGGCGCAGCATAACGCCCGATTCTTTGCGACAATAAGCCCCGCCCGGGTCCTCCGGGCGGGGCTTTTTCGTGCTGCCGCCTGAATTGCCCCGCATGACGTACCTTTGACAGACAGGAAAGCATGACCGATCTCGATACCCTTGCCGCCAATCTCGACCACGCCATGTCCGCTGAGCGCCCCCGACTGCAACGCCAGTTGCAGAGCCTGGGCAAGCAACCGGAACCCGCACGGCTGGAGCGGTGGCTGGAGCAGCTGAAAACCTCCTGCGCCAAGGTGACGGCACGGCGTGAGAGTGTACCCACGGTACGCTATGACGACAGCCTGCCGATTGCCGCCAAGCGTGACGAGATCAAACGCGCCATCATGGGCAGCCAGGTCGTGGTGATCGCCGGGGAGACTGGTTCGGGCAAGACCACCCAGTTACCGAAAATCTGCCTGGAACTGGGGCGGGGCGCCCGTGGCCTGATTGGCCATACCCAGCCGCGGCGCCTGGCAGCGCGCAGTGTTGCCAGCCGGGTGGCCGAGGAGCTGGGTACGCCCCTGGGCGAGCTGGTCGGTTTCCAGGTGCGCTTCACTGACCAGAGCAATGAGCGCACCCTGGTCAAATTGATGACCGACGGCATCCTGCTTGCCGAAACCCAGAATGACCGCCTGCTGTCACGCTATGACACCCTGATCATCGACGAGGCCCACGAGCGCAGTCTGAATATCGACTTTCTGCTCGGTTACCTGAAAACCATTCTGCCGCTGCGGCCGGACCTCAAGGTCATCATCACCTCGGCCACTATCGACCTGGAGCGCTTTTCCGCCCATTTCAACGATGCGCCCATCATTGAAGTGTCGGGCCGCACCTTCCCGGTGGATGTCTGGTATCGGCCGTTGTCGGCGGAGGTGGACGAGGAGGGCAATCGTGTCGAGGAAGACCTGAGCATCGATCAGGGTATCCTCGCGGCGCTGCGCGAACTGGACGCCCATGAGCGGGCTACCGGCAAGCCGCCGGGGGATGCGCTGGTCTTTCTGCCCGGCGAGCGGGAGATCCGCGATACCGCCGACTTCCTGCGCAAGGCCAATCTGAAGCATACCGAGATCTTGCCGCTGTACGCCCGGTTGTCAGTGGCAGAGCAGCAGAAGATCTTTGCCAGCCATGCCGGGCGCCGGGTGATTCTGTCAACCAACGTGGCCGAGACCTCGCTGACGGTGCCGGGCATCGTCTACGTGATTGACCCTGGTGAGGTGCGGATCAGTCGTTACAGTCCACGCTCCAAGGTGCAACGGCTGCCGATCGAGCCGGTGTCCCAGGCCAGCGCCAATCAGCGCAAGGGGCGTTGTGGCCGCGTGGCGCCGGGTATCTGCGTGCGCCTGTATGACGAGGCGGATGTCCTCGGGCGCCCTGAATTCACCGACCCGGAAATCCTGCGGACCAACCTGGCGGCGGTGATTCTGCAGATGCTGCATCTGCGCCTGGGCCGGATCGAAGACTTTCCTTTCATCGAGCCGCCGGACGGTCGTGCCATCAGCGACGGCTTCAACCTGTTGCAGGAGCTGGGCGCGGTCGAGCGAGACGGCAGTATCACCGAGGTGGGCCGCCAGTTGGCGCGACTGCCGGTGGACCCACGTATCGGCCGCATGCTGATCGAAGCCGCAGTGCTGGGCAGCTTGCAGGAGGTACTGATCATCGCCAGTGCGCTGGCCGTGCAAGACCCGCGGGAGCGGCCGATCGAGCGCCAACAGGCGGCAGATCAGGCCCATGCCCAATGGCGCGATGATCAGTCCGACTTTGCCGCCTTCGTCAACCTGTGGCGCGGTTTCGAGGAGCAGCGGCAGGACTTGTCGCAGAACCAGTTGCGTAGCTGGTGCCGGCGACAGTTCCTCAATTACCTGCGGATGCGGGAATGGCGGGAAACCCACCGTCAGCTGTTGCTCACCTGCCGGGACCTGGGCCTGCAGAGTAATCCCGAGCCAGCCGGTTATGACCCGGTGCACAAGGCGCTGCTGGCCGGTCTGCTGAGCCACCTGGGTAACAAGACCGAGGAGGGGGATTATCTCGGCGCACGGCAGCGTCGGTTCATGCTGCATCCATCCTCGGCCCTGGCGAAAAAGCGCCCGGCCTGGGTGATGGTCGCGGAGCTGACCGAAACCCGGCGGCTCTATGGCCGGCTGGTCGCCAAGATCGATCCCTTGTGGGTGGAGCCTCTGGCCGGTCACCTGACCAAGACCAGCCACAGCGAGCCCCATTGGGAAAAGAAGCGCGGCCAGGTAGTGGCTTTCGAGCAGGTCACGCTCTACGGGCTGATCATTGTGCCGCGGCGCAAGGTTCATTTTGGCCCCATCGACCCGGTGGTGTCCCGCGAACTGTTCATTCGTCATGCGCTGGTGGAAGGGCAATGGCATGGGCGCGCCGCCTTCAACCGTGCCAATCAGGCCTTGTTGGAGGAGCTGGATGCGCTGGAGGCCAAGGCGCGCAAGCGTGACATTCTGGTCGATGATGAGACCCTGTATCGGTTCTTCGATCAGCGAGTCCCGGAGGATATATATCAACTGGCCAGCTTTGAGCGCTGGGTCAAGCGCACCAGCCAGGATCAGCCAAAACTGCTGCACATGACCCGTGAGGACCTCCTGCAGCGTGAGGCCAACGAGGTCAGCGCGGAGCAGTATCCGGATACCCTGCGCTGGCAACGGGTCGCGTTGCCGCTCAGCTATCATTTCGAGCCGGGCCATCCTGCTGACGGTGTCACCCTGAAGGTGCCCATGGCCCTGCTGCGGCAGTTGCCTGAGGAGCGGCTGGAATGGCTGGTGCCCGGCCTGTTGTATGACAAATGCGTGGCGCTGGTACGCGGCCTGCCCAAGGCGCTGCGCAAGAATTTCGTGCCGGTGCCCGATTTTGTCCGGGCGGCACTGGAGCGAATGCCCTTCGGCGAGGGCAAGTTGACTCAAGCCCTGGGCCGGGAGCTCACGCGGATGACCGGCGTACGTCTGGACGAGGAAGCCTGGGCCGACATCAGTCTTGAAGAACATCTGTTGATGCGCATTGAGGTAGTGGATGCCGAAGGCAAGGAAATCGCCTCGGGCCGAGACTACAGTGCGCTGTGCAGCCAGTTGAGCGGGCGCTTGGCGGATCGTCAGGCGTCGGTCGAGGCGGCACCTGCGGCGCAGACCAGCGTGCCGGCCGGTCAGGCCGAGTTACCTCTGAAAGTCAGCCGCCGGCAGGCTGGTATCGACGTGGACTTCTGGCCGGCCTGGGCAGAGCAGGGCGATGGGGTGACCGAGCAACTGTTCGATAATCCGGCCCAGGCGGAACAGGCCCATCGCCTCGGGGTGCAGCGGTTGCTGTTGCAGGCTCTGTCCGAGCAGGCCAAATTCCTGCGTCAGAAGCTGGGCGCGCTCAAGGAAGCGGCGATCTATTACCGTGACTTCGGCAATCAGCAACAACTGACTGAAGATGTGCTGCTGGCGGCAGTGGATCGGGCCTGTCTGCCTGCGGGCGAACCCTTGCCGCGCAGCCCGGCGCAGCTGCAGGCGCGGGTCGAGGCGGGCAGGGCGGAGTTCGTGCCCACTGCGGAGAAACTCGCGGCGCAGGTACTGAGCATTCTCAAGGCCTGGCATGCGGTACAGAAGCGCCTCAAGGGCAAGATCGACCTGGCCCGGGCTATCGCCATGAATGATATCCGCGAACAGCTGGGGCAGCTGGTATTCAAAGGCTTCGTGCGCGCCGTGCCGGCGCAGTGGCTGGGGCAGTATCCGCGCTACTTCACAGCTATTGAACAGCGGCTGGACAAACTGCCCGGACAGGTGCAGCGTGATCGGGTCTGGACTGACGAGATCCAGCAGTTCAGCGAGCAGCACCGCACCCGGGTCGAGCGCTACCGGCTGGAAGGCCGACAGGATGAGCGTCTGGAGCTGTGGCGCTGGATGCTGGAAGAATACCGGGTATCGTTGTTTGCCCAACAGTTGGGGACCAAAGTACCCGTATCGGAGAAGCGCCTGAAGAAACTCTGGCATGAGATCACCGGCTGAATGGGCGCCACCGGTAGACCATGGACATAGTCGAGAAAAGGATTTGTCTGGTGAATGAAGAGCGGATTGTTTCTATCTCCGTGCCCGGAGCCGCGGATGCGTCCCTCCGGGTACGACGCTTCACTCCCGCCGTCGGTGGGCCGGCGGTGCTGCTATTGCACGGCCTGGGCGAGCGGGGCGCGGTATTCTGCCCAGCCGGTGGCACCGGACTGGCGCCCTGGCTGGCTGATGCGGGCTACGATGTGTATGTGCCGGATCTGCGCGACCGCGCGACTGACAGCGCACCCGTACCGGATATTTCCCAGTTTCAATTGATCTGCGAAGACCTGCCTGCGTTGTACGAACTCATTGCTGGCGAACACCCGGGCGAGCGCTTTGCCATCATTGCTCACGGCTGGGGCGGCGTGTTGGCAGCCAGCGCGCTGATCCGGCAGCCAACTTGGCTGGAGCATATCGCCGGACTGATCCATATCGGGGTTCGGCGCGTCTGCCATCAGCGCAACTGGCAGCGTCGGTTGTTGCTGGATGTGATGTGGAAACGGCTCGCACCGCTGGCTGGCCGACGTCATGGTTTCGTACCCCTGAGCAGGCTCGGTCTGGGGAGTGCTGACCTGTCGTTGAGGCTGCATGCTGATAGCCAACTGTGGCAAAATGGCGGCAACTGGCGTGATCCGCAGGATAGTTTCGATTATGCTGCGGCATTGGCAGCGATCCGCTGGCCGAGCAGTCTGTATCTGGCAGGCTACAAGGATCATTGCATGGGGCACTTCGCAGACGTCAAGGCGTTCGCTCGGGAGCTGGGCAGCCACGACGCGCAGTTGGTATTGCTGCGCAAGGGCACCGGCAGCGCCCGTGATTATGGCCACCTCGATGTGCTGACTCACCCTCAGGCCGTCAATGACCATTTTCCGCTGATGCTGGCCTGGCTGGCTCGGCAGACGGATGCAAACACGCCATAACAGAATATTTCAGTGGCCGTACCGCCGATATCCGGCGTCACCGCCCATTACATTGAAAATATAAAGAGGTTCGACCGTGCAGAAAGTAGTCATCAGCGGCACAGGTTTGTACACCCCCCCGAACAGCATCAGCAACGACGAACTGGTGGCCAGTTTCAACGCCTGGGCCGAGCGGTTCAACCAGGAGAACGCCGAGGCCATAGCTGCCGGCGAGCTGGCACCGGCGCCGCTGTCGAGCAGCGAATTCATCGAGAAGGCCTCCGGCATCCAGAGCCGTCATGTGGTCAACAAGAGCGGTATCCTCGATATCAACCGCATGGTTCCGGATATTCCCGAGCGCAGCAATGACGAGTGGTCGATCCTCTGCGAAATGTCGGTGAAGGCTGCTACCGAAGCCCTGGAGCGTGCCGGCCGCACCGCTGCGGATATCGATGGCGTGATCGTTGCCTGCTCCAATCTGCAGCGGGCCTATCCGGCTATCGCTGTGGAAGTGCAGGCCGCTCTGGGTATCCAGGGGTTCGGCTTCGATATGAACGTTGCCTGCTCTTCTGCCACCTTCGGCATCCAGGCCGCCGCCAATACCGTAAGCACGGGGCAGGCGCGTGCGGTGCTGATGGTCAACCCCGAGATCTGCACCGGTCATATGAACTTCCGTGACCGTGACAGTCACTTTATCTTCGGCGATGCGTGCACCGCGGTCATTGTCGAGCGGGCTGAGGATGCGGTCTCCGAGCATCAGTTCGAGATCGTCGGCACCAAGCTGCTGACCCAGTTCTCCAATAACATCCGCAACAACTTCGGCTTCCTCAACCGGGCCGACGAAAGCGGTATCGGCCAGCCGGACAAACTCTTCGTTCAGGAAGGCCGCAAGGTATTCCGTGAAGTCTGCCCCATGGTCGCCGAGCTGATCGGCAAGCACCTGGAAGAGCTCAAGCTGTCGGTGGCCGACGTGAGCCGCTTCTGGCTGCACCAGGCCAACCTGAACATGAACATGCTGATCGCCCGCAAGCTGCTGGGCCGTGATCCTGATCTGGAGAAGGAAGCGCCGGTAGTGCTGGATGAATATGCCAACACCAGTTCGGCAGGCTCGATCATTGCCTTTCACAAGTACCAGGATGATCTACCGTCCGGTAGCCATGGCGTGATCTGCTCCTTCGGTGCCGGTTACTCCATTGGCAGCGTTATCGTCCGCAAACGGTAATATCTCTCTCGCTACACTGCCGCCCAGAACTCTCTCGGCGGCAATCCCTTCGCCGGCAATATGCCGGCGTTTCTATTATCCGTTTTCGCAAAAGTTCCCCCTGTCTTCAAATCTTCATATTTCAGCAAGCTGTCTGTCATATCGGATTTCCATAATCGCTCCGTCGAAACAAAACGACGTCAGTCACACGCAGGATGACGTTTTACAACCCGAAGGAGTTTTATCCGATGAAGAAGAAGTTGATTGCACTTGTTGTTGGTGCTGCAGCTGTCATGCCCGCCGTGGCCATGGCTGATGTAACAGTCTATGGTCGTGCCCACGTTTCCACCGACTTCCTGGACGATGGTGCCGATTACTCCGAAACCAACATCTCCAGCAACTCTTCGCGCCTGGGCTTCAAGGGCGATCACCAGATCAACCCGAACCTGAAAGCGTTCTTCCAGATCGAGCAGCAGATCAACTTCAACACCGGCGAGAGTGATGGTGGTGAGAACTTCGCTACCCGCGATACTTTTGTTGGCGTCGCCGGTACCAACTGGGGTGCTGTCCAGCTGGGCCGTTTCGACAGCCCGTTCAAGGTCGCCCGTGGTCCGGCCAACCTGTTCGGTGACCAGGTCGGTGATATGCGTAACCTGACCCGTGTCGGCAATGCCCGGTTCGATGAGCGTTACGACAACACTGTTCAGTACACCACGCCAAGCCTCGGTGGTTTCAATATCAAGCTGGCCTATTCGGTCTACGAAGGTCAGTCACTGGTCGTTGATGAAAATCACCCCGACTACAACGAAGACTCCGATGCTTTCAGTGCCTCGTTGAACTATGCTGCCGGCGCGTTTGAAGGCTCCCTGGCTTATGAAACTGCAGAGAGCAACACCGGCCGCGGCGAGCGTGATGGTCTGCGTGCTGCGGCGGCTTACAAGCTGACTGATGCATTCAAGCTGGTGGGTTTCTATCAGACCGTCGAATATGATGATTCCGACGCTACGGCTGTTCAGCGTGATTTGTGGACTGCTGATGTCTACGGTCTGGGCGGCGAATTCAAATTTGCCCCCAATACCGCGGTCAAGGCGATGTACATGACCCGTGACGCCGATGCCAACAATGCCGACAGCGACATGTGGGTAGTGGGTATTGAGCACAAGCTGGACAAGGCCGTTCGCGTCTATGCCAACTATGCCCTTGTCGATAATGACGACGATGTTGCGCTGACGCCGTGGAGCCAGGCTCGTACTGCTAACCCGGGCGACGCCGATGCTTCGGGTGAAAAAGCTACTGGTTTCAGTGTGGGTCTGCGCTACGACTTCTGATCCCAGCTGAGGGAACGGAAGCACCGAACCGGGTTGCTCATTCAGAGCAACCCGGTTTTTTTGTGCTCAATCGGCTCTGATGTTACCTGACGCGCCGAGCGGCCTGTCATCGAACTGACATCATTTGTTCTTATTCTTGTTTCGCTCGTAATCCTACACGGTGGCTGCGAACGTCCAGCCTGCCCATTCGCATCAAGGAGTTTCCATGCGTAGTCTTTTCGCTCTCGCCGCTGCCTGCCTGCTGTCTGCCTGTGCTCAGCAGTCCCATGTGCAGCTCTATCCCGGTTCGCCGTTATCCGCCGGCCAGGTGCTCACCGTAGTGGTGCCCAACGAACTCGAAGTGCAGACTATCAACGGTCAGCAGCTTCCCGCTGCCAACTGGAGCTTTGGGACCGCGGACAAGCGCCTGGAGCTTCAGCCGGGGGCTTATCAGGTCAGCGCCTTCTACAAGAATGGCTTCGATATCGATGGTGGTATCAATCATGAAGTCGTGCGTGGGCGCAGCGTGATCTTTACCATTGATGGTCAAGGTGGTGAGCTGTGGGAGCTGGACTTCGACCGGCCGCAAGGTCTGCAGGAAGCCAAGGACTTCGAAAACGAGTTCAATGCCTGGGCGGTGAATACCCGCACCGGTGAGCGATATGCAGCAATCGCTGGTCAGCGTAACACGTCACTGGTCAACAATTTACTCGGTGGTTCCACTGCGGTTGCTGAACAAACTACGGTAGCTCCTTTGGGTGCGACGCCGGCCAATGCTCCTGCGGTTCACACGGCTCGGGCACAACAGGTTATTGCACCTATGCCGAGCGCTGCAGCCCGTGAGACCTTGCCGCATAACGACGCTACGCTGACCACGCTGCAACAGATGTGGCAGCTGCTCAGCGAAGACAGCCGCGCCACCTTCCTTGAATGGGCGCAACAGTAAGATAGCCCCGCGCGGGAGGCATTCCGGCCTCCCGCCCATCCTCTCCCTGTGGCATGCTTGTCGCCATGCACATACGTCAGTTGAGCCACATAAGCGACATTTCCGCATCAGCCTGGGATGCTCTGCTGAGCACCGATTATCCTTTTCTTCGCCACGCCTTTCTTCATGCGCTTGAGCACAGCGGGTCGGTGAGCCCGGAGCAGGGCTGGGAGCCTTCCCATCTGGTGGTGGAAAACCCTGATGGCAGCCTTCAGGCGTTATTGCCGCTGTATCGCAAACACCACTCCTGGGGCGAATATGTATTCGACTTCCAGTGGGCTGACGCCTGGGAGCGGGCAGGGCAGCGTTATTATCCCAAGCTGACGGCCGCCATTCCTTTTTCTCCTATTCAGGGGCCACGCCTGGTGGCACGCTGTGCTGACAGTCGTGGATTGGTGATCAGCTGGCTCAATCGGGAAGTAGCTGCCGGCCGGATCAGCGGAGCGCATCTGCTGTTCAATGATGGCCAGGAAAACGCTGCTCTGGAAGCGGCCGGTTGGCTTCAGCGGCTGGGCTGTCAATTCCACTGGGTCAATCGCGGTTATGCTTGCTTCGATGATTTTCTGATCGCCTGCAGCTCGCGCAAGCGCAAGAATTTCCGTAAGGAACGCCAGAGTGTGGCGGCGCAGGGCATCGAGTTCGATTGGCGCTGCGGGAATGAAATCAGCAGCTCCGACTGGGAGCGGTTCTATCCATTCTATGCAGCGACTTACCTCAAGCGCGGGCGTCATCCTTACCTTAATAGCGCTTTCTTCGAGTCACTGTCGGCAGGCATGGCGGAGTCGGTGCGGTTGGTGTTCGCCAGGGAGGCGGATCGGGAGGTTGCTGCGGCGCTGTTTCTGGTGGGCGGTGATACGCTATACGGCCGTTATTGGGGCTGCCTGGAGGAGTATGACCGACTGCATTTCGAGACCTGTTTCTATCAGGGCATGGAGCGTTGTATTGCCGAGGGGTTGAGCCGTTTCGATGCCGGTGCCCAGGGCGAGCACAAGCTGTTGCGTGGGTTTGAACCGGTATTGACTCAATCTTGGCACCGAATGCAGCCTGGCTTGCATGAGGCGGTAGCGGATTTTCTGCTGCAGGAGCGTGACGGTATTCGCGCCTACCAGCAAGACGCGATGAACTATCTTCCCTATCGTCGGGAAGGCCGCCCCTGAAGACCTTCTGCGCTTTCCAGGGGCTTGCCGAGAGACCTATTCCGCGGTTCCGACCCGCTTGGCGCTGATGATGGTGACCGGGTTCTGCGGCACGTTCTGGTGTCCGCCCTGGTTGCCGGTCGGTACCTTGGCAATGGTTTCAACCACATGCTCGCCAGCGACAACCTTGCCGAAAACCGCATAGCCGAAGTCGCGGCTGCCGTGGTTCAGGAAGTCATTGCTGGTGAGATTGATGAAGAACTGGCTGGTGGCGCTATCGCGCACCTGGGTGCGGGCCATGGCAACGGTGTAGCGGTCATTCTTCAGCCCATTATCAGCCTCGTTCTTGATCGGTTGGCCAACGGCACGCTGACGCATGTTGGCATCGAAGCCACCACCCTGAATCATGAAGCCGGGGATGACGCGATGGAAGATCAGGCCGTCGTAGTGGCCGGCGTCAGCATAACGCAGAAAATTCTCCACGGAGATAGGCGCCGCTTCCGCGTTCAGTTCCAGTTCGATATCGCCATGACTGGTATTCAGCAGCACCCGCGGGTTATCCGCCAGGACAGCAGTGCTGGCCAACAGCAGCGCGCAGGTTCCGATCAGTTTCTTGAGCATGCTTATCTCCATCGAAAAGGAAAGGCGCAGGGGCGCCATTGGGAATTCAGAGGGCATCGAGTGTAAGCACAACCGAAGCCGGACACAACGGCCCTGGGTGCGCTAGTCAGCGTTGGGAGTGCTCGATGATCAGGTCGGCCAATATGCGTGTGGCAGGCCCCAGGGGCTTGTCCTTGTTTGCAAAAAGAAACATGTTGGCCGCGCGGCGGCCGCCCTGGACCAGGGGCAATGCTTTCAAGCTGCCGCGGGTCAGTTGCTCGGCGATGGCATGCTCGGGAAACCAGGCGAAGCCCAACCCTTGCATCACCAACTGGCTGGCAGTGTTCAGGTTGGTCACTGTCCAGCGTTGTTCAGCTCCGAGCCAGCCAGCATCGCGTGGCTGACGCCTTCCCGAATCCCGGATCACGACCTGCAGGTGGGATTGCAGATCGTTGTGGGTCAACGTCCGGCCAAGCCGATGCAGGGGATGCTCTGGATGGGCTACGGCCACGAACTCGATATCATCAAGCTGATGGGGTAGGTAGCCCGCGATGTTAATACCGGAAATGGCCAGATCGGCAGTGCCATCATGCAAGCACTCTTCCACCCCGGAAAGCACCTCTTCACGCAGCTGCACCCGGCAGCCCTTGCTCTGCGGCATAAACGCCTTCAGCGCTCCGGCCAGACGCTGGGTGGGGTATGCGGCATCGACCACCAACTGCACTTCGGCTTCCCAGCCCTGGTCCATGTTCCAGGCCAGCTCTTCCAGCTGACTGGCTTCCTTGAGCAGGTTGCGCGAGCGCCGCAGCAGGGCGGCTCCGGCTTCGGTCAGCACGGCTTTGCGCCCGGCAATCTCCAGCAGCGGTACACCGAGCTGCTCCTGCATGCGGGCAACCGTGTAGCTGACCGAAGACTGCGAGCGATGCAGGGCCTCGGCAGCCTGAGCGAAGCCGCCATGATCGACGACGGCTTGCAGGGTGCGCCATTGTTCCAGGGTGACGCGTGGTGCTTTCATCGATGGAACCTCTGGCCTATGGTGATGAATGAGATATCGTTGAGACGAGGAAGCAAATGTACCAACTTTTGCTGGCCATCGGGATAGCCCTGGCGCCACCAGTGTTCGCCGAGGCATTTCCCATCGATGTGAAGCTGGGCCCTGGCGCAGACGAGGTGTCGGTGAGCAGCACCGATCTGGGCAATATTGCTGCGCTCAAGCTGACCAGTCAGGCTACTGTGCCGCTGCGTTGCCAAGCCACCTTCGTCAATGGCCCCGAGCGGCCGCTACCGCGCAGAGTACGCCTGCAGCCGGGCGAGGAGGTAGTGCTGACCCATGAGTTCACGCGGGAGATCATTCGGGTCCGGGTACATATCGATTGCGCACCGGAATGAGGCTTTTCTGCAGGCAATAAAAAACCCGGCAATTCGCCGGGTTCTTCTTGATTTGGCTCCGCGACCAGGACTCGAACCTGGGACCCAATGATTAACAGTCATTTGCTCTACCAACTGAGCTATCGCGGAACGGATGCGCGCACTTTACCAAAAATATCATCCAAGTCAATACCTTGAACCACTTTTCAATAAGTGCGCGGAGGTTTGCTTCAGCCTTCGAGCATCACCTTGGCCATGGCGTTGGCGACCAGATCAATATTGCCATGGTTGAGCGCGGCCACGCAGATGCGGCCGCTGCCGACCGCGTAAATGGCGGACTCTTCGGCCAGGCGCGCGACCTGTTCGCGACTCAGGCCGGAGTAGGAGAACATGCCGCGCTGCTGTTCGATGAAGCTGACATCCTGCTGGACGCCGGCGGCACGAAGCTTGTCAGCCAGGGCGTGGCGCATCTGCTTGATGCGTACACGCATCTCGGCCAGCTCTTCAACCCACATGGCATACAGTTCGGCATTGTTCAATACCGCGGCCACTACCTTGGCGCCATGGGTCGGCGGGTTGGAATAATTGGTGCGAATGACACGCTTGAGCTGGGATAGTACCCGTTCGCCTTCTTCGGGCGTTTCTGTGATCAGTGTCAGTGCGCCGACGCGCTCGCCGTACAGTGAAAAGGATTTGGAGAAAGAGCTGGCGATCAGACAGGGCAGGCCGGCCTCGGCGAACAGGCGCACTGCCAGTGCGTCGTCTTCCAGATTGTCGCCAAAGCCCTGATAGGCGATGTCCAGGAAGGGCACATGGTTGCACTTGCGGACAACGTCGATCACCTGCTTCCATTGATCCGCGCTGAGGTCCACCCCGGTCGGGTTGTGGCAGCACGCATGCAGCAGCACCACGCTGCCTTCAGGCAAGGCTTCGATCCCTTGCAGCATGCCCTGGAGATTCAGCCCGTGGGTGGCCGGATCATAATAGGGATAGGTCACCACCTCGTAGCCTGCGGTTTCGAACAGCGAGCGATGGTTTTCCCAGCTCGGATCACTGATCGCGACCAGACGTTTGCCTGCCTGGCGATACAGGAAGTCCGCGCCCAGCTTCAGTGCGCCGGTGCCGCCCAGCGACTGGGCCGTGACCAGGCGACCGGAGGCCAGCAGTGCTGAATCGGCACCCAGCAGCAGTTTCTGTACAGCAAGATCGTAAGGTGCCAGACCCTCCATGGGGAGGTAGGTGCGGGCAGCGTGCTCGGCAACCCGCGCCTCTTCTGCCGCCTGTACTGCGCGGAGGAGGGGAACCTTACCGTTCTCGTCGTAATAGACGCCGACGCCCAGATTGACTTTTTCTGTACGCGGATCGGCATTGAAGGCTTCGTTCAGGCCAAGGATGGGATCGCGTGGCGCCATTTCTACGGGGGAAAACAGACTCATGATATGGGCAGACTCGAAACAGGTGAATGTAAGCGTCGGGCTGTGCCGCAGGCGGCCGACTATTATAAACAGAGACTGGGGCGCGGTGCGAGTGCGCGCGGTCCCGGTCAGTGGTGTTTGAAACGAGAACAGACCATGCAGTGGGCAATGCTATGATTATGGCTGTCTGTCCATTCGCGGTGCCGTTTCGTCATGAACCAATTCAATCTGCAAACCCGTTTCAAGCCCGCTGGTGACCAGCCGGTAGCCATTGAGCAGTTGGTAGAAGGGCTGGAAGCCGGCCTGTCTCACCAGACGCTGCTCGGGGTGACCGGGTCGGGGAAGACCTTCACCATCGCCAATGTCATCCAGCGGATGCAGCGCCCGAGCATCATCATGGCGCCGAACAAGACGCTGGCCGCGCAGTTGTATGGCGAGTTCCGCGAGTTCTTCCCGAACAATGCGGTGGAGTACTTCGTTTCCTACTACGACTACTACCAACCCGAGGCCTACGTGCCGGCGTCAGATACCTTCATCGAGAAGGATGCTTCGATCAATGACCATATCGAGCAGATGCGTCTGTCCGCGACCAAGGCACTGATGGAGCGGTCGGATGCAATCATCGTGGCCACCGTGTCGGCTATCTACGGCTTGGGCGACCCCGAATCCTATCTGCGCATGGTGCTGCATATCGATCGGGGCGATATCCTCGACCAGCGCACCATGTTGCGTCGCCTGGCAGAGCTGCAGTACACGCGCAACGATATGGAGCTGTCGCGCGCCACCTATCGGGTGCGCGGGGATGTGATCGATGTTTACCCCGCCGAATCTGACCTGGAGGCGATCCGCATCGAGCTGTTCGACGATACGGTGGAAACCATCAGTTTCTTTGATCCGCTTACTGGAGAGGTTTTACGTAAGGTTCCGCGTGTAACTATCTATCCTAAATCACATTATGTGACGCCACGAGAGAAGTTGCTGGAGGCGGTAGAGGAAATCAAGGTTGAACTCAAGGAGCGCCTGGAGGTGCTCAACAGTCAGAACAAACTGGTCGAGGCCCAGCGCCTGGAACAGCGGACCCGCTTCGATATGGAAATGATCATGGAGCTGGGTTACTGCAACGGCATCGAGAACTATTCACGCTATCTGTCTGGGCGACCACAGGGGGAGGCGCCACCCACCCTGTTTGATTATCTGCCGGCCAACGCCTTGCTGGTGATCGACGAGTCCCACGTGTCGGTGCCTCAGGTCGGCGCCATGTACAAGGGCGACCGCTCACGTAAGGAAACGCTGGTGGAATATGGCTTCCGGCTTCCATCGGCGCTGGACAACCGGCCCATGCGCTTCGATGAATGGGAAGCGATTTCGCCCCAGGCCATCTTTGTCTCCGCCACCCCTGGGCCCTACGAAGAAACCCATGCCGGTCGGGTGGTAGAGCAGGTGGTGCGACCGACCGGGCTGGTCGATCCCCTGATTGAGGTGCGACCGGCCACGACCCAGGTGGACGATTTGTTGTCGGAAATCGGCTTGCGGGTCGCCCAAGGCGATCGGGTGCTGGTGACTACCTTGACCAAGCGCATGGCCGAAGATCTCACTGACTATCTGGCCGATCATGGTGTGCGAGTGCGCTATCTGCATTCGGATATCGATACGGTGGAGCGTGTCGAGATCATCCGCGACCTGCGCATTGGTGGTTTTGATGTGTTGGTTGGCATTAACTTGTTGCGTGAAGGTCTTGATATGCCTGAAGTTTCTCTTGTCGCTATTCTGGATGCGGACAAGGAGGGCTTCCTCCGCTCCGAGCGCTCGTTGATTCAGACCATCGGGCGGGCAGCGCGGAACCTGAATGGCAAGGCCATCCTTTATGCCGACCGCATCACCGGCTCAATGGAGCGCGCCATCGGCGAAACCGAGCGCCGCCGCGCCAAGCAGATCAGTTTCAACCTGGAGCACGGCATCACTCCCAAAGGGGTGGTCAAGAGTGTGCAGGATATCCTGGAAGGCGCAGTGGTGCCTGGCAGTCGCTCGAACAAGCGGCGTCAGCTCAAGGCTGCAGAAGATGCCGCCGGCTATGGTGCCGAGAAACTGCGCTCGCCGGCGGAAATCACCAAGCGCATTCGCCAGTTGGAAGAGAAGATGTACCAGCACGCCCGGGATCTCGAATTCGAGGCCGCGGCACAGCTGCGTGATGACATACAGCAGCTGCGCAAGCAGTTGGTCAACGTCTGAGGGAGTGTCGAGGTTTTTGCACTTTTTCAGTAACTTAGGGGTTGACGGGTGCGAGGGTGGTCCGTATAGTTCGCCTCCATCGCAGGCACGTAGCTCAGTTGGTTAGAGCACCACCTTGACATGGTGGGGGTCGTTGGTTCGAATCCAATCGTGCCTACCAAATCAAAGCCCGATCACCCTGTGATCGGGCTTTTTTATTTCTACGCCGAACGGGCTGCAGCAGTCATCCCGGCCGGCTATTTCCATCATGTGGCCTTACGTAGCGGTCACCACTGAGAAGGAGCGGTTCATGCCCATCATTACTCTTCCTGACGGCAGTCAGCGTACTTTTGATCATCCCGTAAGCGTGACCGAGGTGGCACAGTCCATCGGCGCCGGCCTGGCCAAGGCCACTGTGGCGGGCAAGGTCGACGGTCGCCTGGTAGATGCCTGTGACGTCATCGATCAGGATGCCAGTCTGCAGATCATTACGCCGAAAGACGAAGAGGGGCTGGAGATCATCCGTCACTCCTGCGCTCACCTGGTCGGGCACGCGGTCAAACAATTGTATCCCACCGCGAAGATGGTGATCGGGCCGGTCATCGATGAAGGCTTCTATTACGACATCGCCTACGAGCGCGGCTTTACGCCAGAAGATATGGCGGCCATCGAGAAGCGCATGCGCGAGCTGATCGCTACTGAGTACGATGTCATCAAGAAAATGACGCCGCGTGATGAAGTGATTCAGGTATTTAGCGAGCGAGGCGAGGATTACAAGCTGCGCCTGGTCGAAGACATGCCCGATGAGAAAGCCATGGGCCTGTACTATCACGAAGAATATGTCGACATGTGCCGTGGCCCTCACGTGCCCAATACCCGTTTTCTCAAGGCTTTCCAGCTGACCCGCATTTCCGGCGCCTATTGGCGCGGCGATGCCAAGAACGAGCAGCTGCAGCGTATCTACGGTACTGCGTGGGCGGACAAGAAGCAGCTGGCTGCCTATATCACGCGAATCGAAGAAGCCGAAAAGCGCGATCATCGCAAAATCGGCAAGCGCCTGAATCTATTCCATACCCAGGAAGAAGCGCCGGGCATGGTGTTCTGGCATCCGAACGGCTGGACTGTCTATCAGGTCCTTGAGCAATACATGCGCAAGCTCCAGCGTGACGCTGGCTACCGCGAGATTCGCACGCCTCAGGTGGTGGATCGGGTGCTGTGGGAGCGTTCCGGACACTGGGAACATTACTCGGCGAACATGTTTACTACCGAGTCGGAAAGCCGCGATTACGCGATCAAGCCGATGAACTGCCCGTGCCACATTCAGGTGTTCAATCAGGGGCTGAAGAGCTACCGTGAGCTGCCGTTGCGTCTGGCTGAGTTCGGCTCCTGTCATCGTAACGAGCCGTCTGGTTCGCTGCATGGTTTGATGCGGGTGCGCGGGTTCACTCAGGATGATGCGCACATTTTCTGTACCGATGAGCAGGTCAAGGCCGAGGCGGCCGACTTTATTGCTCTGACCTTGCAGGTCTATCGCGATTTTGGCTTCGATGACGTCGAGCTGAAGCTGTCCACTCGTCCGGAAGATCGGATGGGTGATGATGCCGACTGGGATCAGGCGGAGCGGGGATTGGAAGAGGCGCTGAACGAGGCAGGTCTCAAGTGGGATCTGCAACCCGGTGAAGGCGCTTTCTACGGTCCGAAGATCGAGTTTTCGCTGCGCGACTGCCTGGGTCGGGTCTGGCAGTGTGGTACCCTGCAGCTTGATTTCATGCTGCCGGGCCGTCTGGGCGCGCAGTATGTCGCCGAAGATGGTGCGCGCAAGACGCCGGTTATGCTGCATCGTGCCATTCTTGGTTCGTTCGAGCGCTTCATCGGTATTCTGATCGAGCACTACGCTGGTGACTTCCCGGCGTGGCTTGCACCGACCCAGGTAGCGGTGCTGAATATCACCGATAATCAGGCGCAATTTTCCCAGGAAGTTGAGAAATCTCTCAATGAAATGGGATATCGCGCTGTTGCGGACTTGAGAAACGAGAAGATCGGCTTTAAAATCCGCGAGCATACTTTGCACAAGACTCCCTATCTGCTGGTAATCGGCGACCGGGAAGTCGAATCGCACACTGTGGCCGTGCGCACGCGGGAGGGAAAAGATCTGGGTACGATGACAATTGCCGAGTTCTCCGATTTCCTTGCCCGCGCCGTCGCACAACGAGGCCGCCCGAATTCGGAGCAATAAAGATTAAACGCGAGATGAGACAAGACAAAAGAGCCGCACAGCGCCCGCCGATCAACGAAAACATCACGGCGCGCGAAGTGCGCCTGATCGGCGCCGAAGGTGAACAAATCGGTATCGTGTCCATTCAGGAAGCCATGGCCGCCGCTGATGAGGCCAAGCTCGACCTGGTTGAAATCTCCCCCGATGCAGAGCCGCCTGTTTGCCGAATCATGGATTACGGCAAGCACATCTTCGAAAAGAAGAAGCAGCAGGCTGCTGCCCGGAAGAATCAGAAGATCATTCAGATCAAGGAAATCAAGTTTCGTCCAGGGACGGAAGAAGGGGACTATAAGGTCAAGCTACGCAACCTTATCAAGTTCCTTAGTGAGGGTGACAAAGCCAAGGTATCCCTGCGATTCCGCGGCCGCGAAATGGCTCATCAGGAGCTGGGCATGGAGTTGTTGAAGCGGGTCGAAGCCGATCTCGCCGAATACGGCACCGTTGAACAGCACCCGAAAATGGAAGGTCGTCAATTGATGATGGTCCTAGCACCCAAGAAGAAAAAGTAATCTCCAGGGCAACGCCAGGCCTTGTGATTATCTTATCCACTCTATTTGGAGTACCTGAACATGGCAAAGATGAAAACCAAGAGCGGTGCCGCCAAGCGCTTTAAAGTGACTGGCAGTGGCATCAAGCACAAGCACGCTTTCAAAAGCCACATCCTGACCAAGATGAGCACCAAGCGTAAGCGTCAACTGCGTGGTACTTCTCAGCTCAATGCTGCAGATGTCCAGAAGGTTGAACGTATGTTGCGCCTCCGTTAATCAAGGTTGAGGATTTAAAGAATGGCTCGTGTTAAGCGTGGTGTAATGGCGCGCAAGCGTCACAAGAAGATTCTGAAACTCGCCAAAGGTTACTACGGTGCGCGTTCGCGTGTATTCCGGGTTGCCAAGCAGGCGGTCATCAAGGCAGGTCAGTACGCCTATCGTGACCGCAAGCAGCGCAAGCGTCAGTTCCGTGCTCTGTGGATTGCCCGTATCAACGCCGGTGCTCGTCAGAATGGCATGTCCTACAGCCGTCTGATTGCTGGCCTGAAAAAGGCATCCGTTGAAATCGACCGTAAGGTTCTGGCCGATCTGGCTGTGAACGAAAAAGCGGCGTTTACCGCGATTGTCGAAAAAGCAAAGGCTAGCCTGGCTTAAGCCCTCGTTACGACAATCACCGGCGCCTCGTGTGCCGGTTGGCAACGTCATTAATAGGGGAAGAGCCTCATCGCTCTTCCCCTATTTTTGTTTCTGGAGTGTGAAATGGAAAACCTAGACGCGCTGGTCTCCCAGGCCCTGGAGGCCGTGCAGCAGGCGGCTGATGTCAATGCGCTGGAGCAGCTTCGCGTCCAGTATCTTGGCAAGAAGGGCGAGCTTACCCAGGTGATGAAGACCCTGGGCAATATCCCTGCCGAAGAGCGCCCCAAAGTAGGCGCCATGGTCAATGAAGCCAAGGAGCAGGTGCAGACAGCACTGAATGCTCGCAAGACCAGCATGGAAGCGGCAGCGCTGAATGCCCGTCTTGCTGCGGAGCGGGTCGATGTGACCCTCCCTGGCCGCGGCCAGGCCAGCGGCGGATTGCATCCGGTCACCCGGACCATGGAGCGGATTGAAGAGTTCTTTTCCCGCATTGGCTACGCCGTCGCGGAAGGCCCTGAAGTGGAAGATGATTACCACAACTTCGAGGCGCTCAATATTCCCGGTCATCACCCGGCTCGGGCGATGCACGATACCTTCTATTTCAACGCCAACACCCTGTTGCGCACCCACACCTCGCCAGTGCAGGTGCGTACCATGGAAAGCCAGGAGCCGCCGATTCGTATCGTTTGCCCCGGCCGCGTCTATCGTTGCGATTCAGATCTGACCCATTCGCCGATGTTCCATCAGGTCGAAGGCCTGCTGGTTGATCGCAAGGTCAGCTTCGCCGATCTGAAAGGCACCATTGCCGAGTTTCTGCAGGTGTTTTTCGAGAAAGACCTGAAGGTGCGTTTCCGGCCGTCATTCTTTCCCTTCACCGAGCCGTCCGCCGAGGTCGATATCCAGTGCGTGATGTGCAGCGGCTGCGGTTGCCGGGTATGCAAGCAGACCGGCTGGCTGGAAGTCATGGGCTGCGGCATGGTGCACCCCAATGTATTCCACTCCTCGGGTATCGATCCCGAGCAGTTTCAGGGCTTTGCCTTCGGCATGGGCGTCGAGCGCCTGGCCATGCTGCGTTACGGCGTGAACGATCTGCGCCTGTTCTTCGACAACGACCTGCGCTTCCTGGCCCAGTTTCGCTGACACCGTAATCGCAACCTTTGATAGCAGGAAGAGAACATGAAATTCAGTGAACAGTGGCTGCGCAGCTGGGTGAATCCGGAGGTTTCCCGAGACGATCTGGTCGCGCGCCTGTCCATGGCTGGTCTCGAAGTGGACAGCGTAACGCCGGCTGCCGGTGTGTTCAGCGGCGTGGTGGTGGGGGAGATTCTAGCCGCCGAGCAGCATCCCGATGCGGACAAGCTGCGTGTCTGCCGTGTCAGTAACGGCAGCGAGGAATTCCAGGTGGTGTGCGGTGCGCCAAACGCCCGTGCTGGCATCAAGATTCCCTTCGCCATGGTTGGTGCCGTGCTCGGCGACGACTTCAAGATCAAGAAGGCCAAGCTGCGTGGCGTCGAATCCTTCGGTATGCTGTGCTCGGCATCCGAGCTCAAGCTGTCGGACGATCACGACGGCCTGTTCGAGTTGCCCACCGATGCTCCGGTTGGCCATGATGTGCGTGAATATCTGGGCCTGGATGATGCGATCATCGAGGTCGACCTGACGCCTAACCGTGGCGACTGCTTGTCCATCGCTGGTCTGGCCCGCGAAGTGGGCGCTAACTACGCAGCGCCGGTCAGCCGCCCGGTAACCGATGCCGTCTCCGCCAGTCATGATGAGACCCGCCCGGTCGAGCTTTTGGCTCCCGCAGCTTGCCCGCGTTATATCGGTCGTGTCATTCGCAATGTCGACCTTTCTCGCCCGACACCGTTGTGGATGGTCGAGCGCCTGCGCCGTAGCGATATTCGCAGCATTGATGCTGTAGTGGATATCACCAACTACGTCATGCTGGAGCTGGGCCAGCCGCTGCATGCCTTCGATCTGGCGCAGATTCGCGGTGGCATCCGGGTGCGCATGGCCGAGGAGGGTGAGAAGCTGGTGCTGCTCGACGGCCAGGAAATCAGTCTGCGCAGCGATACGCTGGTGATTGCCGATCATGAACGCCCCCTTGCCATGGCTGGCGTCATGGGTGGTGAGCACAGTGGTGTCAATGACAGCACTACCGACCTGTTCCTGGAAAGCGCTTTCTTCGACAATATTGCGATCGCCGGCAAGGCCCGCAACTACGGTTTGCATACCGATGCCTCCCATCGTTATGAGCGTGGTGTCGACTGGCAATTGCAGCGTGAAGCGGCTGAGCGCGCTACTGCGCTGTTGCTGGATATCGTGGGTGGCGAAGCTGGCCCGGTCGTGGAAGCGGTCGAGCCGGCATACCTGCCGAAGCCGGTAAGTATCACCTTGCGTAACGAGCGTGTGACGCAGATGCTTGGGTTGGAGATCGCCCCAGCGGAAGTCGAAGCCTATCTCTGCGGCCTGGAATTGGTGATCGCGGCCAGGGGCGAAGACGAGTGGCAGGTGGATGTACCCAGCCACCGCTTCGATATTTCGCTGGAAATCGATCTGATCGAAGAGCTGGCCCGCCTGTATGGCTACAACCGCCTGCCGGTCAGCGCTCCGACTGCTGCATTGAGCCTCACCGCCAAGCCGGAAACTCGAGGTGAGCTGCCGATTCTGCGGCGTCTGTTGGTCGCGCGTGGATACCAGGAAGCGATCACCTACAGTTTTGTCGAGCCGGGCCTGAACAAACTGTTTGATCCGCAAAGTGAGCCCCTGGCGCTGGCCAACCCCATCTCCAGCGACATGGCAGTCATGCGTACTTCCCTGTGGCCGGGCCTGAGCAAAGCGGTGCAGCATAACCAGAACCGCCAGCAATCACGGGTTCGCTTGTTCGAGAGTGGCCTGCGCTTCGTGCCCCAAGCGAACGGCGAGTTGCTGCAGGAGCCCATGTTGTCAGGCATCGCCTGTGGTTCGCGACTGCCCGAAGGCTGGGCTAATAGTAGCGACAAGCTGGACTTTCACGATGTGAAGGGCGATGTCGAGGCGGTGCTGGGGCAGGGGGGCGCGCTGGCATCCTTTGACTTCGAGCCGTCGGAACACCCCGCGCTGCATCCGGGTCAGTGCGCGCGCATCATGCGTGACGGCAAGGTTGCCGGTTGGCTCGGCGCACTGCACCCGCAACTGGTAACTGAGCTGGACCTGCAAGGTCCGGTATTTGCCTTCGAGTTGAGCCTGGAGAATATCGTCGAAGGCCGGCTGCCGCGCTTCAGCGAACTCTCCCGCTTCCCTGAAGTCAGACGTGATATCGCGGTCCTGGTGGATAAGGGAGTCGCTGCCGGCGACCTGATGGCGGATATCCGCGAGCAGGCCGGTGAGTTCCTGAAAAACCTCAGGCTCTTTGATGTATATGAAGGGAAAGGTATTGATCCCCAAAGTAAAAGTCTGGCAATCGGCTTGACCTTACAGCATTCATCGCGCACTCTTACTGACGAAGAAGTGAATGCAGTTATGGACAAGGTGCTCGGGTCATTGGAGCAAAGGTTCAACGCCACACTACGGAAATAGGATTGCTATGGGGGCTCTGACAAAAGCAGAAATGGCGGAACGTCTCTACGAGGAGCTTGGCTTCAACAAGCGTGAAGCCAAGGAGCTGGTAGAACTGTTTTTTGAAGAGATCCGCAATGCGCTGGAAAGCAACGAGCAGGTCAAATTGTCCGGTTTTGGCAATTTTGACCTGCGCGACAAGCGTCAGCGCCCTGGTCGCAATCCCAAGACCGGCGAAGAAATACCTATAACGGCCCGGCGCGTGGTCACCTTCCGCCCCGGTCAGAAACTCAAGGCCCGAGTAGAAGCCTATGCTGGAACCCAGCCATAACAACGAACTGCCGGCAATCCCGGGAAAGCGCTACTTCACTATCGGTGAGGTTAGCGAGCTCTGTGCCGTCAAACCACACGTGCTGCGCTACTGGGAGCAGGAGTTTCCGCAGCTGTCACCGGTCAAGCGTCGCGGTAATCGCCGTTACTATCAGCGCCAGGATGTGTTGATGATTCGTCAGATCCGAGCATTGCTTTATGATCAGGGTTTCACCATCGGTGGCGCCCGCCAAAGACTCTCTGGTGATGAAGCCAAGGACGATGGTAGTCATTACAAACAGCTCATCCGGCAGACCATCGCCGAGCTGGAAGAAGTGCTGCAGGTATTGAAGACAAAATAAGCTAAAGCGTGAAAAAAACCTTTCGCATTTCAGTTAGTTAATGTATAGTTCGTCCCGCTTTGGCAGGAACCGCAAAGCATGATCGGGGCGTAGCGCAGCCTGGTAGCGCACTTGCATGGGGTGCAAGGGGTCGAGTGTTCGAATCACTCCGTCCCGACCAAAAATCCCTAAAAACCCAAGCATTCATGCTTGGGTTTTTTTATGCCCGATTATTCGCGAATTCTCTCAATCCTGGCCGGTAGATAATCGGTGTCTCTTGCGATGTCCCTTCCGATTTTTATTCGCGCGATGCAGCTTGGTTTTGCGCGGTTCCGTTAGGGGGCATGGTCATTGAAGGAACTAAAGCGCGGTCTTCTCGTTCCGATACCTAGAAGCATGATTCAAGGTGAAGGGCGATGCGCACCCTCAAGATAGCGACATTCAACATCAATGGCATTCGTGCCCGCTTGCCGGCTCTGTTGCAGTGGCTATCGCGCGAGAAGCCGGAAATCGTATGCCTGCAGGAGCTGAAAGCGGCAGACGATGTCTTCCCCGTTGATGCTATCCGCGAGGCGGGGTATGAGGCGGTATGGCACGGCCAGAAATCCTGGAATGGCGTGGCAATACTGGCCAGGGGAGTTGAGCCTCTATTAAGTCGGCGCGGGTTGCCAGGTGATCCTGACCCGGGGCAGAGCCGCTATATAGAAGCGGTAGTGGAAGGGGTGATCGTAGGCTGCCTTTACCTGCCCAATGGTAATCCGCAGCCAGGCCCTAAGTTCGACTACAAGCTTGCCTGGTTCAATAGGTTGATTGAGCATGCTGACTCTTTGCTCGAGGCGGGGCACCCAGTGGTGCTGGCAGGCGACTACAATGTAGTGCCGACGGATGCCGATATCTACAATCCCCGCTCCTGGAAAAATGACGCGCTGCTTCAGCCAGAAACCCGCGAGTGCTACCAGCGCTTATTGGGGCGTGGCTGGACCGATGCGCTGGACAGTCTCTATCCAGGTCAGCGTATCTACACCTTTTGGGACTATTTTCGCCAGCATTGGAAAACCAACTCGGGGTTGCGGATAGATCACTTGTTACTGAGTCCGCAGTTGACTGAGCGATTGACCGGCGGCGGGGTGGATCTCTGGGTGCGCGATGAGCCAAAAGCCAGCGATCATGCGCCCACTTGGGTAGATCTATCAATTTAGCGCTACGCTATTGACAGACAAGCGAAACGGCGTAGAATGCGCCGCTCACTGAAGAGGCCGGCAGCATCGCTTTTTCAGGGTGAGAAAGGATTTTCAGGAAGGCGTTGACACGGGGTATGACTCCTGTAGAATGCGCCTCCCTGGCCCGGAACAGCAGCAGCGTTCCAGGCCGATGTGTCAAGCGGTGCAGC